>JBNKIW010000005.1:0-187244 GCA_050290865.1 Rhodomicrobiaceae bacterium | reverse complement strand
CGATCCTCTGACGCTGGGGTACTGTCAGTTCGCCGAGCATGGCCATCAGATGCTGGAATTTCGCGCCGTTCATAAGCTCCCTCCATCCAGAACATATAGGGAACATATGGCGTTCAACAGTCAATGTAGACAGCGCCTCCGAAAAAGCTCGAAACACTCCTCGTGCTGATGGCCGTCGCCGCCGCGCTTGCCGCCAAAACCGGTGCCAGCGCCGCCCGCGCGCATCCGATCCCCGTCAAGAAACACGGACGCAGGGCCATCTCCCACTTCGCATTCGGCCTTACTGTCTTGCGAAAAATCCTCGCGCGCAAGATCAGCGGTCAAGTCATCGCCTTCCTCCACGCCCTCGTCTCCGAAAAAATCCCGCCCAAACCATTGATCAGACTCGGGCTTTGAAAATGAGTCGAGTGCTGTGGGCTGGTTTTCTCACTGGCGCGGCCAAACGAGCCTTTTTAGATCGCGTGGCGTTTTTCAAGACGCGGAGTACACTTTCATTGTCCTGCAAAGGTATGCATCGAGCCTCGCGCTGTTCATTGGCAAGCAATTCACGTATTGCGTGATTTTTTCATTGACACCATAACGCTAGTCGTGTAGAGTTTAGCTATGATGCGGAAAGTGGGTGAGGAACTCAGAGTGAAGGATGTGACCGTCTTCGCCACCAACAGCACAAGGTCTTCCGCTGCCGGTAGCCATATCATCTGCCCCCTCTTGCGCCTCTCGCTTTCGGTAGGTGGCGTCTACCGAACGAGGCGATGAGCAACTCCACTCTTGAAAGGTTACGCTCGTTTCCCCGCCGCGCAGCGGGCGGAACGCGAAGCTGTTGGCTTCGTTTGTTTGCGGGCGTGCCTCCCTTGCAATTCGCGCTGACACTGCGAATTCGTGACAATATCTAGATCTTCCCTCGCGAGGTCTCTTGTCCCCTCCCATATCCCAGGCTCCCCGCGACTGGGCCGCGATTGCTCGCGACTACGCGGCAGGTGACCTGACAATCGCTGAAATTTCCGCGCTCCACGACGTGTCGGCGGGCGCACTTTACCGTCGCGCCGCGCAAGATGGCTGGGAAAAGCGTCATCGCCGCGCTAACTCTTCTCGGAACCGCGAGCGCGGCGCACGCATGGCCGAGAGGCTGCTCATTGCATTGGACCAGAAGATGACCGAGTTTGAAAACCGTATGGCACAGGGCGGCATTACTACTGCCGCCGATAGCGAACGCGACGCTCGCACTCTCAACACACTGGTCCGATTGTTCGAGAAACTGAAGGGCTTCGGTAGCAAGGCGGAGGCGGAAAGCAAGACTGCCACGGCGCCGGCGCAAACTTCTACCTCGGCTGGGAAGAATGCTCATGACACGGACACCCTTCGCCACGACCTTGCGGAGCGCCTTGAAAAACTGCGCGAGGGTTTGCGAGATTGACGCATTCACACGTTCCCTCAGCGAGGAGGAAGCCGAGTTCCTGAAATATGACTGGCAGTTGTGGGCACGCGACGACCAACTCCCACCCGCAACCGCGTGCAACGGCGCTCCCTGGACGACATGGCTGGTTCTCGGGGGGCGTGGATCGGGAAAGACCCGTACCGGCGCAGAGTGGGTCCGCGGTCTCGCCCTGGGATGCCCGCCATTCGCGACGGCCCCGGTCGAGAACATCGCATTGATTGGCGAAACACTCGGAGAGGCGCGCGCCGTGATGATTGAAGGGCCATCGGGCTTGCTCGCTATCCACCCGCCGACTGAACGCCCGGTCTTCAATGCCTCGCGCCGCGAGTTGGTCTGGCCGAATGGTGCTGCAGCCCGCCTGTATTCAGCAGACGATCCGGAATCCCTGCGCGGTCCGCAGTTTGGTGCGGCGTGGGCTGACGAGCTTGGAAAATGGCGTTACGCGGAGCGCACATGGGACATGCTACAGTTCTGCCTCCGGCTCGGTCGTCAGCCACGTCAGACTGTCACGACAACCCCGCGGCCGGTCCCGATACTGAAACGGCTTCTCGCCGAACCCTCCACGGCCGTCAGCCATGCCGCAACGCGCGCCAACGCCGCCAATCTTGCGCCCAGTTTTCTGGGCACGATCACTGCCCGCTATCGAGGAACGCGACTAGGGCGACAGGAGCTTGAGGGCGAACTGATCGAAGATCGCGACGATGCGCTTTGGCACCGCGATATTGTCGAGCGCGCGCGGCTGGAACTCGCACCGCCGCTCATCCGGATCGTGGTGGCGATCGATCCGCCGGTGACGAGCGGCAGCCGTGCAGACGCCTGCGGCATCGTCGCAGCGGGGCGCGCCGCGGACGGCCATGCATACATCCTGGCTGACGCCACGGTGCAAGGACGTAAACCCCTTGACTGGGCACGCGCCGCTGTACGGCTTTACGAGAGTCTGGAAGCGGATTGTGTCGTCGCCGAGGTCAACCAGGGTGGCGAATTGGTTTCCGAAATGTTGCGTCAGGTTTCACCAGCGCTCCCTCTGCGCATGGTGCGCGCCACGCGCGGGAAGTATTCGCGGGCGGAGCCGGTGGCAGCGCTGTACGAGCAGGGCCGCGTCCACCATGTTGGCGTGTGGCCCGAGTTGGAGGATCAGATGTGTGATTTTGCCGCAGGCGGCATGACCGCAACGGGAAGTCCCGACAGAGTGGACGCGCTGGTCTGGGCGCTCACGGAACTCATGCTCGAGCAGAAGCCAGAACCGCGAATTCGGTCGTTCTGAGCGAGAGGGGCTCTGAGCGACAAACGCCAACCGTGGCGACCCAGCGTCGCCAACGCGCTCCCCAAGACCGATTTCTGCTGGGCACTGCCCCCGGCACTCTGTACCGGGGGGAGACATATTTCCGCGAGCGCACCGGTCCGCTCCGGACGACACTGCGTTCACCGAATTTTGTAGTTCAAACCGGCTCGGACGACGTCAACCTCGGTGTCGAAGTCATAGCGCACCTGGAACGGTGGATTTGCCGGAACTGGATTGGCCGTGACCGACTTGGAACCAAAGTCCATATGCAGGTACTCGGTCTTGAACGACCAATTGTCGTTGAACGCCCATTCGAAGCCGCCGCCAAGCACCCAGCCTGTCCGCGTGTCGCTGAAGTCGGCCGGATATTGCGTAGTGCCGGTCGGGCGGAAGTCCGTGTTGGCGTCGCCCTTGACCTGACCGAACGCAAGACCGCCGGTCGCGAACAGCAACACGCGCGGCTCCCAAGCCGTTATGCCCGCGCGAAGCCGGGCCGTTCCGAACCAGTCCAGACTACGATGCACCCTGATGTGGTCGCCGTTTCCACCGTACACGTTACCCTGACTGTTGATGATAGGCGCCTCGACAGCCGTGCCGCTAATATTTGCGCCTTGAAAATCCGCTTCCGCGCCGAACACAAGTGAGCCCGTCTGCCAGTTGTAGCCGATTTGCGCACCACCCAGAGCACCGTCAGGGTTGGGATTGAGCCGGACAGGGCGAAGATCAAAGAATGTGTTCACATCCGGCAGCGGTTCAACATGGGTACGCGTGTGCCCCCAGCCATACCCCGCATTCAGGCCGAGATAGCGCCCGGTCCAGGTAAAGGGAGCAACATAAGCCGGCTGGTCTTTCAGGCTTCCTCCGAGATCGGCGGCGCCGGCAGAGGGAATGAACGCACATGCGCTGAGAAGCGCTACTGACAGTCTACGAAGCATATGGAACTCCATCCAAATAAGCGGATGACGCTTACAGCGTGCATTGACAGCCACAATCGCACATTGAGCTACTACCGCATCTACACTCATTGGTTGTACTAGCACGCGCCACGCAACGAAACATCTCTTTTTTGCCTCGCAGGGGACGATCACGACCCGTCCGTGTCCCAGCGGCAACAGATTCGGCTTGCAGGCAACCGAAACCACGCCCGCGCCGAACGTTGGCAGGATCCCGGACGCATCTGCATCCTGGGGAGATAACCTTGTGTTAATGGGTCTTGTAGTTCAGGCCAACGCGAACGACGTCCACCATCGTGTCAAAATCGTAGCGCACCTGATAAACCGGGGAGGGCGGAACCTGATCGGCAGTCACACCTTCCGAACCAAACTCCATGTGCAGGTATTCGGCCTTGAACGTCCAGCAATCGGCGAATGCCCATTCGAGACCGCCGCCGATAACCCAACCGGCGCGGATATCGTCGACGTTACCAGGAAAACTCCCGAAGTTCGGCAGCACGGTGTCGGCACTGCCCTCGACATGGCCCAATGCGAGGCCGCCGGTCATGAAAATGAGCCATTGCGGGTCGATGGCGGTCGTGCCAGCGCGAAGCCTCAGCGTTCCGAACCAGTCCATCTTCTGGTGAACGGTGACATAGTTGCCTTCCATCCCGGCTATGATCAACGGTGTGCCGTCCGCCTGAGTGACGGGCGTCTGCAATTCGTTGCCGTCGATAGACGTAACCTGGGCGTCCGCCTCCACCCCGAGGACGAGGAGATTTCCTGGCTGCCAGTTGTAGCCCAGCTGAACACCGCCCAGGCCTCCACCCGGATGGGGGTCGAATGTCTGCTCCGCAAGATAAACGAAAGCAGTCGCGCTCGGCAGCGGCGTCACGTGAGTATGGGTGTTGCCCCACGCATATCCGCCGTTAATGCCAACATAGCGTCCGCCCCAGTTATAGCAGGGGTAGTATGCCGGAGTGTCTTTAAAGCCTGTGAAGTCTCCGGCGCCTGCGGAGGAGACGAGTGCACTTGCGCCGAGGAGCGCAATCGAAATTCTGCGAAGCATATGGATCTCCATCCAGATGTGCGGAAAAAACGCGCCTACAGCGTGGTTTGCGAATACCCTTATTAGGTGTGTCGAAATGCGCTCGCCACCTAGCATTGCCGTAGCATAAGAGGTTTGCATGAGCACCATCTTTTCTGTGGCAAACTGCCAATCACAACCATGGCGTGCTTTGAAAGCAACAGCCCTCGGGCTTCGTACTGACGCCTCCGCGAACGGCGCCCGATCATCCAAATAACGGAATAACTCAATTCCGGACACTGTGCTCATCCTTCAGCCCCGCCACCCGGCGATATGACTCCAAGGCTTCCCATGTCCCTCTGGCAACGTACCGCCACGCTTCTGCGCGGCACAAAACCCGTCACTGCGCCCGCCTGCAAGGCGAGCGCCACGGCGCCGCTCATCGCCCTGCACTCGATTGGCCAGCCGGTCTGGTCGCCGCGCGACTACGCCGCCTTTGCCCGCGAAGGATACGCGCGCAACCCGATCGTCTACCGCGGTGTGCGGATGATCGCCGAGGCGGCATCATCGGTCCCCTTGCGGCTTTTCGACGGTGCCCACGAGATACGGGAGCATCCGCTGCTCACGCTTCTCGCCCGCCCGAATGCGGCGGCGTGCGGTCCGGATCTGCTCGAGGACTGGTACGGCTACCTGCTGATCGCAGGCAACGCCTATATGGAGGCGGTGAGCACCGGAGGCGAAGTCCGCGAGCTGCACGTCCTGCGCCCCGACCGCATGAAGGTCGTGGCGGGAGCGGATGGCTGGCCGGAAGCCTACGAATATACCGTGAACGGCATGACCGTGCGTTTTGCCCATGTACCCGGTCTGGGGCAGCGCCCGATCCTGCATATGGCGCTGTTCAATCCGTCCAACGACTATTACGGCATGAGCCCGATCGAGTCCGCCAGTACGGCGATCGACCTGCACAACGCTGCGAGCGCCTGGAACAAGGCGCTGCTCGATAACGCCGCACGCCCCTCGGGCGCGCTGGTCTACACCACCGGCGACGGACATCTTTCTGAGGATCAGTTCGCGCGGCTGAAGGCCGAACTGGAGGAGAACTACCAGGGCGCGATGAATGCCGGGCGTCCGCTCCTACTTGAGGGCGGGCTAGACTGGAAGACCATGTCGCTGTCACCCAAGGACATGGATTTCATCGAAGCCAAGCATGTCGCCGCGCGCGAAATCGCGCTGGCCCTGGGCGTGCCGCCCATGCTGCTCGGCATTCCGGGCGATAACACTTACTCAAATTATAGCGAGGCCAACCGTGTCTTCTGGCGGCAGACCGTCCTCGTCCTGGTCAACCGTACGCTGAAGGCGCTGTCGGCCTGGCTCTCGCCGATGTACGGCGAGCGCCTGGAACTGCGTCCGGCTCTCGACCATGTCGAGGCACTCAGCACCGAGCGCACAGCACTGTGGGAGCGCGTGCAGCGGGCGGATTTCATCACCACGGATGAAAAGCGCGCCGCCGTGGGCATGCCGCCGCTGGATGCGGGCGAATAAGACACCTGCTCTGCCTGCATCCGCACCCCGCTGATCCCTTGCCGCCAGACATCGACGCGAGCGGCTGTTCTTCCTTGGAGTGACGGCTTGACCTCCTCATCATCAATTGCGCCTGCTCTGGCTCGCGCCGGCAACCGCATCGAGGGCTACGCCAGCCTGTTCGGCATCGAAGACCAGGGCCGCGACATCGTCGTCCCCGGGGCCTTCCGCACCGCCCTCAGCCAGCGGGGTGCGAGCGGCATCCGCATGCTCTTCCAGCATGATCCGTCTCAGCCTATCGGCGCCTGGGACGAAATCCGCGAGGATGCGCGCGGACTGTTCGTGCGTGGTCACCTCATCGGCGAGGCGCCCCGTGCCCGCGAAATCCTGGCGCTGATCCGCGGGCAGGCGCTCGACGGCCTGTCCATCGGCTTCCGCGCCCGGCGTGCGGTGCGCGACGCCCGCACCGGCCGGCGTCGCCTGTATGACATCGATCTGTGGGAAATCTCCATCGTCACGTTCCCCATGCTGCCCGGAGCGCGCGTGTCGGCAATTAAGTCAAGCGCGACGGCAGCATTTCCCCTCGCCCGGCCTCGCCCGGCGGCCATCTCTCCTTCCCCAATGGCCGCCCCGCGGAGTCCCTATCCCGCCACCCGCCGCCCGACCCAGGAGCGGCGAAGCGCGCGGCCGGGCGAGGGCGTCCCTTTTTCTCAAAACCTCATGAGGATGACATGACCGAACATTCCGCTCCCGGCTGCTGGGAGAATAAGGCCGTGCGGCCCGCGGCTTCCGACATCGGGGACGCGTATGATGGCGTTCTGCGTACCTTCGAGGCCTTCAAGGAAACCAACGACGAGCGCCTGGCGCAGCTCGAAACCCGGATGGCGACCGACGCCGTCACCGAAGACAAGCTCGACCGCATCAACCGCGCGCTCGACGAAACCAAGCGGACGGTCGACGATCTGGTCCTGAAGGCAGCGCGCCCGCAGCGTGGCGGTACGGCTCCGCGTTCTGCGGCGGGCTCCGAACACAAAGCAGCCTTCGAGGCCTATGTGCGCCATGGCGAAGCAAGTAATCTCCGCATGCTGGAGGAGAAGGCACTGTCTGCCGGCAGCGGCGCCGATGGCGGCTATCTGGTGCCGCAGGAGGTCGAGGCGGGCGTCATGCGCGCGCTCACCGAAGCATCGCCCATCCGCGCGATTTCGGCCGTCCGCCAGGTGTCGTCCAGCACCTACAAGAAACCGTTCGCAATTAGCGGTGCGGCAACCGGGTGGGCAGCCGAGACCGGCAGCCGGGCGCAGACGAATACGCCTACACTAGCCGAGCTCGCCTTCCCCACCATGGAACTCTACGCCATGCCCGCGGCGACGCAGACGCTTCTGGATGACGCGGCTGTCAACATCGACGAATGGGTCGCCGAGGAAGTGCGCCTCGCCTTCGCGGAGCAGGAGAACACCGCCTTTGTCTCCGGTGACGGCGTCTCCATGCCGAAAGGCTTCCTCAGCTATGACACCGTCGACGACGCGTCATGGCAATGGGGCAAGATCGGTTATCTGACGACCGGCGCCGACGGCGACTGGCCTGCGACAGACCCGGCCGACAAACTCATCGACTTCGTCTACGCGCTGAAATCGGCCTACCGCGCCAATGCGCACTGGGTGATGAACCGCTCCACGCAGGCCGAAATCCGAAAGATCAAGGACGGTGACGGCAACTACATCTGGCGGCCGGGCGAACAGGCGGGCCAAGGCGCCACGCTGATGACCTTCCCCATCGCCGAAACCGAGGATATGCCCGACATCGACACGGACAGCCTCGCGATCGCTTTCGGCGACTTTCAGCGCGGCTATCTGGTCGTGGACCGCATCGGTATCCGCATCCTGCGCGATCCCTTCAGTGCCAAACCCTACGTGCTGTTCTACACCACGAAGCGCGTCGGCGGGGGCGTACAGGATTTCAACGCCATAAAGCTGTTGAAGTTCGGGACGGCGTAACTCGCCATTCGCGCGACGGGCAACTTTGTGGAAAAGCTGGGGCCGTATTCCCTATTCCCGCTAAGGCTGGAAGAAACATGCAAGCTGTTGCGTGCACGCAACAATCTGGCCGATGCCGTCGCATCGGCCAAGCGCGCCCGCCAAAAACCTTGAAACATGGCGTTTCTATGGCTCCGTCATCGCCGCGCAAGCCCTGACAGGCCGCAAGCCCCAGTGACATTCCCCACTCAGCAGGCGGAGATACGTAGAGCTACGACGTATCCACCGCGGCCATTTTGGGGTTTCGATCATCTCAAGCACTGCTCTTCGGGCGTCTCACCCACTAAGGCGTCCGAGAGCGCGGCCCCGGCGCCCCTCCCTGCCGTGGCCGCAGCTGCGCGCGGGCTTCCGCGAGACCGTATTCGGTCGCGCTCCCATAGGCGCAAGGAAGCCCCCCTTTCCATGCGGTCGCCCGCGCGCAGATCTTTTCCGCCTAAGTCCTCTCGTTCCTTACACTCCTCTTTACGAGCACGAGGCTGCTTCATGCCGCTCATCCTCACCGCCGGCCCCGCGACCGAGCCCGTTTCGCTCGAGGAGGCCAAAGCCCATTGCCGGATCGATTCTGATGCCGAGGATACGCTGGTCTCCAGTCTCATCCTCGCCGCTCGCCTCCATGTCGAACAAGCGCTCGGGGTCGCCCTCATCAGTCAGAGCTGGGCGCTGTATCTCGACCACTGGCCGGATAAGCCGTACACCGAGTTGCCTCTGGCGCCGCTCATCAGCATCGACGCCGTTCGCCTTTACAGCCCGAGCGGAAGCTGGATGACCCTTGATGCGAGCCTGTTTTATGCCGATACCGTTTCACGGCGTCCGCGGCTCGCGCGCGCCGGAACGCAAGCCTGGCCGGTCCCCGGGCGCGACTTGAACGGCATCGAGATCGCCTTCACCGCTGGCCATGGCGCAAATGCGGAAGATGTGCCGGAGCCGCTGCGCCACGCGATCAGGCTGCTTGTGGCGCATTGGTACGAGGCGCGCGAGCCAGTCTCAATCGGCGACGACGCGGAACTGGTGCCGCTCACGGTCGCCAGCCTCCTCGCCCCGTACCGGGAGACGAGGCTATGAGCGCCCCGATCCGTGTGCCGATTGGACGGATGAGCCACCGGCTTCTGCTCGAACGCGCGTTGCGCGCGGCTGACAGCGGCGGCGGCGCGGCCGTGACATGGGAGACCGTGGACGAGATCTGGGGGGGCATCACCATGCGAAACGGCACCGAGCGCGTCGAGGCGGGCGGTATCGCGGGCGAGGCGAACGTTGTCATCACGATCCGTTATCGGGAGGATGTCGTCCCGGCGATGCGCTTCCGGACGGGCGGGCAAGTCTTCGAGGTTCTCTCGGTCCTCGACATGGAAGGCCGCCGCCGGCACCTCCGCTGCCAGTGCCAGAGACGCTGGCTATGAAGATCAGCATACGACTCGGGAGGCTGCCTGACCTGACGGCGAGCCTGTCCCACTTGGCGAACCTTGACGGGCTTGCCGATGCTCTCGAAGATGCGGCCAGCCAAGTTCGCGATGCCGCTGTTGCAAGGCTCTCTGACGGCCAACCGCCGAACAGTCACACTGGCGCGCTGGCGAAGTCCCTGACGGTGACGCGCGATGGCAGCGGCCTCAGCTACACCCTGTCCACGCCGCTCGACCACGGATGGCACCTTGAACATGGCGGCCTTCAGAGGCCCGCGACGCCCTGGCTCGCCCCCGCGTTCGAAGACGCCCGTCCGGCAATCGAACGCCGTCTCGGCGATTGGCTGACACGTGCCGTACGCGGCTGATTTGAGGACATATGCCCATGACCAGTGCTGCCTGGGGTCTGCAGAAATCCGTTTATACTGCACTGTCTGCGGACGCTCCGCTCACCGCCCTGCTGGGGCCGGATCGTATTTTCGACTCGGTCCCGCAGGGTTCGGCCTTCCCCTACATCGTGATCGATCAGACGCAGACCCGGGATTGGAGCACCGGCACCGAAACGGGTGCGGAGCACATTCTCCTGCTGCATGTCTGGTCGCGGTATGATGGAAAGCGCGAGGTCTGCGAGATCGCCGACGCTGCGCGGGCTGTGCTCGATGATGCGGAACTGAGCCTCGACGACCACCGGCTGATCACCCTCGACCACCAATACTCCGAACTCAGGCGCGATGAGGACGGCAAGACCCTCCACGGCATCGTCCGCTTCCGCGCCGTGACGGAGCCGGTGGAGCAGTGAATTCTCCCCCCTTCCCAAAGCGGTATTCTGGAGACACCCTATGGCGGCTCAACGCGGCAAAGATCTCTTGCTCAAAATCGACCCGACTGGAACAGGCAACTTCACGACTATTGCGGGACTTCGTGCCCGCAGCATCGACATCAACGCGGCAACGGTGGACATCACGCACGCCGAGTCCGCCGGCGAATGGCGCGAGCTGCTGGCCGGAGCAGGGGTGAAGTCGGCCAAAATGTCCGGTAGCGGCTTATTCAAAGACGCAAGCTCGGATACCCTCATGCGCGAGGCATGCTTCGCCGGAACCATCCACGATTGGCAGATCGTCGTGCCGGACTTCGGCACTATCGCCGGACCATTTCAAATCACGTCGCTGCAATACTCCGGTAACCACGACAACGAGATGAGTTTCGAGGTTGCGCTTGAATCAGCTGGAGAGCTGACTTTTACGGCACTTTGAGGGGAGGCGCGCATGGTCAACCGCCATCGCGGTGAAATCGAGGCGGTTTTGAATGACCGTCCTTATCCGTTGTGCCTGACGCTCGGTGCGCTTGCCGAATTGGAAACCGCGTTCGGCGCCGAAGACATGCTGGCGCTGGCGGAGCGTTTCCAAACCGGACGGCTGAGTGCGTACGACGCAATCCGCATCGTGGCCGCCGGCCTGCGCGGTGGCGGCCATGACTGCACCGAGGCGGAGGTTGCGCAGATGCACGCGGAGGACGGCGCCGCGGGTTTCGTGGATATCGTCGTGCGGCTGCTCGCTGCGACCTTCGGTATGCCGGAAGAACGGCGGGCTGAGGAGGCCGCCGCGCCGGGAAAGCCGCGAGCGCCGGAGGCGCAGCCTGTCCGGCGCCCTTCCCATGGGATGACGTGATCACTGCCGGACTGGGCCTGCTACGCCTGCCGCCAAACGCCTTCTGGGCGATGACGCCACGCGAATTGACGCTTGCTCTGCAAGGCCTCGCTGGCACGCCATCATCAGGCGGAACGCCCCCGCTCCACCGCACCGACCTAGCGGCGCTTATTCAGCGCTTTCCGGACGTATAGGAAAACCCGTCATGGCAGATCATGTCGCCAGTCTCTCCGTGCAGATCAGCGCCGATACCAGCGACGCACGCCGCAAGCTGAAGGATCTCGAACGCCTGGGCGATGCCTTCGGCAAGCGGATCAGTGGAGCTTTCGAAGAAGCGGTGTACTCTGGAGAAAGCCTCGGAACGACGCTGCGCTCTTTGGCGCTCGATCTGTCCCGGCTTTCACTGCGCGGCGCGCTGCAGCCGCTGCAGAGCGTGGCGGGCGGCGGCTTCACCGATCTGTTCAAACATCTCCTCGGCTTTGCGAAGGGCGGCATGGTCGGTTCGCCGATGCCACAGCCTTTCGCAAACGGCGGCGTCATCTCTGCGCCGATGATATTTCCGCTCGGCAGCGGACGGGCAGGTCTCGCTGGTGAGGCCGGACCAGAGGCGATCGTGCCTCTGGCCCGGGGAGCCGATGGGCGCCTTGGCGTTCACGCCACGGGAAGCTCAAGCCCGGTTACGATCCACATGACCGTTACCGCGACCGACGCCGAAAGCTTTCGCCGGTCAGAAGGTCAGATTGCGGCAATGCTTTCACGCGCCGTTCACCGCGGCCAGCGGAATTCCTGACCTCACCGCCGCCCTGGCCCGGAACCTTAGCCTGAGCGGCGAACCATTGTAGCTATAGCGGACATTTGGACATGGCCTTTCATGAAGTGCGTTTCCCCACCGCGATCTCACTGGGGGCCTCCGGAGGACCGGAACGCCGTACGGAGATCGTCGTCCTCGGCTCGGGTGCCGAGGAACGTAACCAGCGCTGGGCCGCCAGCCGCCGCGTCTACAATGCGGGTTATGGTGTAAAGACCATCGTCGACCTGGAAGCTGTGATAGCCTTCTTCGAAGAACGGCGCGGACGCCTGCACGGTTTCCGCTGGAAGGATCACCTCGATTTCAAGAGCTGTCCCGCAACCAACGCGCCGTCTGCCACCGATCAGGCCATTGGCACCGGCGACGGCGTCACGGATTCGTTCCAACTCGTCAAATGCTATGGCTCGGCCTACGCCCCGTGGTTGCGGACCGTAGCCAAGCCGATCGCGGGGACGGTTCAGATCGCCGTTTCCGGTACGCTGCAAACGGAGGGCACGGATTTCGTCTGTGACGCCGCGACCGGCATCGTCACCTTCGACGCTCAGAGCATCCCGCCAGAGGGAGCCGCGGTCACGGCCGGATTCGAATTCGACGTTCCCGTCCGTTTCGACGCCGACAGGCTGGAAGTGAACCTCGACGGCTTCCGCCACGGCTCGATCCCCAGCATCCCCGTCGTGGAGATCCGCATATGAAAGATCTTCCTGCGGGGCTGCAGGCCCATCTCGACACGGGCACGACGACGCTCGCCTGGTGCTGGCGGCTGACGCGCACCGATGGCACCGTCTACGGTTTCACCGACCACGATGAAGATCTCGTATTCAATGGCACGGTGTTCGAGGCCGCAAGCGGATTTACCGGCACCGATATTCAGTCGAGTGTCGGGCTTTCGGTGGACAATCTGGACGTGTCCGGCGCGTTGAAGTCCGGATATTTGACCGAAAGAGACCTTAATGCCGGACTGTTCGACGGTGCGAGAGTCGAAATCTGGCGGGTGAATTGGACCGCAACCGGTCAGCGTGTGCTGATGATGTCCGGGATGACAGGTGAGGTGAAACGCGGTCAGAACGCGTTCACTGTCGAACTTCGCAGCCTTACGCAAGGTCTCGGTCAGGACAAGGGACGCATCTATCAGTATGCCTGCGATGCCTGCCTTGGCGACGCTCGCTGCACGGTCGATAGCGATGCTCCCGCCTACCGGGCAGCCGGAGCCGTCGTTGCGGCGGACACACCCTATTCGCTCACTGTATCCGGATTGGATAGCTTCGCGGACGGATGGTTTGCCGGCGGCGAAGTAACGTGGACGAGCGGCGCCAACATCGGCCATCGGATGGAGGTCAGACGGCACGCACTGAGCACTGAGGGGGCGGTCCAGATTGAGCTCTGGCGATCGATGGCCTCGACGATCGCTCCTGGCGATGCGTTCACCATCACCGCAGGTTGCGACAAAACCTTCGCAACGTGCAGAACGAAATTCTCTAACGAACTGCACTTTCGCGGGTTTCCGCACATTCCCGGCAACAGCTATGTGCTGGCGACGCCCGCCCCGGGCGATCCAGCCAACGATGGTGGGAGTATTGCCTGATGACGGATTGGACGAAGGCCAGCGCATACGGAACGGCGAACGTCGCCCGGAAGATGCAGAACGTTCAGGTCAAAGCGCTTTCGGTCTGGTACGACCTGTACAGCCTGACCGGAACTCCCGCAATGGGGACTGTGGCTGACGCCTGGGATGTTCCCTCCTCATGGGACATCGCCGAAAGCCTCATCGACGACATGCATGATGTGTCGAAACAGCGGCGAGCACGAAATCTACTGTACCAGGTGCGCAGACTCTATGACGAATACAGCCAGCTTCGGGGTGTTTTCGAATGACCGCAGATGACATTGTCGCGGTCGCGCGCTCCTGGCTCGGCACTCCGTATCATCATCAGGCCGCGGCAAAAGGCGTCGGCTGTGACTGCCTGGGGCTCTTGCGTGGTGTGTATGCTGAGCTGTATGGGCGCCCTCCGCAGGAGCCTCCCCCATACAGCCGCGACCTGGCCGAGGCGACGGGCACGGAAACGCTGATCGAGGCTGCGCGGCGGCATCTCATCGAGCGCGCGCGCGATCAGCCTTTCGCTCCCGGCGACGCCGTGATCTTCCGCCTGCGTCCCGGAGCCATGGCCAAGCATTGCGCCATTATTTCCTCAACCCCCGGCATTCCTTCTGCATCCGGCGCCGGATGGAGGATGATCCACGCATTCGAAAACGGCCCGGTTTCCGAAGTCACCCTCTGTTCCTGGTGGCGACGCCGCATCGCCGCTGCATTCTCCTGGCCGCAACGGCCGCAAGATGCCGCTCCATCCCATTAGCGGAATAGCAGGAGCGGCAACACCGCCCCTCACCACAGGAAGCGAACCATGTCCAATCCATTCGGCACCCACAACCGCGGCCTCAATGCGCCTGCATTCAAGCTAATCCCAGTCTCACCCGACGATGACAACGATCTCCCCGAAGGGATCTGCCGCGCGCTTCTGGTGGGGACGGCAGGGTCGGCAACGCTCATCGACGCCAGCGGCGCTGAACGTTCCGGCGTCCCGCTGCAACAGGGCTACAATCCCATCGGGGTCCGTCGCGTGAAGCTGGGCGGCACCGCCAGCAATCTGTGGGCTCTGTATTGAATGGACACCCGGCTATGGCTCCGGGCGGCAGGTTCTCTCTCAAGGCGCTTTCTCAAGAGAAGGCTGCACACACGCACCGTTTCTCTCCTCCTTCGTCTGCTTTTCTGTCTTCTACGGCTGCGCCCGCAGAAGCCCATCATCGCGGATGATCGTGCGGCACTGGCCGCACACGCCCCTTTCACCCCGATCACCCTTTTCACACGAGGTACCCCCATGGCCGCTTTCAACAAATTTGACTCTTTCGTCGAGAATCTCGCGGAGAAGGTGTTCAATCTTGAGACGGATGCGCTCAAGATCGTGCTGACGGACACCGCGCCCCAATCTACGAACAGCGTTTACGCCGATCTGACGGAGATTACCGGCGGCAACGGATATACCGCAGGCGGCGAGGCTGCCTCTGTCGCCTCGTCCGGCCAGACCGGCGGCACCTACAAACTGGTCCTCGACGACCTGACCATCACCGCTTCCGGCGGCAGCATCGGCCCGTTCCAGTATTTCGTTCTCATGGACGATACGGCCACGGACAAGCCGCTTATCGGCTGGTGGGACTACGGTTCTTCGATCACGCTCGCCGACGGCGAAAGCGTCACCGTCGATTTCAGCGCCACCGACGGCGTGCTGCAGATCGCTTGAAGAGGTTTGGCGAATGTCCCTCATCCTTCCCACTGGCCCGTCCTGGGCCTATTGCTCGGACAATTTCGGCGCCACGGCGGCAATTACCGCACCGGGCACCGCGGTGACGCCCGGCGGCTCGAACGTCAAGGGTTCGGCGGCGCAGGTGCTCTCCGCACTCGCGCATGACGTCGAATTTCTGCGCATCGGCATTCAGGGCACCTATGACAGCGGCAATGACAGCTCCGCCCTGTTCGACGTGATGGTCGATCCCGCGGGTGGGTCGAGTTACAGCGTGCTCATTCCCGACCTCTGTGGGGGATTTCAGCCAGGATCGCAGGCGGGCAACCCGCCATTCGCCATGAACCTCTGGTATGATCTTCCGGTCTGGATACCGGCTGGGGCAACGGTCGCCGTGAGGGCACAGTCGGCGTTGGCGTCGCCGAGTGACGCCTATGTCGGCATCGTTGCCTATGGCGGCAATCGCCACCCGGAAGCATGGTGGTGCGGCCAGCGTGTCACGGCCATCGGCATCAATGCATCCACGAGCAAAGGGGCAGCCCACACACCTGGCAGCGGGGTATATTCATCGTGGGGTGATATTGGCTCGCCGCTATCGGAAGCCTGCGGCGCGGTGCAATTCGCCATTCATGGGCAGTATCAATCTGGGTTCCAGATGGTAAATGCGTTCTACCGCTGGCAATTTGGTGTCGGAGGCGAACAGATCGGCCCGACAGTCTGCAAGCAGAATACCGGAAGCGAAAGCACCTGCAATTTTCCGCCTTCCGGTCCGGTTTTTACCAGTTTGCCAGCCGGAGCGCAGTTTCAAGCGCGCGGCGAGCGTGTCGGTGGCGGTACGGGCTACGAGTTCGACGTTGCCGTTTACGCGGTTCATTAGCTCTGGCTCGCTTCGCTCGCTCGCCGGGCATTCGCCCGGCTCTTGCCCGCTTAGCCGCGGGCCCCGAAGAGGGAGTAACTCATCGGCATCGCTCCGCGGCCACGGCCACTATGCTGATTAGTTTGCACCTGGGGCCCACGGCCAAGTGGGCCAAATAGGCTGCGCGGATGCGCAGACTGGAGAAAAAATGACCATTACCGTTGAAGCCTACACCGGCACCGAGGCGGTGAGCACTACCGAGCACAGCCTGACCACCGACACCGCGGGCCCCGATGCCGATACAACAGCGGGCGTTTATCAGGCGTTCCTCGACCTCAACGCGGTGGCTGCCGGCGACGTGTTCGAATTCAAGGTTTACGAGAAGGTCCGCACCGGCGACACGCAGAGAGAGGTCTATTCAGCACGCTTCGCCAACGCGCAAACGGCGCCGGTGTGGGTGTCGCCCTCGCTGGTGCTCGGCATCGGCTGGGACATGACCGTCAGGAAGATCGGCGGCACCGATCGGACAATCAACTGGCGGATTTCGAAGGTAGCCTGAAGAGTTTCGTTGCCTCGCTGCACGACCGGAGAGCAGGTATCCACCCCGCCGCCCGCGCCGCGCCAAGCAACACCCAGAAATCCTCCGGTCCCAAGCCATAGGGCAAAAGAGATTATGAACTGGTCGTTTCAGGTGCTTCTTCCTGCGGCTGGCGAAGGAGCGCTTACGCATACCCTCGCCGCCACCGCGGGCGATTTCGTGACGTCGGGCCAAGCAGCAAACGGCACAATCAGCCGCAGGCTGGTGGCCAGCAATGGCAGTTTCGCGCTCAGCGCCTTCGCCCTGCTCCGGCGGGGATTCGTTCTGTCGGCGATAAGGGCCATAATTGCCGCTAGCGGGCAGTCCGCAGTTGTTACCAAAGGCCGGAGAGTCCTGGCGGAATATGCCTCAATAGCAGCCTCAGGCCAGGAGTCTGGCATTGGGGTGCTCCGGTATCTTCTTACCTCTGTTGGCAGCTTAGCCACTTCCGGGGGAGGCGCCGGCATGCGCGTCGTGGCGGGGGTGCTCGTTGCTGCCGCAGGCGGGATCGGCTTTGGCGGCAAGGCCGCGGCGCTTGGACTTGCACGCCGCATCACCAGCGGCAGCGCCCTCTTCACCGCGTCGCTCAGCCCCGCTGTGGAGCGAGCGGCCCGCCATACGGCTCCTGCCCCCGCCATTCTCTGGTCGAATGGTCAGCCCTGCGCGCTCGCCTCGACCCGGCGTCTGGTCGCCGCGCGCGGTGCTTTCGCGGCCTACGGCCAGGCCACAGGCGGCGGCACGACCTATCCGTCCGGCCCCGCACGGACGTTCGGCGTCGGCATCTCCCTCACCCTGTAGAACCCTCAAGGCGACACCGACATGGCCACTCTTGCGCTTTCCGTGGTAGGCGCCGCTGCGGGCGGCGCTCTCCTGCCAGCGGGATTTTCCTTCCTTGGCGCTTCGCTGACGGGCGCCACCGTCGGCCGTGCACTCGGCGGTCTCGCGGGTGCCTACATCGACAACGCGCTTTTCGGCGCAACCGGACAAAACACAGTTCGCGACGGACCACGCCTCGCCGATCTCACCGTGACCGCGTCCACGGATGGGGCGCACATCCCGCGCCTGTACGGCCGCGCCCGGCTTGGCGGACAGATCATCTGGGCCACGCATTTCGAAGAGCAGGTGTCGGCCGAAAGCACGGGCGGCGGCAAGGGGCTCGGCGGAACGAGCGGCGCCTCCGGCAACACCTACCGCTATTATGCCAATTTCGCCGTGGCACTGTGCGAGGGCGAAATCACGCGGCTGGGGCGGGTCTGGGCCGACGGCGAGGAATTCGCGCTTACGGATTATACGTGGCGGCTGTATACGGGCAGTGAGGATCAGATGCCCGACAGCCTGATCGAAGCGAAGGAAGGGGCCGGCATGGCTCCCGCCTATCGCGGTCTGGCCTATATCGTGTTCGAACGTCTGCCACTGGCCGATTTCGGCAATCGCATCCCGCAGCTCAATTTCGAGGTGTTCCGCGCGGTGGACAGCTTCGAAGACTCCGTTCGCGGCGTGACCATGATCCCGGCGGCGGGGGAGTTCGTCTATCATCCCGAGGAAGTGCGCGTCGATGGCGGCGGTGGCGTCACCTATTCCGAGAACCGCCATACGAATCTCGCCGACTCCGACTGGGCGGCCTCGCTGGATCAACTCCAGGAGACGCTGCCGAACTGCGGCGCCGTCTCGCTATTCGTGGCGTGGTTCGGGGACGATCTCCGCTGCGGCGACTGCACCGTCAGGCCGAAGGTCGACACGCACGACAAGGGCACCGGCACCACGCCGATCGATTGGGGCGTGGCAGGCCTGACGCGCGCAGACGCGGAGATGGTCTCGACCCATGACGGCGTCGCGGCGTATGGCGGGACACCGTCGGACAACACGGTCGTCGCCGCCATCGCCGACCTGAGGGCGCGCGGGCTGGAGGTCGTCTTCACGCCTTTCTTCCTGATGGACGTTGCCGCCGACAACACCCTTCCCGACCCATACACCGGCGACACCGGCCAGCCCGCCTATCCCTGGCGCGGCCGTATCACCTGCTCGCCAGCGCCCGACCAGCCGGGCACGCCCGACAAGACGGCCGCCGCCGCAACCCAGGTCGCCGCTTTCGTCGGAACAGCGGCTCCCTCCGACTTCACCATCGTCGACGGCGAGGTGGTCTATTCCGGCCCGGACGAATGGAGTTACCGCCGTTTCACCCTGCATTCGGCGAAGCTTTGCGAGCTTGCGGGCGGCGTGGACGCGTTCATTATCGGTTCGGAGATGCGCGGCCTTTCCCAGTTGCGTGACAGCGCCTCGACCTATCCTTTCGTGCAGGCGCTGATCAGCCTCGCCGCGGATGTCGCCGCTATCCTCCCCGAGGCGACGCTGACCTACGCCGCGGACTGGAGCGAGTATTTCGGCCATCAGCCTGCCGACGACTCGGGCGACGTGTTCTTTCATCTCGATCCGCTGTGGGCGAGCCCCGATATCGACGCCATCGGCATCGACTGCTACTGGCCGCTCTCCGACTGGCGTGACGGCACGGATCATCTCGATTACGTGGCCGGCACGCGCTCAATTCACGACCTGAGCTATCTGAAGAGCAATATCGCCGGCGGCGAAGGGTTCGACTGGTATTACGCTTCGCTCGATGACCGCGCCGCCCAGCAGCGCACGAACATTACAGATGGCTACGGCAAGCCCTGGGTGTTCCGGTACAAAGACATCCATTCGTGGTGGAGCAGCACGCATTTCGACCGGCCAGGCGGCACCGAAAGCCCAACGCCAACACCGTGGACGCCCGAAAGCAAACCCATCTGGCTCACGGAACTGGGATGCCCGGCTGTCGACAAGGGCGCCAATCAGCCCAACGTCTTCTACGACCCCAAGAGTGCCGAGAGCGCCCTCCCCTGCTTCTCACGCGGCACACGCGACGACCTGATGCAACGGCGCTATGCCCGCGCATTCCTCGAATGGTACGATCCAACCACATCGGATTTCGCGGAAGCGCAGAACCCCGAGAGCAGCATCTATACGGGCCGCATGGTCGATGTCGGCCGGATCATGCTCTACACCTGGGATGCGCGTCCCTATCCCGCATTTCCAGCGTGGCGCAGTGTCTGGGCGGATGGCAGCAACTGGCAGCTCGGACACTGGCTGACAGGCCGCACGGCCGACGCTCCGCTCGCCGAGACCGTCGCGCAAATCGCGGATGATTTCGGTTTTTCCGATTACGACGCTTCGCAGCTCTCCGGATCGCTGTCAGGCTATGTAATCGACCGCGTCATGAGCGCGCGCGACGCGATCCAGCCGCTCGAAACCGCCTACTTCTTCGACAGTTTCGAGTCGAACGGGAAGGTCCGCTTCACGCACCGCGGGCGCGAGGGGAGCATGGCAACGCTGACGCCGGACGACCTGGTCGAAACGCGGGCGGAGGCGCCGCTCTACCAGCTTACGCGCGGCCAGGAAACCGACCTGCCCTGTGCGGCGAAAATCACCTTTATCGACGCCGACCGCGACTACGCGCAAGGAAGCGCCGAAGGCCGCCGGATCGCGGGCGCCTCGGGCCGCGTGTCCTCGGCGCGGATCCCGGTGGTCACGACCTACGCCAGCGCCCGCGCCATGGCCGAAACCATGGTGCAGGAAGCATGGGCCGCACGCGAACGGGCGGCATTTGCGCTTCCACCGTCGCGGCTGGCGCTCGATCCGTCCGACATGGTGACGCTCATGGCCGGAGAGCGGTCTCAGGCTTTGCGGCTGACGGGCCTGCATCTCGGCGAAGCCATCGAGATCGAGGCGCTTTCGATAGAGCCGCAACTTTACGGTCCCGTCGTTGTACCCGCTCGCGATGCCTCTCCCTCCGCGCCGGTAACCTATGGCGTGCAGGCAGCCGCCTTTCTCGACCTGCCGCTGATCCGGGGCGACGAGGTGCCATATGCCGGAGCCGTCGCGGCCTATGGGGCTCCCTGGCCCGGTGGCGTGGCGTTCTACCGTTCGCCCGCTACATCCGGCTACGAACTCGTCGCTCTGGCCGGCACGCCCGCAACGATGGGGACCACCGCGACCGATCTGTACAGCGGGCCCGCGGGGCGGTGGGACCGTGGCAACATCCTCCGGGTCGTACTGTCGGGCGGCCAGCTCGCGAGCGCCGAAGAACTGCTGGTGCTCGGCGGCGCAAACCTTGCCGCCATTGAGAACGTGAATGGCGAATGGGAGGTGATCCAATTCGCCTCGGCGGCGCTGGTGTCCGGCTCAACTTATGACTTATCCGGCCTCCTGCGCGGCCAATACGGCACGGAAGGCGCGATGCGCGATCCCCTGCCCGCGGGCGCGCGCTTCGTCCTCCTTGACGCGGCCGTCACCCAGCTGGACATGAGGTCGGACGATGTGGGCCTCACCTACAATTGGAAATACGGTCCCGCCTCCTGTGATATCGGCCACGCGGCCTACACATCAAAACCCGGCTTCGCCTTCTGCGGCGTGGGCCTCCGGCCCTTGTCGCCTTGCTATATCCGCGGCAGTTTCGACGGCAGCGGAGATCTCCTCCTTTCCTGGAAACGGCGGACGAGGGAAGGCGGCGACAGTTGGCAGGGTATCGAGGTGCCACTCGCGGAGGAAACGGAGGCTTACGAGGTGGACATCATGGATGGCGGCATCGTCAAGCGCACTTTCACCGCCTCCAGCCCCACCACGACCTACACCGCCGCCCAGCAGACCGCCGATTTTGGTGCTCCGCGGTCCACATATGCGGTGCGGGTCTATCAGATGAGCGCAAGCTACGGCCGGGGAACGGCGCGTGAGGCGGTCGTTCCGTAGCCCGGAGCGCTGCCTCGCGCTGCCCGTTACCCGCGATCATTCCACAGGACGCCCCAATGACCACCTCACCGAACCTTGCGCTTCCCTATCTCGAGGCGGCGCAATCGCAGAAGCACGTCACCCACAACGAGGCGCTCGTCCGCCTCGACGCCCTCGTGATGCTCGCCATCCTCGACCGCGACCTGACGGCGCCGCCCGGCTCACCCGCCGAGGGCGCGCGCTATCTCGTGGCCAGTGGCGCCACGGGCGCGTGGGCCGGTCAGGATGGCCGGATCGCCGCCTGGCAGGACGGCGCGTGGGCGCATTACACACCTCAAACCGGCTGGCTCGCCTGGATCGCGGATGAAAGCGCGCTTTTCATCTTCGACGGCGCCGCCTGGACCGGCTGCTCGACCCAAAACGCCGGACAGATCGGCGTCAACACCACCGCGGACACCACGAACCGGCTCGCCGTCGCCGCCGACACGGTGCTGTTCACGCACAATGGCAGCGGCGTCCAGGCCAAGTTCAACAAGTCCGGCAGCGGCGCAACCGCCAGCATTCTGTTTCAGACCGGCTGGTCGGGGCGTGCAGAGATCGGATGCATCGGCGATGATGACTTCCGCTTCAAGGTCTCACCCGACGGTTCGTCGTTCCACACCGGCCTGACGCTGGTAGCGTCCGCGAGCGGCGTGCCGCGCGTGGCCAGCTTCACCGTCAGCGGCTTGCCCTCGGCGTCGGCGGCAGGCGCAGGCGCGCTCGCCTTCGTCAGCGACGAGACCGGCGGCCCTGTGCTCGCCTTCTCCGACGGTACGGACTGGCGCCGCGTCACCGACGGCACGGTCGTCAGTTGAGGCCGCCGCAGCTCGCACGGCCCGCCCTATCCTTTCCAGGAAGACCATGTCCCCCGAAACCGATCCCTCCCACAATGTCCCCGACACGGTGATCGCCGGCAGTCTAGTCGCCGCGCCCGCCTGGGGACCGCTGCTTTCTCAGGTCAACCAGTTCCTCACCACCGCGACGCTCATTATCGGCCTCGTTCTCGGCTGCGGGCGCCTCTGGCTGTTTCTGCGCGACCGCTTCAAACGCCCCCCTGGGAGCGACTCATAGCCCGCACCACCGCCTTCCGACGGAGTTCCCCCTTGCAGAAAAACTTCAACGCTGCCCTGGCGCATGTCCTGTCATTCGCCGGTGGCTGGTCCGAGCGGCTTTTTAACGCCGCCACGACTGCCAATCGTGGCATCACCCCGGCCATGCTGGAGCGGCATCGCGGCCAGCCTGCCACGGGCGAGGCGCTGCGCACGCTGACCAAGAAGGAAACCGCCGCTATCTACCGCTCGACGTTCTGGGATGCCTGTAAATGCGGGCTGCTCCCCTCCGGCGTCGACCTCGCAGTCTTCGACTGCGCGGTGGCCGAGGGGGCGGAACGCGCGGTGCGCCTTCTTCAGGAAGCGCTGAACGTCAAAACCGATGGCTTGATCGGCAAGGTTACGCTCGCCGCGGTGGCGTCCGCCCGGCCTGAAGCCCTGCTGGCGGCGTTCATCGCCAACCGCTTGCAGGCACGCGGGGTCTGGCAACGACTGGCCCGGTTCTTCGTGCTCGGCGCCGCCCGCCGCCTCCTCGCCACGCACTCGGCCGCGCAGGCTCTCCTGAAGCCTCCCGCCAAGCCCTGCGCTGCGAAATCCGCCAACTCATGAGGACAACGATGAAATACATCCTGAAGCGCCTGAAGGAACCCTCGACCTTCGCCGGCCTGGCAGCATTTCTCGCCAGCCTCGGCCTGCTTGGGCTGAACGAGCAGGAATGGAGCCAGATCTTCGGCGCGGTGGCCGCGCTCAGCGCTGCGGCTGCCGTCTTGCTGAAGGAAAGGCCGGCCGAAACGGAAACCGTAGAGAAGCAAACACCCGGGCCGAAGTCAGCGCCCTAAGCAGAACGCCGTAAGTGCTAGCCACATACGGGTTTCTCCGTGCTTCTTCTGTGAGCATCCTCCTGCATATATTTGCAGTGCAACGGTTTTCTGCCGCGCTACGGAAAGCCTCCCAAGAATGCCCGGTCAGCAGTCATGCCGTTTACCCTCACCCCCGCCGATCTCGACCTCTGCGCGCGTACCGTCGCCCTCATGGACGACAGCGGCCTGGACCCGCTACGCGCGCCGCTCGCCTGGGTCATTCGCAACCGCCTCACCCACGCCGCGTCCACTTCCGACACCCCGCCTTGCGTCGCAAGCATCTGCAGCCAGATCCTCCGCGAGGCGACCGGCAGGCTGCAGCCCGGCGCGCTCGACACCCCTTCCCCCCTCACCGACTGGTGCCGGTTCTATGCCGTGACATGCCATGTCTGGGCCGGCGACCTCACCGACGAAACCGGCGGCGCCGTCTCCTGCCATCGCCACGACCGCGCGCCGCTCTGGGCAAGGGGCCGCGCGCCGACCGCGCTTATCGGCTCCTACCTCTTTTACCGCTGACCTTATCCTCCCTTGAATGGAGCGCCATCCACCGCTATCCATCCCCTGAACGCGGGCACCGTCCTCAACCAGCAAGATGGGAGGACCGGCGAGAGTGGCCCGCCAGCACCGGTGGCAGCAGATATGGCGCAAACGTTCGACCTCATCATCCGCGGCGGCACCGTCGTCAATCATGACGGCATCTGGCAGGGCGATATTGGCATCGCCGGCGGCCGCATCGCACGGCTCGGCAGTATCGCGCCCGATGCCGCCGGCGAGGTGCTCGACGCGCGCGGTCTCCATGTTCTGCCCGGTGTCATCGACAGCCACGTCCATTTCCGCGAGCCCGGCGCCGAGCACAAGGAAGACCTTGAATCGGGCAGCCGCTCCGCCGTACTGGGCGGCGTCACCGCCGTGTTCGAGATGCCGAACACCCGTCCGGCTTCGACCACCGCCGAGGCGTTGCGGGACAAGGTGGCGCGCGCGCGCGGCCGTATGTTCTGCGACTTCGCCTTCTACGCGGGCGCGACCAAGGACAACATCGCCAGCCTCGCGGAGTTGGAGCCGCTGGAAGGCGTGGCGGGCGTAAAGGTGTTCATGGGATCGTCCACTGGCAACCTGCTGGTCGATGACCCTACCTCGCTTCGCGCCCTCCTCGCCACGATCCGCCGCCGCGCCTCCTTCCACTCCGAGGACGAAGCCCGGCTGCGCGAACGCGCCTCGCTACGCGCCGAGGGCGATGTGGCGAGCCACACCGTCTGGCGCGACGCCGAGGCCGCGATCCGCTCGACGCGGCTCCTTTTGCAACTGGCGCGCGAGGCGGGCGCCCGGGTCCATGTCCTCCATGTCTCGACCGCCGAAGAAATGGACATCCTGGCGGCGAACAAGGACATCGCCACCGCCGAAGTCACCCCACAGCATCTCACCCTGACGGCCGAAGACGCCTACCCGCGCCTCGGTACGAGGGCTCAGATGAACCCGCCTTTACGTGATGCCGGGCAGGTAGCGGCGCTCTGGGACGCGCTCGCGCAAGGCGCCGTTGACAGCCTCGGTTCCGATCACGCTCCCCACACACTCGATGAAAAAGCCCATCCCTACCCGGCATCCCCCTCCGGGCTGCCGGGGGTGCAGACGCTCGTCCCGGTGATGCTCGATCACGTCAATGCCGGACGCCTTTCGCTTCCGCGCTTTGTAGACCTGACCAGCGCGGGACCGGCGCGTATCTATGGCATCGCGGGCAAGGGGCGGCTCGCGCGCGGCTACGACGCCGATCTCACCATCGTGGACATGAAGGCTGAGCGCACGGTCAGCGACGACTGGATCACCAGCCGCTGCGGCTGGACGCCTTTCGCGGGACGGCGTCTGCGCGGCTGGCCGGTGTCCACCATCGTCCGCGGGCACGCCGTGATGCGCGACGGCGCGATTGTCGCCGCGGCCGCGGGCGAGCCGGTGCGTTTTGCAGAGGCGCTTCGCGCGGGATAACGCCGCATTGCGAGGTTACGAGGTTGCCCCACGATCACCGAATGCGTAAAAATGGATGCGCATTCCTGAAGGATGGCGGCCATGAAATTCTTCGTCGATACTGCGGATATCCATGAAATTCGCGATCTCGCCGCGACCGGCCTGGTCGATGGCGTCACCACCAACCCTTCGCTCGTGGCCAAGACGGGACGCAACCTCATCGAGGTCGTCCGCGAAATCTGCATGACGGTGGACGGCCCGGTCAGCGCCGAAGTCACCGCGACCGCCACCCAGGACATGATCGCTGAAGCGCGCGAACTGGCCAAGATCGCTCACAACGTCGCCATCAAGGTGCCGCTGACCTGGGACGGGCTGAAGGCCTGCCGCGCCCTTACCGACGAGGGCATCATGGTCAACGTCACCCTCTGTTTCTCGGCCAATCAGGCGCTGCTGGCGGCCAAAGCAGGCGCGACCTTCGTTTCGCCGTTCATCGGGCGTCTCGACGATGTCGGCGAGGACGGCATGGCGCTGATCCGCGACATCCGCACGATTTACAGCAACTATGCCGCGTTGAAGACCCAGGTGCTGGCCGCCTCGATCCGCCATCCGCTGCATGTGACGCAGGCGGCGCTGGCAGGCGCGGACGTAGCGACCGTGCCGCCGGGCGTGCTGCGCCAACTGGTAGCGCATCCGTTGACGGACAAGGGGCTTGCGCAGTTTCTCGCCGACTGGGCAAAGACGGGACAAACCGTTTCCTAGCTCTAACGCTCACGCCATCGCCTGCACATGCATCACCCTGTTCTGCGCAGCACAGCAGGGGGGCGGGCCGGCGTTCGAGCAAGATCCAGCTCTCGAAATTCCCCTACCCTCCCCGGGCCGGCTCGCGAAACCAGCCAGAATCCCCCTTGCATCCTGCGCCCTGCGCAAGCGCCACGCACTTACCGCCCGAAATAGACGCCTCCGCGATCACACTCCAGAACGCCGTCCCGTGCGATGTAGCAGTGCCCGCGGCGCCGGCGGCGGCGCCAGCGCCAATCGTCCTCCTCCCAGTCGCCATAACTGCTCGTCGGGGCCGTCCGGTAAACGGATCGACCGCGGCGGCGGCTCCTCCGCTTGGCCTTGCGGGTCACCTTTCGGCGCTTCTTGGCATTGGTAGCGGCTTTCCGCTTGGGTTTCGACTTCTCCGCCTTTTTCTTCTCCTTGCCGGTGTCGGCACTGCGGGACCCATCCCGCTGCCACGGCGGCAGATAGTCTGCCCGATCGGCCTCAGCTTGGTTGGCTGAAGCCTTGCCCGCCTGCGCGGCGGACCCGGATGCCGCGTGAGTGGCCTTCGTATCCCTCGTGGCGGTGGCCGAACTGGTCGTGTGACCGGCCGTTTCGCCTTCCCGCGCAGCAGGCTCCGGCGACGTCCGCGCCGCCGTCTGTTTCGTGTCTGGTTTAGGCGGTGGTACCGCGACCACTTCCTGGGCAGGTTCAGAGGCCGCTGCGCCGCTTTTCGCTTTTTCCTCAGCGACCGTGGCGGTCGCTGCTACGGCTTCGCGCTCCGCCGGACCTTTCGTGTCGGCTACCGCGGGTTTGGCAGCCGTCTGCTTCGGTTCATCCGGCGGCTGTTTCGTGACCTCCTTCTTCGCCGCATCGGCGACAGACACCGGGGTACCCGGTTCGTCACGCTGGACGGTCATAATGAAACCCAGGACGATCAAGACCAGTAAGGCAATACTGAAACGACGCATTGACAACCCCATTCATCCGGACGGCCCGCTCCGTGCCTCGTCAGTGGCGCGAACGCTTATTGCAAACCGTCGTCCTCCTCACCCCCGGCCATGCGCACGCCCCACCTGCACGACGCTCCGGTTATCGGAAACAGCGATTGTTGCCGCGCGTGAACGCCGGTGAGAACGCGCTCTGAGGCCCGTTAACTCATTTGTCGCCGGATTGGAGAAAAAAGTTCAGTCCCGTGTGATCAAATGCATGTGAATAGTTATAAATAATAGCACTGCAAGTCCTTTCTTGCCAGTGCACTCAACAGAAAACTCGCAAGCAAGCTTGCCGCAAGTATTTTCAAAACTCTCTCAGGATGAATTCACGAGAACAACGCATTGAATTCAGTATAGCTTTCGCTATCAGGCAGCCATCCTGAGCGCGCCGGAGCCCTCCCGTGCGAGCCACGCGTCGGTCTTGTTCAGAGCGCGCGTCAGGCGGTCGAACAGCTCGTTGATTTCACTGCCCCGAATGATGAGCGGCGGGCACAGCACGAGCGTGTCTCCCATCGCCCGGACAAGAAGCCCCTCTTCCGCACAGAACCGGGCAGCCATCGCGCCGGCAACCCCCACCGGCGTGAAGGGGCACTTCGTCCATTTGTCCGCCACCAGTTCGATCCCGCCAATCAGCCCGACCCCGCGCGCTTCGCCCACGAGCGGATGCTGCCCCAGCGCCTTCAGCCGCATATGAAAGACCGGCGTCACGTCGCGCACATGGTCAAGAATGGCGTCGCGCTCAAATATCTCCAGAACTTTCAGCGCGAGAGCCGCACCGAGCGGGTGGCCGGAACAGGTGTATCCGTGGGCGAACAGGCCGTTCTTCCGGCTTTGATCGAGCATCGCCTGATACATCTGCTCGGGAATGGTGATGGCGGCGAGCGGCGCGTAGCCCGAGGTCAGCGACTCGGCGGCGGTGATGCTGTGGGGTCTCAGGCCGAAGGTCTGTGAGCCAAACATGCTCCCCGTGCGCCCCAGGCCGCACACGGCCTCATCCGCAATGAAAAAGATGTCGTGGCGCGCAAGCACGGCCTGCATCTTCGGGAAGTAGCTCTTTGGCGGCACCACCACGCCGCCCGTGGCCATAACCGGCTCGGCGATGAAAGCCGCGACCGTCTGCGGCCCTTCGCGCTCGATGGTGTCCTCCAGTTCGGCGGCGAGCCGCGTGGCGAAGGCGTCCTCCGATTCGCCGGGGAGGGCTTCACGGTAATGATGCGGACAGGTCAGATGGCGCACCCACGGGAAAGGCAGGTCGAAATCGTGGTGACTGTCCGGCAGACCGGTCAGGCTGGCAGCAGCCAGCGTCGCGCCGTGATAGGCCCGCCTGCGCGAAATGATCTTCTTCTTCTGCGGCCGGCCGCAGGCATTGTTGTAATACCAGAGGAGCTTGATCTGGGTCTCGTTCGCCTCCGAAGCCGATGAGGTGAAAAAGATCTTCGAGGCGGGTGCGGGCGATATTTCCTTCAGTTTCTCGGCGAGTGCGATGGCCGCCTCGTTGCTCCGGTCCCCGTATAGAGGCGCGAAAGGAAGCCTGGCGAGTTGGGCGCGCGCGGCCTCGATCAGCTCCGCATGACCGTAGCCGAGGCTGGCGCACCACAGTCCGGCCATGCCGTCGATATATGTTTTGCCGCTCGAGTCGCGCACCGAGATACCCTTGGCCTCATCAAGGACGAGCGGCCCCGCTTCCCTGAAGGCGGCAAGGTTCGTATAAGGGTGGATGAGTGCTTCGATGTCGCGCGTGCATGGGTTGGCAACGGCCGTCATGGCGGAGCGTCCTCGTGGTTGCAGCGGACGGGCCGCCGAATCGCCCTCCGCCTCCTCGTACATGGGCTAGCGCGGGAAACGCTCTCTCGCAAGGGTTGTGCCAGACTGAGATCGCAATTATTAAGATGTCGCCGCTAATATGACACGAAAAACCGGGAATTGAGCCTTGCGTTATTACCAGCACAAATCGCGGAAAGCGAGGTGGAGCGCGCGCATCGCGCTGCTCTTCCTGGTACTGTTTACGCTCACGCTCCTTTTTCACCGTTTCGGTATCCCCAATCTGACGCTGGGTTTCCCGTATTACTCCATCCCGCAACTGGGGATCGAGGTTCCGCTTCCGACGCCCGGTCTCGACGCGAAAGCCCCGACGCTGCCGCTCTCGACACCCGCCGCCATGAAGCTCTTCGGCGTGGCAGTCGCGGGAGCGGTTCTCGCGGTGGCACTGGCGATCGGCGCCTTCGTGTCGATCTGGCGCGAAGGTCATACCGGGATTGGCAAAGCCGTCACAGGCCTGTTCGTCGGGATGCTGATGCTGGCGATGCCGCTGTGGTCGCTGCCGAGCCTTCTGACGCTGCCCCGCATCCACGAGGTGAGCACGGACACCGATAGCCCGCCTTCTTTCAACCTGCTGACGATGACGCGCCACACCACCGCAACCAATCCGGCAAGCTATCAGCGCGAGGGGGCGCCACTGCAGGCCACTGCCTATCCCGACATCAAGCCCTTGAGGGTTGATCGCCCGCTGGAGGATGCCTTCGGCGCGGTGCGCGACGCTGTTAAGACGCTCAGTTGGAGGGTCGTTTCCGAACGCGCGCCCACCGCGAGCCAGGCGGGCGTGATCGAGGCTGTGGACCGCACGCTGATCTTCGGTTTCACCGACGACGTGGTGATCCGCGTCACGGGCGGCTCGCGCCAGACGCGGGTGGATGTGCGTTCGTCCTCGCGTCACGGCGATCACGATCTGGGGCGCAACGCGGATCGCGTGCGCGCGCTGTTTTCCGAGGTGGAGACACGGCTGGACGAGCTGGACAAGGCTGAGCGGCTGGAACGCGCGGTCGCGCTGCGCGAGAAGCGCGTGAAGGAGGCGCTGAGGGAAAAACGCGCCCGAGAAGCCACAGAAAAGGCGCGGAAACGGAAAGAACGGCGGGCGGCGCAGCGGGCTAGGGAGCGCCAGCGAGCCGAAAACGGGATGTCAGGGTCGCACGGTCCTGACACTGAACCGAGCCGTTCTCTGTCATCATCTCAAGATGGGACAGGACGGAGTAGGAAGCGGCCATCATCAGATGTGCCTCAATCCCTTCGTAAATTCTGGGAACTATTAAATCAATAGTGTCCAGCCCCTGACGAAGACAATCGAGGATCTGCGCCTCCCGCCATTTCCGGTGCGTGATGAAGATGCGCGCCAGCCGCCGCCCCTGATCCACGCGGCCGCCGTGGCCGGGGAAATAGATGTCCTCGGAACGCTGCATGAGCCTTTCCAGCGAACGCAGATAGTCGGCCATCCTGCCCTCCGGCGGCGCCACCACCGTGGTGTTCCAGCCCATGATGTGATCGCCCGTAAGAAGAGCGCCGGTGCCCTCCACCGCGTAGCAGATGTGGTCGGACGCATGGCCGGGCGTGTGCACGGCTTCCAGCGCCCAATCCTCGCCGCGGACAACCTCGCCGCCCCTGAGAACGCGATCCGGCACGAAATCGGCATCGAGATGCGGCTCCGCGCCGGGGGCAAGCTGCGTGGCGTTCGTGATTTCAGCGCGCGCACCATAGCCCAGCACCTCGGCGCCGGTGATCTCCGCCAGCCGCGCCAGGCCGGCGCTGTGGTCCTTGTGGGTGTGGGTGAGGAAAATGTGCGTGATGCGCTCGCCGCTTTCGGCCAGGGCGCCGAAGATGGCGGCGCGGTGCGCCTCGTCATCGGGGCCGGGATCGATCACGGCGACGCTGCCCCTGCCCACGATATAGGTGTTGGTGCCCTTGAACGTGAACTGCGAAGGGTTGTTAGCCACGATGCGCCGCAATCCTGGCGCGACCGTTTCGGCGACGCCATACTCGCACTCAAACGTCCGGTTGAAGGGCACGGCAACGCTCATATCGGGCTCAAGGGCTTCGGGGTCTATTGCAGGTCAAGCGTGTATACAACTTTCGGGGGAGCGGCGCGAGTCCGGCGCCGTCTTTACATCCGTTCGATAGATTGTCCGGCAGCCGCCACTGGTCCAAGCAGATTGACCATCAGCGCCGTGACCGCGCCCGTCCCCGTATTCACAATTCGGTGAGGACGGTCGGCCCGGTAACGCGCCGTCTCGCCCGTTCCGATCTGGAACTGTTCGTCGCCGACCGTCAGCGAGACTTGTCCGCTGAGCACGGTCAGGTTCTCGATCGAGCCCGGCGGATGCGGTTCGGATTCCAATACGCCGCCCGGCTCGGCCTCGAACGTATACCATTGAACCAGTTCGACGGTCCTGATCCAGCCGACGATGCGCAGGCGGCATTTGCCGTCGTCGCTGACCAGGAGTGGCGTCCCCGACGACCCGACTTTCTCCACCAGCGCCGGAGCCTCGTCGCCGCGCAGCATCTCTTCGATGGGGGCGTTGAGCGCGCGCGCCAGCTTGTAGAGCGTGCCGAGCGTCGGGTTGGTCTCGTTCTTTTCGATCTGCGAGATGATGGACTTGGCCACGCCGGACTGCTCCGACAGATCGCCCAGCGAGTAATTATAGGCGTTTCGAAGGCGGCGGATGGTCTTACCCAGCTTCTCTGTCACATTGACGGTTTGGGCGGGTTGCATTTCTTTTCTGGTTGACATTTGGGCGTGTCTGATCTCATCAATGGATCGTTCGATAAAACGAACAGTTCGTGTGCCCTCAACGGCCCGGACCCAAGCCCGCAGCAACGCGGGAGCCTGAGATCTGACGATACGCACAGAGTCGATGAGCACGTTCCTGGTTGGATAAACGTACGCGGGTCGATCTTTATCAGCCACGTTCGTTTTTGGAAACACAATTCGGAAGAAGTGCCGATCGGGAACAAACTGTTTCGCACCCGTGCCCACTCGGGGCACAGCAATCGTCAGAAGGGGCTAGAAGTTGGGTTTCATAATCGTAACCGACCGGGAAGGGCGCACGCATGAACTTGAAGCCGTCGAGGGATGGCGTGTGATGGAATTGTTGCGTGACTACAAGGTCGGCATCGAAGGTACCTGCGGCGGCGCCGCAACCTGCGCCACCTGCCATGTCGTCATCGACAAGGAATGGGCAGACCGCCTGCCGCCTCCCCACGAGGAGGAACTGGCGATGCTCGACGAGATCCCGCACACCTTCGACAACTCCAGGCTCTCCTGCCAGATCATCTGGGACGAGCACCTGGACGGTTTGAAAATGACGATCCCGCGCGACCAGGACTAGCGGGATCAACCCCGGGAGGCGTGCATGTCGAAGAAGACATCAATGCAGATCGTGACCGCAAATCATCTTCTCGGGGGGCATTCCGTTTATTTAGGTGCCGAAGGGTGGACGGCCGATTGCGGCCGCGCCCGCGTCGCCATGAGCCCCGGTGAGGCGTCTGCGCTCGAAGCCCTGGCAAAGGCCGATGAGGCAGCCAACCGCATCGTCGGCATCTATCTTGTCGCCGTCGGTCTCGATGCCGCGGGCAAACCCGAACCCGTCCACTACCGCGAACGCTTGCGGGCGCGCGCCGTGCCCTCCTTCTGGAAGGACAACGCGGCGCCTCGCCCGGGCGACCGTCACGCGGCATGGGCGGAGGCGCAGCATGTATCGCTATGACGAGTTCGACCGCCGCTTTCTTGCCGAGCGCGTCGCGCAGTTTCGCGGACAGGTGGAGCGCCGCCTCTCGGGGGGGCTGAACGAGGAAGAGTTCAAGCCGCTGCGGCTGATGAACGGCCTCTATCTGCAGCTTCACGCCTATATGCTGCGGGTGGCGATCCCCTATGGGACGCTGTCGGCGGTGCAGATGGACAAGCTCGCCGACATCGCCGAGACCTACGACCGCGGCTACGGCCATTTCACCACGCGCCAGAACATCCAGTTCAACTGGCCGAAGCTCGCCGACGTGCCGGAAATTCTCGACGAACTGGCGGCGGTGGACATGCACGCCATCCAGACGTCGGGAAACTGCATTCGCAATGTGACGTCCGACCCGTTTGCCGGCGTGGCGGCGGACGAGGTCGCCGATCCGCGCATGACGGCCGAACTGCTGCGCCAATGGTCGAGCGATCACCCGGAGTTCTCCTTCCTGCCGCGCAAATTCAAGGCCGCGGTGACCGGATCGAAAGCCGACCGCACAGCCATGAAGTTCCATGACATCGGCCTTCGCGTCGTGCTGGATGAGGGCGGACGGCGGGGCTACGAAGTGCGGGCGGGCGGCGGCCTGGGCCGGACCCCGATGATCGGCGTTCTCTTGCGCGATTTCGTCCCCGAGGCCGACATCCTGCGCTATCTCGAAGCCGTGATGCGCGTCTACAACGCGGAAGGCCGCCGGGACAACAAATACAAGGCTCGCATCAAGATCCTCATTCACGAAACCGGGCGCGAGCGCCTCGCCCGTCTGGTCGATGAGGAATTCGCGAAAATCGACCACAGCGGTCAGGCGCCGGTGGATAAGGAATTGCGGCGTATCGAGGCGGCGTTCGATACGCCCGTCTACGAACCCCGGCCGGACGAGCCGGAGGGCTTCGCGGAGGCGCTGCGGGGCAATCCCGATTTCGTCCGCTGGGTCCGAACGAACACCCGCGCGCACAAAGTGCCGGGCTACACCATCGCCATCATTTCGCTCAAGCCCGCGGGCGGCGTGCCGGGCGACGCAACGGCGGCGCAGATGCGGACCATGGCGCGGGCGGGTGAGGCATACAGTCTCGGCGAACTGCGCATATCGGCGGAGCAGAACATCGTCCTGCCCCATGTGAAGAAGGCGGACCTCCTGGCGCTTTGGCGGGATCTGCGCCGCGCGGGGCTGGCGGCCGCCAATGCCGGTCTGATCAGCGATGTGGTGTCGTGCCCCGGCATGGATTATTGCGCGCTGGCGACGGCCCGTTCCATTCCGCTGGCGCAGGAGATCAGCGAGCGCTTCGCCGACGCCGCGCTGCAAGAAGCGATCGGCCCGCTGCGGATCAAGATTTCCGGCTGCATCAACGCCTGCGGCCATCATCATCTCGGCGATATCGGTATTCTCGGCCTGGAGAAGACCGGCGCCGAAGCCTATCAGATCACGCTCGGCGGCGATCCCGGCGATGAGGCAGCCGTTGGCGAGTGGTCCGGCCCCGGTTTTCCGGCCGAAGGGGTGGCGGACGCCATCGAGCGGCTGATCCACTTCTACCTGGCGCGCCGCGAGGAAGGCGAGACCTTCCGCGATACCCACCGCCGTCTCGGCCACGATGTGATGAAGGGAGCGCTCTATGCCGCTCATTGATGAAAGGGGCCGTTTCCTGGCCGACGACTGGGTGCGCCCTGCGGAGGGCGAGCGGGTAGCGGCTGGCACCCGCGTCATCCTGCCATTCGCGCGTCTGGCGGCGGAGGGCGAGGCGTTCATCGACGCCGGGCACGCGCTCGGCGCCGACATCTCGAACGATGTGGACGTCGTCGCGCTGGCGCAATGGCTGCCGCGCCTGGAGCTGATTGCGGTTGCGTTTCCGAAATCGGCCGACGGCCGCGGCTTCACCATCGCCCAGCGCCTGCGCCGCGCGGGCTTCACGGGCGAATTGCGCGCCACCGGCCATGTCATCGCCGATCAGTACGCGGCGGCCCGGTCCTGCGGCTTCGACAGGGTGGAAATCCCGGACGCGCTGGCGCAACGCCAGCCCGAGACGCACTGGATCGCAGCTGCCCGCGGCGTACCCCTGGCCTACCAGGAAGGTTACGGCGAGCGCCGCAGTATCCTTGCGGCCCGCTGGTGCCGATGAAGGCGACATTCGCCGCGAACAACGGGTGAACCGATTGGGGCGCACAAGCCGGGCGTGGTAAATACACTTTGCCATCCCGCCCGCCGCTTGGCATGTGGTGTGTCAGTCATCACATAAAGGCCTGATCCGGCTCAATCCGAAGGTTCCCGATGAAGACCACGCTCCTGCCTCTCACGCTCGCCGTGGCGTCCCTCGCCGCGGTGCTCCCCGCCTCCGCCGAAGACATCTCCTGCGTCTCGACGACGTTCCGCCTCCTCGGCGCCAATGACAAGGTCTGCGTCAGCGCGTTCGACGACCCGAAAGTGCCCGGCGTCGCCTGCCATATCAGCCAGGCGCGCACCGGCGGCATCAGCGGATCGCTGGGCCTGGCCGAAGATCCCAGCCGCTTCTCGATCGCCTGCCGCCAGATCGGGCCGATCACCGTCGAACTCGACAAGCTCGGCGAACGCGACGAGGTCTATTCCGAGCGCACCTCGGTCTTCTTCAAGAAAACGCATGTCTACCGCGTGGTGGACAAGAAGCGGAACACGCTCGTCTATCTCGCCATCAGCGACAAGCTGGTCGACGGTTCGCCGCAGAACTCGATCTCGACGGTTCCGATCATGCCGTGGGGCCCCAGGTAGGCGCAGCGCCCGGCGGCCCCAGGCGGCATTTGCCTTCCTCCGCCACCTTCGCTATGCACTGGTGAGCATGAGGAAGACGCCTTTGCCGCTCATCGACCGCATCCGATCCGCTCCTATCGTCCATGACCCGGACACCGCCGGGCGCCACATGGCCACGCTCACGGCGAAACTCGCCGAGGCTGCGGACGGCGCGCGGCCCGCATGGCTCGATATGGGGACGCCGGCGGGCAGACTGCTCAACGGCATTTTCGCCACGTCGCCCTATCTGTCGGCGCTGATCCTGTCCAACCCGCCCGAGCTGCGCGCCTGCCTCGAAGCGAAGCCGGAGACATATCTGCAGGGCATCGGCGAGCGGCTGGCCGTCGCCATGAAAGACGTGCGCCGCCACGACGAGGCCATGAAGCCGCTGCGGCAGGCAAAACGGCGGTTGGCGCTGATCACGGCGCTGGCCGATCTCGGCGGCGCCTGGGACGTGGACGAGGTCACCGCGGCCCTGTCCTCGGGCGCCGACATGGTGGTGCGGGCTGCCGTCCGCTTCCTTCTTGGCGAGGCGGCGATCCGGGGTCGGATGGCGCCCCCTGACGCCAACGCCCCCGAGTCCGGCAGCGGCTACATCGTGCTCGGCATGGGCAAGTATGGAGCCCGCGAGCTGAACTACTCCAGCGACATCGACCTCATCGTCTTTTACGATCCGGCGATCGCGCCGCTGATGGACAGCTTGGAGCCGGGGCCGTTCTTCGTCCGGCTGACGCGCGACCTCGTGAAGCTGATGACCGAGCGCACCCCCGAGGGCTACGTCTTCCGCACCGATCTGCGCCTGCGTCCCGATCCCGGCGCAACGCAGGTGGCGCTGTCGGTGGACGCCGCGCTGCATTATTACGAAACCTTCGGCCAGAACTGGGAGCGCGCAGCCTTCATCAAAGCGCGGCCCGTGGCGGGCGATATCGCGGCAGGCCATAATTTCCTGCGCGACCTCAGCCCCTATATCTGGCGCAAATATCTCGACTACGCCGCCATCGCCGACATTCACGCCATGAAGCGCCAGATCCACGCCCACAAGGGCCACGGGCAGGTGGCGGTGGAGGGGCACAATCTCAAGCTGGGCCGCGGCGGTATCCGCGAAATCGAGTTCTTCGTGCAAACGCAGCAACTCATCGCGGGCGGGCGGCAGCCGGATCTCCGTGTGCCGGGAACGATCGCCGCACTCGACGGCCTTGCGGAGCGGGAGTGGATCACGCCCGAGACGGCGGCGCAACTCGCCGAGGCTTACCGGTTCTTGCGCGGCATCGAGCACCGCCTGCAAATGCTCGACGACGAGCAGACGCATTCGCTGCCCGCCAACCCGGCGAAGTTTGAGAGAATCGCGCATTTCGCCGGTTATGAGGGCGGTGCGTCACTCGGCGCGGCGGTGCGCGAGCGGCTGGAGACCGTCGAGGCGCATTACGCGGTGCTGTTCGAGGACGTGCCCGCCCTGTCGCGCGAACAGGAAACGGGTAACGGCAATCTCGTCTTCACCGGCGACAGCGACGACCCGGCGACGGTTCAGACCCTGGCGGCGATGGGCTTTTCCAGCCCTTCGGGCGTCATCGCCACCGTGCGCGGCTGGCATTTCGGACGCTATCCGGCGATGCGCAGCGCCCGCGCCCGCGAAAGCCTTACCGAATTCACGCCGAACCTCCTGGAGGCGCTCGCCCGCACCGCGCAGCCCGACGCAGCACTGGGCCATTTCGACCGCTTCCTCGCGGAGCTGCCCGCGGGCGTCCAGCTTTTCGCAACTCTGCGCTCGAACCCGAACCTGCTGCAACTGCTGGCCGACATCCTCGGGACGGCGCCTCGACTGGCGAGGCTGGTCAGCCGCCGCTCCCGTGTCATGGACGCGGTTCTCGATCCCGGCTTTCTCGGCGAACTTCCATCGGCGGAGGCGCTGGACGCCATCATCGGCGCGGCGCTGGCGGCGAGCCGTTCCTACGAGGACTGCCTGGACCGCGCGCGCGCGGTAGGCAAGGAGCAGGCGTTCCTGATCGGCGTCCGCCTGCTGTCGGGGACGATCAACGCCGAGGAAGCCGGGCATGCCTATGTGGCGCTGGCGGGCGAGATGATCGCACGGCTGCAGACGCGGGTCGAAACGCTGATGCGGGAGCAGCATGGCCATCTCTCCGGCGGCCAGATGGCCGTCATCGGCATGGGCAAGCTCGGCAGCGGCGAGATGGCGGCCAACTCCGATCTCGACCTGATCATCATCTACACTTCGGATGATCCGGCGGCCCTGTCGGATGGGCCGAAACCGCTATCCGTGACACAATATTATGCGCGCCAGACGCAGCGCCTCATCGCCGCGCTGTCCGCGCCGACCGCCGAGGGGCGGCTATACGCCGTCGATATGCGCCTGCGCCCCTCGGGCAACTCCGGTCCGGTGGCGACGAGCCTCGCCAGCTTCATCGAATATCAGAACCGCGACGCCTGGACATGGGAGCATCTGGCGCTGACGCGCGCCCGGCTGGTCTCCGGGCCGAACGCCTTGCGCGAAGCGGTAGCCGGGACCATTCGCGGCGTCCTGTGCAAACCGCGCGACCGCGCCAGGACCGCCGAAGATTTGCGCCATATGCGCCGCCGCATCGCCGAGGAGAAGGGCAGCAGGCGCCTCTGGGATATCAAGCTCGCACATGGCGGACTGATCGACATCGAGTTCATTGCGCAGTTTCTGCAACTCGTGCACGCTCATGAGCATCCTGGCATCCTCGACCAGAACACGGCGGCCGCACTTGGCAAGCTGCGCGATCACGGCTTGCTGTCGCCCCGCGATGCGCAGACGCTCACACAGGCCGCGGCGCTCTATCACAGCTTGACGCAGATCCTGCGCTTGTGTCTGGAGGCGCATTTCGATCCGTCCACCGCGCCGGAGGGGCTGAAGACCATGCTCGCGCGCGCCGCGGGGGTGGGCAGCTTCGGGAAAGTCGAGCCGCTGCTCGTCGCGCGGCTCCAGGCGGTGGCGGAGTGTTCCGCCCGGCTGATCGTGTGACGCGCCTTCCGCTGGCGTCAGTCCCGGTTGCGGCGCGAAAATAGCCGCGCAAACAGCGATCTGCCCGACGAAGGCTGCTCGGGCCGGGGCTCGGATGGAGAGGACTCCGTACGCTGTCTTCCGCCAAGCAGCGACAGGGAGCTTACGGGCGCTTCCCGATCTTCCCCGTTCCGCCCCGGCTGAGAGCGGTCGCGCTCTCCCAACTGAGCGGCCAGCACCGGATCCGGCTTGGGAACCTCCGGTTCGGCGGGCTTCCACCAGCGCGGCAAAGGCTGCTCGCCTTTCGCGGCTTTTGCGCGGAAATCGCGCTGCATGGCTGGCTGCCCCCCCGTACCGTAACGCTTCGTCAGCGCCTCGGCCTGTGCGACCAACGGCGCGCCCTTTTCCGCGTCAACCATGCGTATGAAATGCGCGAAACCCAGCGCGGCGCTGAGCACATTCCCGCCCGCGCCCCAGCTCTTGCCCTCCGGCCCGCTCTTCTCGATCTGGTGGATGAGCGCGCGGAAACGCCGGAGCGTGTCGCGAGGGACGCCAATCCCGTCATTCACCACGAGTCCGGTCACTTCCTGGCGCCGATGCCTGCGCATGATCCGCGTCTTGTCCGGGTGCACCGTGAAGCCTTCCGCCGCCACGATATCGCTGACCGCCTTGAGAAGCGTACCAACCTTATCCGCCGCTTCGCCCGAGGCCGAGAACGTCATATCGTCGGCGTATCGCGTATAGGTGAAGCCGAGCTTGGCCGCCAGCCCCGTCAGCCGTTTGTCCAGCCGCAAGCAGATGAGATTGGTGAGGGCGGGGGACGTCGGTGCGCCCTGCGGCAGACGGCGCGGGCCCTTGCGCAGGTAAAGCCGCTCGCCGTCCAATTCGACCTCGTCGATGTCCGGCTCGGTGCAGATCAGCGCCAGCACGGTTGCGACACCCTCGGAATAACCGAGCCCGCGGAACTTGCCGCGCACCCGCCGCCACGACAGCGTCGGGAAGAAGTCCTTCATGTCGAGATTGATGACGACATCGCGGCCCACATGCGGCGCGGCGTTGGTCAGGATCGAGCGGCTGCCCACGAAGCCATGCGCGGCGTCGTGCACGGGCACCTTCGCCAGGATGTTGTCGAGAATCCAGTACTGCGCGCGCTTCAGACGCGGCATGGGCGCGGAAATCAGCCGGTGGCCGCCCGCCTTCTTCGGCAGCAGGAAACGCTGGTAGTGGCTGGTCCGGCTGAGCGCCCGCTCAAAGCTGAGGAACCGCAATTCGCCAAGGGCCACGCCCATCGCCGCCGCCAGCGCCCTGGCGTCCGCGATGACCGGCAGGCCGTCCGGCATCGCCTCGCGCGCCTTGGCTCCGTGCGTCAACCCGGCGGAAACACCCTCGCCCAGATAGGCGATGTCCGACTTCTTCCGCTCGGCCCAGGCGAGCGCACGCTCATGGCGCTTCTGCGCGTTGCGGAGCTTCGTCTCCTTGCGTCGCTCCATGGCCGCGCGCTTGCGCTCTTTGTGCATCTCCTTGAGCGCACGTTCGGGGTCCGTCCATCGCGCCTGCTTCTTGTACAGCTCGGCGAGCGCGCGGGAGATTTCGCCGCCGCGCTTGATCAACTCTTCCGGCGCCGAGGGCATGCCTTCGGTGCGCGGCCAGAAGCCGAGCCGGATCATCTCGTCGAGGATGACTTCATCCTTCGAGCTTTCGCGGATGCGGTCGTAGAGTTGCTGACGGATGTTGCCGCTCATGCGCGCACCTCCTGGCCGGAGGGCCGGGCCATTTCATCGAACTTTGAGGAGAGCCGTGCCGCGATGCTTGTCTGATCGCGGCCAACAGAAATGAGGAGCGCCGGCCGGTTTGCCTTCGTCTTCTCTTGGGACTGGGCCGATCCACTCGAAGCCGGTACGACTATGGTGTCGCTATTGGGTTCAAAGAACCCAAACTGCAAAAGCGACACCATAGTCAGTACCGGCCCAGTGAAGATTGGCCCAGTGACGCTTTGCCGGGCATGATGCAAGGACGGCGCAACACCGCCCGTGATGCAAGGTCCGCGCCGGCGGGCGCCCCTCATGGCTGCAATCTGGTTGAGATTTGCGGCGGTCATGCGGCACCGCCGATCGTTTTCTTAGCGGTCGCCGCAACCGCAATCTGAGTGTTGTATATGCGCCGCAGAGCGAGCATGTGTTCGCACGGGCCGCGCATCAGCTTGTTGTGGCCGTAGAAATAGCAGTCGCAGCGGGCCTCGACGAGGCGCTCGTCATTGTCGAGAGCGATCATCGGATGGCAGGGCTTGCCGTCGTCCAGGACCTCGCCATTGATGACGCGGCGGCCATCGCGCTCGCCCACATCCTTCACCGTAACGAGGCGCGCGGCGATGAAGCGGTCCGCCTTCTCCTCCTGTTCGGAGGCGAAACGCAGCGCCCCCATCGGCAGCGGCTCGCGCGCCAGTTCGCGCAGGCGGAAAACGCCCTTGTCCAGATCGTACATCACGCGGCCCGCCTGGGTGTAGGCCGTGAGCGCGGCGGCAACGGTCCCTCCATTCAGCCCGGTCGCGGCGGTAAGTTCGGCGACGGTCGCCGAATAGCGGGCTTTCAGCGCGTTGAACACATGGCCCGCAGTGAGATCGTCCACCGGCTGGCGCGGCGCGAGCAGATCGAACTGTCCGGCGCGCGACCAGTCGTTCGCCGTCCAGCCGGACATGCCGAGCGTGAAGCGCAGGCCGCCATAGTCCACCACCGCGAAAGACGGCAGGCCCGTGCCGAGAAGGTGCAGCCGCACCGACTTGGCGAGCGGCAGGGCGCGGGCAAGAATGGCGAGACGGCGGCGGCCCCACATCCGGATTTCAGCGCCCGCCGTGCCTTTGTAGATCGAGCGCCGGAATGTCAGCATCTCGTTCCACGGCTCGACGAGCACGCGCACCGGCTGCCCCGGCTCCAGTAGAAAGCGCAGCGAGCGCGGCCCATGCCGTTCCTTGCGGGCAGCGAGGCGCGCCAGAATGCTATGCATATCGACGGGATGCAGTTCGACGACATGGGCAGGCAGCGCCATGGCGCTCGACACCTGAAGAAAGCCGCGCACCCAACTCTCGGGCAGGTCGATCTTCTCCTCGCGGTAGGCCTCCTCGCCCGAGGTCTGCACTTCGAAGCCGGTCGGGTCGATGGAAAGCGAGGTGGTGCGATAGCTGCGGATCTTCTGGAACTCGTCGTAGAGCGTATAGCTGTAGTCGATATTCGTCGTGCCGTAGGCGATGTCGCCGATCTTCCGGAAGGTATCGTGGTCGCAGGACAGGCGCCCATAAGTCGACTCGTCCATACTGAAACATTCGAAGAAGATTTCGTCCGGATGCACGGTGATCACCGGATCAAGGACGAACCACGCATCCTTGTCCTGATTGTACAGATAGTCGAAATACTTCTTCCGCGCCGCCCAGAACGGTCCCATGATCTTATTGGTCCGCTTATATAGATCGGCCTGTTCCTTGCGCAATTCCTCGATCTGCGCCTTGATGTCGCCCCGCTGCGCCGCGGCTTCGGCGAGAAGCTGCTGCTCGTGATCCTTCAGCCAGGCGAAATAGGCGGTGCGGTCTTTCGGCTTGAAGCGGAGGTCGGAGACGACGACGTGGTGCAGCGCGGACATCGATTCGCGGAAGGGGAGATGATCGGCCACTTCACCCACGAAGAATGTTGGCTCGCGAAGCGTGTCGGGCGCGAATGAGAACTGGCTGGCGCCGGCGGTGGTCGTGGCGGCCGTCTCGCCGAAATAGCGGTGCTGGAATTCCATCAGGCGGTCCTCACGGCGAGTGGCACGGATTTCAGCGGCGAGGCAGCGACGATGCCGGGAAAGGCTCCCTCGATGTCGCGCAGGGCCGAGACGGCGCGCGTCCGGTCGCGTTCAAGGACGGAAAGCGACAGGTCGGTGAAAACGGGCGCTATGCGCGCGGCCCGTTCGCGGCTGAGGAGCGCCTGCGCATGCAGGAATTCGCCGATGCGGTCCTTGGCGACGCGGCCCTTGTGCACCTGCAGCAGCACGATGCGGGCGAGCGGCAGCAGTTTCGCAAACACGGTTTCGTCGCGCGCGGCGTCGGCGGTCAGCATTTCGCTGATGAGGAGATGCATGGATGCCGCCGGATGTTCGAGCAGGCGGATGAGCTGCACCGAGGCGTCGCCCGGCTTCAGCAGGCGCCGTAGCAGCGAGCGGGCATAGGCGAGGATCTCCGGCTTGGTGCTGTCGGCGATGACGGCAAGGACATCGGGCGTCCAAACGCTCTCCGGCCAGCGGTCGAAAGACCGGGCGGCGAAGGCGCGCGCGTCCTCCCACTCCGATTCGACCAGGAGCACGGCGTCGGCGCCCTCGGCCTGGAAACGTGCGGGCGCGGCGTCATAGGCGGCCATCACCCATTCGCGCACGGCGGCATGGGGATGGTTGCCGAGGCGTGCGAGCTGGCGCACGGAATAGATCGACGCATCACGCGAGACGATGGCCGCGGCGCCGAGCAACTGAGCGCCTTTGGCCTTTGCCTGCAACAGCCGCCAGATGAGATCGCCGTCGAGCGCCGCGAATTGCACCGGCAGCGCCTCGCGGAAGAGCGTGACGGCGTCCTCGGCATACGCGTCATCAGGTGCGGTGCGGAACAGGCTGTCGATGACGCGCCGGGCGAGATCGTCACCGAGGCGCGGGAAGCGGCCGGACAGCCGGGCGATCAGCGGGCGCACCGCGCCGCGCACTTCGCTCGAAGCGGCAATGGCGAGCGCGGCGACGAGGGGAGCGCGATCGGCGAGCTGCTCATCGGAAAGCCGGGCGAGCAGCCGCAAACCTGCCGCCTGGATTTCCGGCGCGTCGGAGCCAAGCAGCGTTTGCCACATGCCCTCCGGCAGAACGCCCACGTCCACGCTGGACACCGCCAGCATGCCGATGCCCGTGGCACGGATCTCGGCATCGTCATGCGCCATGAGCTGGCCGATGGTCTCGGGCGCGAGCGGCAGGTCGTGCGCGGGCCAGAGAAGCGGCAGGCAGGCGCGCAGATGGCGGACCCGGCCAGCATCCGGCCGCTCGATCAGCCACGCGGCGAGCTGTGGAGCGAGCGCTTCAGCGATCTCGCGCGGCAGCGGGTGTCCGCTACACCATTTCCGTGCGGCGGCCTGCACGTCGGCATACGGGCTCGTCGCCGCAACGAATGCCAGACGCAAATCCACCCACGGCGTAGCGTCGCCGTTATCGGCGCGCTGGATGGCCAACGCGCGCGCCTGCGGCACGCCGCTCGCCAGCAGCGCGGCAAGCAGGCCGGCATCCTCCCTGCCCCGCGCCAGGCTCGTCTGCGCCAGGGAAAAGCCGAACTGCGCCACGGCGTCGAACGGAGAAGCCAGCAGCAACTCCAGCGTCTCGCCTGGCAGCGCCTCTATGAAGTCCGCCTTTTCACGCAGAAGCCGCAACCCGAACGCCGCGACCGGCTCGCAGCGTGCCTCCAGTGTCAGACGCAGCGCGTATTCCGGGTGCGCGTCCCACAGTTCGGGGAAAGCTTCGCCGGAATTGATCTCCTCGTCCTGCGCGGTGGAGAAGTTGTAGCCCAGCGAGCCGGTGTTCAGCAGGACATGCTCGCAATTGCGGTGCATGATCTGGCCCACGCTCCAGGCGTTCGGCAGCGCGGTGAACACCTTCTTCTCCCGGATGCTCCGGCGCGTTTCACGGTCCCAGCGGTATTGGGTCTGCGAGACCGGCGTCACCGCATCCGCCGCTGCAAACGCCAGCAAATAGGCGGTCGCGAAATCGAGATAGCTCGTCTGCCCAGCCTCGCCGCGCTTGCGCATCGCCCGCCAGACGCGGCGCTTGAAATACAGCGTGGTCTGGCGCGACATCGCCGTTTCGGTATCCGGCGCGCCGGACAGGTGCGTCAACGGCTTCAAGCCACGGCCGTGCGGATTCAATTCCTGCACCCAGGCAGAAGGCGTCTGCGCCCCTCTCCGGAGGAACGCGTATTGGTACATCGGCTTGGCCGTCTCCAGCACTTTCGCGACCGTCCCGAACATTACACCGTCGTCGATCATCTCGGCATATTTGAACAGGCGGCGCAGGCCCGGTACGTAAGGCGGCCGGACGGGCAAACGGCTGACGACCGCGGCAAGCTGCGCATGCAGCCCGGCGTTCACCTGCGCGAGGCCATACATCTCCACAAGCGCGGGGCTGGCGCGAAGCGGCTCGCGCGCGGCGAGGCCGGTCAGCGCGCCGTAGAGCGCGTCGGTCGCCTCCTGCAGCGCGGCGGATGCGCGGCGGCGCCGTGCCTCCGGGAGTGCGAGATCATGGCAGGAAGCGGCATCCCCGGCCCCGTCAGTGTACGCCATCGCGCGGACGATGGCTTCGGGCAGTGCGTCCGTCTGCTGCGGACGGAGCCGTCTCTCGCCCATGGCGGGCGAGACCACAGCGAAAGCGGCAAGTCCGCGCACCAGGGGCGCGTTTGCGTCTGTCGAAAGGGTGCGGAGCATCTCGAATGCGTCCCCCCCGCCGCAGCGCACAAGCGCCCACGCCATGCTGTAACTCGTGCGCGGCAGCCCGATCTTGTGTACAAGCTGCATCAGAAGCGGTGCCGCGGCACAGATACGCAATTCGCCCACGCGCCAGAACAGGCGGTCGCGCTGTTTCTCCGGCCAGGGATGCGAGAGGCACGCTTCCAACTGCGCCAGGAGCACCCGTTCGCGGCCATCCGCTGCCGGCTCGGCGGAAGGCGCGGCGCCATTCGTGGTTTGCGCAAACACGGGCTCGGTGCCGTCCTGGCAGCGGTAGCCCTCGTTGACCTTGGCGACCACGACGCTGTCGAATATTTTCTCGGCCGCCGCCAACTCCACCGGTCGCGGCGTCTTGGTGCCTTCGCGCAGGGTTTGTCCGCGCCGCCCGTAACGGATATTGACGAGAAAATGGCCTTCGGTTCCCGCGGTTTCGGTATCGACCAGATCCACCTCGTAGACCTTGTCCGATGTCCCTTCTCTGAACCAAAGCTTTGACGTGCGTACTATTTTCACGGGTTGTTTTCCGTTTCGCGCCAGGCAGAGTGATGTGACCAATACAGCCGGAAGCAAGTCAGCCCCCTTTGCCGCGCACGTCCTGGCGAACTCATCGCCCGAAACGCTGCGCTGGTTTCCATAATTCGCCAGCGCATTTCGTTCCGCGGAAAACCCGAAAGGCGGCCGCGGCGTTGGGGAAGATTTGCTGCTCGGGGTCCTAGAGGCGGTTTATGGCTCGAGCGTGACCATCTGTGTTCGGACACGCTGACGGGGGAATCATGTGAACGGTTGCTGCGTCCGTCGCGCCCGCCCCCCTTGTCTTGTCACCTGCGCCTCAGCGCTTGAAATCCGACTTCATGGGCGCGCGTCTTCACGCGTCGGCGCCACGCCAACAGCAACGAACGGTGCCCAGAACGCCGGATGCGCTTCGGTGGAACTGCCGCGATCGATCAGCGTCACCATGGCTTGCCGCAGGGCCTCAGCATAATTGCGGCCGGCGTCCCGGGCCGCAGCGGACAACGCTGCCGCAATCAGTTTGACCGTTGCATCCGAATGCACCGCCCAGTGCGACACGAAAAGCGAGCGAGCGCCCGCGTAGAAGAAGGAGCGCGCAAGGCCAGCGAGCGCATCACTGTCGCCTGCTCCACCAGCCGCGGTATTGCAGGCCGAGAGGATGACCAGATCCGCATCGAGGTGTAGCGTGCCGATCTCGCTTGCTGAAAGATAGCCGTCATCTGTTTTCGTAGCAGCCGCGGGCGGTGTGAAGATGAGGCCGGGTTCGACGAGGCCAACAGCCTCACCGGCGAGCGCGGCATGGGTCGCGAAATGCAGCACGCGATAATGCGCCAGCTCACCGCTTTCGTTCCTACGTTTGACGTCTGCCTCCGTCGCACGCGCACCAAGGTGAACGGCCCCAGAATCCGCCTTCAGAGCGCTTGCGACCGTACACAGTTCCTCCGCCGTTTCGGGCAGAGGGGACTGTTTGCGCAGAAAGGCGACATCTGCGAGCCCGCCCGTCGTCATCACCTCTCCTGCCCGGCTGGATAAGCCGGCGGTCCTGACGACACGCTCATGGGTGGACGCATTGCATTTCTGGTTCGCGCGCGCACGCCCCGCGAGCCTTGCGTAGCGCTTATTGGGTCCGTCGAGCAAGGGGTTGCCAAAGCCGAGATAGGGTTCTGCCACCACCGTTCCCTTCGTGGGACGCCGAAGCACAGGGAGCGAAGACATGGCGGGAAGGACTGTGATCGGCGTTTGCCGCACGAGCCAATCCGTGTTGCGGTAGGCGTCCATGCCGCTGGATGACGCCCCTACATCACCAGCAACGAGGACATGAAACGGCAAACGCTTCAATGGTCCGGTCGGCACGACAATAAGCTGACGGCCCTTGATGAGATCCTCCACCTGAGAAAACAACGTTTGATAGAGGCTGTGGGCACGAACGATATCGAAAGGCGGCTGCTTCCCGGCCCGCACATCTTTCCGTGTCAACCGCACGCCGGTCAATCGCGAGCAACGCCCATCGGATCCCCACGCCGTTATGTCGAGGCCGCACCGCAAAACGTCCACGTCATTTTGGAATTGGCTGCGTGTCCGGTCGATATGGACCCAGCGTTCGGTATCCGGCGTGACGACCCAGGCGAAGCTGCCATATCGCGTGAGAGCGATGGTGTAGAGTGCCTCGTTCGGTTTCAGAGCCCGGCGAACGTCCGCGATGCTGACAGGTTGTGGGCTGGCGAGCGCCGCGAATTCGGGAAAACGCCCGGACAGTTCCGCGGACAGCCCGGCAAGACGCTGGCGTGTCGCTTCCGCTCGCTTGCGAAGATCGGCCTCGCTTTCCGCCCTACGGGCATCAGGGGGGCCGGACAGCATCCGGATCAACGTTTTGTCCAGCGCCATCAACTGTTCGCCAAGATCCTGCTGCTTGCGAACAATATCGCTGAGCGGTCCCCTGCCAGCAGCGATGCGTGCCGATAATTTGTTCACAGCGCTTGCAGCCGAGGAAAGCGAGGCCCATTGGTGAGCGGCGAAACTCTCCTCAAGCAGAATGCGCCGCTGCGCCGGGGATGCGGCCCGCCACAGCTCATAACCCGCCCTGATCTGGCCAAGAAATGAATCCGCGTTTTGCCGCAGTTCGCTGTCCGGCCCGCTCGTTGAGGCCGATGGCGTGGCGCCCCTCAGAGCGACGCGACGTTCGATCCAGATCTGATTGCCCTGCTTCAGCTTGCTATAAGCTCCGCGCCAATCTCCCGTGTCGGCGAGATTGAGGGCGAGATTGGTCAGGCTACGCGCATATTCAGGATGATGCCGGCTGAGCGCTCCTTGCATGATCGCGAAGGACCGCTGGTGCAGAGACCTTGCCTCGGCATGGCGTCCCAGGTCGTCAAGAATAACAGCGAGATTGGAAAGGGTTGAGGCAAGCAGGGGATGGTTCGGATGAAGGCCTTTGGACCGGATTTCGAGCGAGCGGCGCGCGAGCGGCTCGGCTTCGGCAAGGCGATCATGTTCGTACAGGAAAGCCGCCAGTTTATGCAGACTGATCGCTACCGACAGATCTCGCGGACCGTTCGCGCGCGCGCGCAGGGCGAGGGCTTGCCTGAAGTGGCGTTCCGCCTCGTCAAGCTTGCCCGACCTCGCAAGCGCTTCGGCCAGATTACTGAGCGTCGATGCAACATGGGGATGCGCGGCACCGAATGTCTTGCGCTGAATTTTCAACGCGCGCCGCAGCAGGCCGACGGCCTCTTGCTCTCGTCCGCGCGCGATCATAAGAAGCGCGAGATTATTGAGATCAACGGCAATTGACGGGTGGCCCGGTCCAAGGGTCTTCTCGATGACGGCCATGGCCCGCCGTCTGAGCTGCTCCGCTTCGCCATACCGGCCCTGCCCACGGAGCAGTTCGGAGAGATTGTTGAGATTTGGCGCAATGGCATGGCTGTCGGAACCGTGAATCCGCTCATTCCCCGCCAGCGCCGCGCGCAAGAGGCGTTCGGCCTCTGCATGACCACCCAGTGCACGGACTGCTTCGGCCAGATTATTCTGCGCCAACGGTATATAGGGGTGATTCGGCTTCAGATGCTGCTTGAACAGCTTGAGCGCTCGTCTGAAATGTCGGTCTGCAGCGGCATGGCGCAAACGCAGCATGTCGAGCCGCCCGAGGATCATGTAGGTGTAGCCGTAATCGGGATCGGACGGAGGAAGGGCTTTACGCCGAATGCTGATCACGCGCTGGACCGCGCTCTCCGCTTTTCTGTAATTTGCCATGCTGATGTAGAGGTTGGCCAGTTTGGCGAGGCTGGCGGCAACATCGGCGTGCTCTTTGCCGAGCAATCGTTCGCGCAGCCGTAACACCTCGACGTGCAGACGTTTACCAGTGGCATAATCATTCTTCATGACATAGAGGTCGCCGAGCATGGCCATTTGGGTCAGGTAAAGCGGATGCCGCGTGCCGGCCATCTTCTCGACCCCTGCGATGACGCGCCCCTGAACCTTTATGGCTTCGTCGAGCTTTCCCCCCCGTGTAAGCGTCACAACCCGCTTTAGGAGCGGCAGCAGGTCTTCTTCCGCCAGCGCCCTGCCCCCGCTTACAGGCGGAACAAATTGCAGAAGCACGGCGAGACCGATGATGATCGCTCGTTTGGGTTCGACAAGACGGAGGCCCGGCATGGCAGCTACTCCCTTGGCACTCGCACCACGGATCAATTCACGGCCTTCTACCGGCCATATGAGGCCGCCTGTGGGCGAGCGAGCGCGGCTCCTGTGCGACCGCTGCATTTATGTCTTCAGTCTCGGGGAGCAACACCTGCAAGGGTCAGCGGCCCATTCCGCCAACACGTTCCGGCACATAGCCTGAATAGCGAAGTGTCCGCGGTTGTCCACGCACGGCCTCGGCAATGGCGCCGTCTTCATCCATGCCTCCGCCTCGCACACCGGCGCGCCGGCCGTGAGCACACTGTTTACCAGACTGGCGGGAAGCGTAATTCAGCGAGCGATCATTTTCGTCTCATATTGGTGCGAATGAAATATTTTTAATTTGGCCTGACCTTACGGCCGTTGCATGGTGGCGCGAACGAATTACCGCCCGCCTCGTCCCTGAAACCAAGGGAAGGATTAATGATGACGACGTACCGGCTGCCCGGCATGAGAGCCCTCGCCCTCCTCGTCCTTGCCGTCTTCGCCGCCACGGGGGCATCCGCGGTGGAAAAACACCACGGCCTGTCACTGGTCGGCGCGTTGAAATACCCCGCTGGCTTCAAGCATTTCGATTATGTGAATCCGGCCGCGCCGAAGGGCGGTACGGTGCGAATCGGGGCGCAGGGCACCTTCGACAATTTCAACGTCATCACCTACAAGGGCAGCCTGGCCAGCGGGCTGGGCCTGATCTACGACCAGCTCATGGTGGGAGGCCTGGACGAGGCGTCGGCGGAATACGGGCAGGTTGCGGAGTGGGTGTCCTACCCGCCGGATTACTCGGCCGCGACCTACAAGCTGCGCGACGATGCGCGCTGGCATGACGGCAAGCCCATCACACCGGAAGACGTCATTTTCAGTTTCGAGCAGTTCAGGAAAGTTGAGAACAACCCGAGACAGGCGTTTTATTATAAGAACGTATCGAAAGCGGAGAAAACCGGCGAGCACCAAGTCACCTTCACCTTCAATCAGAAGAACAACCGCGAACTGCCGCAAATCATCGGACAGCTTCTTGTTCTGCCGAAACATTATTACGAGGGGAAGGGGCCGGACGGCAAGAAGCACGACCCGGCGAAGACGACACTCGACGTGCCCATGGGCAGCGGCGCCTACAAGATCAAGACGTTCGAGCCCGGGCGTTACATCGTTTATGAGCGCGTAAAAGATTATTGGGGCGACAAGCTGCCTGTCAGTGTCGGTCAAAACAATTTCGACAAAATCCGGTACGAGTATTACAAGGACCGGCAGATCATCTTTCAAGCCTTCACGGCAGGGAAGCTCGATTTCTACCCCGAGAACTCGGCGAAGAACTGGGCAACCGGCTATGATTTCCCGGCGCTCAGGGCGGGGAAGGTCGTCCGCAGCGGCGATGTCGTGTTGAAGAACCTGCATCCGATGCAGGCCTTCGTCCTCAATACGCGGCGGCCAAAATTCGCCGATCCGCGTGTGCGCCGCGCGCTCGGCCTGATGATGGATTTCGAGTGGCTCAACAAGAACATCTTCTACGGCCAGTACAAGCGCGTCGCGTCCTACTTCGAGAACAGTGAGCTTGCGGCCACCGGCCTGCCGCAGGGCAAGGAATTGGAAATCCTCAATGAGGTGAAGGACCAGGTGCCGCCCGAGGTCTTCACGGCGGAGTTCAAGCCCCCCGTGAATGGATCGTCCCAGGCCGTCCGCGCCAACACGCGCCGCGCGCTGCGGCTGATGCGGGAGGCCGGATGGGAGGTGAAAAACGGCGTGCTGGCCAACGTCAAGACCGGCGAGCCGTTCGCCATGGAATTCCTTCTGTATTCCGAGGATTTTATGCGGGTCGTTTCGCCCTACATCCAGTCGCTGAAGCGGATCGGCGTCAAGGGGAAAGCGCGCCTCATCGATGCCGCGCAATATGAACGCCGCGTGCCCGATTTCAATTTCGACATCATCGTCAGCGGCTGGGCGCAGTCGGAATCGCCGGGCAACGAGCAACGCGACTACTGGGGAGCGGCGGCGGCGGATCGCAAAGGGAGCCGCAACTGGGGGGGTATCAAGAACCCCGCTGTCGACAAGCTGATCGACCGCATCATTTTCGCCAAGGACCGCGAGGAGCTGGTGGCGGCGTGCCGCGCGCTCGACCGTGTGCTGTTATGGAATTTCTATGTGATCCCGCAGTGGTATGCGCCGAAGGAGCGCTTCGCCTACTGGAACTATCTGTCTCATCCGAAAAAGCTGCCGTCGCGGTCGATCGGTTTTCCCTCCATCTGGTGGTATGACCAGGAAAAAGCCGCCAGGCTCGGGCGCCGGTGATGGCTATCGCAGGAAGCGGATTGGTGCAAGCGGGCAGGATCGGGCGAGCGGTCGGGCTGGGTTTCGCATCGCTTGCACTCCTGTGTGCGCTGGCTTTGCCCGCCGCCACGGCGGAGCGAAAGCACGGGCTTTCGGCCTTCGGCGACCTGAAGTACCCCGCCGACTTCAAGCACTTCGACTATGTGAACCCGGACGCACCCAAGGGGGGGCGCCTTGCCACGATCGGGACAGGGTCCGTCCTCACTTTCAACAGCTTCAATATGTTCATCCGCAAGGATGATCCGGCGCAGGGCCTCGAATTCCTCTTCGACAGTCTGATGGCGCGCGCCCAGGACGAGCCGGACGCCGTCTATGGGCTGGTGGCGCATTCCGCCGAGGTGGCGGACGACCGCCGCTCGGTCACCTTCTACCTGCGGCCCGAGGCCAAATTCCGCGACGGAACGCCGGTGACCGCGGATGACGTCGTCTTTTCCTTCGACACGCTTTCCGATCCGGTACGCGCCCATCCGGCGTTTGCCGGCCCCTTGCGCGACGTGGCCAAGGCCGAGGCGCTCGACGCGCACACCGTCCGCTACACGTTCAAGGGCGACAATCTGCGCGACCTGCCGCTGGCGGTGGCCACGCTGCCGATCCTGTCCAAGACCTATTTCGAGAAGGTGCCGTTCGAGAAGGCGTCGCTGGAGGCGCCGCTCGGCTCGGGTCCGTATGAGATCGGCAGCTATAAGCAGGGCACCTATGTGTCCTACAAGCGCCGCCCCGATTACTGGGGGCGCGATCTGCCGGTGAATCGCGGCCGCTGGAATTTCGATGAAATCCGCTACGAATATTTCCGCGACCGTACCGCTGGCATGGAGGCTTTCAAAGCGGGCGCCTACGATCTGCGCGAAGAATTCACCTCCAAGGTCTGGGCGACGGAATACAAGATGCCCCAGGTGGACGAGGGCAAGATCAAGCTCGCCACGCTGCCCGACATGCGCTCAGCGGGAGCGCAAGGCTTTTTCATCAATACGCGCAGGAAGAAGTTCTCCGATCGCCGCGTTCGCAAGGCGCTCGACTACGCGTTCGACTTCGAATGGGTAAACAAAAACCTGTTCTACAGCCTGTATAAGCGCACGGATTCCTTCTTCGTCAACACGGATATGGTCGCCAGGGGCAAGCCCTCGGAGGCCGAGTTGAAGCTCCTGGAGCCGTTCCGCGACAAGCTGCCGCCTGAGGTGTTCGGCAAGCCCTACACGCCGCCGGTCAGCGACGGTTCGGGCCGGGACCGCCGTCAGCTCAGGCAGGCATCGAAGCTACTCGACGAAGCAGGCTGGAAGATCAATGACGCGGGCGTGCGTGTGAATGCCAGGGGCGAGCCGCTGACGCTTGAATTGCTGATGGAGCAGCCAAGCCTGGAGAAAATTTTCGGTTTCTATATCGGAAAGCTCCGGCAGCTCGGCATTCAGGCCAGTATCCGCAATGTCGATGCCGCGCAATATCAGGTGCGGCTGAAAGCCTTCGATTTCGATCTGGATATGTCGCGTTTCGCGCTGCCGAACACGCCCGGCCCGGTAATGTGGAATTTCTGGGGATCGGCGTCAGCCAAGACCGAGGGCAGCTACAATCTCGCCGGCATCGCCGACCCGGTCATCGATGCGCTGACTGCGCGCATTCTCCAGGCCGGAAGCCGGGAAGACCTCGTCACCGCCGCGCGCGCGCTGGACCGCGTGCTGCGTGCGGGCCACTACTGGGTTCCGCAGTGGTACAAGGCCGTGCATAACATCGCGTTCTGGGACCGCTTTTCCTGGCCCGCGATCAAGCCTAAATACGACCGCGGCATCGAAGACACCTGGTGGTACGACGCCGCAAAAGCCGCGCGGCTGGCGCAACCCAACCGCAAGTGAGGCCGAGGCGATATGGGAAGCTACATTCTGCGCCGTCTCCTTTTGATGATCCCAACGCTGCTCGGCATCATGACGGTGAGCTTCATCATCGTGCAGTTCGCGCCGGGCGGCCCGGTCGAGCGCATCATCGCGCAGCTTTCCGGCACCGACCCCGGCGCCACGGCACGGATCAGCGGCTCGGCGCAGGGCGATTTCGCCGGACAGCAGAGCCAGCCCGGCTCCGGTGGGGCAGGACAGTCGATCAGCTCGAAATATCGTGGCGCGCAAGGGTTGGACCCCGAGTTCATCGCAAGCCTGGAGAAGCAATTCGGCTTCGACAAGCCCGCCTATGCGCGCTTCGGGCAGATGCTGTGGAACTATGCCCGCTTCGATTTCGGCACCAGCTACTTCCGCGATGTGAGCGTGCTGGATCTGATACTTGAGAAAATGCCCGTCTCCATTTCGCTGGGCTTGTGGATGACACTGCTCGCCTATGCGATTTCCATCCCGCTCGGCATCCGCAAGGCGATGCGGGACGGCTCGCGCTTCGATATCTGGACGAGCGGCGTCATCGTGGTCGGCTATGCCGTGCCCGGCTTCCTGTTCGCGGTGCTGCTGATCGTGCTGTTTGCGGGCGGCTCCTATTTAGACTGGTTCCCGCTCCGGGGGCTGTTGTCCGACCACCTGAATGGATGGGTCTGCGCGCCTGCCGACTGGGTGGGCTGGGCGAAGGGCGGGGGCTTTCCCTTCCGCGCCAACGCCGATTTCGCGCCCGGCCAGTGCGTGACGACCGTGATCCCGGACTATTTCTGGCACCTCACGCTGCCGATGATCGCCATGGCGCTCGGCGCCTTCGCCACGCTAACCTTCCTCACCAAGAACTCGTTCCTGGATGAGATCAAGAAGCAGTATGTGCTGACCGCCCGCGCCAAGGGGCTGACGGAGGGCCAGGTGCTCTACGGCCACGTCTTCCGCAATGCCATGCTGCTGGTGGTGGCGGGCTTTCCGGGGGCGTTCCTCAGTGCGTTCTTCGGCGCCTCGCTTCTGATCGAGACGATCTTCTCGCTCGACGGGCTGGGGCTCCTGTCGTTCGAATCCATCGTCAACCGGGATTATCCCGTCGTGTTCGCCAATCTCTACATTTTCTCGCTGCTCGGGCTGATCATCAATCTGATCTCGGATCTCACCTATACCTGGATCGACCCGCGCATCGACTTCGAGACGCGGGAGGTCTGACCATGGAAACTCGCGCGATCCCTCAGGAGACGGCCACCGCAGAAACGAAGCGCTCCCGCTTCACGCTCACGGCCATCAACAGGCGGCGGTGGAAGAATTTCAAGGCCAATCGCCGCGGCTTCTTCAGCCTGTGGATCTTCCTCTTCCTGTTCGTCATCTCGCTGTTCGCCGAGTTCATCGCCAGCGACAAGCCGCTGATCGTGTCCTATGACGACCACCTGTATTTCCCGGTCTTTTACAGCTACCCGGAGACCGCGTTCGGCGGCGAGTTCAAGACCGAGGCCGACTACCGCGATCCCGTGGTCGACGAGTTGATCCACAAGAAGGGCGGCTGGATCCTCTGGCAACCGATCCGCTATTCCTACCGCACTATCAACCTGGACCTGCCCGAGCCCGCGCCCGCCCGGCCATCGTCCGAAAACTGGCTGGGCACCGACGACCAGGGCCGCGACGTGCTGGCGCGCGTGATCTACGGATTTCGACTGTCGGTGCTGTTCGGTCTGACGCTGACCATCTTCTCCTCGGTCATCGGCGTGACAGCGGGCGCGGTGCAGGGCTATTTCGGCGGCTGGGTCGATCTCCTGTTCCAACGCTTCATCGAGATATGGACTTCGGTCCCGCATCTCTATCTGCTCATCATTATCGCCGCCATCATCGAACCGAATTTCTGGATCCTGCTCGGCATCCTCCTGCTTTTCAGTTGGGTAGCGCTGGTGGGCGTCGTGCGCGCGGAATTCTTAAGGGCGCGCAATTTCGAATACATCACCGCGGCGCGGGCGCTCGGGCTCACGAACATCAAGATCATGTACAAGCACCTGCTGCCGAACGCGATGGTGGCGACGCTGACCTTCATGCCGTTCATCCTCAACAGCTCGATCACGACGCTGACCTCGCTGGACTTCCTGGGCTACGGCCTGCCGCCCGGCTCGCCCTCGCTCGGCGAACTGCTGGCGCAGGGCAAGGCCAACCCCAAGGCGCCGTGGCTGGGCCTGACGGCGTTCTTCGTCATCGGCCTGATGCTGAGCCTCCTGATCTTCATCGGCGAGGCCGTCCGCGACGCCTTCGACCCGCGCAAGACGTTCAAGTGATGGAGGGCGAGCGATGAAGAACGGCGATACCCTCGTCGAGGTCAAGAACCTCTCCGTTGATTTCTCCAGCGCGGGCACCGTGACGCGCGCGGTGAAGGGCGTGTCCTTCGACATCCGCCGCGGCGAGACGGTCGCGCTCGTCGGCGAATCCGGGTCGGGGAAGAGCGTGACGGCGCTGTCCATCATGCGGCTGCTCGCCTACCCGGCTGCCTCACACCCTTCCGGCGAAATCTTTTTTAAAGGCCGCGACGTGCTCACCATGAGTGACGACGACATGCGCCACATCCGCGGCAACGACATCGGCATGATCTTCCAGGAGCCGCAGACCTCGCTCAACCCGCTGCACCTCGTCGGGCGGCAGGTCGGCGAAGTCCTGAAGCTGCACCAGGGGATGACCAACGGCGAGGCACGCGCGCGCACCATCGACCTTCTGTCGAAGGTTGGCATCCCCGACCCCGTCATGCGCATGCTCACCTACCCGCACCAGCTCTCAGGCGGCCAGCGCCAGCGCGTCATGATCGCCATGTCGCTGGCCAACAATCCCGACCTCCTGATCGCCGACGAGCCGACGACCGCGCTCGACGTCACCATCCAGGCGCAAATTCTGACGCTCCTGAAGCAGCTCCGCGCCGAGTTGGGCATGTCGATGCTGCTGATCACCCACGATCTCGGCGTCGTGCGCAAGATGGCGGACCGCGTCTGCGTCATGCGCGACGGCGAGATCGTCGAGCGCGGCCGGGTGGAAGAGATTTTCGCCGATCCGAAGCACCCTTACACCCGGCATCTCATGGCTGCCGAGCCGAAGGGCGCGCCGCCGACGTCCGACAGGTCGGCGCCGGTGATCATGGCGGCGGACGACCTCAGAGTCTGGTATCCGATCAAGCGCGGCCTGATGCGGAAGACGATCGGCCATGTGAAGGCCGTGGACGGGCTGAGCTTGCGCCTGCGCGAAGGCCAGACGCTCGGCGTCGTCGGCGAGTCCGGCTCGGGCAAAACCACGCTCGGCCTCGCGCTCCTGCGCCTTATTTCCTCGGACGGCCCCATCGTCTATATGGGCCAGCGCATCGACGGCCTGCGCTCCGCCCAGATGCGCCCCATGCGCCGCCACATGCAGATCGTGTTCCAGGACCCCTACGGTTCGCTTTCGCCGCGCCTCTCTGTCGGCCAGATCATCGAAGAGGGCCTGATCATCCAGAACCCGAAAATGCGCCCGGAGGAACGCCGCGAGCGCGTGTCGAAGGCGATGGCGGAGGTCGGCCTTGATGCCGGGACGCAGGACCGCTATCCGCACGAGTTTTCCGGTGGCCAGCGCCAGCGCATCGCCATCGCCCGCGCCATGGTGCTGGAACCGAAATTCGTCATGCTCGACGAGCCGACCAGTGCGCTGGACGTGTCGGTGCAGGCCCAGATCGTCGATCTCCTGCGCGATCTGCAAGCGCGGCACCGGCTCGCTTTCCTGTTCATCAGCCACGACCTGAAGGTGGTGCGGGCGCTGGCCAACGACGTCATCGTCATGCGCAACGGCAAGGTGGTGGAGGAGGGGCCGGCGGCTGACGTTTTTGCCGCTCCCAGGACCGATTACACCCGTGCGCTCATGGCTGCGGCCTTCGAGTTGGAGGCGCGGGGCGGGGGTGCCGTGTCGGTCTGATACGCCGCGCTGGAAAACGCCGCGCCACCCCGTATCATAGCCAAGACGCGCTCGCGTGTTCTCTCCGGAGGCGCGGGCTGGGCTGGGAAATTTCAGGTGCGGGATTGTAGGGCGCTGCGACAGGAGCAAAGTCCCGGGGGGGCGGCTGTGGCCGAGGACGACGGCGTCCTCGCGCGTCGCGTCGCGTCCGGGGACCGGCAGGCCTACGCCACGCTCGTGCGCCGCCACCTGCCGTCACTCCTGGCGATGGCGCGGCGCATGCTGGGCAATGCCGCCCACGCCGAGGATGCCGCGCAGGAAGCGCTCTTGAGGCTGTGGACGCATGCGGCGCGTTACGATCCCGCGAAAGCCCGGCTCTCGACCTGGCTGACGCGGATTGTGATGAATCTCTGCCTCGACAGGCTCAGGCGGCGCCAGGAAGCGCCCTTGCCGGACGATTTCGACATGCCGGTGCCGCCGCGCCAGGAGCAGGCGCTGCAGCGCGACCAGACGGCGGCGCGGGTGGAGGCGGCCCTGCGGGCGCTCCCCGAAAGGCAGCGCACGGCGCTTGTGCTGTGCCACTATGAGGAAATGAGCATGGCGGAAGCCGCGAGCATGATGGAAACGACGGTCGAGGCCGTGGAATCGCTGCTCGCACGGGCGCGGCGCGGCCTCAAGCGGGAGCTGGAACCGGAGTGGCGGTCTCTTCTTGCCGGTGACGGTGACGAATGACAGGTTGACCCGTGACAGCGGGGAAGTGGATGGCGACCATGGACGAAGAACATAATCACGATGCAGTGCTCGCGGAACTTGAGGCGGTCCTGGAGACGCTGGGTGCGAGGCCGGAGCGCTGGCCGCCTGATCGGCGCGCGAGGCTGATGACGCTGGTGGACAGCGACGTCCGGGCGGCTCAGGCGTTCTCCGAGGCGAAGGCGCTGGACAGGCTTCTCGGCATGGCGCCGGACGGCAGCGCGGCGGACGCCGATCTCCAAGCGCGCATCCTGGCAGCGGCTGGCCATACGCCGCAGGCGCATCGGCCGCTCACGATCGTGGGGGGAGTTGATGGCGCGCGCGGACGCTCCGAACATGCCTCCGGCGGCTCCCGCCAGCGGCGGTGGCAGGCGGCGGCGCTTCTGGCGGCGTCGCTCCTCCTCGGGGTTTTCATCGGCCTGTCGGGCAGCGCCATTCCGGTGCTTCAGGATATCAGCATCGTGGCCGTTGCCGAGGGGGCCGGAAGCTGGGGCCTCGGCGGCGCGCTGTTCGCTCCGGACAGCATGGGCGGACTGGTGCAGCTATGAGCCGGGATGAGACAGCTTCCACCGCCGTGGTCGTCCGGCGCGCGCCGCGCTGGATGTGGGTGCTGATGGTGCTCTCGCTCGCGGTGAATGTGCTCGTTGTCGGCGTCGTCGTGGGCAGCGTGTGGGCGGTGCGCCGGGGCGGTTTCTGGGACACGCCGGTGGCCGTCGGACGCCTGGTCCGGTTCATGGGCGGGCTCTCGCCAGACCGCCGCGCCGAGCTTCGCGCCGTTTTCGTCGAGCACCGGGTTCGCCTCCGCCCGTTCTGGCGCGAAGTCCGCCAGACCCGGCGCAAGCTTGCGCGCATGATTGCGGCGGGCGGCTATTCGCGGGAGGAGTTGAACGCCACACTCGACGATCTGGCGGCCAAGGAGGCAAAGGCGAAGGCAGCTTCGCGACCGATGGTGCTGGCGCTGCTGGCGAAGCTCCGCCCGGGCGAGCGGCTCCATTTCCTCAGCGTGTTCATGCCCTACCTGGATAACGTTCAGAACCACCCTGAAATCATGTGGCAGTAGCTCACCAGGGAAGACGGCGGCCCGGCGGTCTCGTCCCACCCGAGCATCTATTGACGCGCCGTGCTCAGCTTCGCGCGCACCTCCTCGAACGCCGCCGCCATTTCGCGGGCGCCGGGGAGCCTGGCCTGTCCCTCCATCCGCCTGGCGGTCGCGGCCAGGAGCGTCGCGGCGACGTTGTTGCGGATGACCACCGGGTTGCGTTCATAGCCGCGGCGCTGGAAGAAATTCGAAGTCGGCACCTTGTGGCGCAGGGCCTTGGGCAGCATGACGATATCCAGCCCGCTGCCGTCGCCCATCAGGTTCATCATCTCCAGCTCGGCGGCCGAGAGCTCTCCGCTGTGCCCCTTCATCTTCGCGAACTTCAGCGAATTCAGGAGCTTCTGCGTCTGCAGCAGCGGCCCGATGTCGATGTCGAGATTGAGCGCGTGGGTGGCCATACCCTTGGGGCTGCGCGCCAGCTTCACGTGCCTGGACCAGCGGTTGGGGACCGAGCGCGTGAAAGCGATCATGCGGCGAAGTATCGCGGCCTTCGCGGCAAGGCGCTTCGCACGCGCGGGGGCGGCGCGCTTCTTCATCGCCTCAAGCGCGGCCAGGAAACGCGAGCCGTGTTCCGCGAGCAACCCGATAGTGTTCGCAATGAGAAGCTGGTTGTAGCCGAGCGCGGTGGATATGGCGCGCGCCTTCCTGCCGCGGAATTCGAGACCGGCCTGAACGTCGTAACGGCCGTTGCCCCCGGCCTCGAAGCCGTAGATACGGACGGCCTTATGTTTGCTTATCCCGGCAGCCAGCGCCCCCCGGGCATAGGCGCGTTTGTAGTCTTTCTCGGTGGAGGGCCGGTCGGGGACGAATTTGAAATGCTTCCTGGCATGGCGCAGAAAATCCGCGACCACCGGGATAGCCCTCCTCACACCCTTGCGCCGGCGGCGCTTCGAGGGCGGCGGCACCGGTCTCCGCGGGCCGCTATAGACCGGCGGCTGTTTGAGGACATAATCGGTGAGCCTCACGGGCTGCCCCTTCGCCCGCTTGCGGCGGCGGATGGCGCGCTTTGTCTCAACGCGTTTCCAGTAGGCCGCGGCCTTCCTTTCGTATGGCGCGCGTGCGGCGCGGTAGACGGCAAGCTTGGCGCGATAGCCTGTCACGGCTTTCGGCTCGGTGACGGCGGGGCGCCGCGCGGGCAGAGGGGGGGAGGCTGTTTTACCGGCCGCAATGGTGGAGGCGAAAACCGGCACCAGAAAAGCAGCGGCGAGAAGGAGCCCATGGCAGCGTCTGCGGCATGTTTCCGTCATGATGTTCTGTCCCCGGGACGCTACGGTTTATGGATCCGACAACGTCGTATCGGCGCAGGGAAAAGCTCTCCTGCCACGCTGCATGGTGGCTCGAACCCCCGCTGATTTGCCGCCCATCTTAGCGGTGCCGGCGGCCCCTGCTCAACGGCATTTTCGGTGCCGGGGTTAGCGGAATTGGTAAATGAAGGCGGAAAAGCTCCTTCGGCATTTGTTAATTTTACCGCAGCATTTCCCTTACGCCGCGTCCCGGTATGGGGCATGAGAAAGCGTTCTTTAATGAATGGCGTCTAGTTTTGACCCATCACAGCACGAGATTGGCCTCTGGAGTAAAAGTGGAGCTTTTACATACACAAAATCTCAAGCTGTTTGTTATCCCAGGAGTAACACATGTACAACTTAATCAAAAAATTCGCGTCGGACGAGCGCGGAGCCACATCGATTGAGTATGGTCTGATCGCCGCGGGCATCGGCGTTGCCGTCATCACGCTGGTGAGCGAAGTCGGAGACGAACTTCGGACCCTGTTTTCAGGCCTGCATGACAATCTGAAGACGTTCAACAACGGGCCTTCGATGAAGTAGGCCAACCCGCGCCAGGAGGGGAGCGTGGCCGCAAGGTTCATGCATCCCGGGACCATCTGCCGGGCCGATGTCCGCTCACAGCGTTCCGGCAGATGGCCGCTACAGACAACTGACGCCGCAAGGCAAGGGGGACGTGGCATGGAACATAAACCGTTCGACCGGTTTCTGGCTGATGCGCGCGGCGTGGCGGGGCTGGAATATTGCCTCATCGCAGGTGGCATCGCCCTCGTCCTTCTCGTCGGCATCGATTCCCTGCGCGCCGAACTCGGTGGCCTGCAAGAGGCGATCCTGTCGGCGATTCGATCCCTCACCATCACCAGTCCGCACTGAAAGCCGTCCGCTGGCGGTTCGCCGCGGCACTCATCCGGGCCGGTAGCGATGCTCGATTACGCGCTGTTCATGGTTTTCCCGGCCCTCATGGCTTACGCCGGGGCTTCCGACTTCCTGACGATGACGATCTCCAACCGGCTGTGCCTGCTGATCGCGGCGGCGTTTTTTCCCGTCGCCGGCGTTGCGGGGCTTGGGGTGGAGGGAATTGCGCTCCATGCGTCCTGCGGGCTGGCGGCGCTGGCGCTCGGCGTCGTTTTCTTCTCACGCGGCTGGATCGGAGGTGGCGATGCCAAGCTGTTCGCCGCCGCCGCTGCGTGGTTCGGCTGGGAGCAGATCGTGAGCTATGCCACGGCGACAGCCATTGCGGGCGGCATCCTCACCCTCGTCTTTCTCGTGTTGCGGGCGATGCCTGCCGGAGCCGCTCACTATCTCGGAACCCGCATCCGCTGCTTCGGCCAACCCGACATCCCCTACGGCATCGCGCTGGCCGGGACGGCGTTGGTGCTGTATCCGCAAAGCCCGCTGGCGGGCGTGTTTTTGCGCCTCACCTGAACACCTCACGCTTTTGTTGGTTAACGAATTCTTACTCCCGCCCTTTTCTTTGGCTGCCATTCCCCTTAAGACTACTGGTCGCGCTCATAACTGTCTGCGGGCCTCGTCATGCCGTTTCGTATTGCGTATTTTGGCATCTTTCTCCGTGGTGCTGCAGCCATTCTGCTGGCTGTAGGGCTCGCGTCCTGCACGGAAACGCAAGGGCAACCGAAGCAGGCGCCGGGCAAGCGTCCGCCGCTGCCTGCCGTCACCGTGGCGCAACCTCTGCAGAAGTCCGTCACCGAGTGGGACGATTTCACCGGCCGTTTCGACGCCGTGGATACCGTGTCGCTGCGTGCGCGGGTCAGCGGCTATATCACGAAAGTGCATTTCACCGACGGGCAGACGGTGAAAGCGGGCGACCCGCTGTTCGTCATCGATCCGCGCCCGTTCGAACAGGCGTCGGCGCGCGCCCGTGCGGAGCTGGCTTCGGCCAAAGCGCGTCTCGACTTTGCAAAGGCCGACGTGAAGCGCGCCGGGCCGCTCTTGAAAAAGAAGGCCATCTCCGAGCAGGCGTTCGAGCAGCGCAAAAAGGAATTCGGCCAGGCGGAAGCCGCCGTGAAGGCCGCAGAGGCGGCGCTGGCGGCGGCAGAGCTGAACCTGCAGTTCACGCGGGTGACCGCGCCGATCAGCGGCACCATCGGCCGCAGGCTGGTGGGCATCGGCAATTTCGTCACGGGCGCTTCGGCGACGGGCACGCTGCTCGGTACGATCGTCACCGGCGATCCGATCCATTTCTATTTCGACCTCAGCGAGGCCGACTATCTGAAATATGCCCGGCTCGGCAAGACGGTGGCGGCGCTGCTGGCTTCGGAGGCGAAGCCGGTGCGCGTGTTCCTGGCGCTCCAGGATGAAAAGGGGTTCCAGCACCAGGGCCGGATGGACTTCGTCGACAACCGCATGGATGGCGCCACCGCAACGCTGAGGGGCCGCGCGGTATTCCCCAATCCCGACGGCCTGTTCAAGCCCGGCATGTTCGCGCGCGTCCGCCTCTCGGGCAATGGCGAACAGACGGCCATGCTCCTGCCCGATGAAGCCATCGGCACCGACCAGACCAACCGCTTCGTTTACGTCGTGAGCGATGACGGCACCGTCGCTTACAGGCCGGTGGTGCCCGGTCCCCTTGCCGAGGGGCTGCGTGTCATCCGTTCTGGTCTCAAGACGGGCGACTGGGTGATCGTCAAGGGCCTGCGGAAGGTGCGTCCCGGCGCCAAGGTCGCGCCGCAGCGCTCAAGTGTGACCACGCCCGGAAAACAGGCGGCGCTGCCATGAGGTTTTCACAGACCTTCATCAGCCGCCCAATCTTCGCCACCGTGCTGGCGCTGTTGATCGTCATCCTCGGCGGCATCGGCTTCCTCGGGCTTCCCGTCGCGCAATATCCCGAGATCGCGCCGCCGGCGGTCGTCGTCAACGCCCGCTATCCCGGCGCCAATGCCGAGACCGTGGCGAAGACGGTTGCCGCGGTCATCGAACAGGAGGTGAACGGCGTCGAGGACATGCTCTACATGACCTCGCAATCGACCGCCGACGGCTCCATGTCGCTGGTGGTCACCTTCGCCATCGGCACCGACCTCGACCGTGCGCAGGTGCAGGTGCAAAACCGCGTCGCCATCGCCGAACCGCGCCTTCCCGAAGAGGTGCGCCGCAGCGGTATCACCGTGCGCAAAAACCTGTCCGATCTGCTCATGGTGATCCACATGATCTCCAAGAGCGATCGCTACGACCAGCTTTATCTCAGCAATTACGCGCTCCTGCAGATCCAGGACGAACTGGCGCGCATAAAGGGCGTGGGCGGTATCCGTATTTTCGGCGGCCGCGACTACAGCATGCGCGTGTGGCTCGACCCCGGCCGCCTTGCCAGCCTCGGCCTCACCGCCCAGGACGTCGTCGCCGCCATTTCCCGCGAGAATGTGCAGGTCGCGGGCGGCGCGCTCGCCGAGCCGCCGGTTGCTGGCGATCAGGCGTTTCAGATCAAGCTGCAGCTTCTCGGCCGCCTCTCCGACCCGGCGCAGTTCGAGAACATCGTGGTGAAATCCGGCGAGGACGGCCGGCTCACGCATTTGAAGGATGTCGCGCGTATCGAGCTTGGCGCGCTCAGCTACACGACCAACGGCTATCTGGACGGCGAGCGGGCGGTGGTCGTCGCGGTGACGCAGCTGCCGGGCGCGAATGCGCTGGCCACCGCCAACGGCGTCAAGGCGGCGATGGACCGGCTGGCCAAGGATTTCCCGCAAGGGATCGAACACCGCGTCGTGTACAACCCCACCGATTTCATCGCCCGGTCGATCGAGGAACTGGTGAAGACGATCCTCGAGGCCGTGGTTCTCGTCGTCCTGGTCGTGCTCCTGTTTCTGCAGACCTGGCGCGCGACCGTCATACCGCTGGTGGCCATCCCGGTGTCGCTCATCGGGACGTTCGCGGCGATGGCGGCCTTCGGCTATTCCATCAACAATCTGACGCTGTTCGGGCTGGTACTGGCCACGGGTATCGTCGTGGACGACGCCATCGTGGTCGTCGAGAACGTCGAGCGGCGGCTGCGCAGCGGCCTCTCTGCCGAGGCGGCGGCACGCGCGACTATGAACGAGGTGGGGACGGCGCTGGTCTCCATCGCGCTGGTGCTCTGCGCGGTGTTCGTGCCCGCGGCGTTTCTGGGCGGCATCGCCGGGCAGTTCTATCGCCAGTTCGCGCTGACGATCGCCGTGGCGACGGTGATTTCCGCCTTCATTTCGCTCACGCTCAGTCCGGCGCTGTGCGCCATCCTCCTGCACCGCCATGACGGCGACGGGCGCTCCCGGTTCAACCCGGTGCGGCTGGCGCGCGGCCTCTTCCGCGCCTTCAACCATGCATTCGATGCAACTGCCAGCGCTTACAGCCGCCTCGTTCGCACACTGACCAAGCAGACGATGGCGCTGCTCTTGATATATGCGGGGCTCATCGCGCTGACCGCGTCGCTGTTCCTAAGCGTGCCGAAAGGGTTCATCCCCTCGCAGGACAAGGGCTACCTCATCGTTGCCTTCCAGTTGCCGTCCGGCGCCTCGCTGGCGCGGACCGACGAGGCGATGGCGCGTTTCGGCAAGGCCGTGCGCGAGACGCCGGGTGTGGCGCACACGGCAAGTTTCGCCGGCTTTTCCGGTGCGACCTTCACCTCGGCGTCGAATGCCGGCGCCATGTTCGTCGTGCTGGAGGATTACCGCGAACGCGCCCGCAAGGGGCTCACCTTCGGACAGATATACGGCATGCTGGCCGGCAAGGCGGCGCAGGTGCAGGAGGGGCTGGTCTTTGTCATCCCGCCGCCGCCGGTTCATGGCGTGGGCACGGGCGGCGGCTTCCAGATGTATGTGCAGGACCGCGGCGGCATCGGGCTGCCCGCCCTGGCGCAGGCGACCTATGCCCTGATGGGCGCGGCCAACCAGACGCCGGGGCTGCGCCAGGTCTTCACCTCGTTTTTCATCAGCACGCCGCAGCTCTATGTGGACGTGGACCGCGCGCGCGCCAAGATTCTCAACGTGCCGCTGGAAAACATCTTCGAGACGCTGCGGATCAATCTCGGCTCGACCTATGTCAACGATTTCAATCTCTTCGGCCGCACCTACCGCGCCACGGTCCAGGCCGACGCGCGCTTCCGTCTCACCGAGGCCGATGTTGCGCGGCTGAAGGTGCGCAGCGCGGACGGCGCCATGGTGCCGCTCGGCTCGCTGGTCACTTTCCGCTCGACGGCGGGGCCGGACCGGGTGCCGCGCTACAATCTGTTCCCCGCCGTGGAGCTGAACGGCAACACCGCCGGTATCAGTTCGGGCGAGGCCATCGCGAAGATGGAAGACCTTGCCGGGCGCATCCTGCCGGAGGGCGTCTCCTTCGCCTGGACGGGCCTGTCGTTCCAGGAAAAGACGGGCGGCGGCACGGCGGTCTTCGTTTTCGGCCTGAGCGTGCTGTTCGCGTTCCTCGCACTCGCGGCGCAGTATGAGAGCTGGACGCTGCCGCTGGCCATCATTCTCATCGTACCCATGTGCCTGCTGGCGGCGCTCGGCGGGGTCACCACGCATGCGCTTGATGTGAATATCCTCACCGAGGTCGGCTTCATCGTGCTCGTGGGACTGGCGGCGAAAAACGCCATCCTCGTCGTGGAATTCGCGCGGCAACTGGAGGACCAGGGCCGCAGCACAGTCGATGCCGCCATCGAAGCCTGCCGGCTGCGTCTGAGGCCGATCATCATGACATCGCTGGCGTTCACACTCGGTGTGCTACCGCTCTACGTGGCAGGCGGCGCGGGCGCCGAGATGCGCCAGGCGCTGGGGACGGCGGTGTTCTTCGGCATGCTGGGCGTGACGGCGTTCGGGCTGATCTTCACGCCCGTGTTCTATGTGAGCGTGCGCAAGCTGTTCCCCGGCACGAAGGCTGTGGAGGTGGAGGCGTCCGCTCCCGCCGAGTAGGAACACGAGGAGGATACATGAAGGCAATCTGGGACCAGGACGCCGTCATCGCCGCGCTGCGCTTCGCGACCCGGGCGCATGCCGGGCAAACCATCCCCGGCACTGAACATCCTTATATCGTGCATCCCGCGCAGGTGGCCATGGAGGTCGCCGCGGCGCTGGCCGTGGAAGGCGCGGACGATCCCAGCCTGGCCGTGCTTTGCGCGCTTCTCCACGACGTCGTGGAGGATTGCGGCGTCACGCTTGCCACGCTGGAAACGGAGTTTGGCCCCGCTGTTGCTGCAGGTGTGTCGGCGCTCTCCAAAGACCCCGCACTCCCCAAGATCGACGCCATGCGCGACAGTCTCGAGCGTATCCGCAGCCAGCCGCGCGAAGTCTGGATGGTGAAGCTGGCCGACCGCATCAGCAACCTGATGCCGCCGCCCGCCTATTGGGATCAGCCACGCTGCGCGGCCTACGCGGAAGAGGCGCGGCTCATTCTCGATACGCTGGGGGAAGCCAGCCCGCTCCTCGCAGCGCGGCTCACGGCGAAGCTCACCGCCTATGCGCGCTACACGTAATTGAAGCGGGAGGCTGACGGACGGACGCGCCGTCCGCCAGCGGTGAGGTTGGTTAGCGGCAATAGCGCCGGCAGTAGCGGCGGCCTTTACGCCACCAGCATTTGCGATAGGTTCGATAGCAGCAGCAGTTACGGCGGTGGAGTTCATCGAAGAGGAGGACGCCGCCGATAACGACCGGCACCGCCCACCATCCGCCGCCATGCACCGCGGTCAGAGTGCTGTCGACGGCTTTCTGCGTCTGGTCAAGTCCTGTCACCGGCGAAACCGCGGCGGCATCGGCCTGGGTCGTGGCGCAAAGGCCAAGGGAAAGCCCGAGAACTGCGGCAGTCAGGAATTGCTTCAGCATGGCACTGGTCTCCCAGAAGGGGCTGCACCGAAGTCGTAGGCGCCTGCGATGACGCAGACGAGCGGCCGGATCGCCCTTGCGGGACAGAAACCGCCCGCTCACCAGTGTCCCGCAGAAACCTACCGCGGAAGTCAGGCCCGCATTATGCGTACAAACACGTATCGATTTCCTGAAATGCCGCAACTGATTGTGGACAAAGCGTCGCACACGCTTAACGTGCTTGTTATGCGCCGTTTCGAAATTATATTCGTTTTTCGTTATAAAGATTGAGGACGTCGTCTTCGGAGCCTCGATCCAGGAAAGTGCCCATGTGCTCGTTCATACGCGTGACAACGCTTGCGGCTGCGCTGCTGGCGGTTGTTGTGGTTCCAGCCCTAGCGCTCGAGTTGTTGATGGTCGAGCGGCCGGGCTGCCCGTATTGCAAGCGCTGGGATATCGAGATCGCCCCGCATTACGGGAAAACCGAGGAGGCCCGTCTGGCCCCGCTCAGGCGGGCCAGCATTGGCGAGCTGCCCCGGGACGTTGTATTCGAAGCGCCGGTCACGGTGACTCCGACCTTCGTCCTGATCGACAACGGCAAGGAGATCGGCCGGGTGACCGGCTACACTGGCGATCTCGCGTTCTGGGGCCTGCTCAAGGAACTGATGAACAGGTGATGGCGCCGCGTCGTGGAGCGGCGAAGGGATACCACAATGGAACGGATCATATCGGAACGGATCGAACGCGAGCTGGAGGGCGGCGACGAATTCTCTCCCGAGCTGGAGCTGCTGATGCGCCGCGCGCGCGATGCCAGCGACTTTCTCAAGGCTGTCGGCCACGAAAGCCGCCTGATCGTTCTGTGCCTCCTTGCCGAGAAGGAGCGTTCCGTCTCGGAATTGGAACGCATTCTCTCGCTGCGCCAGCCGACGATCTCGCAGCAGCTCGCGCGGCTGAGGGACGACCACATGGTGAAGACCCGGCGGGATGGTAACACCATCTACTACAGCCTCGCCCATGACGAGGTGCGCAAGATCATTGAGGTGATTTACGCCATCTTTTGCCGCCCCGTGCTGAAGGACGGGATTTAATCGCGGTTCCTATCTGCCGGTGGCGAGCGCCTCCGCGGCGGCCTTTTTCGCGTCATCCATCGTCAGCAGGCTCCGGTAAGCCGTGGTGCTCGCCTGCGGGAAGTCCGTCCGGCAGTGGCTGCCACGGCTTTCCTTGCGCAGGAGCGCCGCAACCGTGATGAAACGCGCCGCCATGGCCATGTTGGCGAGGGGGGAATGGCCCCGCGCTTGGCCCGCGATCCGTTCGATGTGGCCGAGCGCCGCCCGCAGCCCTGCGCCGCTGCGCACGACTCCAGCTTCGGCCGTCATCATGCGCTGCAGCGCGTCAAGCTCCGCCACGTCAATGGCGGGGGACGGCCCGTCCGTTGAGGCGGGGCTGCCGCGCGCCGCTGACACACCGGTCTTCGCCTCCATGCCGCCGATATCTTCCGCCGCACGCGCCGCCATCACCACGGCTTCGAGCAGCGAGTTTGAAGCCAGCCGGTTGGCGCCGTGCAGACCCGTCGAAGCCACTTCGCCGATGGCCCACAGCCCGGGCAGGTTTGTCCGCGCATCCGCCCCCGTCGCCACGCCGCCCATGTGATAATGCGCCGCCGGGGCCACCGGAAACGGCTCCCGCGCTGGATCGATCCCGGCCTCGCGGCAGGCGGCATGGACGGTCGGGAAATGCGCCGCCATGTTTTCACCGAGCGCGCCACGGCAGTCCAGGAATGCGCCGCGCCCGGCCGCCCGTTCCATCTGCACGCCGCGCGCCACCACATCGCGTGGCGCCAGTTCGGCGTCGGGATGGATGGTCAGCATGAACCGCTCGCCCGCGGCATTGATGAGCGTCGCGCCTTCACCGCGCAGGGCCTCGGTGGCCAGCGGTGCCGGGATCTTGCCGACATCGAGCGCGGTGGGGTGGAATTGTACGAATTCGGCGTCCGCGATCATCGCCCCCGCCCGCGCCGCCATGGCGAGACCGTCTCCCCGTGCCTCGGGAGGGTTAGTTGTAACAGCGTAGAGCTGGCCGATGCCGCCCGTGGCCAGGATGACCGCGCGTGCCGGAATGACGTGCGCCGCCGCAGCCAGGTGCGCTTCCACCGAGCCGCAGCAAAGCCCGGTGACCACGCCATCTTCCACCGTGAGGTCGAGCGCCGCCGCCCCCTCGACAACGCGAATGGACGGCGCCGCCCGTGCTGCCGCGATCAGCGCCGCCATGATTTCGCGGCCCGCCCTGTCACCGTGCACGCCGACAACCCGCCGCGCGCTGTGCGCCGCTTCGCGCGACTGCAGCAGACGGCCGCTCGTGTCGCGGTCGAACGGAACGCCATAGCGCAGGAGATCGTCGATGCGCGCGGGCGCCTCGGCGACGATCTCGCGGACCATGTTCTCGTCGCAAAGGCCCGCCCCGGCGCGGATCGTGTCGGCGGCGTGCGCCTCGAAGCTGTCGCCCTCGCCGACGGCGGCTGCGATCCCGGCCTGCGCCCAGGCGCTCGACGCCCCTTCTCCGAGCGGGCGCGGTGTGACGATGGCGACCGGCATGGGCGCAAGCTTCAACGCGGCGAAAAGCCCGGCAAGCCCGCCGCCGATGATGACCACCGGCCTGTCCTGTCCAAAGCGCTGCATGGGTTATCTTGTGTCATATGGCGGGCGCTGTCCACGCCTTGCCCGGCTGTTCACTCCAGCGCGCGGAAAAAGTCCGGACCGGCGGCCTTCAGCAGCTCCCTTGCCGCATCCACCGCCATGGCCTCCGCCTCTTCGGGCGAGCCCTCGCGTTCCGTGGCATGGCTTTCCGAGCCGTCCGGCGTCAGGATCTGGCCACGGAAGAGCACGCGTCCCCCCTCCAGTTCGGCAAGACCGCCGATCGGCGTCCGGCAGGAGCCGTCCAACTCGGCGAGAAAGGCGCGCTCGGCCGTCACGCAGATCGTCGTCGCCACGTCGTTAAGCGGAGCCAGCAGCGCGCCGATGCGCTGATCGCCCTCGCGCGTCTCGATGCCGATGGCTCCCTGCGCGACGGCGGGCAGCATCTCGTCCGTTTCGATGAGCGAGGTGATGCGGTCGGCGAGACCCAGGCGCCGAAGCCCGGCGCTGGCCAGCAGCGTGGCATCCGCGACGCCCTCTTCCAGCTTTTTCAGCCGCGTCCCCACATTGCCGCGATAGAGGATGACTTCGAGGTCGGGCCGCAGAGCTTTCACCTGCGCCTGCCGCCGGAGCGACGACGTGCCCATGATCGCACCCTCGGGGAGCTCCATCAGCCGCTTCGCCTTCGGGCTGATGAAGGCGTCACGCACGTCCGCCCGCGGCAGCAGGCACGGGATGGTCAGCCCATCGGGGAGTTTCGTCGGCATGTCCTTCATGGAGTGCACGGCGAAATCTATCGTGCCCGCGAGCAGCGCGTCTTCGATTTCCTTGGTGAACAGCCCCTTGCCGCCGAAGGCAGACAGCGCCTTGTCCTGGATCAGATCGCCCGAGGTCTTGATGATTTCGATCTCGAAATCGGTTTCGGCAAGGCCATGGGCCGCCATCAGCCGGTCGCGGGCCTCGTAGGTCTGCACCAGCGCCAGCTTGCTGCCGCGCGTGCCGATACGGATTTTGTCAGCGGCCTTCTCTTTGCTTTTCATACGACTTTACCTTGGCCGCGAAGATGAGCGGCGCTATTGTCCTGACACGAATAACGGGCGGTACCCGGTTCAATTCCGCCACCCTTACAACGGCACGCGCCGATAAGCCACGCAAAATGAGTAGAACTACGGCAGGTCAGGTTGTCCTGGGACTTGAAACGAGCTGCGACGAGACCGGCGCGGCGGTCGTCATGTTGCGGGCCGACGGGACGGGTGCGGTGCTCGGGAGCCGCCTGCGTTCGCAGATCGCGGAGCACACGCCTTACGGCGGCGTCGTGCCGGAAATCGCCGCGCGCGCTCATGTCGAGGTGCTGGACGGGCTCATCGCGGGGGCGATGGCCGACGCCGGGGTTGGCTTCGACGATCTGACAGGTGTCGCGGTGACGGCGGGGCCGGGGCTGATCGGCGGGCTGCTCGTCGGAGTGGTGACGGCAAAAGCCATCAGCCTGGCGCATCGCCTGCCTGTCGTGGCGGTGAACCACCTGGAAGGACACGCGCTGACCGTCGGGCTCACGGAAGGTGTCGCGCCGCCTTATCTCCTGCTGCTGGCGTCGGGCGGTCATACGCAGCTCGTCGCGGTGCACGGCCTTGGGCGGTATGAGCGGCTCGGCACCACGCTGGACGACGCGCTGGGCGAGGCGTTCGACAAGACGGCCAAGCTCCTGGGGCTGGGTTTCCCCGGCGGACCGCAGGTGGAGCGCTGGGCGGCGGGCGGCGATGCCGGGCGCTTCGCGCTGCCACGCCCGATGCTGGGTCGGCCGGAGCCGCATTTCTCGTTTTCGGGCTTGAAGACCGCGGTCAGGCATGAGGCGAAGCGCCTGGAGCCATTGCGCGACGATGATATCCGCGATTTGTGTGCCGCATTCGAGGCGGCGATCGCGGAATCGGTGGCCGACCGCATCGTCACGGCGATGGATCTCTATGCGGCCAGGGTCGCACCGGGAAGCGCCCTGCGCCTCGTGGCTGCGGGCGGCGTGGCGGCCAATACGACACTGCGCGGCGTTCTCGCGACGACAGCGGGGGCGCGCGGCTATACGCTGTCCGTCCCGCCGGTTGCCATGTGCGGCGACAATGCCGCAATGATCGGCTGGGCGGGGGCGCAGCGGCTGGCGGCCGGTCTGACCTCGGACCCGGGTTTTACCGCCCGTGCGCGGTGGCCGCTGGACGAGACCGTGGCGGCGGCCATAGGTGCCGGGGCGAAGGGGGCGAAGGCCTGACGCCGCCTATCTGGCAGGTGTTGCATTAACCGCTTGCGTTCAGGCCGGCGATCGGGAACGAAGGGCGCGTGAGCGGCTTCGCGAGGTTTCTTCTTGTCCCTCGCGGATTTCTGGAAGGGCTGAGAAAACCATGCGCTTAGCGGGGCGGCTGTCGGCGGCCATCGAGATTCTCGACGATATTCTGAATCGTCACCGGCCCGCGGCGCTTGCGCTCGGCGACTGGGGGCGATCGCACCGTTTCGCGGGCTCGGGGGACCGTTCGGCCATCGGGACGCTGGTGTATGACGCGCTGCGGCGGCGCGCCTCGCTGGCCTGGGCGATGGGCGAAGAGACGCCGCGGGCGCTGGCGCTGGCCGCACTGCGTTTCGCCTGGAAACTGAAGGCCGAAGAGATAGAGAGGCTGTGCGACGGTTCGCAGCATGCGCCCGCGCCCCTCGTCGCGGCGGAGCAAGCTGCGCTCGGCGGCGCGGTGCGCGAGCAGGAAATGGCGGGGTGGGCGGCCGCCGACCTGCCCGAGTGGCTTTTCTCAAGCCTCGCGGCCACTTACGGGGACGCCGTGACCGCCGAAGGCCGCGCCCTCGCCGAGCGTGCGCCCATCGATCTGCGCGTCAACACGCTGAAGGCGGACCGCCCGCGCGTGCTCAAGGCTCTGGAGAAATACCACCCCGAGCCGACGCCGATTTCGCCGCTGGGGGTGCGCATCGAACCGCCCGGCCCCCAGGAAAAGAATCCCAATGTCGAGGCGGAGGCGGCTCACGGGCGCGGCTGGTACGAGGTGCAGGACGAGGCCTCACAAATCGCCGTGCTGCTGTCGGGAGCGGGGCCGCGCCTGCAGGTGCTCGATCTGTGCGCGGGCTCCGGCGGCAAGACGCTGGGCATGGCGGCGCTGATGCAGAATACGGGGCAGGTCCATGCCTATGACGCCGACAAGACGCGGCTCAGGCCGATTTTCGAGCGTCTGAGACGGGCGGGCGCGCGCAATGTGCAGGTGCTCCCGGCGGGGGAGGCGCAGGCGCTCGATGCGCTGAAGGGCCAGATGGACGTCGTCTTTGCCGATGCGCCCTGCTCGGGGTCGGGGGTGTGGCGACGGCGTCCCGATGCGAAATGGCGGCTCACACCAGCCGCTCTTGCGGCGCGCATCGAAGAGCAGCGGGCGGTTCTGGCTCTTGCGGCACCGCTGGTGCGCCCCGGCGGGCGGCTGGTCTACGTCACATGTTCGGTGATCGAGGCCGAGAATCGGGAGCAGACAGACCATTTTCTCAAGCTGCATCCGAATTTCGCGGAGATTGCCTGCGACACCGCGTGGACCAGCGCCATGGGCGAGCCCGCGGTATCGGCGGCGGAAACGGGTGCGGCTGTGCAACTGACGCCGCTCCGGCATGGTACGGATGGTTTCTACATCAGCATGTTTCATCGGCAAGGGTCAGGATCCGGCACGAATGATTGATCACCCCACAAATACGTGACGCACAACAAATGCCATGCCGGTTTCAAAGACTTTGCCGGTGCAACGCCCGGTTTCTTGCGCGAGGAGGTGCCCCGGACTTGGCCCCAACTGCGCGGTTCGACCACGGACAGCTTTCGCGTCATGAATTGCCAGGATTTCCGGGGCTTGAGGTGCATGCGGTATAGTACCCCCGCGACAAACTTCCCCCTTCCCTGCCCTCATCACCACTCGCGGAACGCGCAAAGCCGCGCTATACCTAAGTCTGTGGTCCCGCCGCCACAGACGGCGTGCGGCATGTTTGTGTTTGCTGCCGCGCGCGGCTCACCGGTCTCATCAACAAAGGATGTAGGGGATTACGCATGGCCAATGTCGCGGTTGTCGGCTCGCAGTGGGGTGACGAGGGAAAAGGGAAGATCGTCGACTGGCTGTCTGAGCGCGCTGATATCGTCGTGCGCTTCCAGGGTGGCCACAATGCCGGCCACACCCTCGTCATCGATGACGTGACCTACAAGCTGTCGCTCCTGCCGTCGGGCATCGTGCGGCCGGGCAAGCTGTCGGTGATCGGGAACGGTGTCGTCGTCGATCCTTGGGCGCTGGCCTCCGAGATCGAGACCCTGCGCGAGAAAGGCGTCGCCATCTCCCGCGACAATCTGCGCATCGCCGGGAATGCCACGCTCATCCTGCCGCTGCACCGCGAACTGGATGCCATGCGCGAATCCGCCGCCGGGGCCGCCGCAATCGGCACGACCAAGCGCGGTATCGGCCCGGCCTATGAGGACAAGGTCGGCCGCCGCGCCATCCGCGTGACGGACTTGCAGAATTTGAGCACGCTGCGCGGCAAGGTCGAGCGCGCCCTCGTGCATCACAACGCTCTCAGGCGCGGCCTTGGCGTAGCCGAGGTCTCCGCGGACGAACTGCGCGACGCGCTGGTCGAGATCGCCCCACAGGTGCTGCCCTATGTGGACCGCGTCTGGCAGTTGCTCGACCATTTCCGCCGCGAGGGCAAGCGCATCCTGTTTGAGGGCGCGCAAGGGGCGCTCCTGGACATCGACCATGGCACCTATCCGTTTGTCACCTCCTCCAACACCGTCGCGGGGCAGGCGGCGACCGGCTCGGGCCTGGGACCGCACGCCGTGAGCTACGTGCTCGGCATCACCAAGGCCTATACGACACGCGTCGGCGAAGGGCCGTTCCCAACCGAGCTTACCAACGACGAAGGTCAGTTGCTCGGCACGCGCGGGCACGAATTCGGAACGGTAACGGGGCGGGCGCGGCGCTGCGGGTGGTTCGATGCCTGTCTCGTGCGCCAGACCATCAAAGTGTCGGGCATCACGGGCATCGCGCTGACCAAGCTCGACGTGCTCGACGGGTTCGATGAGTTGAAGGTCTGCGTCGGCTACCGTCTGGATGGGCGCGAGATCGACTATCTGCCCGCCGCGCAAGGCGCGCAGGCCCGCGTCGAGCCCATTTACGAGGTGCTGGAGGGCTGGAAGGAGTCGACGGAGGGCGCGCGGAGCTGGGCACAGTTGCCCGCGCAGGCGGTCAAATATGTGAAGCGGCTGGAGGAGCTGATCGAAGCGCCGGTCACGCTGCTTTCCACCTCGCCGAAACGCGAAGACACCATCCTCATGCACGATCCGTTTGAGGATTGAGGATCGCCACACGCCCGGTTCATCGTAATCCCACGCCGAAGGCCGCCTTGCCGCACGGAGGGCAACAGCTCTCGTTGGCGGGGATTGAACCTGTCAATCGGCGCGCAAACCGGGGCGCCGATGCACAGCTCGCGGCTTCAGCCCACGACGGCTCATCCGCGGCGTTTCCCCGCATCGGTGTTCATTCTGGCGTTGACTGCGTATGCGCATAAGCGCATAATCGCAATATGAAAGACGCCATCGCCGTTCTCTCAGCACTCGCCGAACCCACGCGGCTGGCCGCACTGCGCATCATCTGGGACGGCCGCGAGCGCTGCGTCTGCGAATTGATGCGCGATCTCGGGGCTACGCAATCGCGCATGTCCCGGCACATGAATGTTCTGAAAACTGCGGGTCTCGTGATTGACCAGCGCGACGCCCAGTGGGTGCGCTACCGGCGCGCGCCCGATCTCCCCGTCGAAGTGGTGGCGCTGGTCGAGGCTGCGCTCGCCATGATCGCCTCCCCCGCCCTCACTCCAGAGAGGCAGCCCGCGTGAGCATCGACCTGCCCCCGAAAAGCGCCGCCAAGCCCTCGTGCCAATGTGCTCCCGCGAATTCCGAAGCATACGGTTGCGGCGCAGCTACGCCATCTGTCACGGAGGCGAACACACGCCGCAGCGCGCGCTGGCTTGGCGGTACGCTCACAGCGCTCGCGATTTGGGCGCTCCTTTACAGCCAGCTTGTGCCATTCTCTGAATGGATCGTCTCTCTCCTGCCCGTCGCGCGCCACAGCCACATGGGCGAGGCCATCGCCTTCTTCCTTTATGACGCACCGAAAGTGCTGCTGCTCCTCGCATTGGTCGTCTTCGCCATGGGCGTGGTGCGCAGCTTTTTCTCCGCAGAACGCACCCGTGCGCTGCTCAGCGGCCGCCGCGAAGGTATCGGCAACGTGCTGGCCGCCGGTCTGGGCATCGTTACGCCGTTCTGCTCCTGCTCGGCGGTGCCGCTGTTCATCGGCTTCGTCAGCGCGGGCGTGCCGCTGGGTGTTACCCTCTCGTTCCTCATCTCCGCACCGATGGTCAACGAGGTAGCGCTGGGCCTGCTGCTCGGCCTCCTGGGCTGGAAGGTGGCACTCACCTATCTCGTTTTCGGGCTCGCTGTCGCCATCGCGGGGGGCTGGGTCATCGGGCGGCTGCATCTGGAGCACTGGCTCGAAGACTGGGTGCGCAATGTCCGTGCAGGCGCCGTCGAAGTCCCCACTGCGGAACTCGGCATGGTGGACCGCATCAGGGCGGGGCTGGACGCGGTCCGCGACATCGTCGGCAAGGTGTGGCCGTGGATGCTGGCGGGCATCGGCGCGGGCGCGCTGATCCACGGCTATGCGCCAGCGGATGTCCTCGCCTCGATCATGGGGGCCGACGCGTGGTGGTCCGTACCCGCGGCCGTCGTGATCGGCATCCCGATGTATTCGAACGCTGCGGGCATCATCCCCGTCGTGGAAGCGCTCATCGGCAAGGGCGCCGCGCTCGGCACGGTCCTCGCGTTCATGATGTCGGTGATCGCACTGTCGCTCCCTGAAATGATCATTTTGCGCAAGGTGCTGACGCTACGGCTGCTCGCGGTGTTCGCCGGCGTGGTGGGCGCGGGCATTCTTGGCGTCGGCTTCCTGTTCAACGCGCTTTTCACCTGACGGAGTTCAAAATGAAGGAAATCAAAGTCCTCGGTCCTGGTTGCGCACGCTGCAACGCCACGGCCGACATGGTGAAAGCCGAAGCCGAAAAGGCGGGCATCGCCGTGACGATCGAGAAGGTGACGGATTACGCGGCCATCGCGGGCTACGGCATCGCCTCGACGCCGGGCATCGTCATCGACGGCAAGGTCGTGCATGCGGGCGGCCTGCCCCGGCCCGATGACGTGGCGAAATGGTTGAAGGAATGAACCTGGACACACCGGCCGTCTGAAGGCATATCGTCCGCACAGAAACCTCGGAAGGTGTAGCGAGCGTTGGCACAGCAAGCCGATCTACTCGTGCCACGCCCTGCTTTACTCGCGCATGTCCGCCTGGATTCCCAGCTTCTTCATCTTCTCCCACAGGTTCTTCCGGCTAATGCCGAGGACAAGCGCCGTGTTGCCCATGTGCCAGCCCTGGGCATCGAGCGCGTTGGCGATGTAGCGGCGCTCGCAGGCTTGCAGGTACTGGCTGAGATCGCCTTCCAGCGGCGCAAGGGTCGGTGCCAGCAGCGCTTCCTCGAACAGCGTCTCCGGGCCAAGGACGCTTTCGGGAGTGAGGATGCAGGCGCGCTCGATGGCATGTTTCAACTCGCGGACGTTGCCCGGCCATGGATAACCGATGAGCGCCAGTTCGGCGGCGGGGTTGAGCACCGGGCGTTTGGCGCCGTGCTGGGCGGCATATTGGTCCAGAAACAGATCTGCCAGCCAGAGAATGTCTTCCCGGCGTTCGCGTAAGGGCGGGATCTTGAGCCGGATCACATTGATCCGGTAGAAGAGGTCGGCGCGGAACGCGCCACTCGCGACCATCTCCTTCAGATCGCGATGCGTGGCGAAGATGAGCCGCAAATGCACGGGGATGGCCGTCTCGCCGCCAACGCGAACGATGGCGCGATCCTGGATGACACGCAGGAGTTTCACCTGCATGCCGAGCGACATCTCACCGATTTCATCGAGAAAGAGTGTCCCGCCGCTCGCCTGCTCGAACACACCTTTGCGGCTGCGGGTGGCTCCGGTAAAGGCACCTTTCTCATGGCCGAACAGTTCGGCTTCCAGGAGGCTCTCCGTGAGTGCGCCGCAATTGACCGCTACGAACGGGTCGCTTTCCCCGCTGGGAGTACTCCGGTGCAATTCCAGCGCCACCTTTTCTTTGCCTACGCCCGACTCGCCCGTGATCAAGATCGAGTTCGCATGCGTGGCGAGTCGCGGCAGCATCCCGGCGATTTTGCGCATCGCCGGCGACGCACCAAGCCCGCGCGGCGTCTCGTCCGCGGATGGCTGAGCGATAGCCGCCTGCGCACGGATCTTCTCCATCAGCGCATCGAGATCGAACGGTTTGGTGATGAAGTCCGCCGCGCCCTGTTTCAGAAGCCGGACAGCGGTGTCGATGGTGCCGAAGCCGGTGATGAAGATGAACGGCGGCAGCGCGGAATGGGTGGCCAGGAGCCGTGTGAACATCTCGTCGCCAGGCAAGTCCGGCAGACGGATATCGCTGATGACGGCCGCGTAACTGCGCTTGCCCATGCTGGCGAGCGCAGCCCCGGCGGTCTTATGCCAGTCGCAGGTGAAGCCTTCGAGCTGGAAACAGTCGCACAACGACTCGCCCATGATTTCATCGTCTTCCACGAGGCAGAGGCGGGGTGCCGCCGGGGTCATGACATTTGCTCCTTGATAGGGAGAGTGACGACGAAACAGGTCTGTCCGGGTTGGCTTTGCACCATGATTTCTCCCTTCATCTGCTGCGTGATCTGATAGATCACCCACAGGCCGAGGCCGTGGCCACCCTCATGTCCGGATGAGAACGGCTCGAACAGATAGGCCATGCGTTCCGGCGGGATATGCTGGCCACCGTTCTCCACGCGCACAATCATGCTGGCGCTGTTGCGATAGATGTGGCAGCGCACGCGGCCCTGGACCTCGACAGCGGCGATGGCGTTGAGCAGGAGGTTGATGAGGATCTGGCGCACCAGCGTCGATGGTAGCGGCAGCGTTTCCAGGATGTCGTTCTCCCATTCAAACCGGGCCGACTTCTTGTGCACGTCGGAGAGGACGAGGGTGCGGGTGTCCTCGATATCCTGAGCGGTGAGCGGGTGGCTTTGCAGGCGCGCTTCGACGAGCAGGGCAGCGATGATGTCCTTGATCTGTATGAGGCCGCGCTCGATCAGGGACAGCGTTTTGGCGGTCTGAGGATCGTTACTCCCGTGCTTTCTGTATGTGGTGATGGCGTTGAGCATGCCGCCGAGGGGGTTGTTGATCTCATGCGCGATGCCCGCCGCAAGGCGTCCGACCGCGGCCAGCCGTTCGGAATGCAGGACCTGCGCCTCCAGCGCCTCCTTGTTCTTGAGCTCATCGAGCATGCGCCCGAAGGCTGCGCCGACCTGGCCGATTTCGTCGCGCGACACGTAGAGTTTGCATTCCGCGACGTCCGGCAGCGTCGTGCCGACGCGTCCCATGCATTCCGCAAGCCGCATCAGCGGGATCGCCATGCGCCATGCCCAGTACCACGTGACCGGCAGAAGCGCCGCAAGGGCCAACAGCGTTATGATCACGGCGCTGCGGGCCATATCGAAAAAACGGGGCAGGAACACCGACTTGGAATAGCCCATTGCCAGCGTCGCCAGTGTCACGTCGTCCGATACGATGGGCGTGACGATGTAAAAGCGGTTGGTTCCGGCGAGGTCGATGACCTTAGCCTGGCGGGGGAGAGTGCCCGCAACGGCTTTTTTCAAAGGCGCGAGTTCCGGATCGTCCTCCGCGAGGTCCGAGAGCATGGGGTACTGCTTCGGCTGCGTGGAAACGTAGACCTTGTGCTGCTGGTCCAGCACCATGATGATCTGCGGTCTGCTGCCGCTGGTGCCGCCGCCGGCGGTGGTGCGGAACGGCGAATTGATGATCTCGTAGGCGCCCCACACGTCGTCATGCAGGATCGCCGCCGTCAGGGGATGGGCGAGCACGCGGCCCAGGCTTTCCGAATTGGCGAGTACGTCTTCTTTCAGATGTTCATAGACGCGATACATGATCGCGGCCGTCACCACCGCGGCCGTGAACGCGATCAGGATGCTCGCGCGGAGCGGGATCTTGTAGCTGAAGCTGAGGTTGCGGAACACCATCTCAGTTCTCCGGCATCTCGCGCATCATTGCCGCGATGCTGTCGAACATGCGCTCCTCGCCCGCTACGAAACCGTCGAGCCGGAGCTGGCCGAGCAGCCGCGCGCCATCCCCATCCATGCGCATGGCGATGAGCGTGTCACGCATGCGCTGTATTTCCTGAGGCGGCACGGAACGGGCAGCGACGAAGGGCGGGAAGCCGTGTTCGCGGGAAGCGCGGACGATGCGTGTCCCTCCGGTCAGCGCCGGATATTTCTGCGCGAGCATATCCCAGACATAGCTGTCCACGGCTCCGCCCTGGGCGAGGCCATCCGCCACCGCTTGCACCACGTTCCGGTGCGACCACGTGAAGAAGGTCTTGGTAAAGAACCGGCCCGGTGTCTGATGCAGACCGGCAAGCTCATGAACTGGCACGAGATAGCCCGAATTGGAGTCGCGGTCGGAGAATGCAAACACCTTCCCGCGCAGATCCGCGATCGAGGCCGTCTTCTGATCGCTCGCGGGCACGATGAGATAGGAGCGGTACGTGGTCCTGCCCTCATAGACAGGCACAGCCAGCAACGTCACCGCGTCCTTGTTACGGACATAGGGGAAGCCGCAGATCCAGGCGAATTCAAGCTTGCCGCTACGCAGAAGATCGGTGATCTCGCGGTAATTGGCGCGCTGCACGAACTGCACAGGACGGTCCAGCTTGGCCGCCAGATAGTCCCGCCAGGCATTCACAAATGCCGTCTGGTCGTCGAGAAAGACGGGTGTCAGGCCGATGCGCAACGTCGCAGGCCCGGCCATCGCCAGGCTTGCGCCGCAAAGCGCCCAGCAGCACACCGCCGCAGCCTTGATCAAGCTCCGCATGCGCTTCCTCCAGATTGTGTTTTTCCTGGCAGTATAACTTCGGAGCGGCGGTACGACGATTGATTTCTATCAAATGCCGCGCCGCAAACCCGCGCGTTACCATCCCGTTACGTGCACCGGTATTTCCGCGAACAGGATTGTTACCAAACGGTAATAAGGCGCTTTGCTTGCCGATGTCCGAAGCTGCCGCGGGGATTGGAAATAAACGCTTCTCGGAACTTGGCACATTCCTTGCGAGGTAACTGCTGCCCGGCCGCAAGATGCCGCGGCACCAAAAAAACGTTACGGCGCGCGACCGGCGCGCCAGGGAGGCGACGTTCCCATGACTGAAAAGCTGACATCTTCCATCGAGACCCGTGGCGTGCCCGACAAGAAACGCTTTGCCATGGTGATCGATTTGCGCCGCTGCATCGGCTGCGACGCCTGCATGGTGGCCTGCAAGGCGGAATTCGACGTGCCGCTGGGCGTGTTCCGCACCTGGGTTCCTTACAGGGTTACAGGCACCTACCCCAAAGTAAAAAAGCACTTCCTGCCAAGGCTATGTAACCACTGCGATGATCCGCCCTGCGTGCGCGCATGCCCGGTCGGCGCGACCTACAAGGAAGAAGACGGCGGCTTCGTCCTCCAGCGTTACGAGCGCTGCATCGGCTGCAAGGCCTGCATGGCATCCTGTCCATACAACGCCCGCTTTATGCTGCCTGCCAGCCGCAGCTACACCGAGATCACCAACGTCGTGGACAAATGCACCTTCTGTTACCACCGGGTAACGAAGGGGCTTGCCCCCGCCTGCGTGCAGACCTGCATCGGTCGCGCCCGCATTTTCGGCGATCTCAACGACCCGGAAAGCGAGGTCGCACAGCTCGTGGCGACACTGCCCACACAAGTTCTGCGTCCCGAGGAAGGCACCAAGCCGAACGTGTTCTACATCGGTGCCGACCGAAATCTCACCGAACACGGCCGCGCGGTCTACGACACCCCCGAGGTGCTCGAAGAAGACCGCGAGAGCTTCACGCAAGCCGGTTAAGGAGGCCGCCATGGGCGACTACAACATCTTTCACCATATCCCCTGGTCGTCGGCTTACTCGATCTACTTCTTCGTGATCGGCATTTCGGCGGCGCTGTTCTTTTTCTCCACCCTGTCCTGGTTCAGCCAGGCATTTCTACCCATACGCGGGCGGGCGTTCGTCGTCTCCTTCGTGCTGCTGGTGATCGGGGGGCTGTTGCTCATCGGCGATCTCTCCCAGCCGATGCGGTTCGTCAACATCTTGAACCCCGCTTATCTGAACTTCTCCTCGCCGCTGGCCTGGGGCGGATTGAACCTCGTCTCTTTCGGACTGGTTTCGGTTCTCTATTTCCTGGCAGTGGCGGCCGAAAGTCCGATCGGGAAAACCATCGGCGTAGTCGGCTCGCTCCTCGCGCTCGGCCTGCCGGTCTATACCGGCTTCGACCTGACCGTTCATCAAAACCGTCCGGTCTGGAACACGCCGCTAATGCCGGTGTTGTTCGTGGCCATGTCGCTGGTGTCGGGCGCGGCGGTCGCCACCTTCCTCGCCAAAGGTGATGAACGCCTCCTCGGCTGGCTCAGGGCCATCATGCTGTGGTCCGGCGGTGCGACGGCGGTGATGCTCATCTCGCTCCTGGGAACGACGGCATATGGCGGCGTGGGCCAGGAACTCACCTTCATGCTGCTGACCACGGGCCAGCTCGGAGCCATCTTCCTCGGCCTCGGGATCGCGCTCGGCCTCGCGGTGCCCATCGTCCTGCTGCTCGTGCCCGCGGGGCGCAGCGGTGGCGGCATGATGGTGGCGTCGCTGTTGCTGCTCGTGGGGGGAATGGCGCTCCGCTATTCGATCCTCATCGGCGGCCAGATCGTGCAGACCTATTTCTAAGGGAGAGCGCATCATGACAAAGTTAGATTTGCCCGTTGGCCGCGATCAGACAAGCGTCGCGGCAGGGCTATCCCGGCGCGGCTTCCTCAAGGTCAGCGCGGCGACAACCGCAGCAGCGGCGGCGGCACCCACCGTGCTCAAGGCGATGGAAACGGCGCCCGGCGGCAAGGATTTCGATCCGGTCACCAATAACGAGCGCAAGGCGATCCCGATCACCTGCCATGTTTGCAATATCCAGGATGGCGCGCTCGCCTATGTCGAGAACGGCCGCGTCGTCAAGCTGGAGGGCAACCCGGATCACGTCTCGACGCGCGGGCGGCTCTGCGCCAAGGGCAATGCGGGCATGTGGTACTCCTATGATCCGGACCGCATCCTTTATCCGCTGAAGCGCGTGGGCAAGCGCGGCGAGGGCAAGTGGAAGCGCATCACCTGGGACGAAGCGCTTGCTGAGATTGCGCAGAAGCTCGATGCCGCGCTGAAGGAAGATCCCAACACGATCATGCTGAAATACGGGCGTAATCGCTCCGGCGGCGCCATTCACCGCTTCATGGACACGCTCGGTTCGGCGACCATTCTCAACCACACCTCGGTGTGCGAGTCGTCGAAGAAGATCGGCATGGAACCGACCTGGGGGCCGGATATCGAGACGCCGGATTTCGCCAACACGAAATACATCCTCAATTTCGGCTCCAACATCATGGAGGCGGCGTATTTCCACAATCCGTATTCGCAGCGCGTGGCGGAAGGCATGGCCGACAACAAGGCCAAGCTGGTGACATTCGATGTGCGCCTGTCGAACACGGCGGGCCGGTCGGATGAGTGGATACCCGTCTTCCCCGGGACGGACGGCGCCGTGGCGCTGGCACTCAGCCACGTCATCCTGCGCGAAGACCTCCAGGACAGCAACTTCATCGAGACATGGACCAATGTCACGGTGGCGGAGTTGAAGGACCACTACAAGCAGTACACCCCGGAATGGGCGTCGAAGCTCTCCGGTGTGCCGGTCGAAACGATCGAGCGCATCGCCCGTGAATTCGCACATACCAAACCGGCGACGACCTACACCTATCGCGGACCTTGCAAGCACATCTACGGCTCATACAACGAAAAGGCCTGTATGATGCTGTCGATCCTGACAGGCAATATCGAGGTGCGTGGCGGATATTGTCTGCCGCGTGGCATGAGCTGGCCGCAGCCCGAACCGCAACCGGGGAAGCCAGCCAAACCGTCCTACCTTGCGCATCCGGACGAGTACCCGCTCGCGGGCCACAAGGTCAGCCATCTGGTGCCGTTCTGGATCGCCGAGGGCAAACAGAAGATCAACGTCTATTTCAGCTATCAGGACAATCCCGTCTATACCAATCCGGGGTCGGACTCCGTGTGGGGCCACCTGTTCCGCGACGAAAAGCTGATCCCGTTCTACGTGTCGATGAGCCCGTTCATGGGCGAAGAGACGGCGCTGGCGGATATCATTCTTCCCGACTGCCCGTATCTTGAGCGGTGGGAACCGGAGTCCATGCCAAACTCGCTCTGGCCATGGCTCGGCATCCGCCAGCCGGTGATCAAGCCGCTCGGCGAGGGGCGCGAGAACCGCATCATCCTGCGCGACATCATCCATGCGCTGGACAAGGACGGCAGCCGGGGGATGAAGCAGTACTGGGAGTTCAAGGATGGCGAAGACTATATGCGCCATCACTTCGACAACGTGCCCGGCCTGAAGGAAGCCGGTGGTCTGGATTTCCTCAAGAAGCACGGCGTCTATCCGGTCTATGGCAAGCTCGACCCCAAGACAGGCCGGATCGTGGACAAAACCGGCCGGGAAATCCAGGCCGAATACGGGCTGCACAAAAAGGAGCTGTCGGCTGACGACATGACCGGCGCCATCGTGGACGAGAAGGGCATCATCCACAAAAACGGCAAGGCCATCGGCGTGCAGCGCAACGGCAGGAATTACTCCGGCTTCCCGACCGGCAACCGCCTCATCAATGTGCGGATCGACGAATGGGCGGAGTATGGCTTCAACCCGATGCCCACTTTCAAGCAGATCCCCTGGCACAAGGAGATGAAAGACGACGAACTGATCCTGACCACGTACAAGATCAACATCCACAAGCAGTCGCGAACCGCGGCCGTGAAGTGGCTGGCGGAAATCATGCATTCGAACCCGGTGTGGATGAACACCGCGACGGGCAAGAAACTGGGCGTGAAGACCGGCGATCTGGTGCGCATCGAGAGCAAGGTCGGCTATCTCGTCACCAAGGCTTACGTGTTCGAGGGCATTCACCCGAAGGTGGTGGCGATCTCGACGGCGTGCGGCCACTGGGCCTATGGGCGCCTCGCTTCCGGTGCGCGGCAGAAAGTCAGCACCGAGAAAGGCGGCGCCTGGGGCGCGAATGACGATCCGGACCTGAACAACGTCTGGTGGGATGACAAGGGCGTCCATCCCAACAACATCATCCCCGTGGTGGCCGACCCCATCGGCGGGTCGCAGGGGTGGTACGACACTCTCGTCAAGGTGAGCAAGGCCGGGCCTGGCGACAAGTATGGCGACAGCGTCGGCTATTGGGAAAAGCACGTGGAGGCCTTCAAGGAGACCATGCGCTACACCTATGTGGGCGACAAGCACCGCGAAATGCACCCGGAAATGAGCTCCTGGGCCGGTCCTGAGAGCGTGACGAAAAAGGAGGGTGGCGGGCACTGAACCCGCACCAAGATTGGGCACGCCCCGGCCGCCACGAGCAAAGAGCGGCCGGGGAATTCTGGGGAGAAACGGCCATGCAAAATCACGCAGCGGCGGCGCTGGCGGATACCGGACAGTCGCCGGACGAACTGCGCGCCCGCGCCGCCTTTTATCGCCTGCTCGCAGCGGCGTTCATCGAGGAGCCAGGTGGTGCCTTTCTCGCCGCACTGCGCAGCCCTGAGGCGCTGGCGGAACTGGCGGAGCTGGGCGCACGCTTCGATCCCGACTTCACAGAGACCGGACTCAGCGAACTGGAAGCGGAGCTCGCTTGTGAATATGCGACGCTGTTCACCGCGCCGGGCGGCTGTCCGCCGGTGGAGTCGGCGCGGCTCACCGGACGGATGCAGCAGGAGCCTTTCCGTCTCGTGCGGGCAGTCTACGCCGAGGCTGGTTTCAAACTGCAGCAGGGGCGCTTCGCGACGTTCGAGGATCAGCTCGGCGTTGAACTGTCGTTCCTCGCCGCAATGTTCGAGCGACTGGCCACAGCGTTGGATGCCGCCGACACGGCTACGGCCAGACGTCTCGAAAAGGAGATCAAGCGTTTCTGGGCGTTGCATCTGGGCTTGTGGGTGCGCGGCTATGCAAGCCTCCTGGAGCGCGTGACGGTGCACTCCTTCTACCGCGAAATCGCCCGGCTGCTTGCCGCTTTCGCCGAAGGGGAACTGGCGCTGCTGGGCATCCGCGTCGATGATGTGGACGGCGGCAGAGATGTCGTGCCGAAGGCGGAGATCCCGCTGGAGTTCAATCCGGACGATCCCGTCTGCGGTGCGTGCATCACTACAACGAAGGCATCGCCGGAGTTGGGTAGAATCGATGCACCAACAAAAGCGAGCAGTCTGGCCGGCGGCAAGGCGGTCGCATGAGCAGTTGCCTTGCCAATGGGGCGAGTCCTCACCCGCCCGATGTTCCGGTTTGTGAGCCGTTCGCTTGGGGGGAATTGGCCGCACTTTGGGACACAGGCGATTTCAGGGGGGTGCATGACTGGCTGGGACTGCGCTGGAACCATCTGATCCAGACGCGCCCGGCCGGTCATGAGGATCACGACGCGCGCTTCCTGCAAGGGCTGGCGTTCGCTGCCCTGGCGTTTCATTTCACGCAGAACGGCAAGCAGGACGGAGCCGCCCTCATGGCCGACGATGCGGCCCGCATCCTGCCCGGCTACACGCCCGCCTATCGCGGCATGGATGTGGAACCGGTCCTTCAGACGCTGCGCCAGTTGCGGCCGATGCTCAACGGCCTCGCACCGGAAGACGACTGCCCGGTGCAGCCCTTCGCATTCAATCCGCTGAGTTACAGGAGGGTTCCGCAATGACCGCCAGCACCGCGGCCGCCGCGCCCGCGCTCATGATCCGCCGCTGGGCCGAGCCGCAGGACGGTCCGTTTACGGCGCCGGTCTTCCTCTTCGACGGGGATAACCTGCCCGAAGACCTCACCCATGTTTCCGTGGTGCTGCCGTGCGGCGATGCGGATCGCGTCCGCGAGCTGGCCGCGCGCAACGCCGCCCGCGTACTTCTCGGCGATGCAGCGATACGAGACGGCGGTATCGTCGCGCCGCTTGCCGAAGAACTCGGAGAGGAACGGTTCGGCCTGTGGCTGCCCGTCCGGCGCATGCCGGTGAGCTGGTCGCTGGATACCGAATCCAACGCCGATTTCCGCTGTATCACACCCTCGCGCGTCAAACCCGCTTGGGAAATCCTCCTCGGCGACGGGAGCCCCACCGGCACCGATGCTGGTTGGTGGGCCGGACAGATGCTGCCGCGCGGCGCGGGGATGGTACTCATTGCCGCCGATCTGACGAGCGATGCCGACCTGAGCATCTGCGCGGAACTGGCCGAGCAGTTCGCGGACCGCCTCTGGCTGACGCCGCGCACCGATACCGCTGCCGATCTCCGGCCATGGGCGCAGTATGGTCATGTCCGCAATTTCGGCCTCCCCGCCGGACCGGCCTATGATGAAATGGCTCTGGCGCTCGCGGCCTGGCCCGCACCGCCATTGGATACGGCTGCAGCATGAGGACCAGTATGAGGATATGGCTCGTTGCATTGCTGTTATGGCTCGTCCCTGGCGCCGCCATGGCGGGCATCGCGCTCCTGCTGGATACCGCGCAGCTTGCCGAAGCGTTGAAAGGCGGCCAGCCCTGCTGCGTGATCGACGCCCGCAGCGTAGGCCCGCGCAAACAGAACCCGATCCCCTTCGCCATCCCCTATCGTGACGGGATGGCGATCACGGGGACCACGTTCGCCATTGTCATCGCCGACAATGACCAGCGCGCTGTGGACGCGGCCCGCGGACTGGCGGTGTTGAACAAGGGCAGGATTTTCGCGGTCAAGGGCGGTTTTGCGGCGTGGCAGGAGGTTCTGGGAAGCGGTGCCGGTGGAACGACGATGCCGAAAGGCTTCACCATTCCCTCGAACACCTGCGAGCAGGGCGCGCCGCTCCACAAGTTCAAATAGGGGAGGCACGCTACTGACCCAGCCCGATTTCCGCGTCCAGAACTGCACCCGCTTTCGCTACCGCTACAGTGAGTGTCGCGCCTGCGCCTCGGCCTGCCCGCATGAGGCTATTGCGCTGTCGGATGCGGGCATCTCCATCAGCGAGACGGATTGCCGGAACTGCGCGCTGTGCTCGGCGGCCTGTCCCACCGAAGCGCTCACGGCAGGCAATCTGCCACGTCTCGACATTCTCAAGCGGGCGCTGAACACGCGGCCTGAACCGTTCAGCATAGCCTGTGCACCGTCGGAAGAGCACGGAGACGAAATCGTCCCCTGTCTCGGCGCGCTGGACGCGGCGATGCTGGCGACACTTGCCGCGAACGGCGTGGAGGTCGTGCTGGCGGACACGCATCATTGCAACAAATGTCCGCAAGGGGACGTGGCGGCGCGCATGATCGCCAGCTACCTCGAAGCCCTCGCCGTACTGCAGGAGGCGACAGGCATTGAAGGCTGGGCGGCGGTCACGGTCATCGAGACCAGGACTGGCGAAGCCGGGGACACGGGGCACGACCCGTCACGCCGCCACCTGTTCCGGCGCTTCCTCGGCCATCCGGCAAAGGCGGTTACGACTGCTGCTCGCACCATCGAACAGCAACCGGTACCGCTGAAAGCGGTGCGTATTGCCACGCCGTTCTCGACCGTCAGCCGCGAACTGCTGCAACGCCTGTTCGATCGCGTCCCCGCCGGTGCCTCAGATCTCCCGCGCCACGACTCGCTTTTCGCTGCGAAGGTCGAGATCACACCGGGCTGCACCGCCTGCGAAGTCTGCGCCCGCGCCTGCCCGACAGGCGCCCTGCAGATCGAGGAGAGCGGTGCAAGCTGGGCGCTCACCTTCAAATTCGCGCGCTGCGTCGCCTGCGGCCTGTGCCTGGAAGCCTGCCAGCCGCGCGTCCTGCGTTATGCGAGCCCGATGGATAACGCCGCCGCCCGCGAGGCCATCACGCTGCACGCCCTCAACAAGCAACGTTGCAGCCGCTGCGACCGTTTCTTCATTTCCGCCGAACCCACGGAAATGTGCCGGATCTGCCAGGGCGACGACGAGGATTTCGCTGCCATTTTCGGCTGACGCGGGACAAGCGGAAGAGACCCGCCAATGCGATCAACACAGATGATCGCAACATGTGGCGCACGGAGCACGCTGGCTGACGAAGCGGGTCTTGCAGCGTTGTCCCGCTGGTCCGTGAAATGATGCCAGTCGGGTACGAACGGCCAGTTCTTTATCCCCAGCGCGGCCACTGGCTGCAACCAAATTGCCGAAACCGGCGAACAAGTTCCTGGCCACCCCTTGTCATTGCCACATCTCTGGGTCACGCTGCACGGCCTTCGATCATGCGTGTTCCTGCCAGACAGCCCGCGAGGCCGAGCTATGAACGAACCGAGCGTTTCCGTTATCCCGCAGGCGGTGGAGAAGGCGGTCGCCGCCATGGAAGGGCTGAAGCTTGAGGCCCGTCTCGTCAAGACCTTCGCCTCGGCGCTTTTTTCCCGCATCAGCCATGCCGGCCTCGACGTTTACACGCCGGAAGCCCTGGCCGAGCTGGCCATCGGCGCTTTCCAGCTTTTCGAGGAGCGCGCACGCGACACACTCAAACTCCAGGCCCGCGACTTCGAGGGCAGCACCGAGACCGGTCCTGTCACCATCCTGGAAATCGTCAACGATGACATGCCGTTCCTCCTGTCGTCGGTCATCGCCGAACTCAACCAGCGATGCTTGCGAGTCCGTTTCATCACGCATCCGGTTGTCTGGGTGCAGCGCGACGACGACGGACATGTCGCCGAAATCAGCACCGAGCGCGTCGCAGGCCGCAACAGCCGCCCGGAAAGTGTTCTGCATATCCAGCTCGAACGCATCGGCGAGGAGGCGCGCGCGGATCTCGTGGGGGCTTTGCGCGAAGTCCTGCGCGAGGTGCGCATCGTCGTTGACGACTGGAAACCCATGCTCGCGCGCCTGCGCGAAGCGATCGACGCCTACAGCGCCGCACCGCCGCCGGTCGCCGTGGACGAACTGGCGGAGTCGATCCAGTTTCTGAAATGGCTTGCTGACGGGAACTTCACGCTTCTCGGCTTGCGCAGCTACAATTTCGTCATGCACGGCGCCGAGCCGCATCTGGAGCCGGACGATGCCTCGGGCCTCGGCCTTCTGCGCAATCCCGAGCGCACGGTTCTGCGCCGCAGCGGCGACACCACCGAGATGAGCCCGGCGGCGCGCGATTTCTTCACCAAGCCCGCCCCTCTCATCATCACCAAGGCCAATTTTCTCTCACCCGTGCACCGGCACCTGCATGTCGACTCCATCGGCGTCAAGATCTACGCCGAGGACGGCACGCTGACCGGCGAGCTGCGCATCGCGGGCCTGTTCAGCGCCGCCGCCTATAACGACACCACGCGTAACATCCCCTTCCTGCGCCACAAGGTGAACCAAGTATTTTTGCGCTCCGGCAGCGCGCCCAACAGCTATTCCGGCCGGATGCTGCAGAACATCCTCGAAACCTTCCCGCGCGACGAACTGTTCCAGATCTCGCCCGCCAAGCTTCTCGCCGACGCGGAGTCCCTCCTGGAACTCGAACTGATGCCGCGTACCCGCGTCTTCGTGCGTCTCGATGAATACGGGCGTTTCGCGTCGGTGCTCGTCTATGTCCGCCGCGACCGGTTCACCACCGAAGTCCGCGAACGCCTCCTCGCCTTGCTTGAGGAAGCCTTCGGCGGACAGGCCACCAGCGTCACGCCCTTCTTCACCATCGGCCCGCTGGTTCGCCTGCACGCCGTCATCTGGGTTTCGCAGGGCAGGATTCCCGACGTTCCAGCAGCGCAGCTCGAAGCGCAGGTCAGGACCACGGTCCGCACCTGGCGGGACGAATTGTGCGACCTCATGCGCGTGCAGCACGGCCGCAACCTCAATGGCATGCTGAAGACGTATGGCGAGGCTTTCCCGCCCGGCTATGAGCACACCAACCCGCCCGCGCGCGCCATCCAGGATATCGAGCGCCTGGAGAAACTCTCCGCCGCCACACCGGTCGCGATCGACTTTTTCCATGACCCCGACGCTCCGGCAGACGACCTGCGGGTCATGCTTTACCAGCTCGACGAGCCGATTTCCCTGAGCACCCGCGTGCCGGTCCTGGAGCATCTCGGCTTCTCGGTCATCGCCGAGCGCACATTCAAACTGTCGCCGGTCCGCGATGGGCGCAAACAGACCGTCTTTCTTCACGACATGCTGCTTGAAACCGCGAACGGCCAGCCCAGCAACCTGCCGACCCATGACGAGCGGCTGGAGGAGTGCTTTCTCGCCGTCTGGCACGGCGACGCGAGCAATGACCGCTATAACGGCCTGATTGTTCAGGCCGGCCTGACCTGGCGCGAGGCGGCGCTGATGCGCGCCTACGGCTCGTATCTCCGCCAGATCGGCGCGCCGTTCAGCCAAACCTACCTCGCCACGACGCTGAACCGCCACGGCGACATCTCGCGCAATCTCCTCACGCTGTTCCAGGTACTGTTCGATCCCGGCAAACCCTTGACGACGGAAAAACGCGCGGAGGAAGCCGCAGCGCTTACCCGGACCATCGAGGACCAGCTCGACGCCGTAACGAGCCTCGACGAAGACCGTATGCTGCGGCGCTATCTCAACCTCATCCAGGCCACGCTGCGCACGAATTTCTTCCAAAAGCCCGCGGAGCTCACCGGCGGCCCGACCCTGGCCCTGAAGATTTGCTCGGCGAAGGTCGAGGGCCTCCCCGCGCCGCGCCCCTTCGCTGAAATCTTCGTAACCTCTCCGCGCTTCGAGGGCATTCATCTGCGTGGCGGGGCGATCGCCCGCGGGGGCCTGCGCTGGTCCGACCGGCCGCAGGATTTCCGCACCGAGATCCTGAGCCTGGCCAAGGCGCAGCAGGTAAAAAACGCCATCATCGTGCCCCAGGGTGCCAAGGGCGGCTTCGTGCCGCGCCGCATCCCGCAGGATGCGCCCCGCGATGCGGCGATGGCCGAGGGTGTGGCCTGCTACCGTTCCTTCGTCGCCAATCTCCTTTCCGTCACCGACAATCTGAAGGACGGACAGGCGGTGCCGCCCCTGGAGACGGTGCGGCTCGATACCGACGACCCCTATCTCGTCGTCGCCGCCGACAAGGGCACGGCCACCTTCTCCGACATCGCCAACGCGGTGGCGGTTGAGCGCGATTTCTGGCTCGGCGACGCCTTCGCCTCGGGCGGCTCCGCGGGGTACGACCACAAGCGCATGGGCATCACCGCGCGCGGCGCGTGGGAGGCGGTGAAGCGCCATTTCCGCGAGATGAACACCGATATCCAGACGACGCCATTCGACGTCGTGGGCATCGGCGACATGTCGGGCGACGTGTTCGGCAACGGCATGCTCCTGTCGAGGCAGATCAGGCTGGTGGCCGCTTTCGACCATCGCGACCTTTTCATCGACCCGGACCCCGATCCGGAGAAAAGCTGGGCGGAACGCAAGCGCCTGTTCGACGCCCCCCGTTCCAGTTGGCAGGACTACGACCGCGCGCTGATCTCGGCAGGTGGCGGCGTTTTCAGCCGCGCCGCGAAGTCCATTCCTTTGAGCGAACAGATGCAGCGCCTTCTGGGCACCACGCAACGAAGCGCCCCGCCCACCGAGGTGATCCGCCTCATCCTCAAGGCGCGGGTCGGCCTTCTGTGGTTCGGCGGCATCGGCACCTATATTCGCGCGTCCACCGAGACCGACGAGGAAGTGAACGACCGCGCCAACGACGCCATCCGCGTCACGGCCCGGGAAGTGAACGCGCATGTCGTGGGCGAGGGGGCCAATCTCGGCGTCACCCAGCGTGGGCGCATCGAGTTCGCACAAGGCGGCGGACGCATCAACACCGACGCCATCGACAATTCCGCGGGGGTGAACACCTCCGACGTCGAGGTGAACATCAAGATTGCGCTCGCGGCCGCCGTGCGCTCCGGCCGCATCTCGGGCGAGGAACGGGACCGCGTGCTCGCCGCGATGACGGAGGAGGTGGCCGCGGCCGTGCTTCGGAACAACGTTTTGCAGACACTGGCCATCAGTCTGAGCGAACACCGCAGCCTCGGCGATCTCGGCTTCCAGATCCGGCTGATGCACACGCTCGAACATGCCGAAATCCTCGACCGCGCCATCGAAAGGCTGCCCTCGGACGCCGACCTCGCCGAGCGCCGCCAGAAAGGCTCGGGGCTCACGCGCCCGGAACTGGCCGTGCTCCTCGCCTATGCAAAGATCGCGCTCTATTTCGACCTGATGAAATCGCCGGTGCTCGACGATCCCTATCTCAGCAGCACGCTCGCCGGATACTTCCCCGCCACCATGCGCGAGCGCTTTTCCGCCGAGATCGAAGGACACGCCCTGCGCCGCGAAATCATTGCCACGGTGCTGACGAACGCGGCCATCAACCGGGGCGGCTCGACATTCGCGGTACGCCTTGCCGAGGAAACGGGCCGCGAGCAGGGCGAGATCGCCTGCGCGTTCGCCGCTACGATGGGTGTCTTCCGCCTGGCCGACCTCTATGAAGCGGTGGACGGCCTCGGCGCTACCGTTGACGGCGCCACGCAGCTCGGCCTGCACGTCGAGATCCAGAACACACTGCGGCGGCAGACAGCATGGTTCCTGCGTCACGGCAAGTTCCGCGACGGCCTTTCGGCGCTCATCACGCGCTACCGGGACGGCGTGGACCGGCTGAACGAGGCCATCGAGAGCATATTCGACGAGTGGCTCACCGGGCGACTCGAGGACAGCATGACGCATTTCGCAACCGGCGGCGTGCCGCCCGAGGTGGCGCGCCGTTTCGCCCATCTCGCGGCCCTATCGGCGGCGCCGGACATCATCACGCTGGCCATCCGGCTGCGGCGGCCCGAGACCGACGTCGCCCGCATCTATTTCCAGACCAGCAGCCATTTCCGCCTGGAGGAGGCGCGCGCGGCGAGCGAAGCGCTCGGGCAGACGGACCATGACGGTCGCCTGGCGCTCAACAGCACGCTGGAAGCGATCGCCTCGGCGCAGCGCATGATCGTCGAGAAGGTCTACGCCACGTGCAAGGACGGCGCGGCCCCGGATTTCGTGGCGTGGTGTGTGGAAAACGCGCAAGCGGCGGCGCGGGCACGGCGGAGCTTCGACGAGATCCTCAGCGGCAAACAGGTTACGCTCGCCCGCCTGACGGTGGCCGTCTCGCACTTGCGCGAGTTGGCGGAAATTTGAGGGGGGAAGTTACCCGAGAGGGGATGCACACCACAAGCGGTCTCCATTACCCCCGTTTCTTTAACTCCGGACACTTCCTGGACATCCGGACTGTATAGCTAGCCAAACAATCTGTGATGCATGGTGTTGATGCGCCTCTGTAGCCGTGTTGCCAAAGACTTTTTACGCGAGTACCCCTCAGTTTTGATTGCGTTTACGCGATGGCGCAGCCGCGTCATAAAAGGTTCATTGACCGAATGACGTTCCGCATACTCAAGTATTGTCACGAGTTCTGTAAGCTGAGGATCATTGATAACCTTTAGATTATCAACCATGTCATCCGTAAGCGGTCCGTCAAAGCATGGAGGAGTGTTCTCACCTACGGCAACAAAATTTAGTCGCGTGCGAACGCATTTCTCACATACCCCACAGTTCTTATCATGCTGATTACCTGCCCAGCAAACCTTAACAGTTCTTCGAGCTATTGGATGTTCGTTAATGAGAGCAATCTTTTCCGTTCGCGAATACCCTGCACCCTCATGAATAATCTCCATCCCTCCCCCTGACAATAGATAGTCTGTCGACGGCGTCGATCCCCACGCACTTATAGGATGCGAATAAGGTTCCGAACTTCCAAGCAAGCCATGGTTGAACTCGTGAGAGAACTGATGCAGCGCGCACGCTACTAGGGGGCCAAAGCAGTATTCCCAGTTCTGTATAGACTTTCGCCAATCACTCCATTCCGCCTGCCGTACATTTGTTGTTATGACACGCCGATCAAGCCCCAGCGCCGACAAGAGTGGTTCGGTTCGCTCGATCAGGCGGTACATGGTGTCGTCACGTTCGATGGGTACGTCGAACCCATGCACCGTCAGAACGGTCTTAAGATTGTAAAACGAAGGATGATCGCGTGATTGGCGCAACGCCAGAAAAGTTGCGTCAACACCGCCTGAAAATGCTGCAATGGAACTGGCATTTTCTTCACCAGCAAAGAGCGCTTCTGACGTTGTGCACGCGGGAACAATATCCACTATTCGACATTTATCCGGCAACCAGCATCGCCATGCTTCCTGAAATATTTGTGCGTTTCTTAGCGCTTTACGAGTGACCGGGCCATTTATGATATATCGGTCAGCTTTGGTCATGGCCACATGGAGAAAAGCAAACATGAAGCCGTCGAGAGCGAGCGGCTCCGGCATTCGCGCATCGTCAATGTCGAAATATATACCCTCAGAGGAGTAATCCTTCGGCAAGTCGACCCCATGAAGTACAATCAACCTCCTAGTTCTTCCCCCAACAACTTTTTGTTCAAATTCCAGAATTAGGTCCATGAGCCCGCTCATGAGTCACGCTTGTTGGTCTAAATTTAGCCGAAGTTGCGGCAGCAGTGTCTTTACGCACTACGATACAGGCGTCTAATCTCTAATATATCATGGTTTGCAGCTCACCCGCCCAGTAAACCGACGATCTCGCGCACCACCTTCATATGCGGCTCGGCGATCGCCCGCGCGCGCTCGGCGCCATGCCTGAGCACCCCGTCGATATAGGCGCGGTCGTCCGACAGGCGCTTCATCTCCGCACCGATCGGCCCCAGCTTCTCCACCGCCAGATCGACCAGCAGGCCCTTGAACTTGGAAAACTGCGCACCGCCGAACTCGGCCAGCACCGCCGCCTTGTCCCTGCGCGCCAATGCCGCATAAATGCCGACGAGATTGTCCGCCTCGGGACGGGATTCCAGCCCCTCCACCTCGCTCGGCAGCGGCTCCGGGTCGGTCTTCGCCTTGCGGATCTTCTTGGCGATATCGTCGGCACCGTCTGTCAGGTTGATGCGCGACATATCGGATGTGTCCGACTTGCTCATCTTCTTCGAACCGTCGCGCAGCGACATGACGCGCGTCGCCGGGCCGGAAATCAGCGGCTCGGGCAATGGAAAGAACCCATCCTTGTAACCGGCGCCCGCGCAGGTCTCCGCGAAATCGTTGTTGAACTTCTGCGCGATGTCGCGGGAAAGCTCCAGATGCTGCTTCTGGTCGTCGCCGACCGGCACATGCGTGGCGCGGTACAGGAGGATATCGGCGGCCATCAGCACCGGATAGGCGAAGAGACCGACCGATACGTTCTCGCGGTCCTTGCCCGCCTTCTCCTTGAACTGCGTCATACGGTTCAGCCAGCCAAGCCGCGCGACACAGTTCAGGACCCAGGCGAGTTCGGCATGCCCCGCCACCTGGCTCTGATTGAAAATGATATGCTTCTTGGCGTCGATCCCCGCAGCGAGAAACGCCGCCGTCACCTCGCGCGTGCTGTGCACCAGTTCGTCCGGCTCCTGCCAGACGGTGATGGCATGCATGTCGACGACGCAATAGAGGCAGTTCGCCTCCTTCTGCAGGTCCACGAATTTGGTGATCGCCCCGAGATAGTTCCCGAGATGCAGGTTGCCGGTCGGCTGGACGCCGGAGAATACGCGCTTTTCGAGTTTCATGTCTTCTGCCTCCGCTCACGCGGCTTATTGCGCCGGTGCTGGCGTTTCGTCAAGGTATGAGGGAAGGTTCGAGCTTATCCGCGGGCGAGCACCCGCCAGAGCGCCCTGGAGTTGACGGCGCCGGTGAGCTGCGCCACCCCGAGATAGACGATGCCGCCAGCGCCTACGAGCGCCGCCAGCGCCGCCATGCGCATCATCAGGCTATTGCCGGGAACGAAATAACCCGTCAACTCGCGCGATGCCAGCCAAAGCGCCACGCCCATGACCGCACTCGCCAGCGCGATCATGGGGCCGCGGCGCCGCAGCCCCGCGTCGGCCGCGAAATGCCCGCGCCGGTAGAGCGTCCCGCCGAGCAGCAGGGCGTAGGTCCAGGCGGCCGCGCTGGTGGCCACGGCGATGCCGGTGTGGCCCAGGAACGGGAACAGGGCGAGCGACCCCGCGATGTTCACGCCCGCCGAGACTCCGACAAACCTCATCGGCGTGTGCGTATCCTCGCGGGCGAAGAAGCCGGGCAGGAGAACGCGGATCATCACCGAGGCGGGCAGACCCGCGGCAAAAGCCGCCAGCGTCGTCGATACCGCCGCCGAGTTGGCCGCCGTAAAGGCCCCGCGTTCGAACAGCACCTGGATGATGGGCAGCGGCACGACGATGAAGGCCACGGCGGCAGGCAGCGTCAGCAGCAGCGCGAATTCGAGCGAGCGGTTGTGGCTGTGCATCGCCGCATCCGCGTCGCCGCCGCTGAGCTTGCGCGACAGCTCGGGCAGGAGCACCACGCCGATGGCGATCCCGACGATGCCCAGCGGCAGCTGATTGATGCGATCCGCGTAATAAAGATAGGAGACCGCGCTGTCGCTCTGAGAGGCGATCATGGTGCCGACAAAAAGGTTGATCTGAGTTATCCCCGCCGTGACCACCCCCGGCAGCGCCAGCACGAACAAGCGCCGCACGCCGGGCGTGAGCCGCGGCCAGCGGAACCCCAGGTCCATCTCCTGCCGCCTGGCGCCGAACGTGAGAAAGGCGAGCTGCGCGAAACCGGCGACGAAGACCGCCCAAGACAGGATCATCGCCGCCTCGGGCTTCTGGTGCAGGCCGAGCACAGCCGCGATGAGCAGCGCCGTGGACATGATGACGTTGAGCAGGATCGGCGCCGCCGCCGCCGCCGCGAAGCGCCCGAGCGCATTCAGGATACCCGCCGCCAGCGCGGTCAGCGACATGCAGAGCAGGTAGGGAAACGTGATCCGCGTCAGCACGACGGCGAGGTCGAACTTCTCAGGGCTGGCCCGAAAGCCGGGCGCCAGCAGCATGACCAGGAAAGGCATGGCTATCTCGGCCACCGCCGTGACGATTATGAGCACCGTGAGCAGGACCGCCAGCGCTTCCTCGGCGAAGACGCGCGCGGCCGTTTTCCCTCCCGTCTGCAGGCTCTTGGAGAAGAGCGGCACGAACGCGGAGTTGAATGCGCCCTCGGCGAACAGCGAACGGAACAGGTTCGGCAGCCGGAGCGCCACGAAGAAGGCGTCGGCGACCGGCCCGGCACCGACCACGGCGGCGATCAGCATATCCCGCAGGAAGCCGAGGACGCGGCTGACGGCCGTGAAACCACTGACGGTGGCGATGGATCGGTAGAGTTTCATGATCGCTGCTGATAGCTGGCCTTTCGAGCGGAGGCAAGGCAGCGTATCGGTCCTCAGCCATGCTGCGGCATAAAGGACCGGCTGACTTGCGCCGTCTCAGCCCCGCGACGCCTTCCGCCCCCTGGCGTCACCGGCGGAAACCGCTGCCAGCACTTTTTCGCGCATGCGCCGCCGCAGGCTTTCGCGCACGATCTTCCGGTGCGTGCGGTCCGTCACATAGAACACGTCCACGACCTTCTCGCCGAAAGTGGCGATATGCGCCGAACTGATGTCCACATGCAGGTCCGCCAATGCGTGCGTGATGTCGTACAGCAGCCCGGTACGGTCGCGCGCGTTCACCTCGATCACGGTCAGTTCGTCGGACAGCGAATTGTCGATCGTCACCCGCGGCTCGACGGTGAAGGCGTCCAGGCGCGGCTGCGGACGCACCCTCTTCGCCAGCAGCTTGGCCACGTCGCGCTCGCCGCGGAGTGCGGCCTCCATGGTCTGGCCGATACGCTCGGCGAAGTCCAGTTCCTCCCTTTCATCGTCGAAAGTGCGCTGCAGAAACACGCTGTTGAGCGCCATGCCGTCGCGCGTCGTCGTGATATGGGCGCCAACGATGTTGGCTCCCGCCGCCGCACAGGCGCCAGCCATCGTCGCAGCGAAACCGGGCCGGTCGGCGGTCCATAACATCAGCTCCGTGTGCGAAGTGAACGCCTCTGTCCTCACTTCGTAGGCGAAGCCTCTGCGTTCTTTCAGCGCCCTGGACACGAGATTCGCGTGAGCGACCTGACGCGCAAGGTCGGTACGGAGCCAATAGGACGGGGTCTGGCGGGCGACAAACGCATCGACCTCCTCCACCGCCACCGCGTTCTCCGCCATTGCCGCCCGAAACGCCTCGACGGCGTCGCGGACGCGCGTTTCCCGAGGCGTGCTGGTGTGTCCCCCCGTGAGGATGGGCTCGGTTTCAGCGTAGAGCACACGCAGCAGCTGCCCCTTCCACCCGGTCCACACACCCGGCCCCACGGCACGGATGTCGGCGGCGGTGAGGATCACGAGCAGCATCAGCAGTTCACGGCTTTGCACCATGTCGGCAAAGTCGCGGATGGTTTTCGGGTCGTTGAGATCGCGGCTTTGCGCGAACTGGCTCATGACCAGATGATGTTCGACCAGCCACGCGGCAACGGCGGTCCCGGCGGGGGTGAGGCCAAGCCGCCGGCCGACCTCGCGGGTGACGCGCCCCCCGGCAATGGAGTGGTCCTCCTCGCGCCCCTTGGCCGCGTCATGCAGAAACGCCGCGATGTAGAGCGCGCGGCGGTTTTCGATGTCCTTGATGATCCCCGTCGAAAGGGGCAGTTCGTCGCCCAGCTCACCTTTTTCGATCGCCGAGAGGACGCCGACCGTCTGAATAAGGTGCTCATCCACCGTGAAGTGGTGGTACATGTTGAACTGCATCATCGACACCACACGCCCGAAATCGGGGATGAAGCGTCCCAGCACGCCCGCCTCGTTCATGCGCCTGAGCGCGATCTCCGGTTGCGAGTGCGATGTGAGGATTTCCATGAACAGCCGGTTCGCTTCCGCGTTGTTGCGCAGCCGGTCGTCGATGAAATGCAGCGAATGCCGCACGAGGCGGATGGCCTCGGGGTGAAATTCGAAATTGTACTTGTCGGCGAAATGGAACATCCGGATGAGATTGACCGGATCGTTGCGGAACACGTGCCTGTCCTTGGCGGTGATGCGCCCGTTGACGATACGGAAATCGCTGATCGCGGCGAGCCGCGCGCGCGTGCGCCACGTATGCGGCCGCAGAAACTTGTTCAGTTGCGGCAGAACCTTGAGCTGCTGCACTTCCAGCCCCGAGCACAGGACGCGGGTAAGATCGCCGACATCCTTCGCGATCAGGAAATAGTGCTTCATGAACCGCTCGACGGCCATCAGACCGGGACGCTCGCGGTAATGCAGACGCTTGGCCATGGCAAGCTGCAGGTCGAAGGTCAGCCGTTCCTCGGGCTTGCCGGCAAGGAAATGCAGATTGCAGCGGATCGTCCACAGGAAGTCCTCGCAACGGCGATACATGACGTATTCCGACCGTGTGAATACGCCCTGCTCAACGAAATCCTCGCCGTTCAAGTCAGGATGCAGATATTTCGCGATCCAGTAGAGAGTATGGAGATCGCGCAGGCCACCCTTGCCGTCCTTGATATTGGGTTCGACCTTGTAGCGGGACGCCCCCGCGCGCTCGTGGCGCTTGATACGCTCCTCCAGCTTGGCCGTGATGAAGTCGCGCTGTCCGCTTGCCAGCACCTGTTCGCGAAACTGCGTCTGATAGCGCTGCCACAGCGCCTCGTCCCCAAGAATAAACCGGGCATCCAAAAGGGCGGTCCGCGTCGTCATGTCGGTCTTGGCGAAGCGGACAGTCTGATCGACCGAGCGCGTGGCGTGCCCCACCTTGAAGCCCAGATCCCACATCAAATAGAGCATGTACTCGGCGATGCTCTCGCCCCAGGGCGTCTGCCGGTAAGGCAAAAGAAAGAGCAGATCCACGTCGGAATGCGGCGCCATCAGCCCGCGCCCGTAGCCGCCGGTGGCGAGGATGCTCATCCGCTCCGACTCGGTCGGGTTCTCGACGACGTAGATGTGGGCCGTGATGAAATCGTAGATCAGGCGGATCAGTTCGTCCTGGAAGATGGATAGCGCGCGGGCGCAGCGGCGGCCGCTGCCATCGGCCTCAAGCCCCGCCTTCGCGGCGTCATGGGCGTTGCGCACCAGATCCTTGAGAAGGTCCAGCAATTCAGCCCGCATTTCCGGACGATTTTCGCCATGGCGGTTCCACAGCGCATCGAGCGCGTCGCGAACCGCGAGCGGATCGAAGAAAGGAGGTGAGAGACGCTGATCCATCAAATCCTGTGTTGAAAAGGCCCAACCGGGCGAGGCTCACGGCGAACCGTCTTTCGCACCAGCTTATAGCATGCCTTGAGGCCGTGTCGAAAACGATGGCAGTTCGGCAAAAACGCTGCGCTAGCCGGTGCCCCCGCTGCGATACGTCCGCTGTGCCCTCCCAGCGCTCCGGAAGGCCTGGACAGACCGGGCGCTCGGAAGCGGCGCGATTGCGAAACTTGACCGCCTCGCGCGTCTGTCGGACAGTGCCGCGCGGAAGGTGGTTCCGTCCTGGCCGATTCTGCCTGTCGTTCAGGGATCGAAGCGGGATGAAGGCAGCGTGGCCGCCCGCCAGGGAATGCACAGTACGGAACGGAACGCATGACGATGCATGGCTTGGACACCCCCGAAGATCAGAACTGGACAGACCTTCGCTTCTCCTCCCATGACGGGCTGACGCTCTATGCCCGCCACTACGGCGCGTCCAACGCCCGGGGCCGCCCGCTGATCTGCCTGCCGGGAATGACGCGCAATTCCCGCGATTTTCACAAGCTGGCAACATTTCTCAGCACGCACCCCACGCACCGCCGCGAAGTCTACTGTCCGGATTACCGGGGGCGGGGCCGGTCCGGCTACGATCCCGACTGGCGGAATTACTCGCCGTTCATCGAAATGCTCGACGTGCTCGACCTGATGGCCATTCGCGGCCTGGAGCGCGCCGGACTGATCGGCACCTCGCGCGGCGGCATCATCGCCATGCTCATGGGCACGGTGCGCCCGAACGCCATCGGCTCGCTGGTGCTGAACGATATCGGCCCGGTCATCGAAACGGCCGGGCTGGCACGCATCATGGGCTATGTCGGAAAAACGCCGCTGCCGAGCGATTGGCAGGAAGCGAGGCGTCTCGTGCGCGACATGAACCGGCGCTTCTTCACCGCCCTCACCGATGAGGACTGGGCCGCGCTGGCGCGCCAGTTCTTCAACGAAGAGAGCGGGCGCCCTGCCCCCGGCTATGACAACAATCTCGGTAAGGCGCTGTCGGAGATCGACATTTGCCAGAAGATCCCCGAGATGTGGCCGCAGTTCGAGGCACTGAAGTCCGTGCCGGTCTGCGTGCTGAGGGGCGAGAATTCGGATCTCCTGAACGAACGCACAGTCAGGGAGATGGAGCAGCGCCATCCGCGGCTGTCGTCGTACACCATCGGCGGCGAGGGCCACGCTCCGCTCCTGAATGACCGGTTCTCCGTCGGCATCATCGCGGACTTTCTGCGCGAGACGGACCCGGACCGCATCCACCTCGGGCTGAACGAGCCGGAGCGCATGGTGCTGCCGCGCGCCGAACTGGCCGCCGGGCAATCGCTGTGACCCGGAAATGCTTGCCGAAACCGCTCACCCCGCGCTCATTCGCAGGGTGAGGGCGCTGGCTGCTCTTCCGCCTCCGTCGATTTCGCCTCGTCCCGCGCGTCCTTGTGCTTCATCCGGCGGGCCGTGAGGACCCGCAACAAGAGCGTGATCCCGACCGCCGCCATGATCGTGCCGGAAATCGGCCGGGTGAAGAAGACCGTCCAGTCATTGCCGAAGCTGATCATGGCGTTCATGAAGGATTCCTCCGCCATCGGCCCGAGAATGACACCGAGGACGAGGGGAGCCACGGGAAAGCGCACCCGTTCCAGAACGTAGCCCAGCACTCCGAAGCCGACCATCAGATAGAGATCGACCACGTTATTCCGGATCGACATCGCCCCGATGAAGCACAGCATCATCACGAACGCCGAGACGATCGCTTCGGGAAAATCGAGGATCTTGACCAGAAGCCGGATGGCAAAAAAGCCGATGACGCCCATCATCACCAGGCCGAGGAACAGCGAAGCGAACACCGTGTAGACCATGTCCGCCGATGTCAGCAGCACCTGCGGTCCCGGCTGGATGCCGTGAAGCATGAACGCGGCCAGGATCACCGCCGTGGCGCCCGATCCGGGTACGCCCAGCGCCAGCAGCGGGATGAGCGCCCCTCCGACCGACGCCGTAGCCGCCGCCTGGGGAGCGACGATGCCTTCCGCGACGCCTGTCCCCATGGCAGCGCGCCGCCGGCCGTATTGCGCCTCCATGCCGTACGATACGAAGGACGCGACCGTGGCCCCCGCGCCGGGTACGACACCGATAAGAGTTCCGAGTACCGAGGAGCGCAGAAAGGCGCCCTTTGCATCGAGGATTTCGCGCCAGCGCGGCACCTCGGTGCGGGCCTTTCCGGCAGCCTCGACGGGGGCGGTGGCGAACCCGCGCTCCAGCCTGCTCAGCACCTCGGCAACGCCGTAAGTGCCGGTCATCACGACGAGGAATTCGATGCCGTCAGCCAGGATCGGCAGGCCGAAGGTGAAGCGATGCGCGCCATGGGTCGTGTCGGTGCCGACCGTGCCTATGAGCAGCCCGCAGCCCAGCGAAATCAACGCGGCAGGGACCGCCCCGCGGCCCAGCATGGTGACGCTCGTCAAGCCGAACAGCAGAATCGCGAAATATTCCGGCGAACTGAAGCGCAGCGCGAATGCCGCCAGCGGCTTGGTCAGCGCGACCATGAACACTGTCGCAAACAGCCCGCCGCCAACCGCCGCGAGCAGCGTCCAGCCCAGCGCTTTCGCCGCGTTCCCACGCCGCGCCATGGTGTAGCCGTCCCACAGCATGGGGACGTCGATCGGCTCACCGGGAATCCGATAGAGAATGGCCGTGAACGCGCCCCCATAGGTGCCCGACACATACATCGCGGTCAGCAGCACGATCGCTGCCGTAACGTCCATCTGATAGGTGAAAGGCAGCGTCAGCACGACGCCCATGACCAGCGTCAGCCCCGGCAGCACGCCGACCAGCAGGCCGAGCACGATACCGATGACCAGCATCGCCATGTTGAGGGCTGTCAGGCAGTGGATAAAGCCATAGCCAAGTTGCGTGATTATCTCTGTCATGGCCCTCTTCGCCTCTACCGAACCTGCAGAATGGTCGTGATGAGGTCCGTGACGTGGGAGAATGGCGGGACCCCGCGCGGCAGCGAGATGTAGGCGATCTTGAGGAAGACGAAGGCGAACACCAGGATACCCATGGCAGCGGTTCCCCAAACGATGAGGTGATGCCGGACACCGCCGAGATACATGAAGATCACGAGGAGCAGAAACGACGCCAGCATGAAGCCGAAGACCGGCAGCACCAAAGCGTACGCCACGGTGAGAGCGATACCGGCGAGAAGCATGACATTGTTGATCTCGCCTTCCTCCGACTCGGCCGGAACGTCCCCTTCTGCAATGCCGGAGATGAAGCCATCGGCGCTATCGTCGCCGTTTCTGCCGCGCCCGCTGCTGGCGGCTTGACGCACCAGTTCGTAAAGCGCCGCCGCGCCAATCAGGAGGGCGGCCATTTTCGGCCAGGCATCGGGGCCGAGCGTGCCCGGACGTGACGCAAAATCAATGTGCCCGGCCAATATGTAGACGAGCACGGAAACGCACAGCGCCCCGGCATAGGGCAGCGCGCCTCTCCATCCTCTCGATGGCATAACGTCTCTCCTTGAAGGGATCTGCCATGCCGATGGGTCCGGCTGCGGGCACCTCGGGCACGACCACATCCCCGTTATTCGTCATGGCCAAGCTTTGGCCCGGCCATGACAGCGAGGATGGAAGGGGCGAGGCTTGCAGACAATCCGCAGCAACCTCCCCCCACGACTTCAGTGTTCGCGATTACGGCGTGGGTGTATGCCCGGCGAACGCCTTCATGGCTTTGAGCTGTTCGGCGACGAAGGCAGGGGCCTTGTCAGCGCCCAGGAAACTATCGGGCGCAGCGAACTGAGCCTTCAGGAATGCCTTGTACTCGTCGCTCGCGGCGACCTTGGCCAGCCCATCCGACAGCTTCTTCACGGCCGCATCCGGCGTACCGGCTTTCACCACGATCGAGCGGAACTGCGGCAGTGCCACCTCGTATCCCAGTTCATAGGAGGTCGGAACGTCCTTGAATTCGGGATGGCGCTTTTTGCCGAAAATCAGGAGAGGCCGCATCTGACCGCTCTTAAGGAACTGCCTGACGTCACCCGACTGCTCGTAAAGCACGTCGGCATGGCCGCCGAGAATGGCGGTATAGCGCTTGTTCGGCTTCGAGAATGGAACCTGAACCACCTTCACGCCTTTGCCTTCCAGGGACTTCAAGGTGTAATCATCGACGCTGCCGAAGCCGACCGTGGCGACCTTCAGCGTACCGGGTTTCTCTTTCGCTTCCTTTTCAAAGTCAGCGAAGGTCTTGAAGCGGCTATCTTTCGGCACGAACAGGAAAGACGGCGCCTGGATCATGACCGCCACGGGAACGATGTCGCTTCCCTTCCAGCGCGGATTCTTGCCGACCAGAAGCGCGTGCGTATCGGCGATGTAGATGGCCATCGAATAGCCGTCCGCGGGTGCCGCCAGCAGCTTCGCCATGCCTGTGCTGCCGGTCGCGCCCGGCACGTTGACAACCGGGACCGAGGAACCAAGGGCGGGTTCCAAGAGCTTTGCCGTCAGACGCCCGAGTTGGTCGGCGCCACCGCCGGGCCCGAAGGGTACGACGAGTTCGACCGGACGGCTGGGATATTTTTCGTCGGCCGCGGCCGCGCTGAGCGAGCCAAGCGGCGCAAGCGCCACCAGACAGAGCAGGACTTTGATCCATCGAGACATGTCAGGCATCGTTTAGAACTCCCCTCAACCAAGTTTACGAAGCACTTAACAAACGAAAACAAAACCCCACACCGTCACCCGCGGCGCGGTTCTGCTTCCGTATACGTTTTCGAAGGGCATATATACCCATTTGTCGATATCGATCTATACTTTACATAATCCCCCCGATATCGCGATATTATCTAACATTATCTTTGTCTAAGCGAATTCAGGCGCGCCTGAGCTTCGAGATTACCTAACTTGTCAGCTTTTCGATACCATTCCAAGGCTTTCTTTGCGTTTCCTTCGACGCCAGCGATAAAGAGTTTTTCGAGATAGAGGGGATCGTAGGTGGAACCGACGGCGAAAGCGGCTGCTGCGTTACCCTTCGCAGCCAGATACTCGAAGATCGAACGAGCCCCCCCGATATCGCCCGCCTTGAGCCGGCCATCCGCACGCTCAAACAGCATCTTCTCTTCAGGTGTTGGAACATAAGACGGGATTTCCCGGAGTATCGTGGAGCCGGGCGGAGCGCTGTTGGTGGACGTATTCGCAACCGTGGCCCGCGTGTCCTCACGATCGTCATAGATGTTCACGGTGAAGGTAAGCGTCCGCCCCGGCCTCTGCGGGGTGGGCGCGCGCGTGACCGAAACCCGAAACGCACCGCTGAAGCCGGGTGGCGCGGTCAACGTCAGCGACGAGATATCCTTCTGCCGCACGATCCAATAGTGGTTGCGGCGTCCGCCCGCCGACAGCTTGACCACCTGCGGCAAGCCGCTCAGCGCGAACAGATCGCTGTTCGAACCGCCGCGCCCGGTGAAGATCGCCAGCGCTATCGGGGTGCCCGGCGCCCCCATCACATCGGCGACGGAGAAATCGTCGCTGAGCGCCTGCACCAGCAGGATAGGCAAACGGACGTCTGGCGCGGATAATTCGGCGCGAAACTGCACGGTGCCAACGGACAGTGGGGCCGCCTGCACCTGCCCTGGCGTCATGGCCAGGATGCCGCTAACGGCAAAACAGAGACCTCTCACGACTGGCCTGTTCCTTCTCGGAATGCTCTTTGCACTTCAGGAACGCACCTGACACACGCCAGGAATGTCGAGCATTCTCCCCGGCGCTTCAGTCCTTCTTTTCAAAGCCGGGCGAGCCAGGCACGCCGCGCTTCGTGGCTGCGGCAGTCGCCGGGCTCATCTCTTCTTCCCCGCGAGCGGAAGGCGCGTGTCCTAGCCCGCACTCAAGGTTGCGATACTCTTTGTGTCTTCCACCACTGCATGAACTTGGTGAACATAGCCTCCCGCTGAGCCGGAGACAGATCGTTGCCCGGGGCGCCTCTCTTGCGTAGGAAATCGTCGAACGCTGCCCGTATACCGCCGCCCCTTCCCGAGCTCACGCTCGCGGTGCGCTCGGCGACTTTGCGCGCGTTGAGCCAATCCTGCGCGGGCTTGAAGCGCTTCCATCCAGGGACCTCATAGGCGAGATTGATCGCCTTCCATTGCGGATGCCGCCCCGGCTTCTTGAATTTGGCGATATTATTGAAGAAGCGGTTCACGAACACCGTCATGCGCCGATACCGTTCCGTTCCCGCAGGCCACGCATATGTGAAGAGCAGCAGGCTACCCGCCACACTGGGCACGGCCTTATCGGCCGGAACGAGTTTCGGATAGGTTTCGTTGGTGAGCAGCGTTGGGGAGTACTTCTTCAGGAGCTTGGCGTAGTCCCCTGAAGGAAGCACGTCGGCATCGATCGGGAGAAAGTGGAACCCGTCAGAAGCGCGAAAGCCCTTGAAAGCGCCGTGAGGCGCCGGGGCGAAGCGGGCGAAGGCGGCGATCTCCCCGGCCCGCAACTTGGCGCTCGCCGTCTCCTGATCGAAGAAGACCGGCTGCACATCAATGTTCAGCGCTTTAAAAATGGTCTCACAAGCGAGATTAGTCGAACTCATTTTCTTCAGGAAGTTGACCTTCTTGCCTTTGAGATCATAGATCGATTTGATCTCCTTGCGCGCAAGGAGCTGGTAATCGTTGTTCGCGATCTTGGAAATGTATTGAAGACGCTGCGCGCCGGTCGAAAATACGACCGGTTCCTTCTTCGTCGCGACCAGCAGATCGTCCTTTTCCATGACGCCCATGTCGACGCCCTTCAGCAGCAGCACGTCGAGTGCGTTGTGCGCACCGCCGCGGCCGAGAATGGGGAGAACGCGGATGCCCCCCGCTACCTTCGGCTGATCGACGACGTTCTGGATATCCTCCGCCATCATCGTGTACGAACTGACGGTACCGGAACTGATGATTGTAACGACGTTTTCGTTCAATTCGCGCTTGCGCGTCTCGTACCGCGTCTCCTCACCAGCATCCTGCGCGGCCAACGGACCGGCAAACATCGCGAGCGGCGAGACGACCGCAAGCCCCATCACAATACGTAAATATACGTGTGCTCTCTTCGACATAACTTAACTCCCGCAAAAGCTGAAGAGAGAGTACGATTTCCAATGTGTCAGAAGTGTGATTCAGGGGGTAGCCGTTATAACTTATATGATAGCTCTACGGATACTGATTGCATACAATGATTTGAATATTATGTACATAGCTACGGCGATACCATCAGATTGTATACAATGCAGTGTAAACGAGCGTTTTTCCCGTGCGCGGGAAAAACTGTTTCAATGCGCGTGGTACGGAGGAATTCTGGCGTTGCATCCCAAGCATTTGGGAGCCAGGCGTTGAGGGCAGAACCCTCTGCGGGGGGAAAGAGCCGGCGACGGAATGACGCGCGCCCGCCACGCGCTGCCGTCTTGGCGCACGAACAGCCGACAGGCCCGCCGTGGCAGGCCCGCCAGAATACGGCGACAAGGTGGCGGAGCTGTCCTACTTGCCGTGCTTTGCCCGGTTTGCCGCCGCCCAGCCCGGAATTTGCGTCTGCTGGCTGCGCTCCAGTGCCAGCGCGTCCGGCTCGACATCGCGGGTGATCACGCTGCCGGAACCGACGAAGGCGCCCGCGCCGATCCTGACGGGGGCCACCAGCGCACTGTTCGAACCAATGAAGGCGCCCGGCCCGATGTCCGTGAAATGCTTGTTGAAGCCATCGTAATTGCAGAAAATGGTCCCCGCACCGACATTGGCCTTCGCGCCCACGCGGCCGTCGCCCACATAAGCGAGATGATTGACCTTCGCCCCGGCTTCGACGGACGCCTTCTTGATCTCGACGAAATTGCCGATATGCGCGCCTTCCCCGATCTCCGCTCCGGGCCGCAGCCGCGCAAAAGGCCCGATGACCGCACCGCTGGCGATTGCCGCATTCTCGATATGGCAGAACGCCTTGATATGGACGCCGTCCGCGACCGTCACTCCGGGACCGAAGACGACGTTCGGCTCAATGATGACGTCCCGACCCACGCGCGTGTCATGGCAGAGCGTGACTGTCTCTGGCGCGATCAGCGTCGCGCCCGCCGACATCGCCGCCTCGCGCAGCCGCCGCTGCATGATGGCCTCGACCGCAGCGAGCTGGATGCGATCATTGACGCCTCGGACCTCGTCCTCCTCGCAATGCGCCAGGACGACGGCATGGCCAAGGCTCCGCGCGATCTCGACCGCGTCGGGCAGGTAGTACTCGCCGTTGGCATTGGCATTGCCGATCCGCTCCAGGATGCCGAGCATCGTGGCCGAGCGGAACGCCATGACCCCCGAATTGCACAGACGGATGGCCTTTTCCGGATCGCTCGCATCCTTCTCCTCGCGGATGGCCATCAACATCCCGTCCGCATCGCAGATGAGCCGGCCGTATCCCGCGGGATCATCGGTCTCGAAACCGAGCACGGCGACGGCTGCTCCTCCGTCGAGCGCCTCGCCGAGACCGCGCAGCGTCTCAGGCCGGATCAGTGGCGTATCGCCGAAAAGGACCAACACGTTCCCGTCGAAAGCCTCGATCGCCGCGCGCGCTGCCAGGACGGCGTTGGCCGTTCCCAGACGCTCGCGCTGGATGACGAACTCCGCTCCTTGCGCGTACGCGCCCGCCGCCTCGCGCACCATATCCGTGTCCGGAGCGACGACGAAAACGAGCCGAGTCTCGCCCGCCCCGGCTGCTGCTGCGGCGACATGTGCCACCATCGGCCGTCCGGCGACGGCATGCGCCGCTTTGGGCAGCGCCGACTTCATGCGAGTTCCAAGCCCCGCTGCGAGAATGATCGAAAGCCAAGGTCGCGACGTCATGATTTCTCCTGAGAGCGCGTTAAGATCGCCTTCGCGTATCGTCCCGTTGCGCAAACGCAACTAACGGCGCGCCCCATGGCTGTAGCGAAAAAACAGGAGCGTTGTCTACAGGCGCCTTTTGGAGGTCTTCTCGCGTTTTTCACGCACCGCGCAAGTGTCGATGTCCATGACCGCGTAAAACGGACAGAACCGGAATACGCCCGTGAATGTCAGGAACACACCGCCGGCGAAGACGACCCACCCCGCGCGTCCCGTGAGCGGAGCCCCAAAACTTCCATGCGCCCAAGCCAACAGGGCTATCCCCAGCACAAAACGCAGAACACGCTCGATCACGCCCAAATTCGTCACCATGACTTTGCCTCCTCTGCAAGCCGCCCCGCCAGGCGTCACGCACCTGCCGCGCCACGCACACCGCCATATTGCGCCCGCCCCGCATAAAAGAAAGGCCGCTGGTTAGGCGGCCGGCAGGCGAAAAATGTCTTCTTCTTGTCGTTGTCCATCAAACCAAACCTGAAGCCGCTCCCGCCCGTGGCGAAGGTGCGGCTCCAGTTATGTACTGCATAATCGGCGCCCACAATGGGCACGCCACCTCACTCAGAATTTCACCCGCGAGCCGACCAGCACCGTGGTAACATCTTCCATCTCCATTAGCCCCAGGCCGTCGATAAACTCGTGATCGAAGCTCCAGAGCGTCGCCTGGGCGTACACATCCATCGCCGCCGTGTCGATTCTCTGCACCGCGCCAAGCCCGATGCGCGTCGCGTCGCTACCGTCAAACCGGAAATCCTCATAAACGCCATACTCGGCATAGAGCGTGGAGGATCCGAACGGCAGGAACCTCTTGTCGATTCCGCCCTGCACGTACCAAAAATGCGGGTTCGGATGCCAGAAGGAACTGTTGTCGTACTCACGCGATGCCGCTGCAGCAGCCAGATACAGGCCGGTCGGGACGTGCATCACGGATGCCGAACCGCCGATCGTCTCGGACTTGTCGTTATTGTTCGACAACGGGTTGTACACGGTGACAACCCCCGTGTTCGGGTTCAGGCTTGCCAGTGAGGCGTCGCGCGTGCTGTCCCACTCATAGGCGAAGGCCGCCGCCACACGGATCGAGTTCATCTCCCGCCTGAACCGCACCGCGACGTCGGCATAGTCGTTGTCGCCCCAGGAGGCGGACAGGATGAAGCCGTAGAACGAGGGCGTATCGTAGCGGATCAACTCGTCGCGGTCCGTTTCCAGATTGCCTGCCCACGACCCTCCGGCCTGCGGTGAATCGCTCAGACGCCCGCCGCTGTACCTGTCTCTGCCGAGGGGATCGACATAGCGCAGGGCAAAGGAATTGCCGTGATGGATGTTGGAGTTCCGCAGCGAATTGCCTAGCACCACCTCGTAGGCGCCATCGGCGGCAGTGCTGCCCTGACCGAGCGTGATACGGCCGACCCGCGGATGTTCGATATACCAGTTGTTGTAGCGGATTTTAATCTCGCCATTGTTGACGGCGGGCGTGAAGAAGTTGTTCACGTCATCGCCGTTCCTGGCCCCGAGCCCGGTGGTCGGGTCGCCATTGTTGACCAGGTTCGAGGCATCGTCCTGAAAATCGAACTCCAGGAGGTAGCCTACCTTCAGGCCGGGAATGACCTTCGCCGTGCCTTTGAAGCCGACGCGGCTGCCTGAATAATCGTTATCAACGATGAAGACATCGGAATCGATGCCGTCGTCCCACACCATCAGGGCCTTGTTGACCTGACCAAAAACCTGCAGAGAAACAACGCGATTCCCCTTGCGGGCCGTCGTCGCTTCCAACTCGGCAACCCGATCTTCCAGGTCGTCGCAGCAGGTGCCGCCCAGATCCGCCGCTTGCGCCGGAACACAAGCATAGGCGCTCATGAGCATGCCGGCCGCCGCGACCAAAGCTATCCGACTTGATATCTGCATGGATCCGCGATTCATCATTTTCTCCACTGAGCGGGCTCTATCTTTGGGTTGGCGGGCGGGTTGCCCGCGATCTGCCTTCCCGAGAGTTACGCGGTAACCTAAAGCTTGGGAATCGGTGTTAACAATCTGTAATTGTGTTAACCGAGTTATATGCACGTAAAAGTTGTCGCAATCTTAATCCACTCATAGCCACAGGTTTGCTTGCCACTCTGTGGCATTTCTGCACGGGCCAGGCGTGACAGGGAGCGCGGCAACTCTCGGCCTGGATCGAACTTGCCCCTGAGCGGAATTCCCGGTATCCGCCACTATCATGGAAGCTTCACCGGAAGACGACGTCCCCGTGACCAGCGCGCCCGGCGCCTGGCCTCCGCCGCCGGACGCCCTTGCCGCAGGTGTCGCGCGCGGTGACCGTGCGATGCTGGCCCGCGCCATCACTCTGATCGAGAGCCGCAAGCCTGACCATCGCGGGCTGGCGGATACGCTTCTCAAATGCCTTCACAGCATCGCCGCCGAAAGCGGCAGCGCGCGCCAAGCCTACCGGATCGGCGTCACCGGCCTCCCGGGCGTCGGCAAATCCACCTTCATCGATCAGTTCGGAACCAACCTGACGGCGGCGGGCCACCGCGTCGCCGTGCTCGCCGTCGATCCGACGTCACACCGCACCGGCGGCTCGATCCTCGGCGACAAGACGCGCATGAGCCGCCTCGCCGCCGACCCGGCCGCGTTCATCCGGCCGTCCCCGGCGGGGCAGACGCTCGGCGGCGTGACGCGCACGACGCGCGAGACCATGGCGCTGTGCGAGGCCGCCGGATTCGACGTGATCATCGTGGAGACGGTGGGCGTCGGCCAGTCGGAGAGCACCGTCGAGCAGATGGTGGATTTCTTTCTCGTGCTGCTGCTGCCGGGCACGGGCGACGAACTCCAGGGCATCAAGAAGGGGCTGATCGAACTGGCCGATCTCATCGCCATCAACAAAGCCGACGGAGAGATGGAACCCCGCGCCGCCGCGACCGCCGCCGACTACCGCACCGCCATGCACATCCTCACCGCGCGCAGTCCCCACTGGCAGGTGCCCGTGCTCACGATCTCCGGCCAGGAAAACCGCGGACTGGACGCGCTGTGGACCGCGATCGGGCGGCACCGCGAAGCGATGACGGCGTCGGGCGAGTTCACCGCGCGGCGGAGCGAGCAGGCCGTGGCATGGATGCATGCCTTGATCGAGGACCGGCTGCGCGGCCACCTCCGTGCCGATCCGGCGGTCCGCGCGCGCCTCGACGTGCTGGAGGCGGATGTCAAAGCGGGCCGGCAGCTCCCGGCGGCAGCCGCGGAGGAAATCCTCCGTCTCGCCGGTGTCGGAGGCGCCTGAAGCGCGCGGCGCTCCTATTTGCGCGGCGCCGGTCCCTTTCGCGCGGAGAAGAAGTTCACCGCCATCAGTACGATGATCGTCAGCACCAGCGCCCAGATGAAATCCGGCGTCACCGACGCCACCCTTATGTTCACCCGCGCATTCGCCAGCGGAATGCCGGCGCCCCGGACGACGCCTTCGCCAAGTTTGACCAGCGCCTCGGCGAATTTGGCGAAACCGTTGATGACCGTGACGGGGGCCAGATCGTTGAGCTTTGCGTAGGCGGCATCGGCCGTTACGGTGACCGCCGCCCAGAACACGGCGAGTTGCACCGCCCGGTCAGTCCCTCTCAGGAACAGGTGGTGGGCCAGGACGGCCGCGATGATCCCGAGAATGACGGCCGCCGTGCGCACCGGAAGTAGCCAGAAAAGAGCGACACACACCACGGCAAACGCGGCAAGGCCGAGATAAGGCGTTATCATCTGCCGGAATTCGCTGATTTTCGTGCGCAAGCTCATTGGCCCCTCCTCAGAATCAACCCGGGGAAGCCTAACACATCGGCTCGGCGTGTCTCGAAATCACAGGTTGTCGCGTGTTCCCGCGCTCGCCTCGACAGAGGGGGGATGGACCTACACGCCCTCGCCCAGATAGATCCCGGCGATGCGCGGATCTTCGGCCAGTTCGGACGCCTTGCCGGACAGCGTGAACGCGCCCAGCTCCATCACATAGGCGCGGTCCGCGGACGCCAGCGCTCCTTGCGCGTTCTGCTCGATGAGCAGCACCGAGACGCCCGCGCGCCGCAGATCGGCAATGATGGCGAAGATCTCCCCCACGATGCGCGGCGCGAGGCCGAGGCTCGGCTCGTCCAGCATCAGCACCTTGGGGCGCGACATCAATGCCCGGCCCATCGCCAGCATCTGCCTTTCGCCGCCCGACAGCGTACCCGCGAGCTGCGTGCGCCGCTCCTTCAGCCTGGGGAAGCGGACGAACACCTCCTCCAGCGTTCGCAGGCGTTCCTCCTTGGACACCTTCCAGCCACCGAGGATGAGATTGTCGATGACCGGCATGGAGGAGAACAATTCGCGCCGCTCCGGCACCAGGCACAGACCGCGCTCGACGCGCTCCTCGACGGACAGCGCCGCGACCGGCTCGCCCGCCAGCGTGATCGCCCCGGAAGACGGCAGCAGCCCCATGACCGCATTGAGGAGGGTCGATTTCCCCGCGCCATTCGCGCCGATGACGGTGACGATCTCGCCCGCATCGACCGTGAGGCCCGCCTTCATGACGGCGGGAACGCGGCCATAGGACACCGACAGCTTTTCGACGGAGAGAAGAGGACCGCTCATGCCACGCCTCCGAGATAGGCTTCCAGCACCGCCGGATGGTTGCGGATTTCCTGCGGCTCGCCCTCGGCGATCCTGGTGCCGAAATCGAGCACCACGATGCGGTCGGCCAGCCCCATCACGAAGCCCATGTCGTGCTCGACGAGCAGGATGCTCATGCCCTCGGCGCGCAGACGAGTCAGCAGTTCGGCGAGCGCCGCCTTTTCGAAATGGCGCAGGCCCGCCGCGGGCTCATCGAGCAGCAGAAGCCGCGGATCGAGCGCCAGCGCACGCGCGATCTCCACGATGCGCTGCTGGCCGAGCGCCAGCGCGCCCGCCGGTTTGTTCGTGTGTTCGCCAAGACCGGTTCGTTCGATCTGCCGCGCGGCCTCGGCGAGAATGTGTCGCTCCTCAGCCCGGTCGAGGCGCAGGATGGAGGAAAGCGGCCCGGCCGAAGCGCGCCCATGCGCGCCGAGCGCGGCATTCTCCAGCACGCTCATAGTGGGCACCAGTTTCACATGCTGGAAGGTGCGGGCGATGCCGAGTGCGGCGATGTCGCGCGGCTCGGCATTGCCGATGGGGCGGCCGTCGAAAATGATGTCGCCGGACGTCAGCGGCAGCACGCCGGTAATGAGGTTGAATGTCGTGCTCTTGCCTGCGCCGTTCGGACCGATGAGCGCGACGATCTCTCCGGCATTCACGGAAAACTCGACCTCGTTCACCGCAGTCAGCCCGCCGAAGCGCCTTACCGCCTTGCGCACGCTGAGGAGGGTGCCATTGGGACGGCGCGCGTCGGTGCGGGCGGGCAGTGGCGCGGCGGTGGCGTCGGCGGTTGGCACGTTCCGGTTGCCATTGCCGAACAGGCTGGCAAGCTGCGGCCACAGCCCTTCGCGCGCATATTGCAGCATGCCGACCACGGCGATGCCGAAAATGACCGCCTCCATCTGCACCTCGCGCCCGACGAGGCCGGGCGTGACGCGCTGCAGGATGTCCTTGAGCAGCACGATGACGGTGGAACCGAGGATCGCACCCCACACCTGCCCGGCGCCCCCGACCACGGCCATGAACAGATACTCGATGCCCGCCACGACACCGAATGGCGTCGGGTTCACCGTCCGCTGCAGATGGGCATAGAGCCAGCCCGACAGCCCCGCGAGCAGCGCGGCGTAGACGAAGACCACCAGCTTGGTCCGCGCCTTGTGCACGCCGAACGATTCCGCCGCCAGCCCGCCGCCCCGCAGCGCGCGGATGGCGCGGCCGGTGCGCGAATTGAGGAGATTGATGGTCGCCAGGGCCGACAGCAGCACGAAACCCCAGACGACGTAATACATCGTGCCGGGATCGAGGAACCGGACGCCGCCGACACTCAGCGGCGGAATGCCGATGATGCCGTCATGGCGGCCCAGCATGTCGATCTTGCCGAACAGGTAATAGATCGCGATCCCCCAGGCGATGGTCCCCAGCGGCAGGTAATGGCCGGCCAGCCGGACCGTGAGCAGGCCGAGGATGACCGCCGCCACGCCCGTCACGGCAAGCGATACCGGCAGGCTCAGCCAGGGAGAAAGCCCGTGCGCCGTCGTCAGCACCGCGGTGGTGTAAGCGGCAAAACCGGCGAACGCCGCCTGCCCGAAGGATGTCATGCCACCCACGCCGGTGAGCAGCACCAGCCCCATGGCGATGAGCGAGGCGAGGCCGATATTGTTGGCAAGCGTGATCCAGAACGGCGGGACGCCCGGCAACTGCGGAAAGGCCACAAGCGCGGCAACGAAGATTATCAGCGGCAGACGGCGCATCTCATTCCTCCTCGTGGTCGTCATGCGCGCCCAGCGAGCGCACCAGCAGCACGGGGATGACCAGGGCGAAAACGATGACTTCCTTGTAGGCCGAGGCATGGAACGACGCGAAAGCCTCCGCGATACCGACGGCGAGCGCGGCGAGCCCCGCGAGGGGATAGCTGATGAGGCCAGCGGCAACAGCCGCGACGAAGCCTTTCAAGCCGATGATGAAGCCGGTGTCGTAATAGATCGTGGTCACCGGCACGATGAGGACGCCGGAGATCGCGCCGATGGCTGCGGCGAGCGCGCAGGCGATCCGTCCCGCGAGCGCCGTGCCGATCCCCACCAGCCGGGCGCCCGCGCGATTGATGGCGGTCGCGCGCAGCGCCTTGCCATAAATGGTGAAGCCGAAGAAGAGCCACAGCGCCACGATCAGCAGGACGGCGGAGGCGTAGACGGCAAGCGTCTGCCCGGTAACAGGCAACGGCCCCAGCGTCATGCTGGCGTCGATGAGCGGGGTGGCGCGCATCCCCTCGGCTCCGAAGAAGGCGAGGCCGAGCGCGGTCAGGGCGATGTGCACCGCGACCGCGGCGATGAACAGCGTCAGGATCGAGGCGCCCGCCAGCGGCTCGAAGGCGATGCGGTAAAGATACGGTCCCATCGGCGCGATGATGGCCACGGTCAGCACGAGGTCGATGAGCGCCGGCCGCTCCGCGCCCTGGAGCGCCCAGACCGCCGACCAGACAGCCAGCGGTACGCCGATCTTGTAGCCGAGCTGCCGCAGGATCATCGCCGGGCCGAATGTGGCGCGATGCGCCCACACGTCGAAGACGAGCGCCACCGCGCCGAATACGAGGAGCAGGTGGAGCGTGGCGGGCGTGCCGCCGCTGCGCAGCACCGCGAAGGTCAGCGCGCCATAAGCGACGAACTCCCCTTGCGGGATGAAGATGATCCGCGTCACCGTGAAAAGCAGCACCAGGGCGAAGCCGAGAAGCGCGTAGATCGCGCCATTCGTCAGCCCGTCCTGGAGCAGAAACAGCAGAATTGTACTGTCCACACGCGCACTCCCCCCCATCGGCCGGACCGCTTTTCGCCTTTGGCGGAAATACGTGCCCGTCTCTTCTTAATGGCGTCTTTTTATCACGGCGCCAGTGCTTGGCCGCGGTTTCACGGCAGGAGGAGGCCGCTTGATATGGCCTTTCCGCGCCGCATGCGGCAGAATGCCGGATGGCATTCCCACCCGGCAGTATTTTTGGTATTACCTATAACAGTTCTGGACCATAATTACAAACGGCGCCACAAAATTTCGCGCCCGAGGAAACGTGCCCATGAAACGGACCGTGCCGCAAAAGACGCAACGCCGCCTCCAGCCACGCGCCGGCGCAGTATCCGCCGTGGATATGCGCAACGACGATGCGCCGCTGGATCTCGGCATGCTGCCCGAGATGACCGGTTACGCGCTCCGGCGCGCCCAGCTTGCCGTGTTCGCGGACGCCATCAACGCGCTTGCGAGCCTCGATCTGCGTCCGGCACAATTCAGCGTGCTGCTGGTGATCGGACGCAATCCCGGGCGCAAGCAGTCGGAGATCGCTGAAGCGCTCGGCATTCAGCGGCCGAATTTCGTCGCTTTGATGGACGAGTTGAACCGTCGCGGTCTGGCCCGGCGCACGCCGCTGGCCTCGGACCGCCGGTCATACGCCGTCGTGCTCACGAAAGACGGGGAGGCGCTCCTCGCCGAAGCCCAGGAAACACTGACCGAACATGAGCGCCGGGTCCGGCGCCACCTGCAGGATGGCCAACATCAGGCGTTCCTGCGCACGCTCGCCAGGATCAACGAGGCGATGAGCGAGGTGGAGAAGGCGTAAGCAGGCATCAGCGGCGCTCCGCCCTGCCCTGCCCTCTTTACCGGTGCGCGGAAGCGCTTTCCAGCGCCGTCGCGATATCGCCGACGACCGCTTGCACAAGGTTTTCGTTATCCCCCTCCGCCATGACGCGGATGACCGGCTCGGTACCCGACGGCCGGATCAAAAGGCGTCCGCTCGTGCCGAGCCGCTGCCGGTTCTTCTCGATGATGTCCTGCACGGCTGCATCCTCCAGCGGCTTGCCACCGTTGGTGTGGACGCTCCTGAGCACCTGCGGGATCGGCTCGAACCGCTTGCACACCTCGCTCACCGGCTTGCCGCTCGTCACCACGACGCTCAGGATCTGCAGCGCCGTCACGAGCCCGTCGCCAGTCGTGGTGTGGTCGGACATCACGATGTGGCCCGACTGTTCGCCACCGAGATTGTATCCGCCGCTGCGCATCTTCTCGACCACATAGCGGTCCCCGACCGAAGTGCGCAGCAACTCCAGGCCCTTGGCGCTGAGAAAGCGTTCCAGGCCGAGATTGGACATCACGGTTGCGACGACGCCCCGCCCGGTCAGCCGGTCCGCCGCTTCCCAGGCCTCGGCAATAACCGCCAGAAGCTGGTCGCCATCGATGATCTGGCCGTGCTCGTCCGCGAGGATCACCCGGTCGGCGTCGCCGTCGAGCGCGATCCCGATATCCGCGCCGGTCTCGCGCACCTTCGCGCACAAAGCCCGCGGCGCCGTCGAGCCGCAATCGCGGTTGATGTTGAAGCCGTCCGGCTCGATGCCGATTGCGGTTACGTCGGCGCCGAGTTCCCACAGCGACTGCGGCGCCACACGGTAGGCGGCGCCATTGGCGCAGTCGATGACGACCTTCAGGCCATCGAGGCGGATATTGCGGTCAAGCGTGCGCTTGGCATACTCGATATAGCGGTCGAACATGCCTTCGATACGTTTGGCGCGGCCCATCTTTTCGGGCGCGGCCAGGAGTGCGGCGGTATCGCCATTGACGCACGCCTCGATGCGGTCTTCGTACTCGTCCGACAGTTTGTAGCCGTCATTGTCGAAAACCTTGATGCCGTTGTCCTGGAACGGGTTGTGCGACGCCGAGATCATCACGCCGAGGTCGGCACGCAGCGAGCGCGTCAGCATGGCAACCGCAGGGGTGGGCACCGGCCCCAGGAGAAAGACATCCATCCCGACGGAGGTGAAGCCCGCCTGAAGCGCAGACTCGATGGTGTAGCAGGACAGGCGCGTATCTTTACCGATGACGACGCGGTGGCGGTGCTCACCCTTGCTGAACAGACGGCCCGCCGCCATGCCCACCTTCATGGCGGTCTCCGCGGTCATGGGCTGGGTGTTGGCCTGTCCGCGAATGCCGTCCGTGCCAAAAAGTCTGCGAGACATCAAAGGCTCTCCTGTCGGGTGTCACGATATTCGCGCCCATCGAAATGCTGGTAATTATTCACAAATACTTTAAAATTCATTTTGTCGTCAAATTCATATAGCGTCAGACACAATTCCATAAAATGCTGAATAGCGCGCTCCTATAGCACCGCATTCCGCATCAGACGAGTAAAATTAGGCATCAAATTATTACAAACATGGCATGGTTGCCCTTTTTTTATTCTGATCCATACCCCGAAATCGACGCCGACCACACGTCGAGCGCCTGCCGTGTCTCGTCAACATCGTGCACACGAACGATCTGTACGCCTTGCGCGGCACCCGCAATCGCCACGCCGAGGCTGCCGGGCATGCGCTCCTTCGGCCCGGCCTTGCCGGTGATCGAACCGATGATCCGCTTGCGCGACGCGCCCAGCAGCACGGGCACGCCCAGGCCGTGGAACAGGCTCAACTGGCTGAGCAGCGCGAGATTGTGGTCGAGTGTCTTGCCGAAACCGATGCCGGGATCCGCGACGAGCTTTTCGCGGCCGACACCGGCTGCGACCGCCGCCTCGATGCGCGCTTCGAGATAGTCGTAGACCTCCAGCACGACGTCGTCATAGACGGGGTTGTCCTGCATGGTCCGCGGATCGCCCTGCGCGTGCATGAGGACCGCTGGCATACCGAGCTTCGCCGCCACGCCCAGCGCCCTGTCGTCATAGCTGAGTGCCGAGACATCGTTGATGACGGCCGCACCGCGCGCGGCGGCGGCTTCCATGATCGCAGCTTTCCGTGTGTCGATGGAAATGACGGCGCCGCCGCCCCGGAGCGCTTCCAGCACCGGATTGACGCGGCGCATCTCCTCGGCTTCGTCCACCTCCATCGAACCGGGGCGCGTGGACTCGCCGCCAATGTCGATGAAATCCGCACCCTCCGCCGTCAGTCTGCGGGCCTGCGCCACGGCGGCGTCAGCGGTCATGAAGTCACCGCCATCGGAAAAACTGTCGGGCGTCACATTGACGATGCCCATGATGCGCGTGCGGTCCAGCGCCACGCCCGCGAGCGGCTGGCGCGGCTCCGTGAGGCGGCCAAGCGCCGACCGGACGGCGCTCTCGCCGCTCGCCGCGAGGTCGCGCGCAAGAACGAACCGCCGCTTCGCGTCACGCGCCGTGCCTTCGATAGTCTCGATTGAGGAAAACGCCGCAGGACCGCCCGCCAATGGCAGACAGATGCCCTCGCGGCACCCTTCGGCGGCCACATCGCCCCATAGCAGCCCGGTCGGCCGAAGATATAGCCTGGCGCTCAATGCCCTGCCCTTGAGAGGCCGCCCCTGACGACGTGCCGGGCGGCGCCGAATGCGGATGATGCCCGTAAGAGTGAAACAAGACGCGGCATCCCGCAAGGCAAAACATGCTGCGCTTGCGAATAGCGTGTTTCACAGCGGGCATCTTCGAATACGTGCTGAAAACCTGCTGCCGGGCTCCTGAGCGCGCGAGCGACCGGGCTTCCCGCCGCGGTCACGCTCATCCCTGCGGCGTGGACCGCGCTTCCAGCTCGGCAATGCGCTGGGCGAGGCGCTCGTTTTCCTCCAAAGCCTTGGCGGCCATCGCCTTGACGGCCTCGAACTCCTCGCGCTGAACGAGGTTCATGTCGCGCAGCATCTTTTCGGCCTGAGAGCGGAAGAATGTCTCGGCGTCCTGGCGGATCCCTTGCGCCGCGCCCGCCGCGTCGGTCATCAGCTTGGCGACTTCATCGAAGAAGCGGTTCGTCGTCTGTGTCATGAAGCTTTCATCCCCGGTGCTCTGGACGTGTTCGCGTGAAGCGGATCGTCCCTGATATTGACCTCGGTTTGCCGGGGGATCAAGCCTTGGCTGGCGCGGCCGCCTTTGCTAGAAGAACGCTCAGCCTTCTCAGCGGTTCACGAGAACGCTCGATCCGCGAAGGCGGCAGGGCAGAATATGGTGGAAATCATGGCCATCCCTTTTCCGGACATCGACCCCGTGGCTCTCGCCCTGGGCCCCGTGACAGTCCGGTGGTACGGTCTCGCCTATCTGGCCGGTCTGGTTCTGGGCTGGCTTTACATGCGCCGGCTCCTGCGGACGCCCGCGATCTGGCGCAGGTCGGCACCGATGACGCTCCCACAGGCCGACGATTTCCTCCTCTGGGCGACGCTCGGCACGGTGATCGGCGGCAGACTCGGCTTCATCCTGCTCTATGAACCAACTCTATTCATTCATAACCCAGCGAAGGTTTTCGTCGTCTGGGAAGGCGGGATGGCCTTTCACGGCGGTTTTCTCGGCGTCTTCCTCGCGGTGCTTGTGTTCGCACGAATCAATCGTGTCCCGCTCCTTTCGCTCGGCGATCTTTGCGCGGCGGTCGTGCCGTTCGGACTCTTCTTCGGACGGATCGCGAATTTCATCAACGGCGAGATCTACGGACGCCTGACGAATGTGCCCTGGGCGGTGGACTTCCCGCCGGCCGTCCTGAACCGCGGCGACATGCCGGGGCCGCGCCATCCCACCCAGCTCTACGAAGCGTTCCTCGAAGGGATCGTGATGTTCGCGGTCCTGCGCTATTTCACGCATACGCGCCTGTCGCTCCAGCGCCCCGGCCTGACGGCGGGCCTCTTCCTCGCGGGCTACGGGATGGCGCGGATTGCGGTCGAGTATTTCAAGCAGTGGGATTACGCGCAGTTCTTCACCACCACCTATTTCTCGGAGGGCATGGTCTACTCGCTGCCGATGGTCGCGGCGGCCGCCTGGTTGATTGCTCACGCCACCCGGCAGGGAGCGCCGGTGCCGCGGTAAGGCTCGCGCGGGCTTGGCCGTGTTGAATACCCGGCCAGAGAGCGCTCGGATTATTTGCCGGAAGTTGATATGATCGCTGCGGTTCAGCCCAAGATCGTCGGCTCGCTTGCCGACTATATCAGGACACTGAAGGCGCCGGCGTTCCTGCTGGGGCTCCATGGTGCGCCGGTGACGCCGTGGTATCTCGGCCAGCCCGATCCGACGGGCAAGCTGCTGCCCGCCCTCTATCGCGGCAGTATCAATCCGGAACTGGAGCGCGAGATGCTGCGCGAATTCCGCATGCTCGTCGCCGAATTCATCCCTCCGAAAGGCGTCCTCGATCGCGAATGGCTGGTCCTGGCGCATCAGAACGGCCTGCCGACGCGCATCATCGAATGGCAGGCGAACGCGCTCGCGGCCCTGTTCCTGGCGGTGGAGAGCATGGACGTGTCCAGGCATGGCCGCGTTTGGATCTTCAATCCCTGGGCGTTCAACGACGCGGCCTCGAAACTGCCTTATGTGCCGATGATCGATGAACCGTTCGTCGACAAATATGTCGTGAAACTGTCCGAGACGGACACGAAGCTGCTGCCGGAAGCCGAGCCGCCGATGGCCTTCCGCCCTTACCGCAACCTGCGCACCTACAATCTGCAAAACACCTTCTTCACCATTCATGGCAATGATCGGGAGCCGCTGGAAGCGATGCGGTTCGTCGCGAGGAAAGCTGGAATCTTCCTGAGCTACATCCTGATCGACGCAGAGCAGAAGAAGGAGATCATGAAAGACCTCTACAGCATCGGTGTCACCCGGGCGGCGCTGTTCCCCAGCGCGGCTTCCGCCGCCAAGACACTTGCCTACCGGTTTTCCAAAGACTACGCATCAACGGACATCAAGACCTGACCCCATGGAAGAGACCGCCGCCGCCAGCCTGAAACGCCATCTCGCCGAACACGGCGCGATGAGCACCGGCGAATTCATGAACTGGTGTCTGACCAGCCGCGACGGCGCCTATTACCGGGAGGGCAACCCGCTGGGCGCACACGGCGACTTCGTCACTGCACCTGAGGTGAGCCAGATTTTCGGCGAACTCGTCGCGGTGTGGGCGGCCACCGTCTGGCAGGCGATGGGCCAGCCCGCCTCGCTCGTGCTCGTCGAGTTGGGGCCGGGACGCGGCACGCTGATGCAGGATGCGCTTCGCGCCGCGCGCAGCGTGCCGGGCTTTCTGGACGCAGCCTATGTCCACCTGGTGGAAAGTTCCGAAACTCTGCGTGAAATCCAGAAAGAGACACTCTCACCGATCTGCAAGCCACACTGGCACGACGAGATCAGCACCGTGCCGGAGGCCCCGGCGATCGTGATCGCGAACGAGTTTTTCGACGCCATGCCCGTGGAACAGTACATTTTCTCCGGCGGCGCGTGGCATCAGCGTGTCGTCACGCTGGACAGCAGCGGCGAGCCGATCTTCGCGGTCGGCGATCCGGCACGCCCGCCAGGGGCGCTGCTTCCCGCCGTGGCCCCGCGCGAGGGCGATATCCTTGAAACCCACCCGCTGCTCGATCCTCTGATGAACGAGTTCGGCCGCCGGGCCATCCTCGACCCGTTCGCCATGCTGATCGCGGATTACGGTTATGAGCGCCCGGACTATGGCGATACGCTCCAGGCCGTCCGCAACCACGGCTACGCCAATCCGCTGGAAGCCCCCAGTGAGACCGACCTGTCCGCCCACGTCAACTTCGCCGAGCTGCGCCTTGCCGCCGAGGACGGCGGGCTGGCGTCGTGGGGGCCGCTTTCGCAGGGTGAATTCCTTCTGGCGCTCGGCCTGGAGAACCGGCTGCGCAAGCTCCTGACCTCCGCCCGGGAAGACCAGCGCGCCGCACTCTATCTGGGCGCGCGCCGTCTGGTTGATCCCTACCAGATGGGCAGCCTGTTCAAGGCCATGGCGGTAACCAGCCTCGACCTTCCCGCGCCGCCCCCATTCGAACGGCAGCACCACGCCCCGACATTCCCCACCACTGCATAGAATCCTTCAGCCTTTTTCCCGGGGAAAATGTCACCAGATGCCTTGATCCCGGGGCTGGAACACGCGAAAGCCGGAACAGCCGCCCGAAGCCGGAAACGAAAAACACGCAAAAAGGCGGGGACTCTTTTAGTCGGTCTTCTGTAAGATAAGACTTTGCCGGCCCGGCGCAGGCAAAAAGAAGTGATAGTTTCAAGAACAATATGGAGGCGGTATCCATGGCTTTGATCTATCCCTTTATTCTCTCGGGCGGCTCCGGAACGCGCCTGTGGCCGATGTCCCGCAAGGCCTATCCCAAGCAGTTCCTGCCGCTGACCGGCGGCGAGATGAGCCTTTTTCAGGAGACCTGCCAGCGGCTGGCCGCGGCCGACTTCGCGCCACCGACCATCCTGGGCAGCGACGAACACCGCTTCATCATCGCCGAGCAGATGCGCGAAATCGGCATCGCCTCGCAGGCCATCATATTGGAACCGCAGGGCCGCAACACCGCGCCCGCGGCGGCCGTCGCCGCGCTCATGGCGTCGCGCCTTGCCGAAGACGCGGTGCTGCTGCTGGCGCCATCGGACCACCTCATCCCTGATGCCGGAGCCTTCCGGGAGACAGTGCTCAGCGGACGCGACGCCGCCGCGCGGGGAGCGCTGGTCACTTTCGGCGTCAAGCCAACCGAAGCGCACACCGGCTACGGCTATATCGAGGCGGAAGGCGGCGATACCGCCCTGCCGGTCCGCCGCTTCGTGGAAAAGCCGAGCCTGGAAGAGGCGGAGCGCTATGTCGCCAGCGGCAATTTCTACTGGAACGCCGGTATCTTTCTCGTCTCCGCTCACGGGCTCCTGGAAGCGTTCCGCACCCACGCGCCCGACATCCTGCGCGGCGCCGAACTCGCCTTGCGCAAAGCCGAGATCGACCTGGATTTCATGCGCCTCGACGAATGCGCCTACGCGGCTGTCCCGAGCATCTCCCTCGACTACGCCATCGTGGAAAAGGAGAAGAACGTGGTGTGCGTGCCGCTGACCACCACCTGGAGCGATCTCGGCTCGTGGCCTGCGGTGTGGGAAGCCGCGCCGAAGGACTCTCACGGCAACGCCGCGCAGGGCGACGTTCTCTTTCAGGATGCGTCCGGCTGTTTTGCCCACGCCGAGCATTGCTGCGTGGCGGTGGTCGGTCTCAAGGATGTCGTCGTGGTCGCAACGAAGGACGCCGTTCTCGTGTCCTCGAAAGAGCAGGCGCAATCGGTCAAGAAGGTGGTGGAAACCCTCCAGGCCAGCGGCCGCAAGGAGGTTGTTTTCCACAGGCGCGTGTACCGCCCCTGGGGCTGGTTCGAAGGGCTGGATCTGGGCGAGCGCTTCCAGGTCAAGCGGATCATGGTCAAGCCCGGCGCACAGCTTTCCATGCAGAGCCATTTCCACCGCGCCGAGCACTGGATCGTGGTGTGCGGGACGCTCGAAGTGACGATCGGCGAGAAGGTGGAACTGCTCGATGAGAACCAGTCCACCTACATCCCACTCGGCGTCAGACACCGGCTCACCAATCCGGGGCGCATCCCCGCCTATCTGATCGAGGTGCAATCGGGCGCCTATCTGGGGGAGGATGACATCGTGCGTTATGACGATGTCTACGGCCGGGTGCGCCACTGAGAACACGACATGGTTCTCGCCGGGCTTTCGAGGCGCAGGTGCATTTCCGCGACAGCCGGTGCTGACAGCGCCGCGATATAGCGTTATAGACGCTTTGTGACAGCCACCCCGCTCCCGTGCGGGCTGAAGTTCTCTGTGGCTGCATTTGGGCAGCCGCTGCGGGATGGCGGTGTGTCCTGGTCGCATCCAAGGCGCGCGCAGTGCGCCAACACGGCGGGAATCATGACGGGCAACGACAGCCGCATCAAGCGCGCGCTCTACCGGGCGCAACATCGCGGCACAAAGGAAATGGACCTGATCCTCGGACGCTTCGCGGATTCCGAGCTGGCCGGGCTGGGGGAGCCAGAGCTGGAAGCATTCGAGGCCCTCGTGATCTCGTCCGACCAGCACATCGACGGCTGGCTCAAGGGCGCCGACGCCCCCCCCGCCGTCAAGCCCGCCATCGATCGCATCCGCCGCTATCACCGCATTGACGACTGAAGGGCACATGACCGTCGAAACCGGCAATCGAAGCAGCGGGGCAGCGGAACCGCCCCGTTCCGCCGCGGCGATTGCCGCGCTCATCGCGCAGGACGCACCGCTGGCCGCCGCCGGCGTGCCCGAGGGGTTTGATGCCTATCTCATTGCGCGCATGGCGGCGCTGGCGCACAAGGAGCAGACGGCGCCGGTCGCCCTCCTTCACATCGCGCGCGACGACCAGCGCCAGGCCGCGCTTCGCGAGCAGCTCCGTTTCTTCGCACCGCAGGTCGATGTGCTGAGCTTCCCCGCCTGGGACACCGTCCCCTATGACCGCGTGTCGCCAAATGCCGAAATTTCGAGCCGCCGCATCGCCACGCTGGCGCAGCTCGCGCGGCTCAAATCGCCGAAACGCCCGGTCATCATCCTCACCACGGTGAATGCGGCGTTGCAGCGTGTCCCCCCGCGCGAGGCCATGCACGCCGCGCTCCTCAAGCTGACGGCGGGCATGCGCGTCGACATGAACGCCATCGCCCGCCGCCTGGAGTCCTGGGGATACCGGCGGACCGGCACGGTGATGGAGCCGGGTGAATACGCGCTGCGCGGCGGCATCCTCGATCTGTTTCCGCCCGCGAGCAGCCGTCCGGCGCGGCTCGATTTCTTCGGCGACACCCTGGAGACCATCCGCCTGTTCGATCCCGTGTCGCAGCGCACGCTGGGGGCCAGGCCGCAGCTCATCCTCATGCCCGCCAGCGAGGTGCCGCAGGGCGAGGTAGTCACGCGCCGTTTCCGCCAGCGCTACATGGAGCTGTTCGGCGCTGTGACGCGTGATGATCCGCTGTACGAGGCGGTGTCAGCGGGGGCGAGCCATCCCGGTTCCGAGCACTGGCTGCCCCTGTTCTACGACCGGCTGGAGACGCTGTTCGACTATGTCCCGGAGTCGGTGATCAGCTTCGACCATCTGGCGGGCGAGGCACACAAGGAACGCCTGGAGGAAATCCGCGATCATTACGACGCGCGGGCTGAGGCGCTCGAACAGGCTTCCTTCGGCACGCCGCCCTACAAGCCGGTGCCGCCGAAACAATTGTATCTCGACGAAGAAGACTGGCAGACGGCGCTCTCGGCCCGCAAACTGCGTTTCTTCTCGCCCTTCGAGGCGGCCGAGACCGCGGGCGGCTTGGCCTGCCTGAATTTCGGCGCCAAGATCGGGCGCAATTTCGCGCTGGAGCGCGCCGACCAGGTGGATACGCTGTTCGACGCCGTCATCGCCCATATCCGCACGGTGCAGGGGGCAGGCAAGCGCGTAATCGTCGCCGGATGGTCGGAGGGCGCCAGCGAACGCCTCTCCCACATGCTGGAAACGCACGGCCTGAAAGGCGGGACCTCGATCAAGGCTTACGCCGAGGCCATCCGTCTCGACCGCAAGGCGGTGGCCTTCGCCGTGCTCGGACTGGAGCATGGCTTCGAGACACCGGATCTCGCCGTCATTGGCGAGCAGGACATTCTCGGCGACCGCCTCATTCGCCGCCGCAAGGCGCGTAAAGGCGCGGATGTCCTGAGCGAAGCCGCCTCGCTCACGCCCGGCGATCTGGTCGTGCACGCCGATCACGGCATTGGCCGCTTTCTCGGGCTGCAGGCGATCACCGCCGCGGGCGCGCCGCATGATTGCCTGGAGATCGAGTATCACGGCGGGGATAAGCTGTTCCTGCCCGTCGAGAATATCGAGCTGCTCTCGCGCTATGGCTCCGATGAATCGGACGCCGTGCTCGACAGGCTCGGCGGCGTCGCATGGCAGGCGCGCAAAGCCCGCCTCAAGAAGCGCATCCGCGACATCGCCGGCAGCCTTATCAAAGTGGCCGCCGAGCGCGAATTGAAGGAGGCGCCGGTCCTCGCCCAGCCCGAGGGGATGTATGACGAGTTCTGCGCGCGCTTCCCGTATGACGAAACCGATGATCAGGCCACGAGCATCGAGGCGGTCATCGAGGATCTGACACGCGGGCGGCCCATGGACCGGCTGATCTGCGGCGATGTCGGTTTCGGCAAGACCGAGGTGGCGCTGCGGGCCGCGTTCATCGCCGTGTTGGGCGGCAAGCAGGTGGCGGTGGTCGTGCCAACGACGCTGCTCGCCCGCCAGCACTACAAGACCTTCGCCGAGCGTTTCCAGGGCTTTCCGTTAACGGTCGCGCAGGCATCGCGGCTGATTTCGGCGAAGGATCTTGCCGATGTGCGCGAGGGGTTGAAAACCGGCAAGGTGGACATCGTCATCGGCACGCACGCGCTCCTGGCCAAGAACATCGAATTCGCCAATCTCGGCCTCCTCATCGTGGACGAGGAACAGCATTTCGGCGTGTCGCACAAGGAGCGGCTGAAGCAGCTCAAGGCCGACGTCCACGTCCTGACGCTGACCGCGACGCCGATCCCGCGCACCCTGCAACTGGCGCTCACGGGTGTGCGCGAGATGTCGGTGATCGCGACCCCGCCCGTGGACCGGCTGGCGGTGCGCACATTCATCACTCCGTTCGATCCTGTCACCATCCGCGAGGCGCTCCTGCGCGAACGCTACCGGGGCGGCCAGAGTTTCTATGTGTGCCCACGCATCTCCGACCTCGACGAGGTCGCGGCCTTCCTGCGCGAGCATGTGCCGGAGTTGAAATTCACCGTTGCGCACGGGCAAATCGCGGCGAGCCAGCTCGAAGACGTGATGGCGGCCTTCTACGACCGGCAGTTCGACATCCTGCTATCGACGACGATCGTGGAATCTGGCCTCGACATCCCGACGGCGAACACGCTGATCGTGCACCGCGCCGACATGTTCGGTCTGGCGCAGCTCTACCAGTTGCGCGGGCGTGTCGGGCGTTCGAAGACGCGCGCTTACGCGCTGTTCACCATTCCGCCGAACCAGAAGCTCACACCCACCGCCGAGAAACGGCTCAAGGTGCTCCATTCGCTCGACAGCCTGGGCGCGGGATTCACGCTGGCCAGCCACGACCTCGACATCCGCGGTGCGGGCAATCTCCTGGGCGATGAGCAGTCCGGCCATATCCGCGAGGTCGGATTCGAGCTGTATCAGTCGATGCTCGAAGAGGCGGTCGCTTCGTTGCGCGAGGGCGGCGCCGAGAAGCGCGACGAGCAGTGGTCGCCGTCGATCAATGTAGGCAGCGCGGTGCTGATCCCGGAAAGCTACGTGACCGATCTGTCGGCGCGGCTGAGCCTTTACCGGCGCCTGTCGGCGGTTGCCGAGCGCGACGAGATCGAGGCAATCGCCGCCGAGATGGTCGACCGTTTCGGGCCGCTGCCGGAGGAGGTGAAGCATCTCCTCGGCGTGGTGCAGATCAAGGCTTTTTGCCGCAAAGCGGGCGTCGCGCAGGTCGAAGCCGGGCCGAAAGGCGCGGTCATCGCGTTCCGGCACAATACTTTCGCCAATCCGGCGGGGTTGGTAACGTTCATCGGCGAGCATGAAGGCACGGTCAAGCTACAGCAGGACCACAAGCTGGTTTTCAAAGCCGACTGGCCGGAAGCCGAGGAGCGGCTGAAGGGCGTGCGCAACGTCGTGCGCAGGCTCGCGGAACTGGCGGGCGAAGCAAGGAAGGCAGCGTGAGGATGACGGCGAAAGCGGCTGACTGCATACACATCATTCCTGATGAGGCCATGCCATGATCTCCGGACTCTTCTCCCTTGCCCAGCCGCCGCTCCTGCTGCTCGACCCGGAAGCCGCGCACGAGGCGACGCTCTGCGCGCTCGAACGCGGTTTGTATCCGCGGGGAGGGCACGAGGATGCGCGGTTGCGCCAGACGGTCTTCGACCTCGATTTCCCCAATCCGCTGGGCATGGCGGCGGGATTCGACAAGAACGCGCGCGTGCCGGGGCCGCTTCTCAAAATGGGGGTCGGATTTGCGGAAGTCGGCACCGTCACGCCCCAGCCACAAACGGGCAATCCGCGCCCGCGCGTCTTCCGGCTCATCCGCGAGCATGCGGTCATCAACCGGCTGGGGTTCAACAATGGCGGCCATACCGAGGTGCTCGCACGGTTGCAGCGGCGCCCGCCGGGCATCATCGGCGTCAACATCGGGGCGAACAAGGACAGCGCCGATCCGGCAGAGGATTACGTCCTGGGGCTCAGCGCGTTCGTGGAGGTGGCGGACTATTTCGCCGTCAACATCTCCTCGCCGAACACGCCGGGCTTACGCGATCTGCAGGCGCCGGACCGGTTGAACGATCTGCTTGCGCGGCTGATGGCGGAGCGCGGCACACTGGCCGCGGGCGGCCATCCGTACCGCCCCATCCTCGTCAAGCTCGCGCCCGACATCCACGATGACGACCTGCCCGCCGTCGTCGCCTGCCTGACCACGCATGGCGTTGACGGCATCATCCTGACCAACACCACGGTTTCGCGCGAAGCGATCCCGAATGCCGTCCGCCGCAACGAGGCAGGCGGACTGTCCGGCCGCCCGCTGTTCAAGGCGGCGACGCGCATGCTGGCCCGCGTCTATCAGCTCACCGAGGGCAAGGTGCCGCTCATCGGTGTCGGCGGTATTGATTCCGGCGAGGCGGCGCTGGCGAAAATCCGCGCCGGTGCGACGCTTCTCCAGCTTTACACCGGCATGATCTATCGCGGCCCCGGGCTGATCACCGAGATCAAGCGGACGCTTGTTCAGCAGATGGAGGCGGAGGGCGCCACATCGCTGGAGGCGCTGCGCGGCCGCGACGCTGAGATCTGGGCGCGGATGTAGCCATCACGCGCGACATGGCCGCAGAACAATTCTTTTTCGAGCGCCAGCGCTCCGCTACACATGGCAAGCGGGATTGTTCATCTCGAATTCGGTTATGCCCCCGTCTTCGGCTGCCGGGACCATACACGGAGCCAGCGCGCTCTTCAGGCATTCAAGCGCGTTGTCCATGTGCGCACGCAGCAGCACGGCCAGCCGCATGCCGTCACGCGCCTCGAGCGCGGCGATGATGCCCTCATGATCGGCAATCGCGTCCGCGAGTTCAGCCTTCAGGCTGGCCGCATACATGCGTGCCCGCCTGATCGGCCCCGAGACGGTCCGCAATATCTGCAGCAAGGTGGTATTGCGCGCCGCAAGCTGGATGCGCTCGTGGATCATGTCGTCCATATCGAGGCAGTGCTGCAGGTCGTTGCAGCTGTAGTGGCCCACCATCCGCTCATGCAACTGACGGATTTCTTCGATCTCCTCGGCCGTCGCACGGGCGCAGGCGAGTTCGCCGGCCAGAGCCTCCAGATGCGCGTAGACCGGAAAGGCTTCTTCCAGGTCGTGTATCGTAAGAGGGCTGACGGTCGCGCCGCGATTGTGGTTCAGGATGACGAGCCCCTCATGGGCCAGGACTTTCAGGGCCTCACGCAGGGGGGTGCGCGACACCCCGAAACGCTCGCAAAGCTCTTTTTCGGGAACCTTGGCGTTGGGCGCGAGTTCACCGGTGATGATGGCATCGCGCAGCCGCTCGCGCAGTTCATCGTGAAGATGACGCCTCTCGATGGGCGGCACGCCGTCCATCAAGTCGCAGGAAAAATACTGACTGCTTCGACTCTCGGCCGCTTTTTCTTCCATGATTGAAAGTCCCGTCAAGAATTGAACCCGGTGCTGCGCGTCCTTTCCCTCCATGCTCCATGATGAAGTCCTGGAGCGCAGAAGCTGTTTCGGCCTCTGCAGAGCGATGACCTGTAACGGGCGAGGGGGCAGATCAAGCTCAAGGTATGCGCGCCGACAACCTATGCCGCCATTATAGCCATATCTTCACGATATTCCACCACAACAAACAATGTATGGCCGGTTTTTACGAAATCGGTGATGAATATTTCCATAAGTAGATCATCCACTAAGGATAGTAGTGAATAACATCTACCAGCCACAACCGGTAGATCAGTGAACCGCGTTGTCGCATGGACGTTCACAGAGAAACGGCTGACCAAGGCAGCTTTCATCACGATACGGAAAAAGTGTTTTGCCGTGCCGTCAGCACGCCCGCAGGCTCCTGCCTTCGCCGTTCACTTGCCGTCTTGATCCAGAATATCGGCTAGCCGCGCTTTTTCCGCCTCGGTCAGCGGCTGCGGCCCCCCGGTGGTGGCGTTCCCCGGCGCCGGACGGACCGCGCGATACGCCAGGACTCCGCCTGCAGCGAGCAGCAGGAGCGGTGCGAACCACAATAATGCGGTCTTCGCGGAGAACCGTGGACGCAGGAGGATAAACTCACCGTACCGCGCAACCGCGTAGTCGATCACCTGCTCCTTGCTGTCACCGGCGACGAGCCGCTCGCGGACAACAACGCGCAGGTCGCGCGCGAGCGGCGCGTTGGAGTCGTCGATGGACTGGTTCTGACAAACCAGACAACGCAGCTCGGCGGAAATCTCGCGCGCCTTGGCTTCCAGCGCCGGATCGGCCAACATTTCGTCGGGCTCGACGGCGCGGGCTGGAGCCGCAACCGCGATAAGGCTCAGGACGGCCAGCGCAGCGGCGAATGATCGGTGTTTCATGACGGTTGCCCCGCAGCGGTCATGGTGCCCGGCTCGCGGGAGCGTCTGGCCGGCGCTCCGACACGCAGACGCCGGTCGGACAGCGAAATGCCGCCGCCGATCGCCATGATCAGCGCCCCGATCCAGATCAGCCGCACCAGCGGATGGAAATAGATGCGGACAGCGACCGCCTTGCCATCCTCCGAGGGATCACCAAGCGCGACATAGAAATCGCCGGCCCAGGACAGATGGATGGCGGTTTCGGTCGTGGGCATCCGCGGCTGGATGTATTGGCGCTTGGCGGGCGTCAGCGTGGTGATGCGGTCGGGCGAGCCCGCCTTCATCAGCGCAAATACCCCGAACTGTTCATTGTAATTCGGACCGTCACGGCTGCCTACGCGCTCGAAAACCAGCTCATAACCGGCAAACTGCGTCTTCTGGCCGATCTTCATCGTCAACACCTGCTCCGTTTTCCAGGCGCTGGTGGCGACGATACCGAGGACGGCGAGCCCGAGCCCGATATGCGCGGCCGCTGTACCCCAGTTCGAGCGCGGCAGACCGGCGAGACGGCGGCGCACCTCGCCCCAGGGCGCGGCAAACGCCTTGACCCGGAACGCCATTTCCGAAAGCGCGCCCGCGATCACCCACACGCCGAGCCCGATGCCGAATGGCGCCAGCACCGGCCCGCGCTGCGTCAGCGCCACCGACACGGCCATGGCGAGGATGCCGAGCGCCGCCGCCGCCATCAGGCGTTGACCGACACCGTAAATGTCACCGCGCTTCCAGGCCAGGAACGGCCCGAACGGCACCACGATCAGAAGCGGGATCATGAACACGGGAAAAACCGTGTCGTAGTAAGGGGCGCCAACGGAAATTTTGTGCCCGAGCGCCTCCAGCACCATCGGCGCCAGCGTTCCCGTCAGCACGGTGCCGCACGCGGCCGTCAAAAGAAGGTTGTTCAGCAGCAGGCTGCCTTCGCGCGAGATCGGCGCGAAGAGACCGGTGGAGCGCAGAAGCGGCGCACGCCAAGCGAACAGCCCGAGCGCCGTACCGGCAAAAAGCGCGATGATCAGCAGCACGAACACGCCCCGCGCCGGATCGACGGCGAAGGCGTGAACCGAGGTCAGCACGCCCGATCGCACGATGAACGTCCCGATGAGGCTGAGCGCAAAGGCGATGATGGCAAGCAGCACCGTCCATGCCTTCAACGCCTCGCGCTTTTCGGTGACGATGGCCGAATGCAGGAGCGCCGTGGCCGCCAGCCAGGGCACGAAGGAGGCGTTTTCAACCGGGTCCCAGAACCACCAGCCGCCCCAGCCCAGTTCGTAATACGCCCACCACGACCCCGTGGCGATGCCCAGGGTCAGGAAGATCCAGGCTGCAAGTGTCCACGGCCGCACCCAGCGCGCCCAGGCGGCGCTGATGCGTCCCTCGATGAGCGCAGCGACGGCGAAGGAATAGGCCATCGAAAGGCCGACATAGCCCGCATAGAGCAGCGGCGGGTGAAAGGCGAGGCCCGGGTCCTGCAGGATCGGATTGAGCCCGTTGCCCTCGAAGGGTGCCGGGTCGAGCCGCGCAAACGGGTTGGATGTGGCAACGATGAAGGCGAGGAAGGCAATGCCGATCGAGCCTTGCACGGCCAGCACGTTGGATTTCAGGCGATCCGGCAGGTTGTGGCCGAACAGTGCGACGGCGGCGCCGAATGCCGCGAGGATCAGCACCCAGAGCACCATGGAACCCTCGTGATTGCCCCAGGTGCCGGAGATCTTGTAGATGAGCGGCTTGGCGGAGTGCGAATTACGCCAAACGTTTTCGACCGAAAAATCGGACCCAGCATACGCCCAGACCAGCGCCCCGAACGCGGCGGCAAGCAACACGAACTGCGTGATGGCGGCCGCCGGAGCCATCGCCCGCGCCTTCTCGTCATGGGCATAGGAGGCCCAGACCACGGAGCCCGTCTGCAGGCAGGCAACCGCCAGAGCGAGGATGAGTGCGAAATGGCCGGTTTCAATGATCACGGTTATGCTTGTCCTATCGCTTCGCTACTTCAGGACGGTTTTTGCTTGTCCTATCGCTTCGCTACTTGAGGATGGTTCTTGCTTGTCCCATCGCTACGCTGCTTCGCCGGTTGCGGGCGTCCGGGCCTGCTCCGTTGGCGCGTGCCATAACCAAGGAAGAACGGGCATCACTTCGGCGCCGATGTGTTCTGCAACGCCTTCGCCCCGCCCTGCCCTTGCCAGACGCCCTGCTTCTTCAGCGCATCGGCCACTTCGCGCGGCATATAGTTCTCATCATGCTTGGCGAGTACGGTGTCGGCGTGGAAGACACCATCCGCACCGATTTTGCCCTCGGCCACCACACCCTGCTTCTCGCGGAACAGGTCCGGCAGAAGGCCGGTATACGTAACGTTCATCGTGCTCTTGCCATCGGTGACGACGAACTGGATTTGCGTGCCCTGGTCGCGCTTGACGCTGCCTTCGCTCACCAGACCGCCAAGGCGTATGCGCTGACCGGGCCGGATGTTCTTCTCCACGATGTCGCTCGGGCTGTAGAAGAAGACGATGGAGTCCGACAGCGTGAACAGCACCAGCCCGATGGCCAGGCCCAGAATGCCCAACCCCACGCCGATAAACACGCCTCTACGCTGTTTTCTCGTCATTTGCCGTTCCTTTCTGGTCCAGCGGCGGGCCGCGCCGCCCTTCTATGACGCCAGCCCCAGCGATTTCGCCAGCGCATCGATCCTGCCGAGCGCTTCGGTATTGCCCGCGAAATTGCGCCGGGCATCCTTCAGGGCTTTCTCGGCGTCGTCGCGCCGGCCCATCACCATATAGGACTGGACCAGCCTCAGCCAGCCGGTGAGATCGGAGCCATCGGCTTTCAGCCGTTCGGCCAGACGCGCAACCATGCGCTCGATCATCGCGTCCTCGGCTGCGGTGGCGTCCTTCCGAGGTCCGCCGGCGGCACGCCGCTCGGCAGTCGCCAACCGCTGACGCAGCGCGCCCTTGACCTTTTCGGGCAACTCCGCCTTCAGCAGCTTGCGGTAGCGGCTCGCGGCATCCGCGAACTTGCCCGCCTGCTCGTCGGCGGCGCCGAGCCAGAAACCGGCCTTGATGTTGTTTTCGTCCTTGCCCAACGCCTTTTCGAAGAGGCCGCGCGCCTCCGCCGGGACCACGCCCTTGTTGGCGAAAGTGAGGGCCTCGCCCTGATTGGCGAGCAGCATGGCGTCTTCACCGGCGATAGCTATCGCCTTGCCATACGCGTCTGCGGCGTCGGCGAAGCGGCCGAGGCGCGCGTAAAGCCCGCCGATGACCGTCCAGCCCCTGGCGTCATTCGGCGTTGCGCGCAGGTGCTTCTCGATCCGCGCGACGGCGCTCTCCATGCTCGGCGCGGCGCGGCTGCCGAGCGGCTGGCCGGGAAGACCGGGAGAGCCATAGCTCAGATAGATGCCGAGCGTCAGCGCGACCACGAGGCCCGCCATCCCATACAGCACGGCCCCGGACGCGGGCTTCAGCGCACCACCATCCGCGGCTTTCTCCTCCGACAGTGCCAGGATACGGCGGGAAATCTCGATCTGCGCAGCCTTCGCCTCGGCCTCGCCGAGAAGACCGCGCGCGCGCTCGTCCTCGACCTCGCGCAGCTGCTGCTTGTAAATGTCGATGTCGCGAGGCCCCAACGCCTGCGTGCTGTCTTCGCGGCGCAGATACGGGCGCAGCACCGCCAGCGTGGCGAGCGCGGTCAAGACGGCAAATACGATCCACAATGCCATGTACGGTTAAGCCCGATGCTCGTCCACAAGCCGAATGTATGGTCACGATATCAAGGCAGGGCGCTGCAGAATCAAGCGAAAAGCGCTGCGTCGGCATGACACAGCGCTTCAAATTTCCGCGCGAATACGGCGATGGTTAAGCCGCACCGTACACCCGCCCTGCCGACCGCCGGCCGTCAGACAGCCTTCCAGCTGCCATCACGCTGCCGACAGGCCCTGCCGACCATCGTCTCGGGACGGCCATCGATATAGACAGTGTGCTCATATTCGCGGCATCTCAAACCGGCGCTGCGATAGGAGCGGCGGGGCTTGATGTAGCCGTAGTGGCCGGAGCGCTCGTTGCGCCAGCGGACCGGCTCATCGCTTTCTTCTTCGAGGGCGCGATATTCCGCCGCCATCGCCTGACGGCGATCTTCCTCGTCCATTGCCTTGCCGATGGAACTGCCGATAAGGCCACCAACGACGGCGCCACCAACGGTGGCAAGCGCGCGGCCTGCGCCATGCCCGAACTGATTGCCGATGACGCCACCCGCCACGGCGCCCACTACGGTTCCGGTATCCTGATTGTTGGAACACGCCGCAAGCGGCAGCATCACTGCCCCCGCAGCCAGAAGTCTGATGAGTTTCATATCTTCCCCGTAAATGCCGGACAAGCCCGTCGCCCGTCTGGACCGTCCGATTCCATTGCGATACCCGTTCCCGCGTTACGTTAAGGGCGGCAATCTGGCTTTTTTGCGGCCCGTCGTTCACCGCTCCTCACGCGGCGGGCAGACTCACTTTGGCGCACAGCCCGCCTTCTGGCACGTTCTGGAGTGTGAAATTCCCATAATAGATATCGGCAAGATCGGCAACGATGGAAAGGCCGAGGCCGGTGCCGGGCTTGCTTTCATCCAGCCGGTTGCCGCGCTGGACCGCGGCGTTCAACTTGTCCGGAGGCAGACCCGGCCCGTCATCGATAACCATCACCGCCAATTGCCGGCCCGCGCCGGGCCTGGTCCCCGGCATCAGTTCGACCCGGACTTCCACTTTGGACGCTGTCCACTTGCACGCGTTGTCCAGAAGATTGCCCACCATCTCCTGCAAATCCTGTTTCTCGCCCCGGAATTTCGCGCCAGCCGGGCAGTCCACGGAAAAGGTGATGTCCTTCTCCCGGAATATTCGCGACAGCGCATTGGTCAAAGAGCGCAACGTCTCCCCGACGTCGGTCACGCCGCCGACGATGCTCACGCGCGCGGCGATCTGGGCGCGGCTGAGATGATGCGTGATGTGCTCGCGCATCAGTTCGGCCTGTTCGGCGACTTTCGCCGGAAAATCGCCAGACTGCCCCCGGGCTTCGTTGGTGATGACCGACAGCGGCGTCTTCAACGCATGGGCGAGATTGCCGACATGGGTGCGCGCGCGCTCGATGATCTGCTGATTGGACTGAATGAGAGCGTTCAACTCCTCTTGCAGCGGCTGGATTTCCTCAGGCAGAGCGCCTTCCAGTTGCGAGGCTTCGCCGGAGCGGATCGCGGCGAGCTTGGCGCCGATCTCGTGGAGTGGCCTCAGGCCCCATTGCACCTGAAAAAAGGTCGCGATCAGGAGGCCGGCGCCGAGCATGCAGAAGGCAACGATCAGCATCCAGCGGAAGGCGTCCACGGGGATATAGATCTCATTAGCGTCCCCCGCGACGGCGTAGGCATAGCGGCGCTGCTGATCCTTTTCGGTGATGGAAATCTCCCGCTCCAGGATACGCAGGGGCTGCTCCTCCGGCCCGGTGATATACGCACGGCGGCTCCCCTCCGCACCGGGCGATATGCCTCTCTCGCTGGGCAGCTTCAGCGTCTCCGACACCAGCGAGTCGGATCTGTAAATGATGCGCTGATCGCTCAGCGACTTTATCTGATAGTACCAGCCGGAAAATGGCAGGCTGAACATCGGCTCGCCCTGGATCGGCGGCTCGAGGATCTCCACGCTCTTGCCCCGCGACGTGGTCGCGATCAGATACTCGATATTCTGGTGGAGCCGTGCATCGAAGCTATGCTCGACGGCATCGGAATAAAGCGAGATCAGCACGGCCGCCGCAAAGGGCAGCACAAGCAGCATCCATAGGGCGGCCGAGAAAAACAGGCGCCGGGAAAGCGAACTACGCTTCATGCTCAGGAGCGGTGATGCAATAGCCCAGGCCGCGAACGGTCTGGATCATATCGGCTGAAATCTTCTTCCTCAGCCTCCCGATAAACACCTCAATCGTGTTCGAATCGCGGTCGAAATCCTGTTCATAGAGATGTTCCACCAGTTCCAGCCGCGGCACCACGCGCCCCTGGTGATGCACGAGATAGGCGAGCAGCCGGTATTCGAGCCCCGTCAGCTTCACCGGAACGCCGTCCAACGTCACGCGCGCGAGCTTGGTGTTAAGCCGCAAGGGGCCGCACTCGATTTCGCTTTTCGCATGGCCCGCGCTGCGGCGGAGAAGCGCGCGCACCCGCGCCAGAACCTCCTCGACATGGAACGGCTTGGCGACGTAATCGTCGGCACCCGCGTCGATGCCCGCCACCTTGTCGCTCCAGCGGTCACGCGCGGTAAGGATGAGTACGGGAAAGCGCCGGTCATCGCGGCGCCAGGCCTCCAGCACGCTCAAACCATCCAGCTTGGGCAGGCCAAGATCAAGAATGACGGCGTCATAGGGCTCGGTGTCGCCGAGAAAATGCCCCTCTTCGCCGTCAAAAGCGGTATCGACGGCGTACCCCCCCTGACTGAGTGCGGTGACGAGTTGCCTGCTCAAGTCGCGGTCGTCTTCGACGACGAGAAGTCTCATCTGGGTAGCCTTCAAAGAAACTGACGAGTGGGGCGACTTTGCAACAAAACTCTTACGCCCGCAATCCCGAGTCTCCGCTTCTCAGGTTTAAGAAAGGAAGGCCTCAGTTGGCCGCGGCGATCTGCACCCGGCTGAGGGAACCGGTACCGGAGATGATGACGATCTGAAAGAAGGCGCCCTCGCCCTCGCCACAAAGAGCGACGCGCAGGATCCGCACATCGCCGTAACGCTTCTTAACCTCGTGCTGCACCTTGCCAAAGGGCTTGTATTTCTCGGCCGTCCAATTCGGCGTGCATCTGAGCGGCGCCGCCTTGGGGGGCTCCGCTTTCGGTGTCACAAGCTCACGCCGATCCTCGGCGGGCGCAATGCCGCGCAACGTCTCCGCTCCACGCGACGTGGAGGAAGCCGTCATCGCTGCAAGTGCAGCCGCCAGCGCGATTTGGGTCCATAGTCTCATGGCAAAAGCTGTCTCTACCGTTCCCCACAGAATGCCAATGCTCACTGAATACGTCATGAACGCGGCATTCTCCAGTGTCGCGCCGAGGCGGCGTGGCTTCCGAGACGAGGCACAGATGAGATATGCTGCTTGATCCTGCCCTCCCGGGAGAAAGTCCGAGGTCGGCGTACGCCGTTCACGCCACCGCCAAAAAATGCGCCGGACCGTGATCGACGACGAGAAAAAGCGGACCACCCGCTTCAGCAGTCAGGCGCTTGAGGAACTCAACGAACACCGCAGCATTGACCCAACCTTGGTCGCGATCATGAAACGCCCGCCATTCGAGACGATCGCCGAAGGAGATGTCAGCTCGTTGTTTTGGCGGGCTGTGGCGCGAGTGCGCCTGAGGCCGTTTGACGCAACGCCTGCCGGGCCGCTTGACCCTGGGCAAACAATGAAAATAGCATCTGGAATGCCTTGGCAGGTCAAAATGCTGGCATGGGCTGCAACCGTGGGGATGCAATGAGGTATTTTCGTGCAACAGGGAGCAGGTGGGCGGTCACGCTAGCCCTGTTGGCTCTGTGCACACGGCTCCTCATTCCTCTTGGACAGTTGATTCCCATCGGCGAGGACGAGAACGGTTTCCCGATTCCTCTGGTGATCTGCACCCTTTACGGGGTTGAGGTTCTTGACACAAAGCCTGGCGAAAAAGCGCCTGATGAGCAGACGAATCGCAAGAGTTGTCCTGTCTGCTTGGCTTTTTCGGTTGGCGTAACACTCCCTGAGAACGATGCTGCGGCGTCAATCAATGCGCTGCAGGCTAATGTCGCTTCGTTCTCCTCAGCGGCTGAAGTCCATATTATCAGCCAATTCCTTCCCGGCAGCCGCACGGCGCGTGCGCCCCCAGCCTTTGCCTGAAATCCGGTCCGCATTTCGTTCCACTGATCAGCAAGCAGTGTCATTGCAGTAGACGTGCAAACTGCAACGGCTTCTCTTGGACCAAAGGCCATACGGTTTCTTCCCTTTCCGGCCTTCCCTTGCCGCGGTTGTGGCGATCGGTCCAATGCGCATGCCGTCAGTCGCCGCGATCAGGGCGAAGTGTTCCGGGCCGCCAGGCTGCATGGTCCCACTCAAGGTCTTCGCATACCCCGAGGCAATCGAGCTCCCAGTGAGCATTTGATCGGGATCTAAGGGGATGGGCCGTGTCTGTAGACCTGCAGCAGACGTCGCGATCAGCATGATCTGAAGCTTTGAGCGATCTTACCTGCCTTCTTGCGTGTCCGAAGCAGTGCTTTGGGCAAAGGGATGAATGCGCCTTGCTGCGCGGATTTGTGGGGGCATTGCGGGTAACATTCAAGCACGCTGACTGAGTATCGTTGGCACGATGCCGCAATGACTAGAGAGTGAGTATGGGGAAATGACAACAATTCAGACTGGGAAGTTCGGAGAGTTTCTGTTCGCAACATTCGCGAGTGTGGGCGCATACCTCGCCGTGGCGGGTGTTTCGCCTGTTCTTGCGCAGGACGTCTTCGACAATACGACATGGCTCGACACGATCATCGTAACAGGATCGCGTGTCAGCGAGCAGCTAAAGAAGACGCCAAACGCCATCACTGTGGTCACGCCGGAGGAAGTCCAGAAGGTTAAATTCGTTGATGCGCGCAAGGAGCTTCTGACACGTATTCCTGGAAATAGTCTTGGCCGGAACCTGCGTTTTCCTTTCGGAGGCAAGAACTACACCGTCAATCTTCGAGATGGCATGCAAATGCGTCCGTTTGGCCGCGGCTATACGAGCGCACTGGATGAGGTCAACCGCTGGGATATCGAACGTGTTGAGATCATCAGGGGCCCCGCTTCAGCCCTTTATGGCAGCAACGCCGTTGGCGGTGTCATCAACATCATTACCAAGGATCCGCCGCTGGACCCGGAATATAGCGTCTGGGCCGAGGGTGGCTCATGGGGACGCGTGCGCTCCGGATTTACGGCTGGGGGCACGATGGATGCGTTCGGCTATATGCTGAACGGCAATTTCATAACATCGGACGGCTGGCGCGACCGCACGGCAAAAGAGGAGAAAGCCCTTTCGGCGAAGGGGGTATGGCAGGCATCGCCCGATACGAAACTGACGGTCAGAGGCGAGTACCAAGAAAAATGGGATGAACAGCCCGGTAGTTTGAAAGCCAAGGAGTATGAAGCGAACTGGCGTCAGGCGACGATCACGGACGCCTACGAAGACAATCGTTTCATAACCCTCTCCGGCAGCCTCGAGCACCAGTTCAGCGACACAGCCAGCGGCAAGATCGACTATTCCGCCCGCAAGAGCAACGCCGAGGGCCCCACAGCCCTGTCCTACAAGAGCGGATATATCGACGAAGAGTCGATCGATCACAATCTGGCGGCGCAATATCAGCGGAAATTCGATTTCCTCTCCTCGAAACTCGTTGTGGGAAGCGACCTGCAATACAGTGATCTCCGTGAGAAAAGTTACCAATGGGAAAACCATGTAAACACCCAGCCTGGACCTCTCGAAACAGACTGGAACCTGCTTGCAATCGCTGGTTCTCCGTTCGCGCAGTACCAATTCTCGCCGGTGAAATGGGCTGAGATCACGCTGGGTGGGCGTTATGACTACATTGAATACACTGGCACCGATAAGCGGCCCGATGACAACACGCCCGATGAGGAATATGAAAATAAGGGCACTCTCGAGTCGGAATTTCGAAACCTGAGTAAAAAGGCGGGTGTCAGTTTTGCTCTGAATGAGGACCAAACGCTCTGGCTCGGTTATGGCGAAGCATTCGTCGCGCCTAGCCGCTCACGTTTGTTCACCAGCTCAGTCACTTACAGCACGCGGGGCGGGTATTCTGGCTACAACGCTGACCCCAACCTCGACCCCGAAACAGCCAAGAACTATTCCGTGGGCTTGCGCGGTACGCTCGCAGAAGGTGTGTTCGGCTATGACCTAACGCTCTATCACACCGATATTGCCAACATGGTTGTGGGCGTTGACAGGGATGAGGGGAACCCCCTTGTGGATCGCGTCTTCGTCAATGCCGGTGAGGTACAAGGGCAAGGACTGGAAGCATCGTTCTATGTTAAGCCGAACGACATGTTGCGTTTCGACGCGGCCTATACCTACGCGGTGAACAAATATACCGACTTTGTCGATCAGGGCACCGACTACTCAGGAAACTATGTCGCCGACTCCCCGCTTCACCATTTGAATGCGCGGGTAACCGTAACGCCGATTGCCGGTCTCGACGTGGAACTCGAAGTGGATCATATCTCGGAGTTCTACACCAGCAACGCAAATAACGACCCCAACGGCAAGTATCAACGCCCGGCCCTCTGGCACCTGAAGGTCGACTACGAAGACGGTCCGTGGACGTTTTGGGGACAGGTGCGAAACCTGACCGACGTCAAATACGCAGACGGTGTATCCCACAGTAGCTACAGCGGCAGGAAATACACGCCGGGCGAAGCGCGTTCTTTCACCGTTGGCACCAGATACAAGTTCTAGGGGTGAACATGCTGCGGTTTTCTTTGACCACTCTGTCTTTCATCGCCGCTGGGTTGCTCCAGATAGCACCAGGAATGGCAACAGACGTCTTAGCCGATGATAGCGTTATCTGGATCGAGCCGGTGTCCCGTGACTATGGGCGGACGTGGAAGAAGAAGACCGCCGCACCCCGCAGCTCTGAAGCCCGCACTTCCGGCAGACATGGGGGAAGTGAGCAGCGCGGGCGCCCCGGAGCTGCGCAGGAACCTTCCGCCGCCATCAGGAGGGAGGGCGCAAGACGAGCGGGCAACCGAAGGGATGCGGAGCGTGGCACGTACCGTGTGCACAGAGCTATCGTGCGGGCGGGTGTCTTCCCTTATACCGAAGCCGACCTATCCGAACCAACCATTTCCGGAACACGGTTCTGGCTTGAGTTGCCCGACAACGGACTCATACCAGTAGAACCGCAAAAGAAACGCGGGCGGTATCGCGTTGAGCTTCCCCGCCAGACGGGAGGCAACTATCGGCTGGTCGGTTATAACGGCAATTATGTCGCAGATGGCACTCGCCGGCATCTTTATACTTACTACAGTTTTATGTCTCACGGCGACAAGCCCGAGACGCAGCCGCGCGATTCATCTCCTCGTCCCGGGTTTCACATTGGCAAACCCATCTTTGAAATCATCCGGCTCTATGACAGTGAGCGCCATCGCTTTCGCACGAGAGCCGGGCACAGATTGCGCGTGCGCGTCCTCTACAAGGGAAATCCGGTCGTCTACGCCCCGGTCACTCTGACCACTTCGGAAAACTGGCACAAGAAACTTGCGACGGATGAAAGGGGAGAGGCCGAATTCACCCTCATAAAGGAAGATTTCCAGCGCGGCGTTTTCGATACGCGGAAATCTACCCTCTACATGCTCCAGGCAGAGCAAACCGAAATCAGCCCTGGAGATCTGGGAGGTTCCGCCTATGAGCACGAGAAGTATGTGGCAACACTGTCGATGCGGGTCTTTCCGGACAGCAATGAATGGGAAAGCAAATACGTTGCTTTCCTGGTCATGACCTTCACCGTCCTCATCGTCGGCGCGGCGATCATCCTCCATCGCACAGGCCGGAGAAACAAGGCATGAGTGTTCAGCGGCTCCGGTTCATCGTCCAGTTGATCTGCTTTGTCCTGCTCGTCTACGGCGGCTCTTTCGCATTTGACCTTGGTGTCAGGCTGCCGACATTTTCCTGCGTGTTTGTCGAGGGCAACGGCGGCAGCTGTTTTCTTATCAGCCTCCAGCATCAACTGGCGCGGCCTCTGACAGCGTTTCTCAGCGGGGCGGGTCTGAGCCTGCTTGTTCTCATCGGTACCGCGTCGCTCCTGACGATCGTGCTCAATAAAGCCTGGTGCGGCTGGGTCTGCCCGTTTGGATTTCTGCAAGATCTGATGACGAAGCTGCGCAATCTGTTCAATGTTGATCTGTCGCGGCTTACCTGGATTACGAGCAAACGCTACCGTTCCGTTAAATATCTTCTCTTGGCTTTCCTGATCCTTGTTCCGCTCGCGATCGGCAATCTTGGCTTATCGCGCGAGTGGACCGCGCCGTTTTGCCAGATGTGTCCGGCGCGACCTTTAATGCCGTTGCTCAAAGGGAGTTTCAGTGAATTTCATATCGACTTCTCAAGCACACCCGGCTTGATCCTGACAACAATAGCCATACTGCTCGTCGGGCTTTTCTTCACTGTCTCGTTCATCAAGCGCCGTTTCCTTTGTTCCTACTGCCCGATGCTTGCATTCTTGTCACTGTTCGACAAAGCCGGTCTCGTATCCCTCAAGAAAGACGGTCAACGATGCACCCGCTGCGGCAACTGCTACCGCGCCTGCCCAATGGAGATCCGCGCCATCGAGGAAGAGAAGGTGAAGAAGAATCTCGTTACGCAGGACTGTATCCTGTGTTTGCGCTGTGTCGAGTCTTGCCCTGAGAACAAGGCGCTCGCAGCCACGCTCGCCGGTATTCCAATCCTCCGGGCAAGCGAAGATGGCTTTCTGAAGCGGCAGGAGAAAGCAACCAGGGGAATGGAACACCGATGAATTTCCAGGAACGAAATAACCCGGGCAAGAAAGAAAGACTCGCCAACAAGGTTCGCGTCCACCTCGACATGACCGTCCGTGAGATCTTTGACGGTCTCGATGAAGATCGAACCCGCCCTGCCAACATGGCGTATTTCGATCGCATCTTTAAGGCCTTCATTCATGGCGGCAAGGATGTCGTGAAGATCGAGGACGGCCGGCAAATGGTCGGCACCTATTGCGTATTCGTGCCGGAAGAATTGATCTACGCCTGCGGGGCCCGTCCCGTTCGCCTTTGCGCCGGAGCTTATGAAAGCATTGAGATCGGCGAGGATTATTTGCCGGATATTGCCTGCCCAACGATCAAGTCGGAGATAGGCTTCTCCGTATTACCAATCCTCGACTTCTATCAAAAATGCAGCATGGTCGCTCTGCCCGCGAGCTGCGACTGGAAACTGAAGATCGGCGAGATGCTGGCGGAGCATCACGATGTTCACATGCTCGCGCTGCCGCGCATCAAAGAACTGGAGACGTCGCGGAACTTCTGGCTCGACGAGATCAAACGGTTCAAGCAGTCGCTGGAAAAGCTTACCGGCACCAGCATAAACCGCAAGAGGTTGCGGGATGCGATCAGACGCGTCCAGCGGGCCCAGCTCGAAGTCCACCGCTTCCAGAACGTCCGCAAAGCGATCCCGGCGGTTATCCACGGCCGTGACGCACTCGAAGTTCTCAACGCCTACTTCTATGACGAGGTCGAGCCCTGGACCGAGGCGCTCTCGCGACTGAACGATGAACTTGAGAGTCGCGTCGAGAACAGGCATTACGCCGCCAAACCGAACGCGGTGCGTCTCATGCTCACCGGCTCTCCGATCATATTCCCCAACTGGAAAATCCCGACCATCATCGAGGAACTCGGCGCGGTTCTCGTTGCCGACGAGTTCTGCACGTCCGGCCGCTATTTGAGTGACATGGTTTCGGTCGATGAAGGAACGCTCTCCGACATGCTGCACGCTATTGCCGACCGGTACATGCTGCCATGCTCCTGTCCGACTTTCTCGACCACGACCGAGCGGCGAGACCGTATCCTGCGGCTGGTTGACGACTATCAGGTCGAAGGGGTGATCTATCACGTGCTCAAGGGGTGTCACCCTTTCGATATCGAGATGAAGACAATAGAAGCCCTGTTGCAGGACAAGGGCATTCCAATGCTCAAGGTGGAAACGGACTACGCGCCTCAGGACATAGAGCAGTTGAGAACAAGAATCGAAGCATTCACGGAAACGCTGAAGAGAAGGACAAGGTAAGAATGAACTGTTTTGCCGGCATAGATGTGGGATCATCCACTATCAAAGTCGCAATAGCCGACGAGACAAACGTGCTCGGCTACAAAGTTCAACCCGCATGCGTTCACTGTAACGACAGTGCGTTCCAATTGCTCGACAATGTTCGCCGGACACTTGGGCTTGACGCAGACGACATCAAGCACGTCACGGCAACCGGCTACGGACGCAGGCTGGTCAAATTCGCGGACAGCACTGTCTCTGAAATAACGGCAAATGTGAGAGGCGCCGTCTGGTATGGCAATGAAGCCGGGCTAACGGTCCGCACGATCATCAATATCGGAGGACAGGATACCAAGGTTATCGGCATCGATGAACTTGGCGTTACGAAAAACTTCTCCATGAACGACAAATGCGCAGCCGGAACCGGGCGCTTTCTCGAAGCCTTGGCGCGCATTCTTGAAATTGAGGTCGTCGATCTCGGTAATCTGGCGCTTCAGGCGGATGTGCCGATCCGTATCAACTCAACCTGTACCGTGTTCGCAGAGACCGAGATCATTTCACTCTTGGCCCGGGAGAAACGCCCGAGCGAAATCGTCGCGGGCGCGCATTTTGCTATTGCCAGGCGTCTGGCCAAGATGGCGCGGCGCGTCAAAGTGAACGACCATGTGTTTTTTGATGGCGGCCCCGCTCTCAACAAGGGTCTCATCAAAGCGCTCGAAGATGAGCTGGCTACAGACCTTTTCGTTCCACCCAAGGTACCGCAGGTAACGACGGCCGTTGGTGCGGCGATGATCGCGCAGCAAGAACACCGAGCCGGAGCGCCGATTGAGGAATTGCCGAAGACGAGCAGGGTTCAAGGAGCCGAAACGTGTCAAACCTGCCCGCAATAGGCGCCTATATCGCTCCATTTGGTGGAACTGGCAGTCTTTATCTTGGCGTCCTGGCCATGGGGTTTTTCTACGGTCTGACTCTGTGCAGTTTCTCCTGTCTCCCACTGGTCACCTCCTGTGTTTTTGCAACACAGCCCGGTTTCCGAAAGGGCTTTGACGCAACCGCCATTTTTATATTTGCGCGCATAGCCGGTTATACACTTCTCGGCGCACTTGCTGGACTAGCCGGAAAGGTCGTTCTTGCGCATATTGGACTCCAGAAGCCGATGATGATTGCGGGAGTTCTTGTACTGGCTGTAGGCCTCGTTGTTGTTTTCAAACCGCGCAGTGCCTGCGGCAAATCAACGAATACGCCTTTGCGAGTACAACGCGCCTCGAAGCACATGGCAATTCTCGGGATTGCAACCAGTTTGATGCCGTGCCCCCCTCTTTATGCAGTAATGCTCTATGCCGCGACAACCGATTCAGTCGCATCCGGTGCCCTGCTGGCCTTCCTGTTCGGCGTCGGAACTCTGGCTACGCCTCTTTATTATCTGGGTGGTGCTGCTGGTTGGATATCAGCGCGCGTCAGACAGGAGACAGCTCACAAATACAACGGTTTGCTGCGAACGCTCAGCGGCCTCGCTATCGTGATGCTCGGAGCGAAACTCATAGCGAGCGGGATGATTTGACGGGGACATCAAATGAAAGAAACAACAAACATGCGCTATCGAATAATAATTGTAGCACTGTGCATAATTGGCTCGCTTACGGATGCGGAAGGGGCGAGAGCTGCGGAACCTGCCACTCTCGCAATGGAGTTGAACAGCCTGACCACTTCAGAAAACGGCTGCAAGGTCAACTTCGTCATGCGAAACGGTCTTGAAAGCGCCATCGATGCACTATCGCTCGAAATTGTGCTGTTCGGGAGCGACGGACGAATTGCCAGCATCCTCAATCTCCAGGTTGGAGAACTCCCGCTTGGGAAGACACGCGTCAAACAATTCCGCTTAAAAAGCTGCGAAGGTATTGAACGTATTCTCATCAACAAAGTTAGCGAATGCCGCGGGGCAGGATTATCACCAAAGAATTGTTCGCAGAAACTCAGAACGACGAACAGAACCGAGGTCCAATTCGGCTCTTAGCACTACAGGAAGAGGAAGTGACATGGACCCGCAGACGATCGCACAGCAAGGTTCACTCCAGGCAATACCCGACCGGGCGGCGGAAGCAGTTGACCCCGGGCTCCTGGATGGGGTGGGGCTGGGTTTTCTACAGCAGCTTTTAAGTAATGGCGGACCAATCGTAGCAATATTGCTGGCGCTGTCGGTTTTCGTGACGGTAATCATAATCGTCAAATTCTGGCAGTTTCTGTGGCTCGGCATCAATCGGCGTGGAAAAGCGGATCAGGCTCTGCAGATCTGGATGTCCGGCGATCATCGCCAGGCTCTCGATTTGATAAATGAAAACAGCAACCCGCTGACCAAGGTTCTCGCGCACGGCATGCGCGGGCTGATGCGTCAGGCTGAAAATGTTCAGCTTGTCCGGGAAGATGTCGAGAGAATCGCCCTTCAGCAGGTCGCATCCGCCCGCTCATTTTTGCGAGCGATCGAGGCCGTCGTGCAAATCGCTCCGTTGTTGGGGCTGTTCGGCACCGTTCTGGGTATGATACAGGCCTTCGCAGCGCTGCAATCCGCGGGGGCCCAAGCGGATCCTGCCGTTCTGGCAGGCGGTATTTCGGTTGCCTTGCTGACAACGGCAGTCGGTCTCGCCGTTGCGATCCCCGCGGCCCTGGCGTTGCACTGGTTCGAGGGTGGTGTTGACTATCTCGCCGACAACATCGAGAGCACCCTTACGGGGCTCTTCACTGGCCAATTGACCGAAGTGCACCCAGCACACTGTGATAGTGGCGCGCCACATTCCCCCACATCCATAAGGCAGGAGGGGCCGAGGCTGGCCACGGTAACGCGTGCGGATTAAACGGATTGCCCGAAAGAGAAACCGTATCGGTCTGACGCCACTGATCGATGTCGTGTTCTTGCTCTTGGTGTTTTTCATGCTGTCATCGACTTTCCTGCGTTACACGGGGGTCGATCTGACAGGTGGTCAGTCTGGTATTGCTAGTAAGGCCGACGTGAAGAACCTTGTGATCGTGCGCGTGAAAGGTGGCTCCAACATTGATGTTAATGGCAAGCCGGTTGCGCTTGAGCAGCTGAAGAGCGAGCTGGCCTCCCTCGCAAGCGGCGAAGGGATAAAGGTCGCCATCAAGCCAATGGAGGACGCCAAGGTGCAAGAGGTCGTTGAAGTACTCGAAAAAGCCAACATCCGCGCAGTGCGTGAAGTGATGGTCGTCAAATAGGAAGCGCAACATTGGCCATAACTCTTAAGCGCAAACGCTCAGGACGTGATGATGAAAACCTTATTCCTCTCATCAACGTCGTTTTTCTGATGCTAATATTCTTTCTGGCTGCAGGTGTATTGCGCTCGTTTAAGGATAAGAACGTTACTCCTCCCGAGGCGAATTTCTCAAATGTGGGAGAACGCCCTATCGGGCCCGTTCTTATCGGCGGGGAGGGGCAGATCAGTATCGACGGTGTCGAGCACGATGTGCCATCGCTGACACGTATATTGCAAAGCCGGGTTTCGAGTGGGATAAACAGTCCGCTTCCGGTCGTTGCAGACAAAACTCTGGCTGCACGCGAACTCGTGGACGTAATCGAAGCCGCCAGAATAGCGGGCATACGCAAGATCCGGCTCATTACACAAAGAAAGTCTGTGCCGTGAGACCTTCGCTCTACCAGTGGCTGATCGGAATTGTCCTGGCCCTCACCGTTCACATATTGGCTTTTGCATCCTTGAGAGGCGACGAAACCGCGAAGATCGAGCGCGCCAGCGGTCCTGTGATCTCCGTTGCTGGCTCGCTTAGTGACTATGCATCCGAAGTCGAGACGATCGTACAAGACACTGCCGAAACGGTCGCAGCTGAAGACAAGGTACAGAAAATCCAACCTGACGTAACAGTCGACGCCACCCCGGCGGAACATGCGATCCCGGTGGTTGCCGCTGAAGAAAAACCGAAAAAGATAAAGCCCGGGAGAGTCTACAAGAAGAAGACGGGGAGCGAGAGAACAAAAGAGCGCAAGTCTCCAAAAAAATCGAAATCCCGTGTTCGACGGAATAGAACAGCCGGAAGACAAGGTGGCGGAGGCGGAAGAGGTCAGTCGAGATACGCCGGTAAGTCGGCTTTATCCAACTTCAAGGGACGAGTACGCGCACGTATAGCCAGACGTGCCCGCTCCGCAAAAGCGCACGGAACGGTTGTCGTCCGCTTTACGGTTACGGCAAACGGCGGCGTTGCAAACGTTCGAGTCATCCGCAGCGCGAATTCCGCGCTCAACACCGCCGCCGTACAAGCAGTTCGTGGAGGTTTTCCTCCAATCCCGCCAAGCTTACCCAACAAAATCTCTTTTACCATACCCATTGTGTTTAAATAATACCAACTCCTGCTGCTCCCAGTTGGGCAGAACCCGAACAGGTCGAGCGCCTTCGCCCGGCTACGCAGAAAGTGTCCTCATGCGGCGCCTGGATGTGCGCCGTGTCTTCGATCTGCTGGCCTTTGTCGTAGCTGCGCTCGTGACGGGCGATGATCTCAAGGCCATCGGTAATGCGGACCTCGGCGGGATTGGCGAACACCGTCAGCCAGCGCCGCACAGATGCGGGATGGAATAGTCGTCCACGGAGCGCGATCCAGGTACTGTTGTTCGGGGTGTCCTTGGCCGACCGGCGGATCTGCGTCGGGCACACCAGCGCTGGATGATGCTACTTCGACTGCGGCAGTTGCGGGCCGGCTGGAAGATTGAGCTTGGGCAACTGGCTCGGTTCGCCAGCGGGCGCTTTCGGCTTGCCGCTTTCCTCCGTCGCGGTCGGCGCGACGAGCTGGCGGGGCTTGCTGTTCATGCTGGCCAGAATCGCGAGCGCGATACTCGTAGAGAAGAAAACCGCCGCCAGAACGGCCGTCGTCTTCGTCAGCAGATTGGCCGCACCTCGGCCAGTCATCAGTCCGCCGCCACCACCGCCGATGCCCAGCGCACCGCCTTCGGAGCGCTGCAACAGGACGACGCCGACCAGCGCCGCCGCGACCATGATATGGAATACAAGGATGACTGTGATCATTTCATCTCACCGAGAAGTTTAACGGCCGTCTACATCATTTCAACGCAGATGGCCAGTGCATTTGACGCCGCCCCGCGGGCTCAGTTGGCGCTGGCGCCCTGCTGCTTGGCACTCGCGGTCGCCGGTTTGGTCTTGGACTTCGCGGCTTCTGCCGCCTTTGCCTTGGCGGCAGCTTTGCGGGCGGCTATCCGGGCCGCTGCCGCCTTCATCTTCTTCTTCATCGCCCGACGAGCCGGGCTGCAGCGGAATTTGAGCTGCTCGTTCACCAAAATATAGCGCTTGATCAAATCGAGCTGAGACGCGCCAAGATTGGCCTTCACCCACTCAGGGCCCTTGGCCATGTTCTTTTCCACGCCCTGCCCCACCAGCGATTTCTTCTCGACCTTCAGCCGCTTGCATTCCTCCTTCCCGAGCGGAGCCGCGCCGCCAGGGAGAGGTGTGAGCGCCAGAGAAGCCAACAGCGCACCACCGGCGAAGAGTCTGAGAAACCGCTGCAACGGGCTGATAAGCATGTGGTCGTCCAATGCAATGATATCTTCGCGCCCGGCCGCCGCTCAGCAGATCACCGGACGCTGGCGCCGCGAGGACCGCTCAAGACGCAGCGTTTCCCCCGGCTCAAAAAATACACTCCGGCTGGTTGTATCGCGGGCGAGCGCCACGCTCAAGGGTTCTATCCCCTGGCAGCCTGAACAATCGGCAGGAAGTCGTCCGCGCGCAGCGACGCGCCGCCGACCAGCCCGCCATTCACATCGGCAATGGCCAGGAGTTCGTTCGCATTCTTGGGCGAGACCGACCCCCCATAGAGAAGGCGCATGCCCCCCCCAGCTTCCTCGCCGCACAGCCTGGCCGTCTCGGCGCGGATGAAGCGGTGCACCTCATCCACATCGGCCACCGACGGCGTCAGCCCCGTGCCGATCGCCCAGACCGGCTCATAAGCGATGACGGTATTCGCAGCGCTCGCGCCCTGGGGCAGCGATCCCGCCAACTGGCGCGCCACCACAGGCAGCGTCAGGCCAAGCTTGCGCTCCCCCGCGGTCTCACCGACGCAGATGATGGCGGTAAGGCCCGCCGCATAAACCGATTCCGCCTTCTCCCGAACATCGATATCGCGCTCGCCGAACATCGAGCGCCGCTCAGAATGGCCCAGGATCACCGCGGTCGCCCCCGCATCCGCGAGCATCGGCGCCGAAACCTCGCCGGTGTAGGCGCCGGACGCAGCCTTGTGACAGTTCTGCGCTCCGACGGCGATCCCGCTGTCTTTCAGCGCCTCGGCGAACAGGCCGATGAGCGTCGCGGGCGGGCAGATCATGATATCGGCCTTGCCTGCGAGCCCGTCTTTCTCTACACCCAGTCGCAGCTTGGCGATTTCCGCCAGGGATGCTTTCTGGCCATTCATCTTCCAGTTGCCGGCAATCAGGGACCGTATCTGCGTCATCTCAACTCCTCGCCTTTCTGCCTTGACTTTGCTGCCTCTGCCGACTTGATCTATGGCCAAGAGACGTCTCTGGCAAGCGAAGGAACACTCTCATCGGCTGCAATCGCGGCGCCGGAGTTCACCGCATCCGTTACGAAGGCACACCGAAATGCTGGACACCTTGAGAAAAAACGCTTCTAGCTGGATGGTCAAAATTCTGCTCGGCCTCCTCGTGCTTGCCTTCGCGGCCTGGGGCGTTGGGGATATCTTTCGCGGTTTCGACCGGCAGAAGTTCGCCGAGGTAGGCGGGCGCGAGATCTCCCAGCAGGAATTTCAGCGCAGCTATCAGAATCAGCTCGCGCTCATCAGCAGGCAGATCGGCAGGCAACTCACGACGTCCGAGGCACGCTCGCTCGGGCTGAGCCGGCGCGTATTGCAAAACCTCGTCGGTTCAACGGCCATCGCCATTCATGCGGACGAACTCGGCCTCGGCCTCACGGAAAAGGCCGTGATCGACGACATCGCGGCATTTCAGGCGTTCCACGGCTCGGACGGCAAGTTCGACCGCAGGCGCTTCGAGGAGGCGCTGCGCGAGGCCGGACTGAGCGAGGCGGGCTTCGTTCTGATGCATCGCCGGGAGCTGATCCGTGGCCAGATCACGAGTACCCTCGGCGAGGGCATCCACGTGCCGAAGACGCTTCTCGACGCGATCAACCACTACGAAAACGATCAGCGCGTGCTCAAATATTTCGTCCTGCCCGCCGAAGCGGCCGGCAAGATCGAAGCGCCCGGCGACGACGTGCTCAAGAAATATTACGAGGAGCACAAATCCGCTTTCCAGGCTCCCGAATTCCGTAAAATCTCGATGATCACCGTGTCCAGCGACACGCTCAAGGACGCCATCCCGATCACGGATGAAGAGATCAAGGCATCCTACGAAGCCACCAAGAAGAAATACGTGATCCCCGAGAGGCGCACCATCGAACAGCTCCTCTTCAAGGACAAGGCCGCCGCCGAGAAAGCCGCGCGCAAGCTCGCCAAGGGCGCGGATTTCCTGAAGCTCGGAAAGGAACTCGGCCTGAAGGAAACCGACATCAAGCTCGGCACCTTCGCGAGGGAGAAACTGGCCGATCCGAAGATCGCGGAGGCTGCCTTCGCTCTGAAGAAGAACAGGCCGAGCGCGGTCATCGAGGGCTTTTCGCCCGTCATCCTGCGTGTAACGGAGATCAAGGCGGGATCGCAGCGCACGCTGGAAGAGGTGAAAGAGGAGGTGAGGACAGCGCTTCTCAAAGACCGCGCCACCCAGGAGATCGGCAAGCTCTACGACAAGATCGAGGACGCGCGCGCCGGCGGAAGTACGCTTGCGGAAATCGCCAAGGAACTGAAGCTCAAATATGAGGAGCCGGTCCTCGACCGCAAGGGCCGCGACACGACCGGCAAGCCCATCGAAAGCCTCGCCTCTATGCCGGACGTGGTGAAGCTTACCTTCGACAGTGATGTCGGCGTCGAGAACAACCCGGTGACGATGCGCGACGGCTACGTCTTCGTCGATGTGCGCGAGGTGATCCCCGAACGGCAGAAGCCTTTCGACGAGGTGAAGGACGAGGTCAAGAAAGCGTGGACCGACGCCGAAATCATCAAACGCATGGATAAGAAGTCGGACGAGCTGCTCGCCAAGGCCAATGCCGGGGAAAGCATCGAAGCACTCGCGAAGAGCGCCGGGGCCAAGGTGACGCAGACGCCCACGCTGAAGCGTGGCGGCGCCCAGCCGGGACTGCCGCTGACCGCCATCGCCCAGGCCTTCGCGCTTCCCGACAAGGGCTTTGGCTCGGCGCGGACACCGAACCGGAAGTCGCGCGCGATCTTCCAGGTCGTCGAGATCAAACCCGCTCCGCCGGTCGACGAGAAGCAGGCCCAGAAGCTGACGGCCGAAATCCGCCGCGGCATGACCAACGATGCGCTCGCACAATATGTCACCGGTCTGCAAAACGCCTATGGTGTGAGTATCAACACCAAGGCTGTACCCGGTCTGTCAGGCCAGTAATCAATCGGAGGGCGCACCCGTCCCCGCGCCCTTCTCCTCAATCCAAGGCATCATCCATGCGGCTCTACCCCGATTTCGCCGAATTCGCGGAACGTTACAAGAATGGTGAGCCGCAGGCCGTCTGGACGCGCCTTGTCGCCGACCTGGAGACGCCGGTCTCCGCCATGCTCAAGATCGCCGCGCACAAGCCGATGAGTTTCCTCCTGGAATCGGTCGAGGGCGGCACGGTGCGCGGGCGCTATTCCGTGATCGGCTTCGCCCCGGACATCATCTGGCGCGCCCGGGACGACCACGCCGAGATCAATCGCACGCCGAGCCGATCGCTTCACAGGTTCACGGCCTGCAAGGGCGGCACGCTGGAGAGCCTGCGCGCGCTCCTCGCCGAATCCCGCGTGGACCTGCCGCCCGAACTCCCGCCGATGGCGCTCGGCGTCTTCGGCTATATGGGCTACGACACGGTCCGCCTCATCGAACGCCTGCCCGAGCCGAACCCGGACCCGATCGGCATTCCGGACGCGGTCATGATCCGCCCGACGATTATGGCTATTTTCGACAGTGTGAAGGACGAGATCACCGTCGTCACGCCCGCACGGCCACGACCGCGGCAGTCCGCGAAAGCGGCCTATGCGCAGGCCATGGAGCGCCTCTCCGCCGTGGTGGAGGCGCTGGACACTCCGCTCGGCCATCCGGCGGCAGCCAATGGCCTGCTTCCCGACCTGCCGCCCGTCACCTCGAACACCACGCCGAAACAGTACGAGGCGATGGTGAAGAAAGCCAAGGAATACATCGCCGCGGGCGACATCTTCCAGGTCGTGCTCAGCCAGCGCTTTTCCGCGCCGTTCGATCTGCCGCCATTCCACCTGTACCGCGCGCTCCGGCGCACCAATCCGTCCCCCTTCCTCTTCTTCCTCAATTTCGGCGGCTATGCCGTCGCGGGGTCGAGCCCGGAAATTCTCGTGCGCGTGCGCGACGGTCAGATCACCATCCGGCCCATCGCGGGCACGCGGCGGCGCGGTGCGACCCCCGAGGAGGACAAACGCCTCGCCGACGAACTCCTCCTCGACGAAAAAGAACGCTCCGAACATCTGATGCTGCTCGATCTGGGCCGCAACGATGTCGGTCGCGCGGCGAAGGTCGGCACGGTACGCGTCACCGACAGCTTCTTCCTCGAATATTACAGCCAGGTGATGCACATCGTATCCAATGTGGTCGGCGAACTGGCCGAGGACCGCGACGCCGTGGACGCGCTGATGGCCGGTTTCCCGGCGGGCACCGTGTCGGGCGCGCCAAAAGTCCGCGCGATGGAGATCATAGACGAACTGGAGAAGGAGAAGCGCGGGCTTTACGCGGGCTGCGTGGGCTATTTCTCCGCAGCGGGCGAGATGGACAGCTGCATCGTCCTGCGCACCGCGCTGATCAAGGACGGGCGCATGTATGTCCAGGCTGGCGCGGGCATCGTGGCGGATTCCAACCCCGCAAGCGAGCAGCGCGAGTGCGAGATGAAGGCGAAGGCGCTGTTTCGCGCGGCCGAAGAAGCGGTGCGGTTCGTCTGCGAAGCCGGCCGGGGACAGTAGCCGGAGCGGCAACCCGCCAGATTGATTACCGCTGCCCCCCAGTCTATTGAGTGTCCATGCTGACCCTCTCCCTCCTGCGCCACGCCAAATCGAACTGGGGCCACCCGGACCTCGAAGACATCGACCGCCCGCTCGACGCGCGTGGCGAGAAGGCCGCACCACGCATGGGGGCATTCCTCCTCGCCAGCGGGCTGGTACCGGACCTGATCCTGTGCTCCCCTGCCCTGCGCACCCGCCAGACCCTGGCCCTCGCCTTCACCGCACTCCCGGCACCGCCCGAGATCATCATTGACGAGACGTTGTACGAGGCAAGCACGGCGGCGCTCATGGCAACGCTGCGCGCCGTGCCCGCGGGCAAACACCACGTCATGGTCATCGGGCACAACCCCGGGCTGCAACTCCTCGCGCTCTCCCTCGCGGGCAGCGGCTCCACCGAGGCCGCCCACGCCATCGCCGACAAGTTCCCCACCTGCGCGGTCGCGGTCCTCACCTTCAATGCGCGCTCCTGGAGGAACATCCGTCCCCGCAGCGGCCATCTGGTGCATTTTGTCACACCACGGCTTCTGCGCGGCACGGCCTGAAGGCGCGTTTAACGCTCTGTCGCTTTTCCCTGGACCTCGCGCCGTAATTTTGCTGATGTTTCGATGTGCTGGGAGGCGGCCATGATTACCCTCATCGACAATTACGACAGCTTCACCTACAACCTCGTTCACTATTTCGGCGACCTCGGCGTGCCTTGCCGCGTCTACCGCAACGATCAGATTACGGTGGAGGAGGTTCTCGGCGAGAACCCGCGCGCCATCGTGCTTTCACCGGGACCGGGCAACCCGGATCAGGCGGGCATCTGCCTCGACCTGATCGAGGCCAATGAAGGGCATGTACCGCTTCTCGGCGTGTGCCTGGGCCATCAGGCGATCGGGCAGGCTTTCGGCGGCCGCGTCATCCGCGCCCCGAAGATGATGCATGGCAAGATTTCCACGCTCTACAATTCCGGCGAGGGGCTGTTCCAGGGACTGCCCTCCGAATTCGCCGCGACACGCTATCACTCGCTCATCGTCGAGGAGAAGACGCTGCCGAGCTGCCTGCGCATCACCGCCACCACCTCCGACGGCCTGATCATGGCATTCGCTCATGACAGCCACCCCGTTTTCGGCGTGCAGTTCCACCCCGAAAGCATTGCCTCGGCCCACGGCCACGCGCTCCTGGCCAATTTCCTGCGCATCGCGCGCATCAACTGGCAGCCGATCCGGTCCAACCTCGAGCTGCCCCGCGCCATGCAGTCGGGCCGTTCACAGGAGGCCACACGATGACCGCGGCGACCCCGGCAGAGAAATTCCGCCCGCAATTCGAGAAGGTCGCCAGCGGCGGCAAGCTCAGCGAGGATGAGGCGGCTGCAGCATTCGACGCCATCATGGAGGGCGGCATCCCGGAGGCGCAACTCGCCGGGCTGCTCGTGGCCATGAAGGCGCGCGGCGAGACCGTGGACGAGATCACCGGCGCCGTCCGCGCCATGCGCTCGAAGATGCGCCGGATCGCGGCCCCGGCGGACGCCATCGACATCGTCGGCACCGGCGGCGACGCCAAGGGCACCTACAACATCTCCACCGCCAGCGCCTTCGTGCTCGCGGGCGCGGGCGTCCCCGTCGCCAAGCACGGCAACCGCGCCGTGTCGTCGAAATCCGGCGCCGCGGACGTGCTGGAAAGCCTCGGCGTCAATCTGGCCATGACGCCCGAACAGGCCGAGCGCTGTCTGACCAGTGCCGGCCTCGCCTTCCTGTTCGCGCCGACCTATCACCCGGCCATGCGCCACGCCGCACCCGTCCGCCAGGGCCTGAAACTGCGCACGATCTTCAACCTGCTTGGGCCTCTCTCCAACCCGGCGAGCACCAGGCGGCAGGTCATCGGCGTGTTCTCCGAGGACTGGGTCATCCCGCTTGCCGAGGTGATGAAGCGTCTGGGCGCGACGCATGTCTGGGTCGTGCACGGCGCCGACGGGCTGGATGAGCTTTCCACCACCGGGCCGACACAGGTCGCCGCGCTGAAGGACGGCGAAATCACCACCTTCACCATCGATCCGGCGGAGGCGGGCGTGGACAGGGTCGCGCTCGGCGATATCCTTTGCGGACCGTCCACGGAAAGCGCAGAGGCCATCGGCGCGCTCTTCGCTGGCAAAAACGGCCCGTTTCGGGATATCGTGTTGTTGAATGCCGCGGCCGCATTCATCGTTGCGGGCAAGGCGGATACACTGTCGGAGGGCGCGAAGCTGGCGGCTGCTTCCATCGACGAGGGCAAAGCGGCCGATGCCCTGGAAAGGCTGATCACCGAAAGCAAGGCGTGAACGATGACGATACTGGGCGATATTGCAACCTATAAGCGCGAGGAAATCGCCGCGGCCAAAGCCGCAAAGCCTCTTTCCGCCATCGAGGCAGAGGCCAGGGCCGCGCCCCCGGTGCGCCCCTTCGGCGCCACCTTCACGGCCTGTGCCGAGGAAAACCGCATCGCCCTCATCGCCGAAATCAAGAAAGCCAGCCCATCGCGGGGCCTGATCCGCGAGGATTTCAATCCCACCAGCCTCGCGCTCGCCTACGCCGCCGGGGGCGCGGCCTGCCTGTCCGTACTGACCGACACACCGTCCTTCCAGGGCCACCGCGACCATCTGCTCGAAGCCCGCGAGGTCTGCGCGCTGCCGGTTCTACGCAAGGATTTCATGCTCGACCCCTACCAGATCCCGCAATCGCGGGCCTGGGGTGCCGACTGCATCCTCATCATCATGGCTGCGGTGGACGATTTCCTTGCCATGGAACTGGCCGGGGCGGCAAATGATTGGGGCATGGACGTACTCGCCGAGGTGCATAACGAGGACGAACTCGAGCGCGCGCTCAGCCTGCCGACCTCGCTCATCGGCATCAACAACCGCAATCTCAAGACTTTCGAGACCTCGCTGGAGGTCACCGAGCGCCTGACGCCGCTGGTGCCGCAGGGACGGCTGACGGTGAGCGAAAGCGGCATCTTCACCCATGAGGATATTTTGCGGCTTTCGACTGTGGGCGCGCATGCCTTCCTTGTCGGCGAGAGCCTGATGCGGCAGCAGAACGTCGCCTGCGCCACGCGCAAGCTTCTCGGTTTCGGCATGGAGAGCGCGATCGCGGGCGGCCTTCGCGAGACGGCGCTTTGACGTCCTCGCTGTCGCACATCAACGAGCGCGGCGAGGCGCATATGGTGGACGTGTCCGACAAGGCCGCCACCGCGCGCGTGGCTGTCGCGGAGGGTTTTGTGCGCATGCGGCCGGAGACGCTGGCGCTCATCCGCGAGGGCGCCGCCGCCAAGGGCGATGTGCTGGCCACGGCACGCATCGCAGGCATCATGGCGGCGAAGAAGACCCACGAGTTGATCCCGCTCTGCCACCCGCTCCCGGTGACGAAAGTGACGGTGGATTTCGAGGAGGTTGCCGCACCGCCGGGTCTCCGCGTCGAGGCTATGGTGAAAGTCACCGGCCAGACCGGCGTGGAGATGGAGGCGCTGACGGCCGTCTCGGTCGCGTGCCTGACGATTTATGACATGCTGAAAGCGGCTGACAAGGCCATGAGCTTCGAGGGCATCCGGCTCCTGGAGAAGTCGGGCGGGCGCTCGGGGCACTATTCAGCCGCCAGATAGCGCTTCTCCACGCAGCTTCCAAACCGCCGCCCTGCTGGTTCCCGCCGAGGATGCCCGCGGCGTGCTCTGCGTTTGCACGGACCGGGACGAAGCAACATTTATTCATGCACCAATTGAGTGATGGTATGAAAGGCCAGTGGCGCTGACGTAACGGGAGGCGGCGAAAAGCGGCAATGTTCAAGAAACTCCTGATTGCCAATCGGGGAGAAATCGCCTGCCGGATCATGCAAACCGCCAGACGCTTCGGTGTGGCGTGCGTGGCCGTCTATTCCGACACCGATGCGGGCGCGCTGCACGTAGCCATGGCCGAGGAGGCCTATCGTATCGGGCCGCCGCCCGCGGCGGAGAGCTACCTCAATATCGAGGCCGTTATCGAGGCAGCGCAGCGGTCGGGCGCCGAGGCTGTCCATCCAGGTTACGGCTTCCTCGCCGAGAACCCGGATTTCGTCGAAGCGTGCGAGGCGGCAGGTCTCGTCTTCATCGGTCCGCCCGCAGCGGCAATCCGCGCCATGGGGCTGAAGGACGCCGCCAAGCGCCTGATGCAGAGCGCGGGCGTGCAGGTGATCCCTGGCTATCACGGCGAAAACCAGGACGCAGCCTTCCTGGCGGAGCAGGCGGCGGAGACCGGCTTTCCGGTGCTGATCAAGGCGCGTGCCGGTGGTGGTGGCAAAGGCATGCGGCGCGTCGATACCCCGGACGCATTCGCGGCGGCACTCGAAGGCGCGCAGCGCGAGGCGCAGGGCGCGTTCGGCGACGATGCGGTGCTGATCGAGAAATACATCGCCAGGCCACGCCATATCGAGGTGCAGGTCTTCGCGGATGCCCACGGCAACGCCATGCACCTGTTCGAGCGCGACTGTTCCCTGCAGCGCCGCCATCAGAAGGTGATCGAGGAGGCTCCCGCGCCGGGCATGACGCCGGAGCTGCGCGCGGCGGTGGGAGCGGCGGCGGTGAAGGCGGCGCTCGCCGTGGGCTATCGCGGCGCTGGGACGGTCGAGTTCATTGCCGATGCCTCCGGCGGCCTCAGCGCGGACCGCTTCTACTTCATGGAGATGAACACGCGGCTCCAGGTCGAGCACCCCGTCACCGAGGCGATCACCGGCCACGATCTTGTCGGATGGCAGTTGCGCGTCGCGGCGGGTGAGCCGCTGCCCGCAACCCAGGATGAGTTGGCCATCATCGGCCACGCCTTCGAAGCACGCCTTTACGCCGAGGACGCGGGGCGCGGCTTCCTGCCCGCCACCGGGCGGCTGACGCATCTGCACCTGCCCGAGGAGGACGCGCGCGTCGACACCGGCGTGCGCCAGGGCGATGACATCAGCCCCTGGTACGATCCGATGATCGCCAAGCTGATCGTGCACGGGCCGAACCGCGCAGCGGCGCTGGCCAAGCTGAGCCGGGCGCTGTCGCAATGCCGCGTGGTCGGGTGCGTGACGAACCTCGCTTTCTTGTCGGCGCTGTCGCGGGAGCCGCATTTCGCTGCGGGCGAGGTCGATACGGGCCTGATCGAGCGCGAATTTGCAGCGCTTACAGCCGAAATGCCGCCTTCGCCGCTGGCGCTGGCGGTGGGAGCGCTCGCGGCGCTGGGTCTGTTGCGCGAACCGTCAGGCGCCGATCCCTGGGACACGCTCCCGGGCTGGCGGCATTGGACCGAGGCACGGCAATATGCGCTGCTCGAATGGCGCGGGGAGCGGATGGAGGCGTGCATTATCACACAGGGCGGCGGCGCTTACGAGGTGGAGTTGCCCGCAGGCGAGGTGGGGCTGGCGGTGCGCGGCTGCCATGGCGGGCATGTGCGTATCGAGGCGGAGGGCCGCGTGACGGAGGCGGTGATCGTCGAAGCGCCTGCTGAGGTCAGCGTGTTCATGGACGGCGCGGCCTGCACCTTCGCGCTGCCGGGCGGGCTGTCGGGTGACGAGGACGAGAGCGCTGGCGAGGACCGTGTCGTGGCGCCGATGCCGGGGCTGATCAAGGCGGTGCACGTCGCGCCGGGCGATGAGGTGGCCAAGGGCGACGCGCTGATCGTAGTCGAGGCGATGAAGATGGAACACACGCTCGTCGCGCCGCATGACGGCGTGGTGGCGGAGGTGCTGGCTGCGCCGGGCGAGCAGGTCGAGGATGGCGCGGTGTTGATGCGGCTGGCAGCGGGGGAGTACGAGAAGGCCCCAACCTGCCCCAACATGTGGACGCTTCCGCGCGCCACTGGATTTCGCCCGCCCTCATCGTGATATACTCCCGGTATGAGAGTGAGTCGCGCCAAGTCACAAGAACCCGCCGAGACACAAAAATCCGCTCCGGCAGAGGATGGTTCGCCCGCACCCGTCCCGTTGTCGCAACGGGCCATGGGTCATGCTGCTCCAGCGCCTTATCTCGCGGGTCTCAACCCCGAGCAGCGGGAGGCCGTCGAAACGCTCGACGGCCCGGTTCTGGTGCTGGCGGGGGCGGGGACGGGCAAGACGCGTGTACTGACCACGCGCATCGCCCATATCCTCGCCACAAGGCGCGCGTTTCCCTCGCAAATCCTTGCCGTAACGTTTACCAACAAGGCCGCACGCGAGATGAAACAGCGTGTGGGGAAATTCGTGGGCGGCTCTATAGAAGGGATGCCCTGGCTCGGAACGTTCCACTCCATTGCCGCCCGAATGTTACGTTATCACGCGGAATTGGCCGGTTTACAGCCGCAGTTTACCGTACTTGACACGGACGACCAGTTGCGCCTCATCAAGCAGGTCATCCAGGCCGCCCGTCTCGACGACAAACGCTGGGCACCCCGCCACCTCGCAAGTCTTATCGATAGCTGGAAAAATCGCGGTCTGTACCCTGACAAAGTACCGGCGGGCGAGGCCTTCGCCTTCGCCAACGGGCAGGGTGCGACACTTTATTCGGCATATCAGAAGCGACTTAAAGAGCTGAACGCGGTCGATTTCGGCGACCTGCTTATGGAAAGCATCCGGCTGTTAACCGAGCACCCGGACATTCTCAAGCGTTACCACGAGCGTTTCGCCTATATCCTGGTGGACGAATACCAGGACACCAATGTCGCGCAATATCTGTGGCTGCGGCTTCTCGCCCAGGGCAACCACAATGTCTGCTGCGTCGGCGACGACGACCAGTCCATCTATGGCTGGCGCGGCGCGGAGGTGGACAACATACTGCGCTTCGAGCAGGATTTTCCCGGTGCGAAGGTGATCCGGCTGGAGCGCAACTACCGCTCGACCGGCCATATCCTCGGCGCGGCGTCGGGCCTCATCGCCCACAATCGCAGCCGCCTCGGCAAGACGCTGCACACCGACGGCGAGGCGGGCGACAAGGTCACCCTGCGCAGCATGTGGGACGACGAATCCGAGGCGCGCTCCACCGCCGAGGACATCGAGGGCCTGCACCGCCAGGGCCACAGCTATAATGATATGGCGATCCTGGTGCGTGCCAGCTTTCAGATGCGCGCCTTCGAGGACCGTTTCATCACGCTGGGGCTCCCTTATCGCGTCATCGGCGGCCCGCGGTTCTACGAGCGTCAGGAAATCAAGGACGCCATCGCCTATCTGGACGTCACGCTCAACCCGTCGAACGACCTCAAATTCGAGCGCATCGTCAATGTGCCGAAACGCGGCCTGGGCGAGGCGGCGGTGCGCACCATCCATGCGCATGCCCGTAGCTGCGGCCTCCCGCTCGTCGAGGCGGCGCGCGCGCTCGTGGCCACGGACGACCTGACCCCACGGGCACGCAAACCGCTGGCCGCGCTCATCGCGTCGTTCGACCGCTGGCGCGGCTTGCTCGCCACCATGCGCCACACCGAGGTCGCCGAACTGGTGCTGGACGAGTCCGGCTACACGGCCATGTGGCAGGCCGACAAGACACCGCAGGCGCCCGCCCGCCTCGAAAACCTCAAGGAACTCATCCGCTTCATGGACGAGTTCGACAGCATGGGCGCATTCCTGGAGCATGTCTCGCTGGTCATGGACGCCGAGCAGGAGGCCGACGGCGACCGCGTCAGCCTGATGACGCTGCACGGCGCCAAGGGCCTGGAATTCGACACCGTATTCCTGCCCGGCTGGGAGGAAGGGCTGTTCCCGCATCAGCGCGCCCTCGACGAGAGCGGCCAGGCGGGCCTGGAGGAGGAGCGCCGCCTCGCCTATGTCGGCATCACGCGGGCGCGGAAGCGGGCCTGCATCTCCTTCGCGCAGAACCGCCGCGTGCATGGCATGTGGCAGAGCGCCATGCCGTCGCGTTTCGTCGATGAACTGCCGGAGACGCATGTCGAGGTCATCCAGGAAGCGCCGTCCATGGCCTCCTACACCTACACCCCCACTGCCGCGAGCGGCTTCCGCGAGCCGCAGATGACGGGCGGCTACTCCAGCCCCGGCTGGCAACGCGCCGCAGCCTACCGTCAGGCACAGGGAGCGCAGAAGGCCGAGCGTGCCGCCGGTCCGGTGATTGATGGCGAAATCGTGGCAGGAGGACGCTCCGGCACGGCGGATTTCGAAGCCGGCTGCCGCATCTTCCACGACAAGTTCGGCTACGGCCAGATCACCGAAATCGATGGTGACAAGCTCACGATCGAGTTCGAGAAAGCCGGACGCAAGCGCGTCGCGGCATCTTTCGTGGCGCGGGCATGAGCCGCGCCCCGAATGCTTTCCGTTTGCCACATTTCAGCATATGATCGCCGACGCATGTCGGACCGCCCCTCACAGGCTTCACGATTCCTGCCTAGCCAATAGTAAAGAGTTTGGGAGACGCCTCCATGAACGAAGCCGCGCCGGTATCCGTGCCCGATTCCGGGGAGCCAGTCGAGGCTCAGAAATTCATCCCCGTGTCGCGGACAGACGTCGTCGATGCACTCCTCGTGCCGGAGTATTGGCACGGCGAGGAGGAACAGGCGCTGGCGCGCAAGGTGTTCCATAAGATCGGCTGCATGCGCCAGCACAAGTCGGCGATCATGCTGAACCAGCTCAGCGACATCTATGACCCGTTCAACCCCGACGATGAGACCGTCAACCAATACGAACTCAGCGACGAGGAGAAGGCCGAGCAGCGCCGCGTCTTCAACGACCGGCTGAAAGCGCTGATCACGGGAGCCAACTTCCATGAACTGACCGACGAGGGGCTGGAGGCCGTTCTGACCAATGCCTCGCCGGATGGCGTGCATGTCGAGGTGGATTTCAGCGAATTCGACGTCAAGCTGATCTTCTTCCGCGGCGAAGGCATCCAGCATCGCTCGAAGCGCGACCTGATGCGGGCCTTTCTGAAGCGCATCCATTACACAGTGCCGATCTACAGGCGGCTGTTTCTGGCGCTGAAATTCAAGCCGGAGGCGGTGAGGGTCGGCGAGCTGATGGCGGAGCACGGCATTTCCGAAGAAAAGGCCCGGAAAAAGCTGAAGAAAATTCGCAAGATGCTGCCGCCCTACGTTTCGACGGATCACATCTACCTGAAGATGTTCAAGGACATTCCGCGCTATGACGTGGAGATGCTGTTTCCGAACATCCGAGTCAAAATGAAATACCGCGACAAGCTGCAGCTTGGCGGCAGTGCGGTTTTCGGAACGCTCACCTATCTGCTCGGCACCGCGACGAAACTGGTGGTGGCCGTAGCGTTGTCGCCGCTGATGCTGGCGCTTGCGCTCCTCAGCGGCTTCGGCGGCATCGTCTACGCGCAGGTGCGCAACATCTTCGTCACCCGCGACCGCTACCGCATGCAACTGGCCCAGAGCCTCTACTTCCAGAACCTCGCCAACAATCAGGGCGCGCTGGCTGTCATCGTCGATGACGCGGAAGAGGAAGACGTGAAGGAGGAGGTGTTGCTTTACGCGCATCTGCTCGGCGGGCCGTTCCACGTCTCCCAGATCGATGCGATCGGCGGGCATATCTCGAGGTTTTTAAAAGACAAATTCAGCGTCGACGTGCAGTTCGACGTCCATGACGCGCTGGAACGGCTGATGAAAAGTCAACTCGTCCGCCAGTCGTCCACCGGCGAGCTTCACGTCCTGTCGCTGCCCGACGCCGACAGACATCTGTACAACCGCTGGTGCCGTCTGGTGGAGAACTGAGTTCCGTCATAAGGTCCGCGCGACAGAAACAGGACACGACAGAACGCATGGCTCCAGCATTCAAGGCAACGATCCCGGCGCCGTCCCGCGAGGACGCCGCGGTTCTCGTCGATCTGCTCACCGAAATGCTCGATCCGCCGCCCGTCGCGTCTCCCGTGGAGGCCAACGGCTATTGGCTGGTCGAGGCCTATTTCGCCGAGGCACCGGCCGTGGAGGCGTTCGCGGCGGTCGAGGGAATTCGCCCCGGTCTCATCCCTCCCGGCGGCCCCCGCCTCGAACGGCTAGCCGAGGAAGACTGGGTGGCGAAGGTCCAGCGCGGCCTGCACCCGGTGCGCGCCGGTCGCTTTCTCATTTACGGCAGTCACGACCGTACGCGGGTCGCCGCCAACGCCTTCGCCATCGAAGTCGACGCCGGACAGGCTTTCGGGACCGCGCATCACGGCACCACACGCGGCTGCCTCCTGGCGCTGGATGCACTGGCCAAGCGCGGGCGCATCGAGAGCGTGCTCGACCTCGGCACAGGATCCGGCGTGCTGGCTATTGCCGCAGCGAAGGTCATGCGTGGCGAGGTCCTGGCCACCGATATCGACCCGGTGGCGATCACGGTGGCGATGGAGAACTTCGCGCGGAATGGCGCCGCGGCGCATATCGACGCCGTCGTCGCGGACGGGCCGAAACACCCCGCGATCACGGCGCGCGCGCCATTCGGGCTGATCACTGCGAACATCCTCGCCGCGCCGCTCATCGGCTTCGCCAAAGACATGCCCGCGCTGCTGATGCCGGGCGGCTATGCGATCCTCTCAGGGCTGCTGAGAACCCAGACCCGCGAAGTGACGGCGCGTTACGCCGCGCAAGGGTTCACGCTCATGGCGCGCTACCCGCTCGATGAGTGGATGACGCTCGTCATGAGCTGGCGCGGTCCGCGATGAAGGACAGCGCGCCCGGCCACCCGGGCGTCGCCTCCTATAGCGCACGCTCGCGCGCCGCATCGGGCTCGCCGCTTTGCGTCAGGATCACCGCACGGGCGGCGTCGCGCAGGCGCAGCGCGGCGTCGAATTCGCTGCCTTCCGGCTCAAGCGGCGCGCCGATATGCACACGGATGCGGGCAGGCCGCGGAAACCACTGATCGCCGCGCAGCATGGAGCGCGTGCCGCTGAGCGTCACCGGCATCACCGGCACCCCCTCCTGCGCCGCAATGAGAAACGGCCCCATGTGGAACGCCAGGAGCCCGGGATAGCGGGTCAGCGTTCCCTCGGGCAGGGAGACGATGCGCTCGCCCGTTTGCGCCGCCTTCCCTTGCGCGGCGGTGTCCTCGATCCCCGCCTTGGGGTCGAAACGCCTCGCGAACAGTGTGCCGAGGCGGCGCAGGAACGTCCCGGCGAGGAATTGTGGCTCGAGTTCCGCTTTGGCGACGAAGCTCAGCCGGCCGGGAATGGCGGCGCAGATCACCAGCCCGTCCAGATAGCTGGCGTGATTGGCGACGAAGACGACGTGCCTGTCGGGCGGGGCCGCCTCGGTCTCCACGCTCAGCCGCGCCCCCGTCAACCACAGGAAGGTACGCGCGAAACGGTGCACGACCGCATGACGCCAGTTCCGCACCGGCAGGAGGAACACGATCACCCACACCGGCGCTGCAAGCGCGATCAACAGTCCCCACCACCATGCCGCATAGGCGAGATCGAAGGCGGACCGGCCCCAGCGCCGAAGCCGCTGCGACACGCCGCTTGCGAAGAGGCGCGCGAGTTGTACCCAGACCGCGCGGCCATGCGCGCCGATGCTGCCGCTCTCGTAGATCGCCCGCGCGGCGGAACGGCGGATCTTGCCGCTGGATGTCTTCGGCACGGTGCCCGGCGGCGCGAGCACGATGTCGTCGGGCGGCAGGTCGAGGAGCGCCGCCGAGGCTTCAGCGATCTTGCGGCGCAGATCCTCCAGCGCGTTCTCCTCGCGCAGCCGCGTTTCGGCCATGACCACCAACCGCTCCGTCCCCGCGCGGGCATCGCTGGCGGCGAATACGGCGACGCAGCCTTTGCGCACACCGGCCACGCCACCGACGACGTCTTCGAGTTCCTGCGGATAGATGTTGCGTCCGGCGCGGATGATGATGTCCTTGATGCGGCCCGTGATGTAGATATCGCCGCCCGCGATATAGGCGCGGTCACCGGTCTCCAGCCATGTGCCGCTGATGAGCGCGCGGTTTTTCTCCTCGTTGTGGAAATAGCCGCTGGTCGATGACGGCCCGCGAAATTGCAGCCGCCCCTCCTGGCGCTCCGGCACCTCGCGGCCCGCGCTATCGACGATGCGCACCTCGTGGCGGGGGATCGGCTGTCCGCAGGCCACGAATTCGATGGCGGCGCGGCCATCGGACCTGGCGGGAACCGCTGTGCCACGCGCGACGAGTTCTTCGCGGTCGACGCGGTCGATGAGCGGTGCACGGCCCGGCGGCGGAAACGCAAGGCCCACCGCGTTTTCGGCCAGGCCATAGACCGGCGCCACTGCCGAGGGGCTCAGGCCCTGAGCAGCGAACCGCTCGGCGAAGCGGCGGAGAGTGGCAGGCACGATGGGCTCGGCGCCGTTGACCACCATGCGCAGCGAGGACAGGTCCAGCCCCTCGACATCGGCGTCGCGAACGTTTTTGAGACACAGCTCGAAGGCGAAATTCGGTGCCGCCGACAACGTGGCGCGGTGATCGCTGATCGCCCGCAGCCAGCGCACCGGATCGGCGAGAAAGGCCAGCGGCGGCATGATCACCGTCGGCACGCCATAATAGAGACAGGCGAGCCACGCGCCGATCAGCCCCATGTCGTGATAGAGCGGCAGCCAGCTCACGAACACGTCCGCCGAGGTGGCGCTGATGGCTTCGCCCATGGCGCGGATATTGGCCAGAAGGTTGGCGTGGGTGAGTACCACGCCTTTCGGATCGCCGGTCGAGCCGGAAGTGTACTGAATGAGGGCCACGCCGTCCGGCGCGGCGGGGGGGCGCACATCGATCGGCCCGGTGGCCACGAGGTCCGCCACGGTCTCGATGTTTTTGAGACTGGCGCACAGCCCGTAGAGCAGCGCACCCGCCGGGCGGATTTCCTCATTGGTGATCAGGAAACGGGCCTCGGCATTGCGCACGATGCCCGCCTGCCGCCGCAGGTGCTCCTCCATCTGCGCGCGGCGCGAGGGCGGATAGATCGGCACCGGCACCCCGCCCGCAAACAGTACGCCCATGAAAGCTTGGAAAAAGCCCGCTCCCGTCGGCAGCATGATGGCAGCGCGGTCGCCAGGGTCCAGGCCGCGGTCGAGCAACCCGCGGGCGATGCGGCGGGCGGCACCGTCGAGCGAGGCGTAAGTCAGGGGCACCGCGGCGCCGCCGGTTTGCCACAAGAGGATATGAGGCCGCTCGGCGTGGCCGCGGACGTGCCAGTCCAGTGCCTCAATGAGCGTAGCCGCCTGCGCCGGCGCCGCAGCGATCGGCAACGCGCCGAGCGCCGCCTCCCTGCCCTCCCCTGCCAGTTCCTCGGGTGGCGCGGCGGCCTGGACCGCGGCGAGAAGGTCGGCGGGCGTGTTCATCTCGCCGATCAGCGCATCCGGCAGCTTGATCTTGAACGCGCGGTCGAGCCGCAGGAGCAGTTCGGCGCGGCCCAGGCTGTCGAAGCTCAGATCCCGATCGAGATTGCTTTCAAGCGTGACCACCAGCGATTGCCCGAGATGTGGATGCAACTCCAGCGCGAGGTCACGGACGATATGCAGGATGCGCTCCGCCGCCGCGCCATCGTCGCTGCCGGTGGGCGCTGCCGGATCGGTTTTCGTGGTCCCGTTCATGCTTGAGCCCCTCGTCAATGGGCGCATACCGGCTCTGTGCGATGGGTCGCTCCAAAGCCTCCACCGCCGGAAACACCGGAGTAATCACGTCCGGTTATGATCCTACCTTAAACGCACACAGGAAGTGATAACAGCAGGACGCTCATCCCATGGCGAATGCGCCTCCGGGGGCGAATGATGATCTGATCGGCTGCGAGGCGGCGGGCACCTTGCCCGGACTGTTCCGCTTGCGGTGCGCGCACACGCCCGGCGCCGTCGCCTACCGGCAGTTCGACACCCAGGCCGGTCAATGGCGGGGCCATACCTGGGAGGCGATGGCGGCTCGCGCGGCGCAGTTTGCCAGGGCATTCGCGCGCGCCGGGCTGGAGCGTGGCGACCGCGTCGCGCTGGTGCTGCCCAATTGTGTCGATTGGGTCGCGTTCGACATCGCCGCCCTGTCGCTCGGACTGATCACCGTGCCGCTCTATGCCCATGACAGCGCGGCCAATATCGCGCTCATCCTCCGCCATTCGGATGCGCGGCTGATGGTCGCCGATGTGCCGCAGCGATGGACGGGGCTCAGCCGCGCGGCATCCACCTTGCCCGTTCTCGAACATGTCTGGATCCGCAACGGGCCGGTGCCGCCGGCGATCGCGGGCGGCCCCCGCATCTGCCTTCTGGAGGACGCGCTGTCGGGCGAAGCGGGGGAGCTTCCCGCATGTCCCTGCGCCCCCGAGGACGTCGCCACCATCATCTACACCTCCGGGACCACGGGCGCGCCGAAAGGCGTGATGCTTTCCCATAAGGCCATCCTGTGGAATGCCGAAGCCGTGGTGCCCTATATTCCGCCGCGCCCGGGCGACGTGTTTCTCTCCGTCCTCCCGCTCGCCCATTCCTTCGAGCGCACGATGGGCTACTACGTGCCGATGATGACCGGCTCGACGGTGGCCTACGCCCGCTCGGCGCGCTCCCTCGCGCGTGACCTGCGGACGATCCGTCCGGCGTTCCTGCTGGCGGTTCCCGGTCTTTACGAGCGCCTGCGCGCGCGGATCGAGGAGGAGGCGGGCGGCAACCGCTTGAAGCGCTGGCTTCTTGAGATGACTGCGGCGGTGGGCTGGCGGCGGTTCGAGGCGGACCATGGCCGGATGCCGCCGCCGGATTTCGTGGACCGGATGCTCTGGCCGCTGCTCGACCGGCTGGTGGTACAGCGGATCAGGGCATCGCTTGGCGGGCGTCTGCGCGCTGCGGTCAGCGGCGGCGCGGCGCTGCCGCTGGATGTGGCGCGCTTTCTTATCGGCCTGGGCGTACCGCTGGCCGAGGGCTACGGCCTGACCGAAGCCGCGCCTGTCGTCAGCGCCACCGCGCTCGAAGACTATGCCCCCGGCTCGGTGGGCCGCGCCCTGCATGGCGTTCAGGTCATGACCGGTGCCGAGAACGAGCTTCTGGTCCGCACGCCCGCCATCATGAAGGGCTACTGGAAAGACCCGGAGGGAACCGCGCAGGCCATCGCCGGATCGGGCTGGCTGCATACGGGCGACATCGCCGACTTCGAAGAGGGGCGCATCTACATACGCGGCCGCATCAAGGACGTCCTGGCGCTGTCTTCGGGAAAGAAGATCAATCCGAGTGCCATCGAGGCCGCGCTCGACCGGGATCCGCTCATTCTCCAGGCCGTCATCGCGGGCGAAAACCGTCCCTTTACGGTCGCTGTCGTGGAGATCAACGACACAGCCTTTCGCGCCATCGCCGCGAAGCAGAATGTCGATCCGGAAGACCTGGAAAACCCGGCCTGCAAGACGCTGGTGTTGCGGGCAATCGCGCGCCGTCTCGCCGAATTCCCGCGTTACGCTCAGCCGCGCGCGGTGCACCTGACCCGCGATCCGTGGAACGTCGAGGGGGGTCTGCAGACGCCGACGCTCAAGGTCCGTCGGCAGATGGTGGCACGACGATACGCCGCCGAGATCGCGCAGCTCTATGCGGACCGGGCCGGTCTGGCGAGCGCGTGACGGCGCGTGTCAGGGCGATTGCACGGCGCGGCACCGCCGCCGGCGGCGATCAGGCGAAGGCCAGCCACTCCGGTTTCAGGATTAGCAGCACACCGATCACGAGCAGCGCCGTCCCGCCGATCAGGTGTGAAACGCGCGAGTAGTTCGCGGCGAGGCCGGTTGCACGCAGCGTCAGCATGGCGGCCACGAACACCACCGCGTCGTCGAGCATGAACACGGCGATGTAGAGCAGCAGATAGCCGTAATAGGCGGGGACGGACAGGTCGCTGAGCGCCAGCACATGCGTATAGACGGCGGGAATGCCCGCCGAGCACAAAAGCTCGATCAGGTTCACCGCCGCCGCCAACACCATGATGCCCAATATCGCCACCGAAAACGAGCGCTCCGCGACCACCGCGCGGAAGCGGTCCATGATGCGCTGGCGTTTGCCCGGCGAGGTCACCCGGCAGACGGCGACAGGATTGCGCAGAAACTCGCGCAGGTAGTATGCGCCTGCTGCCAGCGCGAACACCCCGACCGCCAGCCTTATCCACACGAGGGCGCCGAGGAAGAGGAACAGGTTCAGCCACGCCGCCATGAGCGCGAAATAGACGGCGCCCGAGGTGATGAGGAACACGGCGCCGTAGCTCCACATTCTCACCGGGTCGTGCATGCCGATGAGCAGCCCGATCAGGAAGACCAGCACCCACATGGCGCAGGGGTTGAAGCCGTCGATCGCCCCGAGAAGGATAGTGAGCACCGGCAGCGACAGGGACTGCGGGTCGATCGCCCCGAGAAAGGGCACACGGATGGCCGCAGGAAGCGCGGGCGGCTTCGCGCCGGGCGGCGGCTTCTCGTCCAGCCCGGATCCGGCGCGCGCAATGACTGGCCCGGCGGCGTCGGCGCATCCTCCGGCGAGGCAGCGCTTAACGGCGGTGTCGATCTCCGCCCCCGTTGTCGCGTCCTCGTCGAAGCCTGCGAAATGCGCCTCGCCCACGATGACGAGCGGCACGGCAGGCGGTTCGACCCGGAACCGGCGGCTGAGAGCGATGAATGCCCGCTCCGCACTGTTCTCGCCGGGCAGTTCGAAGGCGCGCAGGCTTATTCGCGGCTCGCGCCCCGCCAGGCGTTCGAGAAAGCTCTTTGCCTTCGCACAGTGCGGACAGGTGGCCGTCCAGAAGAGATAGATGGGGATGGCATCCTGCCCGGCAGACGTTGGCGCACTACTGCCAGGCCCCTGCGCATGAGCGCCACAGCAAGCGAACAACCAGACAGCGATGATGAAAAGACCGCGCGCCGCGAATTTCATGCGGGCACTTTACGCGGCGGGCGTGAAGACGGGGTTCACCGCCACGCGGACGAAAAAAGCTCGCTGCGTGTGGATTTTACGGAATTGCGGCATAACCCCATGATTTCACCAAATTTGACGCCGATCAAAGTCGTGGGGAGTACGGGCCGTAGTCTGGAGACGCGGCCTCATGAGGAGAGGTTCACATGATCACGATATTGACGAGGGCCACCCGGCCCTTCGTACCCGTATGGGCGGCTCTTGCCGTTATTCTGGCGCTGGGCGGCGGCGCCATGGCGGAGTCCTCGCGCCTGACGCGCACGGTGGTCAAGCAGTTCGTCGCCAGCTATCCCGCGGTGAAATCCGTGGTGGCACGCCGCGCCACGGACAGGGGCAGCGAGATCGGCAGCGGCAAGGAAGCGCTGGCCGCCGTGGCCGAAGCGGCCGCGGATAAGGATATCAAGGCGGAGATTGACGCCGCCACCCGCCCGCACGGTTTTCGCAACGCGGCGGAATGGTTCCGTGTGGCGCAAAACGTCGTCACTACCTACGCCTATCTGAAGCTCGACGCGGATGACGCCAAGAAGCAAAGGAAACTGGAAAAGGCCATTGCCAGGATCAGGAAGAATGGCCTCCTCAGCGACAAGGCGAAACGCAAGCTGATCAAGGCGTTGCGCCAACATGCCGGCGTTCTGGCGCTGGCAACACCGCCGCGCGAGAACGTCGAAGCGGTCCGCCCCATGGTCGCTGCCATCGATGCGATGGTGAAGTAGCTTTAAGTTTGATTCTCGCGCTATAAGCTTTGGGGAAAGCGAAACGAGCAGCGAACAATATTGTCATGGACCACAGATCGACCGTAGACCAGCCGGAAGTTGCCCAACGCGACGAACTCGTGCTGCTGCGTGAGAACCGGGGCCATGTCGTCATCCTCACGCTCAATCGCCCGCAAGCCCGCAACAGCCTGTCGGAGAGGCTGTTGTGCGCACTCCGCACGGCCTTCGCAGACATCACGGCGAACCCGGCGGTGCATGTCGTGCTGATTGCGGGCGCGCCTCCCGCCTTTTGCGCCGGGCACGATCTGAAGGAATTGACCGGCCACCGCTCCGACGCCGATGGCGGGCGCGCCTATTTCGAGCAACAGATGCAGCTTTGCGCTGAGGTGATGCAGGCCGTCGCAGGCTGTCCCAAGCCTGTGATCGCAGCCATCAACGGTACGGCGACGGCAGCCGGATGCCAGCTCGTGGCAAGCTGCGATCTGGCGATCGCCTCCGAGACCGCGCACTTCGCCACGCCCGGCGTCAATATCGGGCTGTTCTGTTCGACACCGGCGGTGGCGCTGTCGCGCAGTATCGGGCGCAAGCGGGCCATGGAAATGCTGCTGCTCGGCGGCATGATTCCGGCCATGCATGCCATGCAATTCGGCCTCATCAACCGCGTGGTCCCGGAAGAGGATGTCATGCTGGAGGCCATGCGCTGGGCGGGGATGATCGCATCGAAATCGCCGGTCGCAATGCGGCTCGGCAAGGAGGCCTTCCACCGGCAGGTCGAATTGCCGCTCGCCGAAGCTTACGATCACGCGGCGCGGGTGATGGTGGAGAACATGATGGCACAAGACGCCGCGGAGGGAATCGCCGCCTTCCTGGAGAAGCGTCAGCCGCATTGGGGGAAGCAATAGGAGGATATTGGGCATACTAGTACAGCCCGCGAGCCAAGTTCGCACCTCGTCTGCCGCACGCGTTTATACGAACTTGCTGCGGATAAGCTGTACTAGATTCAATAGATTGCCAGTACGCCTGACCCGCGAGAAGTCCTGAAAGCACTCGCGGCAAATGGGGCAGGACTTCTTAGCTGAGGCGTACTTAGTATATCGGGGGGCATGGGGCCGTGGACGTATCGCGCCGCAGCGCGCTGTTTCTGCTTGCGGGGGCTTGTGCCGGGCTGGCGGGATGCAGTTCGCGCCAGACCACGACGGGGACCGTCATGATCGGAAACAGCAAGCCAGCGCCTGAGGATCTGGCGTGGCTCGAATCGGTTGCGCCGAAAGCGATCGCGTGGATGGCGGAGCAGGAAACCGCGCTCATTCCGCAGGGCCGGCCGCTCACATCCGCCGAAACCGTGATTGCCGTGCGCATGGGCGTGCGGCATCCCGGGGACATCCGCCTCGCAGTGCTCCCCGCGTTCCCCTTTCCCGCAGATCCGCTTCTGGCAAACGAAGCCAAGGCACTGGGCTTCGGCACGGACCGCGAAATGGGCCGCAGCATGGGCTATGCCGTGCTCGTCAAGCCGCAGTTCCAGGGTGCGCACAAACTGCTCGCGCATGAATGCGTTCATGTCGCACAGCGGGAACGCCTGGGGCTGGAGACATTCGTCCGCCGGTACCTGCTGGAACTGCGCACTGTGGGTTACGAACGCTCATCCCTGGAGGCGGAAGCCAACCGCATGATGGCCGTGGTCCAGTAGGCTGGCTTCCACGGGTCAGGCCAGTTCAGGCCCTCTTGAGCGCCCGGGCCAGAAACCGCCCGACGCGGCGCTCATAGTCCGCTGGCGCTACGCCGTAGAAATCCTCGTGACCCGCCCGTTCGATCACCCAAAGGTTTTTGGGCTCGTTGGCGTTGGCGAACAGGGCTTTGGTTTCATTCATTGTGGCGTGGCGGTCCTGGCCGCCGGCGATGATGAGCACGGGCGCGTGCACCTCTGCAATGCGCCGCGCCGGAGCCAGCGCGGAAGGCCAGAACCCCAGCCGTGGCCGCACCTGCAGCGTCAGAACGGGGGTGAAAACACGCCCCGCATCGCCGAGCCACATGGCCACACGGTTGCCGACGGCGGTCTCGAAATCGCCGTAGACCGCCTCCAGCACCATGGCGTCGGCTTCCAGGGGCTTCTCGGGCAGGAGCGCCGACGCCCCGCCGAGCGACACGCCGATGATCCCGATGCGCTCGCCCGGCAGTTTCGCCCGCAGGAAATCGAACGCCGCGCGCGCGTCCCTGGCCTCCAGATAGCCGAAGGTGAGTGACGCGCCCGGGCTTTCCCCCGCGGCCTGAAAATCGAACAGAAGCACCGAATATCCGTTTGCGTGCAGAAAGCGCGCCCGGTCCAGCATCTGCAGCCTGTTCGCCCCGTTCCCGTGCAGCAGCAGAACGGCGCCGCCGCGGGGCCGCCCTTGTATGAACCAGCCGGACAGGCGGCTGCCCGAGGCGCTGTCGATCGTCACCGCTTCCACTGGCAGGCCGTCCGGCGGCTTGCCCACCGCGGAGGGGACGGGCGCCGAGAGCAGCGTTCCCGCGACGAAGGCGCCAGAGGCCCCAAGGACGAGCGCTGCGAGTGTCAGATAGGCCATCCAATATCGAGCTTTTCGCATGGTTCTGTGCCTCCGCAGTGCTGCAACGGATGCAAATGGAAGGAACTTCGCAGCCTTCAGGTAATAAACGAACAGCGTTCAAGCAATGCTGAACACCGCTCACATTGGTGTGTCGCGGCCTGCGGACGTGTTCTGGAAAACAGTGCTGCCTATTTATTAGGCATTCAGGTCCGGGTTGATGAAAATCGTCGCGGTCTCTTGCCTAAAGCGCTGCCATATGGCTAATCTCGTCACCTCTGATGAAATTTACGGCACTCTGGGGGAAACATGAACGCCGCCGATACGAGCTGGATCCTGACATCGACTGCCCTGGTCCTGCTCATGACCTTACCGGGCCTCGCGCTGTTCTACGCAGGCCTCGTCCAATCCAAAAACATCCTGTCCGTGCTGATGCAGTGCATCGCGGTGGCCTGCGTCGCCTCCGTGGTCTGGTTCGTGGCCGGCTACAGCATCGCCTTCAGTGAAGGCGGCGCGCTCAGCGGCGGCATCAGCAAGGTGCTGCTCCTCGGCGTCACGCGCGAATCGCTGAACGGTACGGTTCCGGAAACGCTGTTCGTCATGTTCCAGATGACGTTCGCGATCATCACGCCCGCGCTGATGATCGGCGCGTTCGTGGAGCGCCTCAAATTTTCGGCGGTGCTGCTGATCTCGGGACTCTGGCTGATCGTCGTCTATGCCCCCGTCGCGCACTGGGTGTGGGGAGGCGGCTGGCTGCAGAGCATGGGCACGCTCGACTTCGCGGGCGGCCTCGTGGTGCATCTCACGGCTGGCCTGTCGTCAACGGTGATCGTGCTGTTCCTCGGCGCACGCCAGGGTTTCCCGACCCATATCCAACCACCGCACGCGCCGTGGATGGTGATGGTCGGCGCGTCGCTGCTCTGGGTCGGCTGGTTCGGCTTCAATGCCGGTAGCGCGGTGGCGGCCAATCAGAGCGCTGCCATGGCCATGCTCGTCACGCATATGTCGGCGGCGATCGCCTCGCTCGTCTGGCTCGGCATCGAATGGGTACGCTACGGCAAGCCGAGCCTCATCGGCCTCGTCACCGGCACGATCGCGGGCCTTGCGACAATCACCCCCGCCTCGGGCTATGCGGGACCGGCGGGCGCTGTTATCCTGGGTCTGGCCGGCGGCTTCATCTGCTATTTCGCGGTGAATTTCATGAAGCGCACGCTCGGAATCGACGACTCGCTGGACGTGCTCGCCGTTCACGGCGTCGGGGGCGTGACGGGCACTCTTCTGGCCGGCTTCGTCGCCACGACCGCGCTCGGCGGCGTGGGGCTCGCGGAGGGCAAAACCGTGATCACCCAGTTCCTGGCGCAAGTCGCGGGCGTCGTCGGAACCGCGGTATGGTCCGCCGCCGGAACGGCTGTCATCGTGTTGGCGGTCAAGGCGCTCGTGGGTCTGCGTGTTAGCGAGGACGACGAGACCCAGGGGCTGGATTTCGCCGAGCATGGCGAGACCGGGTATAACATCTAGGAGGCAGCAGCCGTGAAACTGATTGTAGCGATCATTCAGCCCCATGCCCTCGACCGGGTGCGCGAGGCGCTGTCGGCGATCAACATCCAGGGCATGACCGTCACCGAAGTGCGCGGCTATGGCCGCCAGGGCGGGCACACCGAGATCTATCGCGGCGCCGAGTACCAGATCAGCTATGTGCCGAAGGTGAAACTCGAAATCGCCGTGGCTTCCGACAGCGCGGAAGGCGCCATCGAGGCCATTCGCAGCGCTGCGGCGACGGGCAAGATCGGGGACGGCAAGATTTTCGTTCTCGATCTGCAGGAAGCGATGCGCATCCGCACCAGCGAGACCGGAGACAGCGCGCTGTAATCGCGATCCGGGCGGGGCCGTTTCACACCAAGGCGGTCCCGCCCGGACGACGACCTCTCAAATCACTCTACGGTGCCGGTCTGCTCCACGGGCGGGAACACACGGCTCCAGTCCCGCTTCATGTCCACCACGATCCAGCCCCGTCTATCGGCCTCGCCGAGAACCTCATCGAGCCTGCCGGTTGGGCTTTTGCGGTCATAAGCGTATTCGCGTTCGCCATCGGTGTGGTGAAGAAAGAGCCCCAGGCGCGGCCCCTGCCCCGCCGTGGTGTACTCGATCATTTCCTTGTCGTTATCCGAATTCCCGAAGGCCAGGAGCGGACGGCGGCCGATGTGTTCATAGATGCCGACCGGCTTCCCCGCTTTGTCGTCGATGAATTCGAGCTGCGGCAGCCGGTACAGGACGGGCTCGCCGTCCTTGATCCGGAACTCGGTCTTGACGCTGGACCCGACGACCTGTTCGGGTGGTATGCCATAGACCCTTTCGGTCCAGGGCCGCATGAACTCCATCCCCGAGCCTGAAATGATGTAGGTCTTGAAACCGTTGTCCCGCAGATAGGACAGGAGTTCGAGTTGCGGCTGATAGGCAAGCTCGGTGTACAACCGCTCGAACCGTGGATGGATCGCCCTGTTCATCCACTCCGTCACGAGGCCGGCGAACTGGGAGGCGGTCATTCCCGTGTCGGCGGTCATCACGGCCTCCAGGATATCGCGCTTGCTCAACGCCTTCACGGCCTGGGTGTCGCCCGTCAGAAGTGTTTTGAAGGGCTCCTTCGTCTTCCATTCGGGGTGCAGCGGCGCCAGTTCCTTCACGCGATCGATGATGAACGCGGTCTGGGCGTTGAGCGGCTGCTCGACCCAGAGCGTGCCGTCATTGTCGAACGTGGCGATGCGCTCGGCCGGGGGCACGTAATTCTCGCCGTCCTCGTTTGTCACGGTGGCGACGAAGTTTACGATCGCCTTTTTCGCCGGACCATTGTTCCACGATGGCAGCGGATCGGCGGCAATTGCGGCCGTGCAGAGCCAGGCCGCCATCATGCCGGAGAGCAGGATCTGTGCCAGGAGCCGAAACGGAAGTCTGCTGACGTTCATCGGTTCTTTCCTTCAGCCACGAATGAAAGCGTGCGCTGTGAAAGACCTTGCCGCCCTCACCTTGCGCCAAGCTGAGGATTTGGAACGTTCGCGTCGCCTGTGTTCCCGCCATCACCGAGCCTGCCGGAGACGCGGGTCTTTGAGACGAATCTATTCGCTGATCTGCCGCGCCGCGATGCTGACGCCATCGGCGATGCGGTCGTTCGGGTGCACGATGACGGTGTCCCCCTCCGTCAGACCGCTCTTGACCTCGGCGGATCGCAGGTTCCGCTCGCCGGTCGCCACCAGCGCGAGCTTCGCCCGTCCGTCCACCACCTTGAACACGGCCCACCGGTCGCCCTTGCGGAACAAGGCGCTCAAGGGAACGGTCAGCGCGTTTTCCACCTTCGCCACCACGACGCGGACGAAGACTCGGTAGTCGTGGCCGAGGCGCTGCCACTTGGGCGCCGGATCGGTCAAATCGAGGCGAACGAACACCCGCTGTTCCTCCACGCCAAGCGCCGAAACCTTCGTGAAACCCGCCGGTTCCACGCGGCGCACCTTTGCATGGAGAGGCTCACCGCCCCAGTTCTCGATGGTAGCCTCGGCCCCCTCGCGGATACGCACGGCGTCGGTTGACAGGAAGTCGGCATTGACTTCGAGATTTCTGGGATCGCCGATATCGACGAGCGGCGTGCCCGCCGCGACCACGTTCTCGCTCTCGGTCGTCACCTTCAGCACATAACCCGATACCGGCGCTGTGACATCGACACGGGAACGCGCGCCGGCGGCGCCGTCTCCACCGCCCGGCTGGGTGAGGTTGGCACGGGCGCGCTCAAGTTCGCGCTGGCGCATGATGGCGTCAGCCTTGGCGCTGGCAAGACCCGCCTCCTTGGTCTCGTAGGCGATCCTCGCCTCTTCGAGCCTGCGCTGCGAAATCGTGCCTCGTGGCGCCAGTTGCCTGGCCCGCCGCAGGTCGCTCTTGGCAAACTCCAGCTCTGCCTCCGCCCTGGTGACGTTCGCCCCTGAAAGGTTCAGCGCCGCCTCCGCGGATTTGACGGCGGCTTCGGCGATGCGGCGGTTACGCTCGTTCAGAAACGGCGGCGCACTGGGCAATATGGACGCCACGACCGTTTTGCCCTTCTCGACCTTGTCGCCCACCTTGAATGGCGAGCGCAGCACGCGGCCGGGAACCGGCGCCGAGACGGTGAACACTTCCTTGATGTCGGTCACGCCTTCATGGTCCACGGTAACGACCAGCGGCCCGCGCGCCAGCGTCACGAGATCGGCGGGAACCGGCTGCGGCCAGAGTCCCCAAATCACCGCGACGCCCAGCGCGAATGCCGCGGCCGCCCATGTGATCCGCCTGCGTCCGTTCCGTCCCATCCCTCTTACTCCCGCGTCTTGAGAACCGCGATCAGGTCCAGCCGGTCGATACGGCGCCTGATGACGAGTGCCGAAAATGCTGCGGCGGCCAGCACCACCATGGCCGCCTGCGTGTATGTCGCGCGCGAGACGATCAGCGGCACGCGAAAAAGCTCGGTATCCAGCCCCATGACCACGAACGCGGCCAGCCAGTAGCCCATCACCCAGCCGAGCGGAATGGCGAACACCACCAGGATCGCCACCTCGCCGAGCAGGATGTGGGACACTTCACCGCGCGTAAACCCCAGGACACGCAGGCTCGCCAGTTCACGCCCACGCTCGGAAAGCTGGATGCGCGCGCTGTTGTAGACAACGCCGAAGGCGATGATCGCGGAGAGCACGACATAGACGGCCGTCATGATGTTCATGTTCTGCGCCAGCGTATCGCGGAACGATTTCAGCGACATCTTCATCAGCGTGACGCCGGAAACCGCGGGCATTTCCTTCAACTTGGCATAGAGCGCGTCGATTTCCGCGCTGTCCGCCTGCAGGAACGCTCCCGTCACCGCGCGCCCGTCGCCGAGCGCGGCGTTCAGCGGCCCCATCGCCATATAGGCGCCAAGGCCGAGATAGCCCTCGACGATGGCCGTGACCGGCAGGACGAGCTGCCTGCGCCGCCCGTAATGCACGTCGACGATGACCCGGTCGCCCAGCCCCGCGCCGAGCAGTTCCGCGAGTTTGCCACTCAGAACAAGTCCGGTGTCCGGCAGGCTGACGGGACGCAAGTTTCCGTCGAGCAGCCTTTGCAGGTCGGCGCCGTTCTGAATGGCGGTGAGCGCGAGGCGTTTCGACCGCGGCCCATAACGCATCGTAACGGGTACGGACCGCCCCACCTCCGCGTTGAGCACGCCCGGCAGACGCTGCAGTTCCTGCGTCACCTTGATAGACTTGATGTCGTTGAAAGTGACGGTGATGTCCTGGCGCATGGTACGGAAATAGGTCACGTCGATCATGAACTCGATGGAGTCGAGCGTGAACAGCGAGGTGATCAGCAGCGCCACCGAACTGGCGATCCCCGCCGTGGTCATCAGGCTGCGTAGCGGATAGCGGAAGAGGTGGCGCAGGATCATCATGCTCGACTGCGACAGCCGTTTTACGGGAGCGAGGTTGCTGAGCCAAGTCCGCCGGTAGCGCACCGGTATGGGAGCGGCCATGGCAACGGCGGGCGGCAGGTTGACGGCGTGGAGCGCCGCACGCAACGCGCCGATGATCGCGGCGGCCAGACTGATGCCACCAGCGGCGACATAGACCTTGAATGAATAGAGAAACACCAGAAACGGGAAGTGGTAGAACTGGGTGTAGATCCGTGTCAGCCCGCGCCCCAGCCATGTCCCCGCGCCAAACCCGATCAGGATGCCCACGGCGGCGATCAGGGCGGCGAATTTGAGGTAGTGTGCGGCGATGACCGTGCGCCGGTAGCCGAGCGCTTTCAGGAGCCCGATCTGCTCGCGCTCCAGCGCGATGATCCGCGCCAGCGTCACATTGAGGAGGAACGCGGCGACCGCCAGGAAGATCGGCGGAATGATATGCGCCATGGCGCTGAGCTGCTCCAGCTCGGCGTCGAGGAAGGCGTTGGACTGCTGGTCCTTGCGCGGAAAGGCGTCGGTGCCGCCGAAAGGCTCCAGGATCGTGTTGACGCGGTCGATCACGTCGGGTTCGAGGGCGTCCCGGCGCAGCTTGAGGCTGACATCGTTGAAGGCGCCGTCGAGGTCGAACGCTCCGGCCGCAGCATTATGCGGCATCCAGAGGAGGCCGAAGCGCTTGTCGTCCGGCACCAGTTCGCCCGGAGCCAGCGCGTAGACGAATTCGGGCGACAGCACGATCCCGACGATGGTGAGTTCGCGTTTGCGGCCATTGAGGATCGCTTTCAGCTTCGAGCCGGGCTGGAAGTCATTGGCCTTGGCGAAAGATTCGTTGACGGCGATTTCATCATCGCGGGCGGGATCGGGCAGACGCCCGGAGCGCAGAAACAGGGCGTTGAGCACCGGTTCGCCGGTTCTCGGCAGCGACAGCACTTTCCCGGAGGCAGGCGCCTTCATGCCTTCGATATCGAGCAGCACCGGGAAGACGATGCGTGTCTCGACGGCTGCCACGCCCGGTATCCGCGCCAGCCGGTCCTTGACGTAATCGGGCGCACGCCGCGCCTGGGCGAAGATGTCGGCAAAACGGTAGCGCTCGTAATAGGCCCGCCGCGTTTCCTCCAGCGAGTCGCGAACGCCCGTCGCCAGGATGAGGGTGGCGACACCGGCGGCAATGACGAGGGCAATGGCCGCCGCCTGGCCGCGCATATGCATCAGATCGCGGAGCAGCTTCTTGTTCAGCGCCGTAACGAACATGTCTCAGCCGCTCCCGCTTTGCCCCACCGTCACCACGTCAGTTCCGAGGGCGCCAGCCGATGCGTGTTTTCGGCAATGCGGGCGATCTGCCCGTCGTGGAAGAAGATCACCCGATGGGCGATGTCCTTGATCGGCGCGTTGTGCGTGATGATCGCCGTCGTCGTGCCCAGTTCGTCGTTGACTTTTATCAGCGCTTCGATGACGCGGATGCCGGTTTTCGAGTCCAGCGCGCCGGTCGGCTCGTCGCACAGCAGCACCTTCGGGCGCTTGGCGATGGCGCGCGCGATGGCCACACGCTGCTGCTCGCCGCCTGACAGCTCGGCGGGAAAATGGTCCATGCGCTCGCCCAGGCCGACAATATCGAGCGCGTCCTCGGGCCGCATCGGCTCATCGGCGATCTCGGTCACCAGCGCCACGTTTTCGCGCGCGGTCAGGCTCGGGATCAGATTGTAGAACTGGAAAACGAAGCCGATGTGGTGGCGCCGGAACTCGGTCAGCGCGTTCTCATCGAAGGCGCCGAGATCCTGGTCTTCGAAGATGACCCTGCCCGATGTCGCCAGATCGAGGCCGCCGAGAATATTCAGGAGCGTCGACTTGCCGGAGCCGGACGGCCCGAGCAGCACCACCACCTCGCTGGCATAGAGTTCGAGCGTGACGCCGCGCAGGGCTTGCACCTGCACAGCACCGGTGTCGTACACCTTGGTGATGTTTTCCGTCCGGAAGATGGTCTTTCGCATCCTGCCCATCCGGAGGCCCGCTCGCTCACTGCACGGTCATACAACGCCATTTTTCTGGCCGCGCCAAGGCATTTCGTCCCAGTTGCGAGCGGTCCGCCACTTCAGCCGCACCGGAACAGCGAAAGCCCCCCGAGGAAATCGCCGATATCCCCCAATTCGCGGCCTTCGATGGCGCGAATGGCGGTCAATCCGAGGCTGTTGCTCAGGAAAGCCGCATCGGCCTGCGCCAGCGCGCTGGCATCGATCGATACCTCGCGGGCACCGATGAGGCCCAAAAGACGGCGGCGCGCCGTTCCCGCGAGGATGCCGTCGGCGACGGGCGGCGTCAGCCAGCTCGCGCCAATGCGCAGGAAAACGTTGCCCGCCGTTGCGCACACGACACGCCCCGCGCCGTTCAGCAGCAGGCCGTCACCGGCGCCGCGCGTCTCGGCCTCGCGCCGCGCGAGGATGTTGTCGCCGTAATTGAGCGACTTGATGCGCGACAGGGGCGAATGCTCGTTGCGGCGCACGGCTTTCGCCACCACGACGTTGAGCGGCGGGCGGGCGGTGGCGGACATCGGGCTGACCGTTGCCAGCAGTGTCGGCGTCATCGGCATGGCGGGGGGCCAGAGCCCGCGCACGCGCGATGGGCCGCGCGTCAGCGTCAGACGCAGCGAAGCTTGGGCGTGGCCGCTGGCAGCGATCAATTCGCTCAAGCCCTGCCCGATGACGCCGTCGCCCGAAGAAACGGGAATGCCGAGCACCTCCGCACCGTCACGGAGGCGGCGGAGATGGTCGTCCACCCACAGCGGTTCGCCGTCCAACACGCGCATGGTCTCGAACACGCCGTCGCCGAGCGTGAAGCCGCGATCGAAGATCGAAATGGACGCTTCATCTTCCGGCAGCAGCCGTCCGTTCAACCACACCACTGGTTCACTCATGCACGGCCTCTCCTTTTCTCAAATTCCCTCGATGCGATACCGGTCCTCACCCATGCCGCCGGTCGCCGTGAGCGCGATGGCGTGGATGAGCGCGCGCGCCTTCAGCAGCATTTCGTCGAATTCAGCCTCCGGCTTGGAATCGGCGACGATACCGCCACCCGCGCCGATGCTGAGACGGCCACCCTGCGCCACGATGGTGCGGATGACGATGTTCAGGTCCATGGCGCCGTCATCGCCGATCCACCCCAGCGCGCCAGAATAGACGCCCCGGGCGCGGCGCTCCAGACGGTCGATCAGTTCCAAGGTGTGAAATTTCGGCGCGCCGGTCATGGAGCCGCCGGGGAAGGCCGCGCGGATCAGATCGATGGCGGAGACGCCGGACCGCAACTGCCCCTGCACGGTGCTGACGAGCTGGTGGACCGTCGCAAAACTCTCGATCGCCATCAGGGACGGCACGACGACGGACCCGATCTCGCAGACGCGCGAGAGATCGTTGCGGAGCAGGTCGGCGATCATCAGATTTTCGGCCCGGTCCTTTTCGCTGGCTGCGAGTTGCTGCGCGAGCGCCCGGTCGATCTCAGGCGCCGGATCCCGGCGGATGGTGCCCTTGATGGGCTTGGTCTCCACGCGCCCGCTGGCGTCCACGCTGAGAAAGCGCTCTGGCGAAGCGCACAGCACGGCGCCGCCGGGCCAGCGGATGTAGGCGGCGAACGGCGCGGGATTGAGACGCCGCAGCGTCCGGTATAGTTCGAAGGCATCGGCATCGAGATGGCAGGTGAGTTCGTTGGTGAGACAGACCTGATAGGTCTGGCCAGCGGCGATCCATTCGAGAGCCTGCCCGATATCGGCGAGATAGCCTTCGCGGCCGCGATCCAGCTTGAAGTCTACGGGCTCGCGGGCGTGGCCGCGGGCCGGTTCCGGCAATGACGGCAGATTGGCGAGCTGCGCCGCCGTGGCCTCGACCCAGGCATCCGCGGCCCGGGCCCCTTCCGGCGGAGCCAGAGCTACGGCATAGGTGCGGCCTTCGAGATGGTCCACGGCGAGGAAGCGATCCGCCCGAATGAAGAACGCGTCCGGCGTCGTGGCATGTTGCGTCAGAGCCTGCTGGCAGCACTCCCCCCTGAGTTCGTAACCGAACCAGCCGACATGCCCACCCGTGAATGGACATGGCGGTGCATCAAGGGGCGCGCCCATGCGGCTGCGTTCGAGACAGGCAAAGATGCTCTCCTCTTCCACGCTGACGCCATTGCGGTCGTGCAGCGTCAGGCGTCGGGTGCCCGCATCGTAGGACAGCACCGTGGAAAGCGGGCCGGACGCGTCGCCCAGATACGACCAGCGTGACCGCGATCGATCGGCAAGGCTGCTGTCGAGCCAGAACGCCGCCAGCGACGCCCCGTAGAGCACCCGGAACGCTGCCTCCGCATCAACGGCGACCGGCAACACCCGCCAGCGCGCGGCGAGGCCTCGGACCTGCCCGCGGCGGGAGGTCAACTTTGTTGCAAACGGCACCGGCACGGCTGGCTGCTGCTCTGCTGGTTGCGGATGATACGCTTGTCTTTAAGTGGCGAAGTGGCGTCGATAAGTGACTTACGAGTCAGATCTTATCATTTCGTGCACAGAATCCGGCGGTACGAGGACGGGTTGTATGCGACGCTTGTCGAGCCATGAATGGCCCGGCCCTGTTCGGTTCCTTCTCTTTTCACCCACAGTGGCGGGAACATCTGGGCGGATGCGGATCAGCGTCATCGGGTGAAAACGCGCGTGACATGAGCAGGGCGATTCAGCAAGGTCCGTGACGACCTGTATGGCTCGGTTTCTGTCGTCCTGAAAATTTTCGATTTCGATCCTGTCGAAGATCTGTTTCAGAGCCGCCACGCAATACCGCTGAACTGTTGCAGATGATCGAGGCAGGCTGGTTGCCGAAATATCTGTGCTTCTGGGG
>JBNKIW010000004.1:0-211915 GCA_050290865.1 Rhodomicrobiaceae bacterium | reverse complement strand
TGGGCAGGACCGGCACCCGCCAAACCCCTACTGAGCAGGGGTTTCCGCGCGCGGGTGCCGGCGGTGCCGGCGTTTTCACCCCTATATTCAGGAAGGCGTCCTCATCATCTCTCACGACCGATAAGGACCAGTTCATGGTCCTTTACGCAGTTCTGGACAGTGACGATGCCATGACGATGTCAGGGAAAGCCGGGCGGGGCATAAGTAGCTGTAACACCGCGATGAATTGCGGTGCATGACGATGGTGACGATGTTTTCACCCCTATATTCGGGGAGGGTGTCCACCACGTTCATGCATCCAGCTTCGCGAGGGATCGACCCTGCCGAAAGCGTTACTTGGCAAGGCATTCCGTGTCACAGGGGCGGTCTCAGGGGCGGTCCAGGGTCGGCCTCAGGGTCGATCTTGCGATTGATGAAAGCCAGAGTTCTATCTGCCAACCCGTTGTTAGATAGCAGCAAAATCGGACAGTGCCGCCGGGCGGGTTCGGACAGGGTCGGTCTGGACGGTCTTTTCGCCCCAATATTCGGGAAGGAAGTTAGCCGCGTTCATGCAACGTTCGCATGGCGTTATCGGCCGTGAGTGCGACCTCGCACAGCATCGACACGCCATCCACGATCTGGAAACGGCGAGGCACATTCTCAACGAGGCTGTTGCTCGCCTGACTATATCGTCCCCGATGCCCCTGCGAAGAGCGCTGTGCAGTAGGGTGAGCCAGCCCCAGGGGGCGATCTGGACGGCGTTTTCGCCCATGTTTTTGAGAAGAGGCCATCGTCATCCGCTAAGCCAGTTAACATAACACTCGCAATATGGCGACAGCAGAATATTTGTCATTGACAAAGCCCTTTATGATATGGAACTATTGAAATAATTACAGCACGTTATGCTTCAGATGTCTTACAATTACGCAGGCGTTGCATTATAACAACTGAGTCCTATGTGAGGTTATATGCGAGTGGTCACACACGGGCCTATTGAGATCTGTGATTCATCATTCCCCCCTGCTGGCGAAGAGCATGACACCGCCTGCGTTGCGATTGCGATCGTGATTCCGAACGTGCAGGGAGTAACTGCCAGGCGACGATCAGTAATTATTCTGCTGCGAGGTTGTGGTGCGTAAAAATACTCGCGATTTGTCGAGCGACACCGAAGAGATTGCGGAGGCGCGCGATCCCAACCTCAATCTCGTAACGCATGCCGTATTGGTCTTTTTGGAAGCCAAGGGGGCTGACTGGAAAAAGGCGATGCAGGCGCTCGCGGCGGAATTTCATTCATTCCTAATTGAAGCATCCGCGGGAAACGGTGAGCGCAAGAGTGCGAGATTATTCTGCAATCAGTTGCGAACAGCTGTTGGGAAGGAGGACACACCAACGGAAACTATCACAAAATACCGACAAAATGGCTTACGAACGACATCGGTGAATGGCGTAATCACCACGCGTGACCTCGCAAACATGACGGGGCTGAGCCCAGACTATTTTCAGCGCTTGGCGCGAGACGGCCAAATTCCCTGCCGGAGACTGGGCAGGGGCGCGCGGGCGCGTTATGTGTTCGACTTCACCGAATTCGAACATTGGTGGCGGGAGCAACTTAAGGAGAGAACTCCATGTCGGGAGGCTGGCTCCACAAGAGGGGAAATATCTGGTACGGGCGGGTCAGACGGAAGGCGAGCACGTTCGAAAAATCTCTTGAAACAGGAAGCAAAACAATTGCTCGCGAGCGTCTTAACCGCTGGATCGAAGAACTGACAGCCGCCGAGTGGGGGGAGAAACCCCGCCACACCTTCGACCAAGCCGTCAAGCGATTTATCACTGAGCATTTTCCAACGGTCCGTCCATCGACGGCGACACGATACAATATCTCAATCTGTCATCTGATTGACCACTTTCAGGGCGTCTATCTGGACGAGATTGGGTCCGAACGCCTTTACGACTTCGAAATGAAGCGACGCAAGACTGTTGAAACGCCGACTGTCCGGCGAGATCTGGCGTGCCTGCGTACGCTGTTCACTTGCGCTGAAACCTGGAACTGGGTGACGAAGAACCCCATCAAGACATACCTTCGCGGGCGCGCCAAATCTCTGCCAGAGAACCCGCCGCGCAATCGGGTGCTGACGCATCAGGAGGAGGCAAACTTGATCGCATCCGCAACCGAGTGGAGCAAACACCCACGTCCTGACGGCAGGAAGCCCGTACCTTGGGATGTCATAATTCCGGTCGCTATCGACACAGGACTCCGTAAAGAAGAGATGTTTTCACTCGAACGCGACACGCAATTGCAGCTTGACCGCCGTGAGATTTTTATTCCTAATCCGAAGAGTAAGTCAGGCCGGGGAAGATCGTTTCCGATCCTGGACCGATCGTTTGTGCTTCTTGAATCTCTGTCCGCACGACCCGGCAAGCCGTGGGTGTTCCACCGGAAGGACGGAAACAGGTACTCGCAGAAGAGCCCCTATGTCTGGGAGAGCTTCAAGAAGATCGTCGCGCACGCCGGAATAATGGATCTTACGATTCATGATCTACGCAGAACTTGCGGCTGTAGGCTGCTGCAGGATCGCCGAATGTCAATGGAAGAGGTCTCCAAGTGGCTTGGGCATTCCTCAATCACCGTCACCGAGCGCGTCTATGCATTCCTTCAAGTGGAACACCTGCACCGCGCTGTTGAGCGAACCCGTGACAATGCCGTCACACTCCCGCCAGGGGACAAACGGGGTGACAGGGTAGATGGTTTCTCCAATCAACGCTTTGTTCGGAAACGATTTTTGCGTGAATAAGCAACGGTCTGCAAAACCGTGTACCCCGGTTCAATTCCGGGCGTCGCCTCCATCCATCCCCCGAAAAATCAAGAACTTAGCTGACCCCCAGAAACGACAGAACTGATCGTACGGGGGGACGTCCGGAGATTGGATCAATTGTGGCGGTGTCGCCACATATTTCCGTGCATCGGCAGCACCTGCCGCGCGCCGCCGAACGGCTCGATATGCGCTGTCAATGGATTGACCGCGGTCCTGGTGCCGCGCTCATTGATGTCGAGGAAGTCATCGCGCCTCTCACAGGCGACGTTCCGCAAATCCCTGCGGAGGGCGGACCGACAGTGGTCGCAATGCTCGACCACAGCAGAACCGACGACGCCGGTCAAATGCCGATTCCACCGCCGAACGCCGTATCGTTTCAGGCGTTGGCCGAGAAATAGGCTGCAAGCCGCGTGCGGATCGTCTCTGCGGTCGTGTTTGCGGCGCGGTTCTCAGCGTCGCGCCGGGCGCGCAGATTGGCAAAGACCGACTGCAGCTTGTCATAGGCGGCCCGCGCGTTGCTGTGCCCCTTCATGACCACCTTGTTATCCGCGATGCGGACCAGCCTGAACTCGCTGTAAAGCTGAAAGATCTGGCCTTCGGTGGCGCCGGTATGGGTCGCAAACGTGTTCACGACCGACTCGCGGATGGCGACATCCAGACGGTACTTGCTTTCGCCGGACTCCCCGCCGCCTGTCGTCTTGTAAACCAACTCGTTGCGGACCCGCTGCCCGACGCGGCCGGGTATGGTGGTGATGTTCACCGTCCGCATGACGTCGCCCAGTTCGGCGCCGCTCGCCGTCGGGCCGTACAGGGGTTGCCAGCCGCAGCCTGTGCTCAGCACCGCGGACGCTGCTAGAAGGCCGCCAGCGATGGCGAACTTGAACGATTTTGCGATTGCCCCCACTTCAAATCCCCTTAGGCAACGACATTGACGATCCTCTGCGGCACCACGATGATCTTCTTGACTGCACGACCTTCGATGGCACGCCTCACGCCGTCGAGTTTGAGCACCGCAGCCTCCACTTCAGACTGCGCCGCATCCCGCGGAACGGTCAGCTCGTCTCGCCTCTTACCATTTACCTGTACGGCAATGGTCACCGTATCGTCAACGAGGAGTGACTTTTCGGCCTCCGGCCACGGCTGTTTTGCCAAGAGACTGTTGTAGCCGAGCCGCGCCCAGCACTCTTCGCCCAAATGCGGCATCATTGGCGCAAAGCAGTGCACGAGCAATTCCGCAGCTTCCCGCACCGCCCAATCAAGGCTGGCATCTTTGGCGGATTTTTGTCCTTGCAGCGCGGATTCGAATTTATTTGCAAAGCCGTAGATGGCGGCGATCGCCGTATTGAAGCGCAGAGTTTCCAGATTATGATTAACGCCGCTCACTAGGCGATGTGCGGCGCGGCGCAGGTCCGTGGCGGCTTCGCTGAACTGCGCCGGGCGTTTGGCACTCTTCTTGGCACCGCGCCTTGCAGCCTCGTCGAGCATACGCCACAATCTTTGCGAGAGACGCCACGCTCCCTGCAATCCATCGTCCGTCCAGGCTACGTCGCGCTCGGGCGGCGAGTCGGACAGCACGAACCAGCGCGTCGCGTCTGCGCCGTAGTGGGCGATGATGGTGTCGGGGTCGACGGTGTTCTTCTTCGACTTCGACATCTTCTCGGTCGCACCGATTTCGAGCGCCGCATCGGTTTCAACGTGGAAAGCGCAGCGCTTTCCGCCACGGTCCTCGATCCGCACCATATCGGGGCTGACCCAGTGGCCATCGGCGTCTTTATACGTCTCATGCGTGACCATGCCCTGCGTGAACAGACCGGCGAAGGGTTCGGCGAGGTCGGCATGGCCGGCCGCGGTCAGCGCGCGCATGAAGAAGCGCGAATAGAGCAGGTGCAGAATGGCGTGCTCGACGCCGCCGATATACTGATCGACCGGCAGCCAGTAGTCGATGGCCTCGCGGACCACCGGCACCTTGGCGTGCGGCGCGCAGAACCGTGCGAAATACCACGAGGAGTCGACGAAAGTATCCATCGTGTCCGTTTCGCGTGTCGCGGGCGCACCGCATTTCGGGCACTTCACATGCTTCCATTTCGGATGGCGGTCGAGCGGGTTGCCGGGCACGTCGAACGCCACGTTCTCCGGCAGCTTCACCGGCAGGCTCTTCTTCGGCACCGGCACGGCGCCGCATGTCTCGCAATGGATGATCGGGATCGGGCAGCCCCAATAGCGCTGCCGCGAGATGCCCCAGTCGCGCAGGCGATAGTTGACCTTGCGCTCGCCCTCGCCGCGCGCCTCCAGCCGTTCGGCGATCTCATTCTTGGCGTCGTCCACCGTCCTGCCGTCGAGGAAGCTGGAATTGGCAATGCGGCCCGGCCCCGTGTACGCCTCGGCGCCGACCTCGAAGACCTTCGGGTCTTCACCTTCCGGGATCACGACGGGCTTCACCTTCAGCTTGTATTTGCGGGCGAAATCCAGGTCGCGCTGGTCATGCGCCGGACAACCGAAAATGGCGCCGGTGCCATAGTCCATCAGGATGAAATTGGCGACATAGACCGGCAGTTTCGTCGTCTTGCGGAACGGATGCACGGCCTTCAGCCCGGTGTCGAAGCCCTTCTTCTCCGCGCGTTCGATCTCCTCCTCGCTGGTGCCCAGGCGGTGGCACTCAGCGATGAAGCTCTTCAAATCCTTATTCTTTTTCGCCAAGGCTGTGGCCAGCGGATGGTCCGGCGAAATCGCGCAGAAGGAGGCGCCGAAAATCGTGTCCGGGCGCGTCGTGAACACTTCCAGAGTCTTGTGCTTCGCGGGCAGCGCCTCGCCTTCCAGCACGAACTGCATCAGCAGACCTTCGGACTTGCCGATCCAGTTGCGCTGCATGATGCGCACCTTATCCGGCCAGCGGTCCAGCGTGTCGAGCGCGGCCAGCAGGTCGTCGGAACAGGCGGTGATCTTCAGGAACCACTGGCTCAGCTCACGCTGCTCCACCAGCGCGCCCGAACGCCAGCCGCGCCCGTCGATCACCTGCTCGTTGGCCAGCACGGTGTGATCGACCGGATCCCAGTTGACCTTGCTTTTCTTGCGGTAGACCAAGCCAGCCTCGAGGAAGTCCAGGAACAGGCTCTGCTGCTGGTGGTAATATTCCACGTCGCAGGTCGCGACCTCGCGGCTCCAGTCCAGCGACAGGCCCATGGCCTGTAGCTGGGCGCGCATCGCGGCGATATTGTCGTAGGTCCACTTTTTCGGATGAACCTTGCGCTCCATGGCGGCGTTTTCAGCGGGCATGCCGAAGGCATCCCACCCCATCGGGTGCAGCACGTTGAAGCCGCGTGCGCGCCGGTAGCGGGCCACGACGTCACCCATGGTGTAGTTGCGCACGTGACCCGCGTGGATGCGCCCCGAAGGGTATGGGAACATCTCCAGCACGTAGTATTTCGGACGCGCGGGGTCCTCTTCGGTCCGATAGATCCCGGCGTCGTTCCACACCTTCTGCCAATGCTTTTCACGTTCCGGTGCGTTATATCTGTCTGCGGCGGCCATGGCTGTGTTTCGCGTTTCATGTCCGGCAGCACGCTGGCTGGCTGCGGACGGTTGTCTAAGCGCAAATCGTGCGCCCGTTCATTCGTGCGCGTATCCAGCCGAAAAACGTGTGCGCGGTCAAGCGGCGCTTGAGCCGCAGTAGCGGATATTCTCTCGATTTTGTGAGGTATGCATGCAAAACGCCACGGGTGCGGTGGAAAGATTGGAGGAGGTGCGGGCGCGGATCACCTCGGCAGCGGCGGCAAGCGGACGGTCTGCGGCGGAGATTACGCTGGTCGTGGTATCGAAAACGTTCGGGGCGGCCGAGATCATGCCCGTGCTGGAAGCGGGCCACCGCGTCTTCGGTGAGAACCGTGTGCAGGAAGCGAAGGCCAAATGGCCGGAGTTGCGCGAGCGCCATCCCGGCATCGAATTGCATCTCATCGGCCCGCTGCAGTCCAACAAGGCGCGCGAGGCGGTGGCGCTTTTCGATGTCATCGAGACGGTGGACCGTCCGAAAATCGCCGAGGCGCTGGCCGCCGAAATGGCGCGCAGCAGGCGCCGTCCGCGGCTCTTCATCCAGGTAAACACCGGCGCGGAGCCGCAAAAGGCGGGTATTGCGCCCACGGAGGCCGTGGCGTTCGTCCGCCACTGCCGCGACGCGCTCGGTCTGGCCATCGAAGGGCTCATGTGCATCCCCCCTTTCGATGACGACCCGGCACCGCATTTCCGGGTTCTCGCGCGGCTTGGCCGCGAGGCGAAGGTTTCCGGCCTCAGCATGGGGATGAGCGCGGACTTCGAGACCGCCATCCGCTTCGGCGCGACCCATGTCCGTGTCGGATCAGCGGTTTTCGGCAGCCGCGCTTGAACGGGATCGCATGTAAAATACGGGTGCCCGGTCCGGAATATGTGCTGCGAACCTTGTCACACTTTGGTTACAATCCCTGCGCGCGTCGATCACGCCCGGCTCTGTTGCGGCAGACCCAGAGATCGCGGTATGGCTAAAAAACGTGACAAAACCGTAAGGTAAGGTGCATATGAGCGGAGATACACTGACGCGGCTTGCAGCGACCATCGCGGCGCGCCGCACGGCTCCGGCCGACAGCTCCTACACGCGCCAGCTTCTCGACGCCGGTGCGGGCAAATGCGCGAAGAAGCTGGGCGAGGAGGCCGTGGAAACGGTCATCGCGGCGCTCGGGGAGAGCGATGAGGCGCTGGCATCGGAGGCGGCGGACCTTATGTATCATCTGTTAGTCCTGCTTGAATCGCGGGGGGTGACGTTGAATGATGTTCTCGGCATTCTCGAAGCGCGGATGAGCCAGTCGGGGCTCGCCGAGAAAGCCGCACGGCCGAAACAACAAGGCTGACCATGCTGGAAAGGCTGCCAAAACGGTCCCGGATCGAGTTCAATCCCTACCGCACATTCACACGCGAGGAATGGGCGAAACGCCGTGCCGATACGCCGATGCCGCTGACCGAGGAGGAGGTGGCCAACCTCTCCGGCGTCATCGAACGGATGTCGGTCGACGAAGTCACGGACATCTATCTGCCGATGTCGCGCGTGCTCAATTTCTACGTCGCCGCCTCGCAGCATCTTCACGCAGAGACATCAGGCTTCCTACGCAAGACCGATAGCAAATCTCCGTTCATCATCGGCATGGCGGGGAGCGTCGCCGCCGGTAAAAGCACCTCCGCCCGCGTCCTGCGCGCGCTTCTCGCACGCTGGCCGAACCATCCGCGCGTCGATCTCGTGCCAACCGACGGCTTTCTTCTGCCCAACGCGGAGCTGGAAAAGCGCGGCATCATGCACCGCAAGGGCTTCCCGGAAAGCTTCGATCAGGAGGCGCTGCTGCAGTTCATGTTCGATGTGAAAGCGGGCCGTCCCAATGTGCGGGCGCCCGTCTATTCGCATTTCGACTACGACATCCGGGCGGATGAGCACATCGTCGTCGACCGCCCCGACATCCTGATCGTCGAGGGTCTGAACGTCCTTCAGCCCGCCACGCTGCCGAAAGACGGCACGGCGATTCCCTTCGTGTCGGATTTCTTCGATTTCTCGATCTACATCCATGCCGACCCGCGGATCATCGAGGAATGGTACGTCACGCGCTTCCTGACGCTGTGCAAGACCGGCTTCAGCCACCCAGACGCCTATTTCCACCGTTATTCGCATCTCTCCGAGGCGGGGGCGCGCGAGACCGCGCTCGGCATCTGGCGACGCATCAACCTGCGCAATCTGGAGGAAAACATCCTGCCCACCCGCCAGCGCGCCGACCTCATCCTCAACAAGGGCGCCGATCACACGACCGAATCGGTGTGGCTGCGGCGGCTCTGACGCCGATCGAAGGTGACGCCCATGGAACCCGTCATTCTGGAACGCGAAGATCGCGTCGCCATTCTGCGGCTCAATCAGCCCGCCCGCCGCAACGCGCTCGGGCCCGAAATCAAGGCGGCCATGGCGCAGTTCGTGCCGGAGGTGACCGGCGACGCGGGCGTCGGCTGCATCGTGATCACGGGGACCGGCGGCGCCTTCTGTTCCGGCGGCGACATCAGGGCCATGAACAGCCGCGAACCGGACGCCGTCCTCAAGCGCATGCGCCACAGCTATTCCTGGGCCTATCCGCTGATGACAGGCGAGAAGCCGGTGGTCACGGCGGTCAACGGCGTGGCGGCGGGAGCGGGTTTCTCGCTGGCGCTGATGGGCGACATCATCCTGGCGGGCGAAAGCGCCACCTTCCGCGCCGGTTTTCCGGCGATCGGCGCGGCGCCGGACTTGGGGCTTGCCTTCACGCTCACGCGAGCGCTGGGCGCGGCGCGGGCGAAGGACGTTCTCATGACCAACCGGGGCCTGACGGCCCGTGACGCGGAAGCGATGGGGCTGGTGAGCCGCGTCGTGGCGGACGAGGCGCTCCTGGCCGAGGTCCTCAAGCTGGCGCATCAGCTTGCGGAGGGGCCGGTATCGCTCAGCCTGACGAAAGAACTGGTGAACCGGGCGTTCACGAGTTCGCTCGCGGAATTTCTGGAGCACGAGGCGCTGGCTCAGGCCACGGCCTTCAGCACCGCCGATTTCGCCGAGGGCGTGACCGCGTTCCTGGAGAAGAGGAAGCCGGTCTTCCCACACGGCTGATACTGAGCCGGGAAGAAGGCATGGCCTGCGAGCCCGCCGGTCGCAGCGGGCCCGTCATTGTCAAAGAGTGGAAGCGCCGGCGCCGCGATCACTGCTTCGGTTTCGCGGGCGCGCCCTCCCCTGCCGTGTTGCGCTGCACATATTCGCCGATGAGTGCCGACAGGAGGCCCGAGACGCCGTCGCCACCGCTTCCCACCGTGACCTGCGGCACGAATTTGTGCGCGTTGTTGAACATGGCCGCGATCACATCCGGATGCTTCTCGGCGAAACCCAGCGCCAGTTCGAACTGCCGCAGTTTCACCGTCGCGTCCAGGCCCAGCACCTCCATCTGCTTCTTCTGGCCTTCGGCGATGGCTGCAAGCTTGTCGCGCTCGCCGATACCGGAATTGCGCGCCGCCTCGGCGAGTTGCACCGAGCGCTGTACCTCGATTTCGGCCTTCACGAGCTGCGCCTGCTGGTCGGCGGTGGCTTTCGCCTTCTCCGATGCCACGCGCTGCGCCTGTGCGGCCTGCTCCTGCTGGAACGCCTTGGTGAGCTGCGTCGCGAGCTGCTCGCGGCGTACGGCGACGAGGAGTTCCGGCGGAATGGCCGGTTCGCCGAGCCGCACTTCGCGGATGGTCACGCAGGATTTACGCGCCTCAGGCCGGATACGCCGCTCGATCTCGGATTCGATGAGCGGGCGCTGATAGATGAGGTCGAGCGCCTTGGTCGGCCGGTGCACGGTGATGATCACCGGCTTGCCGTCCTCGTCGAGAACAGGCTTGCCGCTTTCATCGAGCTTGGGCTCCGTCACCTCGTAAGTGCCACCGGCGACGTCACGGGTAATGGCGCGGATGGACGGCGTCAGTACGCGGTCTTCTACCTGTTTGAGCGAGCCGACGCCCGCAATCACGCAGGCTGCGTCACCGGGCGCGACCTGGGCGACGACGCGCAGTTCCAGCGGCACGTCCCAGCCTTCCATCTTCAGAAAGACGGCCTGGTCGGCGTTGTCCTCATCGACCGGCACCTCCGTTTCCGTGCGCTGCTGGACGATATCGCCCTTCGCGTCCACGGTCAGCGCGATCTGTGCCCTCGTGTAGCCACCGGCATAGATCCAGACCTGTGCGCGCGTATCGACGTCGATGATCTTGAAAGCAGTGGCGTTCAGATAATATTTGCCCGGCTGCAGCGCCTTTTGCCACACGCCGATGCAGCCGACCGGCACGATTGGCGCTTCGATGTGCTGTTCGCTTTTCGCCTCCGCAGCACTGAGGATCGGATCGCAGTTCTCCGGCTTGTCGGCCTTCAGCGTCCCGAAATCGACGGCGGCGTGTACGTTCGATTTCACCACGCCGACAAAACCGGCCGGGACCTCCACCGCGTCCACGACATCCACATCCCACAGATAGCGGTTCAGGCGGTAGCGGCCCGGCGTGAGGACGCTCGTCTGCGGCCCGCGCTGCCCGCCGTTTTTCAGGAACACCTCGGCGTCGAGCATGTTGTTGCCGAGATCCTTGGAGAAGGGATCGCCGAAAGCCTGGCCCGACCGTAGGGCGGCACCGTCCCGCGCGGTGAGAATGCCCACCTTGCCCTGAGGAATGGCGATTTCCGGCTTCGAGACATCGACGTCGTAGAGCACGTTGATCAGCGGCTCCATATGCAGACCGGGGGTCAGAATGCGTGCCTGCGGGCCGTTCTCGCCATTGACTGCTATGATCCGTCCCTGGGGCAGCGAGCCGCCGGCGTAAACGCGGAACAGATGCGCGGAATAGCCATCCGGGACATGCACATAAGAGGTTGACGCGATGGCGAATATGACGATCAGCACGCCGACGGCACGCACGAGGACGCGGGTCACCGCATTCTGATGTTTTTCCGGGATGAGCGGCGGCACCACGAGTGCAACCAGCAGCCCCGCGATCAGCCCCATTACCAAACCAGCCATCTTCCACTCCCAAGCGTTACGTTTCCGGGCTGCCCGGATGCGAATTCGGATCGAGCTGTCCTGTCCGACATACAGCATAAAGAATATTGGTTAACAAACGAAGAGGGAGGCGGCGCGTTCGCGCCAGCGCATGGAAACTATTCCGTTGCCAATAAGCCACATACAGTTGAAAACGTGCCACATTGCGTCCCAAAACGACAATTCTTGTTGCATTGCAGCACAACCCCCGTCGCCAGCGGGCAGGCGTATGGTAAAATGCGTGCCTTTTTCGCAATTGGGGACGGTATCCGTGCTTTACCATATGTACGAACTGGCTCATGCGGCGCTCACGCCCGCGCGTGCTGCTGCCGATGGTGCGAAATTCCTGTTCCGTAACCCGCTGAATCCGCTTTCCAACACCAGCATGGGCCGGGGCACCGCTGCGGCGGCCGAACTGGTCGAGCGTAGCACGCGCCGCTACGAAAAACCGCAATTCGGGGTCTTTTCGGCCCAGGTGAACGGCCGCAGCGTCGGCGTGCAGGAAATGTGCGTCTGGCAGAAGCCGTTCTGCCGCCTCCTGCATTTCCGCCGCGACCTGCCGGAAAAGGAGATCGCGAAGAGCTCGCGCGTGCTGGTCGTGGCACCGCTCTCAGGCCATTTCGCCACGCTTTTGCGCGGGACGGTGGAGGGCCTGCTCCCTTTTCACGAAGTCTACATCACCGACTGGACGGATGTGCGCACCGTGCCTGCGGCCGAGGGTGCGTTCGGGCTCGAGGATTACGTCGACGACGTCATCGAGATGATTCGCCTGTTCAAGGGCGACGTGCATGTTATGGCGGTCTGCCAGCCGTCCGTTCCGGTGCTCGTCGCCGTGTCGCACATGGAGGCTGGGCGCGATCCGCACGCGCCGCGCAGTATGACGCTGATGGGCGGGCCGGTCGATACGAGGCTCAGCCCCACCGCCGTCAACGAACTGGCCAAGAGCAAAGGCACGGACTGGTTCCGCCGCAATGTCATTACGACGGTTCCCTGGCCCCATACGGGGCATGGGCGGCGCGTCTATCCGGGATTTCTGCAATTGACGGGGTTCATGTCGATGAATCTCGACCGACATCTCAACGCGCACAAGGAACTGTTCTTCAATCTTGTCCAGGGAGATGGCGACTCCGCCGAAAAACATCGCGAGTTCTACGATGAATATCTCGCCGTGATGGACCTGCCCGCCGATTATTACCTGCAAACCGTCGATGCCGTGTTCGTGCGGCATGCTCTGCCGGAGGGAAGGATGACCTACCGGGGCGTCCCCGTCGATCCGGGCGCGGTGCGGCGCGTGGCGCTGATGACCGTCGAAGGCGAGAAGGACGACATCACCGGGCTGGGCCAATGCGAAGCCGCACATACGCTTTGCCGCAATCTGCCCCGCGGCATGAGGAAGCATCACGTGCAACCAAAAGTCGGTCATTACGGTATCTTCAACGGCTCGCGCTACAAGGCCGACATCGTGCCGGAAATCACCAAATTCATATATCGGCATGATGTCCGCGGCGCCGGTGCGCTGCGCCGCCTGTTCCGCCGGTTCGCCGGCGGCAAAGGGGCGGAAGAGGCACCGCAGTCAATTTCTACGTGTACAGACAAACTCTTGCGGCTTCACCCACCCATCCGTTCGCCGCGTCCCAAGACTGCCCGCGCAGCGGGAACACTGAAGGGCGAGGCGCCCGCGCCGATCGGGCTGCCCGGCACACTGCCACAGGTTGTACCAAACCGCCCGGCGCGTGCCATTGTGCTCCGCAGGCGGAAGGTGCGATGATCCGTCTCGCTCATTTACCCTTCTGTCAGGCTAAGCTGGTTACAATCTAACAATTATGATCCCCTAAGGGATGTCACGAAGTGAGACATAAGCCGTATGGTGCACCGCCAAAATTGTGTTACGATCATAGTTTATTTCTCGAACTGTCTTGCTAATGCAACAGCATTGGGAATGTGCGCATGCTAAAGTTTCACCTTGATGGGAATAGATCCAACGCTACGCGGGCACTGGGGATGTTGGGGGACCCATGCTTTTGAGGCAATACGATGCGGCGGAGGCCGCGCTGAAAGTAAAACTCGTGGGGGTTGATTGCCCCCTTGAGTTGCGCCGGTCGAAGCGCGCGCGACGATTTTCGCTCAAAGTCAGCCACACCGAACGCGCCGCGATCCTTACCCTTCCCCAACAGGTTAACCTGGAAGAAGCCGGGGATTTCCTGGCCCGCCATGTCGAATGGCTGAAACGCCAGATCCGGCGTCTTCCCGAACCGATCCCCTTCATCGATGGCGCCGTCGTACCGCTCCGCGGCGTGACCCACCGCATCAATTTCGTCGGTGCCGTACGCTATCAGGGCGTCGTATGGGTTGAGGAGGCCGATAGCCTGGCGCCGATGGATCAATGGGGCACCAACGGCGCCTGTGAGCAGTGGCCCAGCCTCAATGCATGGATTGGTGATACGCGGGAAGTCCCGCGTATTTGTGTTTCCGGGGGACAGTCGCACGGTGGCCGCCGTCTGGCCGACTGGCTCCGTACGGAGGCCAAGGGCGACTTCACCGAAGCCGCCAACCGTCACGCCGCCAACCTCGGTGTGCGCCCGAAACGGATCGCCGTCCGCGACCAGAGTTCACGCTGGGGTTCGTGTTCGGCAACCGGAACCGTGTCGTTTTCCTGGAGGTTGATATTTGCGCCCGGCTTCGTGCTGGATTACGTCGCCGCCCACGAAATCGCACATCTGCGTGAGATGAACCACGGGCCGCGCTTCTGGCGCCTCGTTCGCGAAACCATGCCCGACATGCAGAAAGCACGGACGTGGCTGAAACAGAAAGGTGCCGAATTGCACCGTTTCGGCGCCCCCCTCTGACGGGCGCGGATCACTTCCGCCGCAACACGCGGCCTGCATGACTGGACTTGCCGCCGCTTCGTTGCTGGCACCGCTCTCAGAGCACCTCCACAAAGCATGTCCGTTTTCCCACACCAAGACACTTTATAGCATTGCGTGGCGCAAAACCGGCTATGAGCGGGGATACGTCAAGAACAAGCGCTCCGCGAAGGCGTTGAACCGAGGTGTATGGTTATGCCGGAATTCTTTGCCTGCGTCGATGCCGCCTATAGCGAGACCCTGGCTCATGCAGCCTGCGTCTTTTTCCGGGACTGGCGGGACGAAAAGGCGGCGGAGGTTCTGACAGCCAGCGTGACGACTTCGGCGCAGTATGAACCCGGTGCGTTCTACAAGCGAGAACTTCCAGTTATTCTCGCGGTACTCAAGAAACGCCCTCAGCCTGTGAAGGCCGTCATCATCGACGGCTATGTCTGGCTGGACGGCAATGGCAGGCCGGGCCTCGGCGCGTATGTGTATGAGGCGCTGGGACGGAAGATACCGGTCATCGGCGTCGCCAAAACGCCCTTCCGAGGCGACTGCTGGTCAACCGCCGTCATTCGCGGTGTCAGCCGGAAGCCGCTCCATGTGACGGCGGCGGGCCTGAGCCAGGACGAGGCGGCCCGGGCCATCCACGCGATGCACGGCAAATATCGCATCCCGACGCTTCTGCGGCTTGCGGACCAGGAAGCACGGCGCGGGCTTCCCTGCTGAGCGGCGCGCGTTTATGAAAAATAAGCCATGACTGGCGTACTCCTGATCCGGGTTGAAACCGGCGGCAGGCCGTTGCGGGATCCGCGCGGCCGATCCTGTGCCCGTTGCCAGCAGCGGGCCGGAACCGCCAGCGTTCAGACAGGTGATGCGCCGTGAGTATCCGGACGAGGCTTCGATTAGGATTTTGGGCCGCGCTGACGGCGGGGGCGGGCACCATCCTGGCGGCTCTCCTTATCGCCCAGGACGGTGTCACGACATCGCGGCCGGCGATCCTGGTGGCCGTAGTCGCCATAACCATCTTGATGTTGATAATCTCCGCCGCCAGCATATTCCTCGCAAGCCGGGAGATCGACAGCCAAACCGGTGAGCTTTGCGCCGCCATGCGGCGTGTCGGCCGGGGCATTTGTGATCAGCCCGTTGACGCCAGAAGCAACGGTGCCTTCACCGAACCGGCTGCAGCCTTCAACCTGATGATAGGAGACATCAAGGAGCGCACCGAGAGGCGCGAGAGGGTGGGGGAATTGCTCCAGCAGGCCAATGAGCGTCTTGAACGGACGCTTGAGGCGCGCAACGCCGAGTTGAACGTCGCGCGCGGCGCGGCGACGTCAGCGGACAAGGCAAAGAACGTGTTCCTCGCCAATATGAGCGACGAACTGCACACCCCCCTGACCGCCATTCTCGGCTTTTCCGCCATGATGCGCCGCGAGCCCGGCCTCACCGCCACCCAGCGCGAAAACCTGGACATCATCAATGCCAGCGGGCGCCATCTCCTCAGCCTGATCCACGACATACTCGAAGTGGCCAAGATCGAAGCCGGGAACATGCGGGCAGATATCGCTCCCTTCGATCTCGCGACCATGGTACGCGACGTCGCGGGGCTGATGCGCGTGCGGGCGCGGGAAAAGGGCCTGCGCCTTCTGCTCGATCAGAGCTCGCCCTTTCCCAGCCACATCAGGGGCGACGAAGCCCGGCTGCGCCAGGTGCTCACCAATCTCGTCGGCAACGCCGTGAAATTCACGGATCAGGGTGCGATCACGATCCGGCTGGGCACCCGTCACGGGACGCCGGAGCGCCTCGTCATCGAGGTGGAAGACACGGGACCCGGCATAAAGCCGGAAGACCGGCGGCGCGTATTCGAACCCTTTGTGCAACTTCCGGATATCGCCGCGCAGCGGGGCACCGGGCTGGGCCTCACCATCTGCCGCCGCAACATGACGATCATGGGTGGCGACATGAGCGTGGAAAGCACGCCGGGCAGGGGCTCCACCTTCCGCATCGAGCTGCCTTTCGAGCCGGTGAGCGGCGCGGACGTCGCGGAACTGGAAATGCCGGTACAGTTCGGTGAAGTTGCCGGGCTCGCACCCGGCCAGCCGAACTGGCGTGTCATCGTTGCCGACGATCAGCGCGAAAGCGCGCTTCTGCTGAGCCGGCTCATGACCGATATCGGCGTCGAGGTGAAGGTCGCCGAGAATGGCGAGCGCTGCGTGCAGCTATTCGAGGAATGGCATCCGCATCTGATCTGGATGGACAGCCGGATGCCCGTCATAGACGGCAAGGAGGCGGCACGGCGCATCCGCGCGCTGCCCGGCGGCAAGGACGTGAAGATCGTGGCGGTGACGCCCTCCGCCTTCAGAGAGCACTGGCAGGACATGCTCAGCGCGGGCATGGATGAATTCGTGCGCAGGCCGTATCGTTTTTACGAAGTCTATGACTGCATGGCGCGCCTCCTGGGCGTGAAATACGTTTACCGCGCCGCCGAAAGGACGGTTTCGGAGAGCGCGCCGCCGGAGCTGACGCCAGCCATGCTCGCCGGACTGGCGCCAGCGATGCGTAAAGAGCTGAAGGCCGCGCTGGAAAGCCTCAACAGCGAGTGGATCGAGGCGGTGATCGGGCGGATCAGCGAGGGCGACGGTGAACTCAGCGCGCGGCTGAACATGCTGGCGGAGAATTTCGATTATCCCGCGATCCTGAAGGCGCTGGAAGGCATGTCTGAACGGGCGGAGCCCGTCCTGGAGCCCGCGGAATGACGGTGCCGCCGCCCGCGCCAGCTATCTCCGGCGGATGAACGTGCCAAACGCGCGCGGGCCATCGCCGGTCTCAACGACGCTCAGGATTTTCTGCGCCGCGGCGTCGATCTTCGTGAGCTTGTTGTCGAACCAGTTGGCAACATAGATGCACCGGCCATCGGCGCTCGCCGCGATGCCCTCGGGATATTCGGCCACCTTGATCCTGCCCAGGCCCGCATAGGTTGCGGTGTCGAACACGCTCACCGTGCCGCCGTACTGGTCGGTGACGAAGGCCTTGCCTTCACCCAGCGCAACTGCGTAGGGCCGCTCGCCCACCGGCACCTCGGCGAGGACTTTCCGCGCCGCCATGTCCACCACCGAAACCGAGTCGCTGGCGACATTGGCGGTGAACACGCGCCCCGTGGCGCCGTCGATGGTCACACCGAAGGGGCGTTTGCCCACCTTCACCGTGGCGATGGGCTTCAGGCTAACGGCGTCGATGAGCGTCACCTGATCGCTATCGCGATCGGCGGTGACGATGGTCCGGCCGTCCTCCGAAACGGCGACGCCAGACGGCGCCTTTCCCACGGGGATTTCGGCGGTAATGGCACCCGCCGCGGCGTCGATCACGAACAGGCGGTTCTCGTACCAGTCGGTGACGTAGACAGGCGCGCCGGACGGGTGCACCGCGACGCCGAACGGCCCGCCCTTGAGTGCGATGGTCTTGACAGCGGCACGCCTTTCCGCGTCGATCACGGTCAGCGTCTTGGCATCGGGACTGGTGATGTAGGCGCGCCGCCCGTCGCGGCTGACGGCCACCCCCACCGGCTTGCCGGGGACGGACATCTTCGCCGCCACGCGCATGGTGTCGAGATCGACGATGGCGACGGTGTCATCGTTCTGATTGGTGACGAATGCCTCCTCGCCCGCGAAGGCCCGCGGTGCGAGGAGGAACAGGCAAGCGGCGGCAGCGCGCCAGATGGCGTGGCTCATTTGCCTTCGAGCGATGCTTTCAGCGCATCCAGCCCGGCGCGGTAAACGCCGCGGACGGCTTTCATCGCGGCCTCGTCGTTCAGTTCCGGCGGCGGGTCGTTGTTGGGATAGCCGCGATAGAACGCGCCCTTCCACTCCACTTTCGACTTGCCGCCATCGACGGCACGCACTGTCAGCCAGGAGGCATAGTTGGTCACCGGCAGAACCTTCACGTCCACTTTCGTGATGCGATAGAAGTAGTTCATGCCGGGGGCGTCGTGCTTTTCGAGCACCTCTTCGATGGTACCGCCGCCTTTCAGCGTCAGGGTGCGCGTGGCGCCCTTGTCATTGCCGCCTTTGCCTTCGGTCTTGGCAACGGCGGGGTGCCAGGACACATCCTGGAAGTTGCCGATCCGCGCCCACACCTTGTCCGCCGGTGCAGCGATCTCGACAGTTTCGGTAACTTTCTTCCGCGTCGGCCCGTGGGCCTGGACCAGGGTGGGCACGAGTACAAGCGCGGCCACGAGGGCCAGCGGTTTCCATTTCATGAGTGTTCCTAACTTCGCGTTTCCTACCAAAGACTTGCGGCGCTTCCAGCGCCTTGGCCTCATGGGGCCCGGCGATCATATCGCCCACGCGGCGTACCTGCAAATGCGAATCGTTTCTTAATGAATCCGGTGTACGCAGGGGCCCGGCGTCTTCCCGCTTCCGTCTGCCGGCCGGGGAACGTTCTTTCGTCGATCCGGCTCGGGGCGGTGGGCGAGGAGCGCGGGCAGGTGCAACCGAAGGGAGGGGACGCCCCCTAAATCTGCCGCTTCCAAGCTGCCAAACATACAATTGACTAAATTGAAAAATACGGCATGACATGGTGGACTGGCCGTGAATGGCCTAGTTTGCGATATGCCGCAATAAGCGTTACCGTTAAGGACGGTGCTTCTGCTTCGCATTTCGTGGAGTTGTAACGTATGGGCGTTCTGATGACGCCGCCAAGTCGAGAGTTACGGGGATCCGCCATGAGTGCTGCGCGCGCGGGACGCAGGCTAGCCTTTGTGTTCAGTCCCCTTGCTTTCGGGGCGATGATTTTTGCCGTTCTCCTGGGATCTGGCGAGGCTGCGGCCGCGTCACCGGTCAAGGCCTCCAGGGTGAGGGCCGTCTACAGTATCGGCTTCAACGGGATGGGAATTGGCGAGTTCATCCTCGACGCCCGTCTCGCCAATCATCGGTACACCCTTAGCGCCGACGCGCGGATCAGTGTACTTGCCGGGCTGATTTTCGAGTGGCACGGCCGAACCTCTTCAAGAGGGCGCGTCGTCGGCAGCAGCCCCCTCCCAGCGGCCTACAGCTTCGGTTATACGACCTCGAACAAGGCCGAGCAGATCAGGGTGAAATTCGCGGGTAAATCCGTTCGCGAGATCGCGGTCAACCCGCCGCAGAAGCGCTCGTCGAGGCGTATCCCGGTGACCCGCCAGCACATGTACGGCGTCCTCGATCCGTTGAGTGCGGTACTGCTCTTGAGCAATGTCGGCGTCGACAGGACCGGGCCGGGGGTCTGCGACCGGCGGCTTCCCATTTTCGACGGCAAGGCGCGCTACGACATCCAGTTGTCCTATAAACGGAGCAAGCGGGTGAAGACGGCGGACGGTTACAGGGGCCCTGCCCGGATCTGCAAGGTGAAATACGTTCCCATCGCGGGGCACAAGCGCGGCGATGACGAGAGCGCCTTCGCGGCCAGGAATGAGAGCATTGAAGTGTGGATGATACCGATTTCAAAATCGGGCCTTTACGTCCCATACTACATCTACATACCCACGCCGGTCGGTGCCGCGACGCTGACCGCCGTCGATTTTGACGTCAGAATGCCCGGCGTTCGCAGGCGTGCGCGAGCCCGGGTCAAGGCTGAGGTTGAATAGACACGGTTTCAGCGGGTGAACAAAGGGCGAAGACCGGCAACCCGCGCGATTCGTACATGAGTCGTTCATGATATTTTCCTTTAGATACCGGCAAGACGGCCAAGCCTCCCCCATATTGCTGGCGACAAAGTCCACAGGCGGTTCCATGGAGGCTGGCCAAAAGGCCGCTTCGGTGCTCTATAACGCTGGCTCGACCTCCGGTTGCGCCGCGTGGCGATTGCTTTTGTATTGAGGGAATGCCGTAATGACCGATATCGCTCAAGCCTCCTCCCCGTTTCGGACCGCCAGCGGGCGCTCCGTCATCGCGGTTCTGGGGCCGACGAATACCGGCAAGACACATCTGGCGATCGAGCGCATGCTCGGCCATGAAAGCGGGCTGATCGGCCTGCCTCTGCGGCTTCTGGCCCGCGAAGTCTACGACAAGGTCGTGGCGCGCACCGGTGCGGCGAACATCGCGCTGATCACCGGCGAAGAGAAGATCATCCCCGAGCGCCCGCGCTATTATGTCTGCACCGTCGAGGCGATGCCGCGCGACATCGACGTCGATTTTCTCGCCATCGATGAAATCCAGCTCGCCGGCGACGCCGAGCGCGGTCACGTCTTTACCGAGCGCCTCATCTCCGCACGAGGCAGGAGCGAGACGCTGCTGCTCGGCGCCGAGACCATGGCCGGCGTCATCCGCGATCTGCTGCCGGATGCCAATTTCATCACGCGCCACCGGATGTCGAAACTCACCTATGGCGGCCAGAAGAAGATGACACGCCTGCCGCGACGCTCGGCGATCGTGGCGTTCTCCGCGAGCGACGTCTATGCGGTCGCCGAACTGATCCGCAGCCAGCGCGGCGGCACGGCCGTCGTGCTCGGCGCGCTCAGCCCGCGCACGCGCAACGCCCAGGTCGAGATGTACCAGTCGGGGGAGGTGGATTTCCTCATCGCCACCGATGCCATCGGCATGGGGCTCAATCTCGACGTCGATCATGTCGCCTTTGCCGGGACGCGCAAATTCGACGGCCGTGCCCATCGCGAACTTTCAGCGGGGGAACTCGGCCAGATCGCGGGCCGCGCCGGGCGTCACGTGAAGGATGGCACTTTCGGCGTCACGGGCGACGTGGCGCCGTTCGCCCCCGAAATCGTCAATTGTCTGGAAAACCACGAATTCGAGCCTGTGAAGATCCTGCAATGGCGGAACAGCGCGCTCGATTTCTCCTCGCTCGACCGGCTGAAGGATTCTCTTCGCACGGCGCCGCCCTCGCAACGGCTCGGCCGCGCGCGCGCCGCGGACGATCTGATCGCGCTGGAAACCCTGAGCAACGATCCGGCCGTGGCCGACATGGCGCGCTCACCCGCCGCGATCCGGCTGTTGTGGGACGTCTGCCAGGTGCCGGACTACCGCAAAATCTCCGATAGCGCGCATGCGGACCTGGTGCTCACGCTCTACAAATTCCTGATGGCTCCCGAGGCCACCATCCCGCAGGACTGGCTCGCGGCGCAGGTGGCGCTAGCCGATCGCACCGATGGCGATATCGATACGCTGGCCAACCGGATTGCCCATATCCGCACCTGGACATTCGTATCCAATCGCGGCGAGTGGCTGGCCGACCCGGCCCATTGGCGTGAGCGCGCGCGCGCCATCGAGGACACGCTGTCGGACGCGCTGCACGAGCTTTTGACGCAGCGTTTCGTGGACCGCCGCACCAGTGTCCTGATGAAGAGTATGCGCGACAAGGATTTGCTCTATGCCGATATCGAGCATAGTGGCCAGATCTATGTCGAGAAGCACTATGTCGGCAAGCTTGAGGGCTTTCGTTTCACACCCGACGCATCTGCGTCCGGTGTCCATGGCAAGGCCGCGCGCAGCGCCGCGGCGAAGATCCTCGCCCGCGAGTTGACCGACCGCGCCGAGCGCCTCAACGACGCCAAGGACGATGCCTTCGGCCTGACGCGAACGGGCGGCGTGACGTGGGAGAAGCAGGAGATCGGGCGCATAGAGGCGAGCGACGATCCGCTGCGCCCCGCTTTCGTGCTGACTGCGGACGAACATCTCAATCAGGTCGATAAGGAACGCGTCACCCGCCGCGTCCAGGCGTGGCTGACGATGACGATCGAAACGCGCCTCAAGCCGCTGATCGACCTGTCGAAGGCGCAGGATCTGGCGGGGCTTGCGCGCGGCATCGGCTACCGGCTGGTGGAAAATCTGGGCGTCCTGCCGCGCGAGATCGCTGCCGAGGAAATCCGCGCGCTCGATCAGCAGGCGCGGGCCGAATTGCGCAAGTTCGGTGTACGGTTTGGCGCGTACAACATTTATTTCCCCATTCTCCTCAAGCCCGCTGCCGCCGACCTGCTCCTCCTCCTGTGGGCGCTGAAACATGGCGCCTCCGTGGGCATCGATGCCGCGGCGCTGCCGGAACCGCCGCGCCAGGGGCTGACATCGGTCATGGTGGACAAGGCGCTGCCGGAGACTTTCTATCGCGCCGCGGGGTTCCATGTCTGTGGATCGCGCGCAGTGCGCATCGACATGCTGGAGCGGCTCGCCGACCTCATCCGCCCACTCACCTCGTGGAAGCCGACTGAAGCCAAGCCCGAACCGCCGGCGGGTGCCGTCGGGCGCGGCGGGTTCAAGGTGCAGCCGGAAATGCTGTCGATCATCGGCTGTTCGACGGAGGAAATGGGGAACGTCCTGGCGGCGCTCGGCTTCCGCAAGGAGCGGCGGCCCGTTGCCAAAAAGCCCGACAGCGAGGCCGCACCGCAGGCTGCCGATGCTGCAGCAACGGAAAAGGAAGCCGCCCCGGCCACGCCGGATGCGGGCGCTGAATCTGTGCCCCCGGAGCAGGAGGTCGCCGCCGAAACCGCTCCGGTCGTTGACTCTGCCGTCGAGATTGTGGCCGAGTCCGCCGGAGAAAGCGCTGCCGATGCGGGGGCCGAGACCACCTCGGGCGCCGAGGCCGCAACGCCCGCAACCGCCGACGCGGACAAAAGCGGCTCGCCCGAGGCAGCCGAGCCGGAATACGAGGAAATCTGGCGTCCGCGCCGCCGCGCGCAGGCCGACGACCGCCGCCACCAAGGACAGCGCAGGCAGGATCAAGCCCGCGACCGCCGCAGCCAGCAATCCGAAAAGCAGGAGTCGGGTGCTCCGCAGAGTGGCCGTCCTCAAGGCGATCACAAGGTTGCTCAACGCGACGGTCAGCGCGACCGGCACCGCGATGATCGCCGCGAACCGGGCAGGCAGGAGCGAGGCCGTGACGGCGGGCGTGGACGTCCCCGTCCTGACCGAGGCGCAAGACCCGTCGTGGTGACCGCCCGTCCCCCGAAAGAAAAGCCGGCGGATCCGGATTCACCTTTCGCCGCGCTCCTGCAACTCAAGAAACGCATGGAAGGCGGCGCCACGGATCAAGCCTGACGATGGCGACGCCGGGAGCCGGTACGCAAACGCAGCGTGTCGACAAGTGGCTCTGGCATGTGCGCGTGGCTAAGACGCGATCGATTGCCACCGCGCTGGTTCAGGCGGGTAAGGTGCGCGTCAATCGCGGTAGGGTGCTGAAGGCCAGCCACATGGTGAAGCTGGGCGACGTCATCACCGTGGCCGTGGGAGGACGCGTCCGCGTGCTCCGTGTGGCCGGATTCGCCGCGCGCCGCGGTACGGCTGCCGAGGCACGGAAGCTCTATGGCGATCTTACCCCCCGCAGCGGCGTGGCGGGCGATCTGCGGTCGCCATAATGCGTGTGTCGCGGAAGGCGAGGCTGTGTCGTTGCGAGACAATGGCTCGTCAAAGGGCCGCGGTTGCGGATCGTGAGGCCGGGAGAAGAAGCCGCGCCGCAGGAACTCACGCGTTCATGAGCCGGGCATGTTGAAGTTGAACACATCGGTCATGGCTCTCGCGCTCGAAGAAGCCCGGGCCGCCGCTGGCCGCGGCGAGGTGCCTGTCGGCGCGGTGCTGAGCGGTCCTGGCAACGAAATCGTCGCCCGCGACGGCAATCGGACGCTGGAACTGCGCGACCCGACAGCCCACGCCGAAATGCTCGTCATCCGCGCTGGCGCAGCGAAGCTCGGCACCGAACGGTTGATGGGATGCAGCCTGTATGTGACGCTGGAGCCCTGCGCAATGTGTGCGGCGGCGATTTCCTTTGCGCGCATCGCCCGCCTGTATTTTGGCGCGGCGGACGAAAAGGGCGGTGCGGTCGAACATGGCATCCGCTTTTTCGGACAGCCCACCTGCCATCACGCGCCCGAAGTCTACAGTGGCATCGGCGCGAGCGACGCGGCGGCGCTGCTGCGCGATTTCTTTCGCACCCGCAGGTGACAGCGATACTCGCACGGCGCGGCGATCACCGATCACCCCTGCCGGCGCGATTTCGTAGCCCCTTCACCAGCAGACGCGGTATTCGTCCCGGCCGGAGCAGGTCTTCCCGCCTTCTCTGGTAATCGCTGCGCCGGACACTCCGCGTCTCTTCTTCCTCACCTTCCTCGTAACCTTCTTCTTACGGGCTTTTGTTCCCGGAGCGGAGACACGTCCGGTGGAGGCGGTGGCCTTCTTCGTCGCGGCGGGCACCTTCTTGACGGCCTTCTTGTCATTCGCCGAGGATGCACCGGTCGTCTTCTCGCCCGCCCCGCGGGTGGAAGCGGTGGTCTCTTTCTTCGGCGTGGCTGCTTTTTCTACGCCCTTCTTCACAGTCTTGCCGTTGGCGCCATCGGCAGCCTTTGCAGTGCGGCTCTGACCGGTCGCGGGTGCCGAGGCGGCGGCGGTGTCCTTCTTGGGAGCGGACGCGGTTGCGCTGGCCGCCTTCGACGCTGCGGCAGCCGGGGTATTGGGCTTCACGCCTTCTCCCGCCGCCGCGGCGGATTTCTCTTTTCCGGATGCCGGTGCCTGCGGCTTGACGCCCTCGGACGCGGTCGCGGCAGCCCGCGGTTTGGCCGTTTCGGATGCCGCGGTGGCTCCGCCCTTCGATGGCGTCGCGGCTGTATCCGCCTTGGCGGCGACGTCCGGCTTCGGTGCCTCCGTCTGAGCATGGGCGGGCACGGCAAAAAGGGCCAGCCCCACAATAAGCGCAGCACAATGTTTCATGGCTTCTGTCTCCGTTGTGATTGAGACGCCGCCGCCAGCTCAGCCGCTGAGGCGCGCCATAGTGCTCTCCGAAATCTCGAAATTGGCGTAAACATTCTGGACATCGTCTGAGTCCTCCAGCACGTCCAGCATCTTCAGGAGCTTTTCCGCCTTTTCATCATCGACATCCACGGTATTCTTCGGACGCCACATGATACGCGCAGCCGCGGGTTCGCCGAATTTAGCCTCAAGGGCGCGGCTCACCTCGTGCAGGGCGTCCATGGCGCAATAGAGCCGATGGCCATCCTCATCGGACTGGCAGTCATCCGCGCCCGCCTCCAGGGCCGCCTCCAGCATCTCGTCGTCGCTGGCGGCACTGACCGGGTACTCGATCTCGCCGGCACGGTCGAACATGAACGATACCGCGCCCGTCTCGCCGAGATTGCCGCCATATTTGGTGAAGGTGGAGCGCACCTCGCTGGCGGTGCGGTTGCGGTTGTCCGTCAGCGCCTCGACGATGACACCGACTCCGCCGGGGGCGAAGCCCTCATAGCGGATTTCCTGGTATTCCTCACCGCCGGCCTCCTGGCTCTTCTTGATGGCTCGCTCGATGTTGTCCTTCGGCATGTTCTGCGCGCGGGCGGCCAGGATGGCTGCGCGCAGGCGCGGGTTCATGTTGGGATCGGGCATGCCGGTCTTGGCGGCGACGGTGATTTCTTTGGAAAGCTTGGAAAACATTTTCGAGCGCCTTTTATCCTGGGCGCCCTTCCGGTGCATGATGTTCTTGAATTTTGAATGCCCTGCCATGAGTCGTCCGTCGCGTGGAGTGGTGAGGAGAAGGGGGAGGCGAGCCCCGCCGCCCTTCGCGTGATGTTTTCGAGAATGGGGTGTTATAGGCGCGGCGGCGGCGGAAATCCAGCCTGCGCGGTGTGCGACACATCCGAGGTGTTCGTGCAAGCCGTGCAGCAACGCCGCAATCCCGCTCCGACCTGGGCAAAATGCACGATCCCGCCCGGCAACCAACTTCCGTGAGAAAGAGTTGGAGGCGCGCCCCGGCCTGAGCAGCGGCGCGGCCTTCTGCGGCGATCACTTCCTGGTGGCGGCCGTCTGACCGAAGAGGACTTTCTTCGCCTCGTCGGTCATTGTCGCCTGCGGGTTGACCTCCTGCGCGCGGGCATAGGCGCGTACCGTAGCCGGACGCTCGGCGATCGCTTGAAACCAGCGCTTCAAATGCGGAAAATCGTCCAGTTTCTGACCCTGGCGCTCGTGCGGTACGATCCAGGGATAGGCCGCCATGTCTGCGATGGAGTACTCTCCGGCGAGGAACTCCCGGTCCGCGAGGCGCTTGTCCATCACGCCATAGAGCCGGTTGGTCTCCTTGACGTAACGCTCGATGGCGTAGGGTATTTTCTCCGGGGCGTATTGGCTGAAATGGTGGTTCTGCCCAGCCATCGGCCCCAGTCCGCCCATCTGCCAGAACAGCCATTGCAGCACGTCCACGCGGCCTCGCAGATCAGCGGGGATGAATTTCCCCGTCTTTTCCGCGAGATACAGTAGGATAGCTCCGGACTCGAACACGGAAACCGGTGCTCCGCCGTCCGCAGGCTCATGATCCACGATCGCCGGGATACGGTTGTTCGGCGAGATGGCCAGGAAATCGGGCTTGAACTGATCGCCCGCGCCGATATTGACGGGCTGGATGCGGTAGGGCAGATCGCTTTCCTCCAGGAACAGCGTGACCTTGTGGCCGTTGGGTGTCGTCCAGTAATAGAAGTCGATCATGGCGTGCCTTTCTTCGTGGCGGCAGGGGTGTGTGATTGCAGGAGTGTGAAGACCGGGCGCAGCATGGCTTCGAATCTCGCGTGGTCCTGCGACGTCCGCCCGAGCACGCTGATGCCGAGCATGACGCCGAGAAGCGTGTCCGCGACCTCGGAAGCGTTGAGCGCAGCGGGCGTTTCTCCCAGTTGCTGGGCCGAGCGTATGCCGCGCTCGAAAAAGCTGCGCACTTCCCCGAGACAAGACTCGACCGCAGCGCTGATCTCTTCGTCATGTGGCGCCACTTCCAGCGCCGTGTTGATGATGAAGCAGCCGCGCCGTTCCGGATCGTCCTGAATATTGGTAAGAAGCTCGCCGAAATACGCGCGAATCAATGCCAGGCCAGCGCTGCCGGTTTCGATCCGCCTCAGCCGCGTGCGCATGGCGTTCGCGGCATAATGTTGAAGCGCATGAAAAAACAACGCGCGCTTGTCTCCGAACGCGTTGTAAAGGCTCGGTGCGCACATCCCCATGCATTCGGCGAGATCGCGGGTGGAGGCTGCCGCATAGCCGCGGCGCCAGAATTCCGTCATCGCGGCGTCCAGCACCTTGTTTTCATCGAATGATCGCGGTCGGGCCACGGCCGATCCTCTCCCACGCGGTTCTAAGGAATGACGATGCTACAAATTTTATATCGTAAGATACAAAAAAATATAGCAACCGATATAAAATCATCGTGATCGCCGCAACCCGCGCGCCCGCTGCCGCTCCTATTTTCCACGCCGCGGATGAGAATCTGCGATACAAAAAGCTGGCGACCGGCGGTTCGCCATACCTGGAGTGAGCGGAACACGTTCCACGATGCGTCCATCGATTCTCAATCCCCTGTTCGCCGAGGCTGGAACGCTGGAGGGTGTCGGCCCGCGCTATGTCGGGCTGCTGGGCAAGCTTGTGGGTACGCCAGCGGACGCCCGCCCGCGTATCATCGACCTTCTGTGGCATCTCCCGTCGGGTATCACCGATCGCCGCGCCTCGCCCGCCATCGCGGATGCCGGCCAGGGCCAGCTCGTCACTTTGACCGCGCGGGTGAAGAAGCATCAACCACCGCCGCGTAATTCCCGTACACCCTATCGTGTCATCTGCGAGGACGACTCCGGCGATATCGAGCTGATCTTCTTTCACGCCGAGCGGAGCTATATCGAGCGTATGCTGCCGGTCGGCGAGGTGCGTATCCTTTCGGGCCGCGTCGAGCGTTACGGTGCCAGGCTGCAAATGCCGCATCCCGACTACATCGTCCCGGAGGCGCAGGCGGGACGGCTCCCCCGGCTTGAGCCGGTCTACCCTTTGAGCCAGGGTTTGACGCAGAAATTCCTGCACAAAATCTTCGCCCAGGTGCTGCACCGGCTGCCGGAGACGGAGGAATGGCTCGATAAGCGTCTCGTCGAAGGCCGCGGATGGCCTACGTTCGGGGAAGCTCTCCGTGCGCTGCACACGCCGTCAAGCGATGCCGACGTTACGGCGTCGAGCGCCGCCCGCGCGCGGCTTGCCTGCGACGAACTGTTCGCCGGGCAACTCGCGCTGGCTCTCCTGAGGCGCCGGTTCCGCGTCTCGGGCGGGCGCGCAATCAGCGGCGACGGCGCGCTTAGCGCCAAGATCACGGCTGCTCTGCCTTTCACGCTTACCCGGTCACAAAGCGCGGCGCTTGCGGAAATCCTGGAGGACATGGCGGCGCCGCGCCGCATGCTGCGTCTCCTGCATGGCGATGTCGGCAGCGGCAAGACAGTGGTGGCGCTCATGGCCATCGCGCGGGCGGTGGAGTCGGGCGCACAGGCGGCGCTGATGGCCCCCACCGAGATCCTTGCCCGCCAGCATCTGGCAACCATCACGCCCCTTTGCGAGGCCGTCGGCATCCGCACTGCCCTGCTCACGGGACGCGAGAAAGGCCGCGCGCGCGCGCGGCTGCTGGAAGCGCTTGCCGCGGGCGAAGTGCACGCCGTTGTCGGCACGCATGCGCTGTTCCAGCCCGACGTGGCCTATGCCGACCTCGCCCTCGCCATCATCGACGAACAGCACCGCTTCGGCGTGCATCAGCGCTATGCTTTGCAGGCCAAAGGACAGGAGGGGGGGGGCGCCGACATTCTGGTCATGACCGCGACGCCGATCCCGCGCACATTGTTGATGACGCATTACGGCGATCTCGATGTTTCGAAGCTCACCGAGAAGCCCGCCGGCCGCAAGCCCGTGCTGACGCGCGCGGTGCCGCTGGATCGCCTTGCCGAAGTCATCAGCGCCATCGGGCGGGCGCGCCACGAGGGCCAGCAGGTGTATTGGGTCTGCCCGCTGGTCGAGAGCTCGGCGAAGATCGATCTCGCCGCCGCCGAGGAACGCGCCGCGCATCTGCGCCAGCATTTCGGTGACAGCGTCGGCCTCATCCACGGCCGCACGAAGGGCGCGGAGAAGGACGCGATCATGCGCGAATTCTCAGAGGGGCGGCTGGGCGTGCTGGTGGCGACGACGGTCATCGAGGTGGGCGTCAACGTGCCGAACGCCACGATCATGGTCATTGAGCATGCGGAGCGTTTTGGTCTGGCGCAGTTGCACCAGCTGCGGGGTCGGGTGGGGCGCGGTTCGAAGCAGTCGTCCTGCATCCTTCTTTACAGCGCGCCCTTGTCGGAAACGGCGCGCGCGCGGCTCGACATTCTGCGCAAGAGCGAGGACGGCTTCAAGATTGCGGAGGAAGATTTGCGGTTGCGCGGTGGCGGTGAGATCCTGGGCACGCGGCAATCGGGCGACCCGGGTTTCCGGCTCGCCAATCTGCCGCTGGACGAGGAATTGCTGGCGGCGGCGCGCGATCAAACGAAATATCTTCTGGCACGCGACTCGGAATTGACCACGCCACAGGGCGAAGCTGCGCGGCTGTGCCTCTATCTGTTCGAGCGGGACGAGGCTGTCCGGCTGTTGCGCGCGGGTTGAGCGGCGTAAGCTTCGATGGCGAGGGCCAACGGATGCGGCGTCTCACCGGAAGTAGAACGGAACGACGAAGCGATGGCGCGCGCCTTTGAGTGATGAGGGCGGACGTGGAAAAGGCGATGCCCGGCGCACCGAGGCGAGCGCCGCCCGATCGAGGTCCGACCTGCCGCTCGACCGGTAGACCCGCAGCGCGAGCAGGCGGCCCGAACGCGAAAGCGCAAAGGCGATCCGGACCGTGCCCCGCCCCATTCCACCGTTGGGCTTGTTGGCGGTCAGGTGCGCCACGACCTTGCGGCGGTAAGCGCGCGCGTGTGCCCGGTTCGCCGAATGACGGGCGGAACGCTCGAATTGCCGCACCCGTACCGGCGCGACGCTCGCGGTGGTCGCGCCTGCGCTCTGTGCTCCGCCTGCTGCTGGAAGCGGCTTCCTCTCCTCGCTCACCGGTCCGGACTCGTCGGATGAGGAAAGCGCCGGAGCGGGCTGCCTCTCTTCGGTGCGTGGGAGTGAAGGACCGCGGCCATCGCCAACGGGCTGGATCACACGCGATCCCATGTCGCGCTCCGGCTCGTGCTCGAAAGCTGGCTCCGGCGGCGTCTCGACCCGCGGCATGACCGGGCCCGGCGTCAGGGACGACTTCGCCCGAACTGTCTCCCCGGCATCCAGCTGCAGTACGGCATCGTGGCTCGCCACGGGCGTGGCCCCGGCCGGGGCGGCCTCGTCGTCCGCGGTGTCCGACTGCGGCTGCGCTGCCTCTTTTTCCGGCGCCGAGCCGCCGGCGCGGGCGCTCGTGGTGGCTGCAACCGGCTCAGCGGGATGCTGCTCCGGCGTTCGCGGCGCCTGCACGCTGACGACTTCGATGCTGACCGGTGGCATCGCCACGATCGAGGGCTGAGGCGTCGGGAGCAGCGTGTGCGTTAAAGCATAGAGAACGACGCCACTATGGACTGAAATGGAAACCATAAGGCTACTCCAGTAAATCAACTTGGCGCCGCCACGAACACTGCGCGGCGGTGCCGCTTCCGAGTGAAGGCGCCACATCGCCGGAAAGCCATCGTTGCCAAACGCCATGCCGGTGTCCGGGCTTATGTAACCTAAGATTGAGTCCGCGCGCACCACACGGTCTGATTGTCTTCTTCTTAGGCTGCATCCTTCCGCTTCGCAAGCCCATACGCATTTGTCCGGAGAAAAGCGTTGCGAGAGGGGAGGACAGACGGCGGGGGAACCGCCTACGCGCGCACGACATGCGCCGGAAGGCCGAATTGTTCCAACTGCCCGGCGCATCTCTCTTCGTTCGGATCGCCATGAGCGAGGACAATGGCCGCGCTGAACGGGCGTATCATCGCGTCCGCAAGCAGCAGGCCCTCGTCGAACCCGGCGCAGAACAGCACGTAGCGGTAGCTGCCATCGAGGGCACGGAAAATGCGGTCCGCGACGCCCGGATCACCCCAGGGGCCGCCGACGGCGCGCGGCCTGCCCGAGGGCAGGAGGTGAAGGGGGCTGCGCCCGTCGCAGTGGATAACGTCCTCGAAGCGTGCGCGATATTGGCACAATTCGCTGAGGCCGGGCGAACGGGGCAGGCGCAGGATGTTGGACAGCGCCCTGGCGCCCTGGCTGGCGTCAACTGCCACGACGCCGAGCGGTGGCGCGGGCGGGAGATCTTCTTCATCTGCCGGTTCGCCCGGAGGATAGTCGTGATGCTGCGGCAGGGCTGCGGCCATCGCGCGTGCTATTGCGACCGCCTGAGCGTGGAAGACCCCGCCCCCGCCGGCAATCAGAATGCGGTCGCCGCGCGCGAGCGCGGCACGGTGCGCAGTTGCGGCCATCGCCCAGTCCGCCGCCTCGCGCAACGCGTCGGACCGTGTTCCGGACCACGCCCGGACGACGCGAGATAACGACCAGCCGCGGCGCCATGCGATCGCCATGCTCCATTCCGCAAGTTGAGTGCGCGTGGCCATCAAGCCTGACTCCATATTCGAAGTCAAAGATGGCGCTGGACGCGAAAAAGGGGACGGCGGAACCGTCCCCAATCTGTCAACGTAGTGGCGCTTGCCGCTTTTACTTCAGCGGTGTGGCGCGTTCGTCCTGGAAGTGGTAGGTCAGACGGCCGCGGACGACGAAGAGGTCGTTGTCGTCCCGTTCGGTGACCTGATATTCTTTCCAGTGGCAATAGCCGCGGCTCCGTTTATCCCAAGTCTTCGTACTGTCGCCGAAATCGTAGTAGAGACCTTCGACACCGATGCTCATATTCGGACGGAGCTTGTATTCAGCACCGGCGCCGACGACGAAACCGATGCGGTTATCGTCCTCGTCCTGGAATGTGTACTGCTTCGTGCCGCGGCGCCGCTGTTTGGTGATGGTGACGTCCTGAGCGTCGAAACCAGCAAAGGCGATACCACCGGTCAGGTACACCAGCAGGCTGCCTCTCGCGTAACCGAGACGGGCGCGCAGGCTCGCGAGGTAGTCGAGGCCATCCGCGAAGCTGACATCACCTTCAAGACCGAACACCCTGGCCCCAGACTGCCAATTGTGGCCGACATGCACACCGCCGACCAGGGTCGTCTCGTCGTCGTTGTAGTCATACGAGACATGCTTGGTCCAATCCTTCCAGCGATAGCATTTCTTCTTGCTGACGGGCGTTTCAGCACCTTTCGACGCAACGCTGACTTTCCCCTGGTAAGCCTTGTGGCACCAGCGCTTCCTGCCATTCACGCTCGGCCCGTCGTTCCACAGCCCACCGAGATGACCGCCGATATAGTAGCCGGTCCAGATCGGAGCTGGAGCGTACGCCCGTTCGTCTTTCAGCGAGCCGCCATATCCGCCCCCAAGGTCCGCGGCGGAAGCCACACCGGCTGCCCCCAAGCCAGCCGCAAGCGCGGCCGCAAACACGACTTTCTTCATACTTTTCCCCATAGTAGTGCCCAATTCAGGTACTGCCCCATACTGGTAAATACGCACCAGGTACTATCCGTACACAATTGCAGGCTCGCCGTTATGGCAACATAATCCGACAAATAACCGCAAGGATACCGCCACTACTGTGGCTCACTAGTGACAGCATGCGCGCAAAACTTGCTGCAGTGCAATCAGCCAACTTTAGATTGCGCTTCTACATCAAGAAAGACCGGGCTGTTACACCCGGTCTCGCAGAGATACAGAGGAGGATTCTGATGCGTGCTCACTTCAGCGGCTGGCTGCCGCCGGTGAGTTTGTAGCTCGCGCCAATCTTGACGGCGTCGAAGCTCAGATCGACCTCGTCGGTGATCGGAAGCGTGTAGCCGCTGAGGCTCAGCTTGGTGTCTTCCTCGCCCAGATCGACGTGCGAATACTCGATACGCACGCTGAAACGGTCATTGAAAGCGTGCTCAAGACCGGCGCCCGCGACCCAGCCCAGGTGTGTCTCCTCGCCTTCAAGGAAGGGGAGGCCGGGCGACAGCAAGCCGATCTTCGTGGTCACATTGCCCCAGGCAAGACCGCCGAAGCCATAGAACATCGTGCTGCCGGAAGCATAGCCGAGGCGCGCAACGCCCGTTGCGTACCAGTCCAGTTCGCGCTCGCAGAAGAGCAAGCCGACACAAGGCGATGCGCCGTCGATGGCAGAACCGTTGAAGCCGGCTTCCAGGCCGTAGACGAGATTGCCGCGCTGCACATTATAGCCAGCGTGCACGCCGTAGACGGCGCCATTCACGTCGTATTTCGACTGAAGTACCCGTTCGACAAGGTCAACGAGGCTGTATCCCTTTCTCACCTCGATCTTCGACACGTCTTCGTCTTCATAGTCGAAGTCGTCGAACCTGGCCTTGCCAGAGGTGTCGCCCACGCCGAACCCGACGGAGCCGCCGATATAGAGGCCCGCCCAACTCGGAGCGTAGCTCTGAACGACAGGCGCATCCTTCAGCGAACCGCCATAACCACCCCCCAGATCGGCGGCCTGCGCCGACCCAACCCCCATCAGCGCCGCAAACGCGGCGACAAGCGTTTTCTGCATTTGGATTCCCTCAATCGTGCCCAAAGAAACGCAAACGCAACAGTACACGTGCCCCACGATTCACGGTCCCCATCGAACCGCCACAGGTGCTGAAGGTCACGCTAGGGTGATTCGCGTGATCCGCCGGTCGTATTTATACCTATTTGGAGATATTTGCGCGGCCACTGTTGCCATAATACGTCAGCGACGGCTGTTGGATGTGGGGCGGTGCAGCGGGCTCTTCCTCATATATTCCGCGAATCGTACGCCCAGTGCAGCAACGCTTGGCGCTGCTTGCGGCGGCAGGTGAGATCGCCGGGCTCACAGTGTTTCCTGATCTGCGCCACGTGGCGGCGGATGGCGCGCCAGCGTCTGATCTGGCGCTCGTCGTCAGGGCATCGCCGCCCCATGTAATACCGGCAATACCACTGGAACCATCCCCGCGGGTCTTCCTCGTAAATCCACCCTTTGCGCCGCCATTCCGAGAGCGGTTGCGAAGCATTGATACCGAAGAAATTCAGCGCCGGGTCGTGGCATTCGTGGCAAAGCTTGGCTCGCGCGAACCAGTCCGGCGGGAACTCCGCGGCGCAATCCGTCATGTATTTTCCGCCGAAGACACCCAGTTCGAGCATTTGCTTCGGCGTGAGGTCCGGCGTGAAATCGGGGTGGAAGTTCCGCCCCACGGGCTCGGTGAGATGGTAAATGTAGCCGGTCTGCATGAGGTCGTTGACCACCACCCGCTTTTTCTTCATCGGTGCATCCCGCAGTTCGAACGATGTGGGGGGCGCCATCGGCGCGTACCGTGTTTAAGATATCCCTGTCAGCCTTGCGCCAGACATGAGAGCCGGGCGGCGGCAGGAGAGAACGAGGAGGGACGAGATGGACAATGCAGAGCGCCGCCTTCGCCAGGCGATCGTCGAAAAATGCCGGTGGATGAGTGCCGAGGGCCTCACGGAAGGCACCTCCGGCAATATTTCGGCGCGTCACGGCGATCGGATGCTTATCACACCCAGCGCCACGCCCTACGACAAGCTCAAGCCGGAGATGATCGCCTCCATGCCTGTCGGGGGCGATTGCGGCGCGTGGGAGGGGCCGCTGAAGCCGTCCACGGAATGGCGGTTCCACCTCGATATCATGGTGGCGCGGCCCGAGGTGGGGGCCATCGTCCATGCGCATTCCACCTTCGCCACGGTGCTCGCCATTCTCCGCCGCGAGATCCCGGCTTGCCACTACATGATCGCGGCATTCGGCGGCGACACCGTGCGTTGCGCCCGCTACGCCACCTTCGGCACGAAAGCCTTGTCGCGCAACGCGCTGGCCGCGCTTGAAGGCCGCAATAGCTGCCTGCTTGCCAATCACGGCATGATCGCCACCGGTCCCGATCTCGACAAAGCGATGTGGACCGCCGTGGAACTGGAGACCTTGGCTCGGCAATATTATTACGCGCTCGCGCTCGGCAAGCCGGCAATCCTTACAGCTGCCCAGATGGAGGACGCGCGGAAAGGCTTTGCCACCTATGGACTTCAGCCGCCGCCGAAGCCCGCGCCCCAGCGCCGTCTCAGTCCGGCTTCCGCGCGGCGCGGTTCCGCAGCAGCAGTCCGGCGCCCACCACGGCCAAAGCGCCCATGACCACCGCAACGATCTCCGGCAGAGGCAGAAGGGCCGCGCCGAAGATCTCGACGGGCGCCCAGATTTCCGCCCCGAACAGTCCTGCCAGGAAAGCATGCGCGGCAGGGTCGGTGATGATGGTCTGTCCCGCGATCCAGCCGAGGAGCGCACCGCCCGCCCAGACGATGAAGGGGTAGCGCGTCAGCAGGGCCAGCATCAGCCGCGCCCCCGCCACGATCAGCGGGATGCTGGCGGCGAGCCCGAATACGAACAGCGCGGTATGACCTTTCGACGCCGCCGCGATGGCGATGACGTTATCCAGGCTCATGACGATGTCGGCCACCGCGATGATGCGAACCGCCTGCCACAGGCGCTCTCCAGCGGCAATGCTCTCTTCCTTGCCACCGTTCTCCTCGGGCATCAGCAGTTTCACGGCGATGTAGAGCAGCGCGAGTCCGCCCACGATCTTGAGATACGGTATGGTCATCAGCGTGACCACGACCAGCGTGAAGGCGATGCGCATCAGGATGGCGACGCCCGCCCCCAGCACCATGCCCCACATGCGCAGCCGTCTCGGCAACTGGCGGCAGGCCAGCGCGATCACGACGGCGTTGTCACCCGCCAGCAGGATGTCGATCCAGATGATCTGAAGTACGCCTGCCCAGAAGGCCGGCATGCTGACGTCGGCCCAAAGGGCGGCGAGAGAGGCGTTCCATGACGCCACGTCGAACAGTTCCATCGGACTAAAAGCGTCCTTTCCTTCCGCGCGAACTGCGGCTGCGGCACCGGTTTCGCGGGCGGACTGTCCTACCATCCGGCTTGCCGCGTCTAAACAGATGGGAATTGCGGTGCCGGAATTCCAATGCGTTGATTCCGTATAGCTTTCTTAAGAAAGAACCTTTCGCGAACTCCGTTGCCGGTATGCCTCATCTGCCCCGCAGGCCGCGATCAGCGATGGACGACGATCCTGGAATGGGGATGTGCCTTCATGAGACGGTACAGCTCGCGCGCATTCGCCGGGTGAAGCCGGATGCATCCGTGAGACGCGCGGCGGCCCAGCTTGCGGGTCTCATACGAGCCGTGGATCGCGTAGCCGCGGTGGAAGAAGATGGAGTGCGGCATCGGGGAGTTGTTGTATTTGCTGGACCGGTGAAAGCGGTGCATGGACTGTGGCCGGAAACGCCCCGTCGGCGTGATGTACCCGCGCCGTGCCGTCGAGACCGGCCAAGTGTAGCGATGAACGCCGTCCACATAGACGCGCATCCGCTGTTGTGAAAGGTCCACCCGCGCCACGACCTTCGCATGAACCGGCGCGGCGAAACCGATGGCGAAGACCGCCAAGGCGGCTGCCATCCTGATGAGACACTTCATTTTCCCCCCGTCTCTCGTTCGATCACCTCTGTGCAGTGCCCTGCTGCGCGTATCGTCGACAGCCGGACTATCATTGGTGCGGGGCCGGTAAAAATTGTGTTGATCCGATGGCCCCGCGTTAAGGTATTTTCTCCAAACAGGCAGCTTCAAGGTATTTCGAGAGGGGTATTGGAAGTCCTCACGGGCGCACAATCCGTCTCCCGGGAAATACGCGCGCGCGCCTCCGGGCGGTTGGGGGCCGGCGTTTCCTGCGCGTGCCGGGCGATAACGATGGTCTCCGGGTGCTGGTTGCCCGAGTTTAAAGGAAAGTTCATATTATCATCTTTGGCAAAGGATGAATCATCCCCCAATCTTTGCCGGTTTCGGCGCAGTACTCTTTCAACGAACTTGCTTTAGCGTTCGAAGTATGCGCGCGTCTCAACAGCGCGGTCGCCGGTAATCAGGACCGCCCATGCAGCCATCGCCACGTCCGGTCACCAGGGACTATTTTCGCAGGCGCTTGTGGTTGGCCAATCTGGGGATCGCCCTGAGCCTGCTGATCACGGTCTCGGTCGGCTGGGTCATGCTGTCATCCTTCGAGGTGCATGGCAGCTATGCGCGGGTGTTGACCGATCTCCTAAGCGGAATCGACGACTTCGAGTCCGAGTTGGCGTGGCAGTCCGGCCGCCCTGGAACCGGCGAGCCGCGCAGGCTGTTGCGGGCGAAGTTCAAGGATATCGTCGAACTCTACACCTACCTCACGAAACATGACGGCGAGGAGCACGACGACCTGGATGAACAGTGGCGCCTCATCAAATATGACCTGCAGATCAATCCCGATGTCCTGAACGCGCGCTATCATCTCGAAGGTAAAGCGATGTCGCCGCTGCTGCGGGCGCTTTGGCACGGCTCCCCGGAGGGTATGAAGGCGCTGGAGGTAAGGGTCCGGCAATTCCTGATCCTCGGTCACAAGCTCATGCGGCTCCCCAGCGCATCCAGCGCGACCGCCAAGGCCGACATGACCGCCCTGCGCACGATGATGAGAACCGAGCTGCGCCCGGCCTTTCAAGCAGCCCTGCACACCGTCGGCAGCAGTACCGCCAACACGGCGCAGCTTGCCTTCTATCTCCTTGCGCTTGCTGCGGCGGCTGGCATCGGTGCCTCCCTCGTCAGCGCCGTGTTCATCTTTCAACCGATGCAGCGGGCCGTGCTCGCGGCCCAGGATGCGCTCACGGCCGAACGCGACCGCGCCCTGGCGTCCGACTCGGCGAAGGACGAGTTCCTCTCATTGATGAGCCACGAACTGCGCACGCCGCTCAACGGCATTCTCGGCTTCACGAACCTGCTTCTGGGGACGCCGCTCAACACCAAGCAGAAGGACTATGCCGAGACCATCCAGGGCGCCGGGGTGACGCTCCTCGACCTGCTCAACGACATTCTCGATATGACACATATCGAGGCGGGCTCGCTGGAGTTCGAGAACATCGCCTTCTCGCTCCAGGACGTGACCTCGGAAGTGTTGTCCCTGCTCGGGCCGCAGGCCTTTGCCAAGCGCCTTGATCTCGCGGCCTACGTCGATCCGCATCTGCCCGACAGCGTGGCGGGCGACGCGGGCCGCGTGCGGCAAATCCTTCTCAAGCTCGCGGCGAACGCCATAAAGTTCACTGAGCGCGGCGGCGTCGCCATCGAGGTCAAGCCCGCAGGCATGTCGCCGGAGGGTGACTGCATCCTCCTGTTCACCGTCACCGACACCGGCATTGGTATTCCGCAGAACAAGATCGGGCAGGTCTTCGATCAGTTCATGCAGGTCGACAGCTCATCGAGCCGGAAGCACGGCGGCGCGGGTCTCGGTCTGCCGATCTGCAAGAAGCTGGTCGCGCTGATGGACGGCGAGATGGGCGTCGAGAGCACGCTGGGCAAAGGCACGACGTTCTGGTTCAAGATTACGCTGGCCGAAGCGACGCCGCTTTCGCAGAACATTCTCGAGAACACGCGGCTGACGCTGGCGGGCCACCGCTTCCTCGTCGTGGACGACAATGCGCTGAACCGGCGGATCTTCCAGCAGCAGCTCAAGAGTTTCGGCGCCGAGGTGCACTGCGTCGCGGGGGGGCGCGCGGCGCTCACTGCGCTCGCCGACGCCGAAGACAGCGGCCACCCTTACGAAATCGTGATCATCGACCACATGATGCCGGAGATGGACGGCATCACGCTGCGCAAACTGATCCGCGAGCGGCCCCAATATGCGGACGTCAAGCTGATCATCTCGTCCTCGGGCGGCATCGCCTTCGATCAGCAGGCGCGCGCCCTGGGGTTCGATGCGGCATGTCCCAAGCCTGTGGTTCAGGACAAGCTCATCCGCCTTCTCGTGGCGCTGCTGGAGCGGAAAGGCCCTCCAACCGCCATGGAAGCCGCCGCCGTCTCGGGCGTCCGCCCGCGCGCCGTCGGAGAGGGGACGAAGGGCAAATATGCCCGCCTGCTGATCGCGGAGGACAACCCGATCAATCAGCGGCTGATCACGACCGCGCTGACACAGGCCGGGTTCGTGGTCGATGCCGTTGCCGACGGTGTTGAGGCTGTGCACGCGATGCAGCGGCTTCCCTACGACCTGGTGCTGATGGATATCCGCATGCCGGTGATGAGCGGGGTTGACGCGACGCGGCGCATCCGCGCGATGCCCGAACCGGCGTGCCGCACGCCGATCATAGCCATGACCGCGAACACGCTGCCGGGAGACCGGGAACGCTATCTCGCCGCGGGCATGAACGAATACGTGCCGAAGCCCATCGATTTCGAAGACCTGCTCGGAAAGATCAGGCGCTATCTGGACGGCGCCGCGCTCGCGGCCCGCGAGACCGAAGATGTGCGGCGGCAGGCGCCGGAGGCGCAGAAGAAGCCGGCCTGAGCCTCACCAGCCCCCGCGTGCAGCGCAAAGGGCCTCCATCCGGCGCATCGACCCGTAGCGTTTCTCATTTCCGCACCGCCGCGATAAAACGGCTTCGAGAATGGCAGCGCTGTGAGCAGAACGATGACCTTATCCCTGCCGACCGTCGCCCTTTGGGCCGTGAACCTCGCCAACCCGGTGAACGACGCGGAGGAGTGGTTCGCGCGCGTTCGCACGCAGATGCGCGCGGCCAGGGACGCGGGCGCGGATCTGCTAGTCATGCCGGAATATGCCTGCGAGCAGTGGCTGGACTTCGCGCCGCCCGGTCTCACCGAGGACAGAGAAATCCCGTGGCTGGGCGAAGTGGCGGTCTCCAGCCTCCCGCGTCTGGCCGCGTTGGTCGAGGAGACCGGGCTCGGCCTGCTGCCGGGCACGATGCCGCATGCGGCGCCGGGCCATGCGTGGACCAACCGCGCGCACCTCCTGCTGCCCGGCGCGGACGGCGTCATTCATGGCTTCCAGGACAAGCTGTGCCTGACGCCCTTCGAGACCGAACCGGGCGCCTGGATGCTCGTTCCCGGCACGGAGTTCCACATCACCGAATGGCGCGGCCTGCGCCTTGCGATCCTCGTCTGTCTGGATGTGGAGTTGCCTGCGCTGTCCGCGCGGCTGGCGCCGCTGGGGATAGACCTCCTGCTCGTCCCGTCTATGACCGAGCGTGAGGCGGGATATTGGCGCGTTTTCGGCTGCGCGAAGACCCGCGCGATTGAATTGCAGACCATCGTTTGCGCGGTCGGCACGGTCGGTCCATTCCAGACGGGCGGCCGGGTGGAGCCCAACGTGTCGGGCGCCGCCGTCTATCTGCCCTGCGAGGCGGGACTCGGGCATACCGGCATCCTCGCCGCCATCGGTCCCATGAAGGAGAGTTTGGAGCCGATCGGAAGCCTGCTTGTGGTGCGTGACCTGCCGGTGGAGGCGGTGCGCTCCCTGCGGGCGGGTGCCGCGGAAGTGTGGCCGGGCTCCTGGCAGGCTGACGGCGTAGGCATCGTGGGAGACCGGTGAGACATGCGCTCCCCCGTCATCCCCGCGAAGGCTCGGCCATCGTGCTCACGCGGGGAGAGGGGTATGCTTGGCGCCGGTCACACCGCGTCGGCGGCGACCCGGAGGGTGACGATCTTGTCCGGGCTTTGCACCGGCTCGCCGCGTTTGATCTTATCCACGTTTTCCATGCCCTCGATGACCCGGCCCCAAACGGTGTATTGCCGGTTCAGGAAGCCGCTGTCCTCGAAGCAGATGAAGAACTGGCTGTCGGCGCTGTCGGGGTTCTGGGCGCGGGCCATCGAGCAGACGCCGCGCTCGTGCGGCACGCCCGAAAACTCCGCCTTCAGCTTCGTGCCTGAGCCGCCCATGCCGGTGCCGGTCGGATCGCCGGTCTGGGCCATGAAGCCGTCGATCACGCGGTGAAAGACGATGCCGTCGTAAAAGCCCTGACGCACCAACTCCTTGATGCGCGCGACATGGTTGGGTGCCACGTCGGGCAGCATTTCGATAACGACCGTGCCATGGGTCATATCCATGATGAGGGTGTTTTCAGGGTCTTTGATTTCCGGCATGAAAGGCTCCTTGAATGAGTTGACTGGCTGCAGCTATTTCGCGTCGGTAGCGAGCTGCATCTTGACGATTTTGTCCGGATTGAAAACCTGACCGCCGGGGCCGTTGCCCTTCTTGATGCGGTCCACGATCGGCATACCGTCAACCACCTGTCCGAACACGGTATATTTCCCGTTGAGATGCGATGCATCCTCGAAACAGATGAAGAACTGGCTGTTGGCGCTGTTCGGGTTGCCGGTGCGCGCTGCGCCGAGCGTACCGCGCTTGAACGGCGTATTCGTGAATTCGGCTTTCAGGTCGGGATATTTCGAGCCGCTGGAGCCGGTGCCGGTCGGGTCGCCGGTCTGTGCCATGAAACCGGTGATGACGCGGTGCCATTTGAGGCCGTCGTAGAAGCCTTCCTTGACCAGCTTCTTGAAGCGCTCGACATGCTTCGGCGCGAGATCAGGCCGCAGTTCGATGGTTACCCGGCCTCCCTTCAGGTCGAGATAGACGATATTGGATTTGTCCGCGGCACTGGCCGGGAGCGACGCCAGCAGGCAAAGCGTCAGGAATGCAGGCAGAATGCGTTTCAACATGTCGAACTCCGGAAGCTGAATTCGGGACTAAGGTGTGGAAGGCGAGTTGAGTTTCGCGCGCAGGCGCAGGGCGATGGCCGCGGGCACGAAGGGGCCGATATCGCCACCCATCTGCGCGATCTGGCGAACGAAAGTGGCGGCAATATGCCGGTTGCCCGATGCCGCAGGCAGGAAAACGGTTTCCAGGCCGGGCACCATGGCGCCGTTCATGCCCGCCATCTGCATTTCATAATCGAAATCGGAAGCATCGCGCAGGCCTCGGAGAATGCCTATGGCACTGTGCTCGCGCGCGCAATCCACAGCCAGCCCGTCGAAGGTGACGATCTCGATGCGGGCGGGCGGCGCCGGATCGAGCTTGCCGATCTCCTCGCGCAGCATCGCAACCCGCTCCTGCTCGGAAAACAGCGCCTTCTTCCCATGATGAACACCGATGCCGATGACGATCCGGTCGAAAAGACGGCTGGCCCGCCCGATCAGATCGAGATGACCGTAGGTGACGGGATCGAAGCTGCCGGGATAGAAAACCGTGCGTGGCATGAATCCGACTTTTCTGTCGCGCAGACGTTATTTGCGGACTTCCGCTATCCTGAATTCTTCGCTCAATACACCGGCACGGCTGAAGCCGCAAGTCAAAGCCCCCGGCAAAACCGGTCTGTTCTGCACCGCTCTGCTCAACCGCCGAGCACCTTCAGGGCTTGGGCATGCAGACGAGGATCGCCCGCCGCGACGATGCGCCCGCCCGGGGTCGGATCGCCGCCGTCCCAGGAGGTCACGACGCCGCCCGCGGCGCGAATGATGGGGATGAGCGCGACGATATCGAAGGTTTTCAGGTCCGCCTCCACGACCAGATCGACGAAGCCCATCGCCAGGAGGCTGTAGAGGTAGCAGTCGCCGCCGAATCGCATCATGCGCACCCGCCCCGCGAGATCGTAGAAGCTGCCGCTCTCGGCGCCCGCCTTGAACATCTCGGGCGTCGTCGCGGTCATGATCGCATCGGCGAGCTGTGGGCATTCCCGCGTGCGCATGACCTGCTCGCTGCCCGAAGCGTCGCGGAAACAGGCGGCATCGCCGCCGCTCCAGAATCGCTCACCGGCGCAGGGCTGGTCCATCATGCCGAGAACCGGCTCGCCGTCGCGCGTCAGGCCGATCAGGGTCCCCCAGGTCGGCAGGCCGAGAATGAAGGAGCGGGTGCCGTCGATCGGGTCGAGCACCCATCGGTAAGGCCCGTCCGGGGGCTTGTCGCCGTGCTCCTCGCCGCAGATTCCGTGTGCCGGATATTCGGCCAGAATGAGCGCGCGCATCGCCTCTTCCGCGGCGCGATCCGCCTCCGTGACGGGGTCGAAATGGTTCAATTCCGCCTTGTTGGCGATGGATAAAGCGTGCCGGAAGTAAGGGCGAATCACGCGGCCCGCGCTGTCGGCAAGCTTATGCGTGAAGGCGACGAGAGTGGTGTCAACTAACCTGTCAGAAGACATAAAGCATCTCTCCCCGATCTTGCCGCTGTTATATTGAGCGGCGATGCCGATATTGATGTCTGAAACGCCGCCTGTTGGCGTTTGATTTACCGTCAACGTGGCTGAAATACAACGAGGCGCGCATATTGTCGCTCCCCGCATTTATCCTATTGATTTTTGTGCGCCGCACTGGCATATATTGCGGTGCGGTATGGGTCACAGCGTGATCCTCGCCGCAGCCCTCCTTGGGCGTTTCCTCCCTAGACTTGGGCCGTTCGAAGCCTCGGACGGCCCCTCTTTTTTTTGGGCATCTGTCTTAGCGGGCGCCCGGCCCCCGACCCCGGCTGATAGGCTATTCTGCGGCAGCGCGGCGCGGCGCCAGATAGTCGGGCAGCGTCTGCACGATACACCCCGCAAGGCCGGTGAGAGTCTCGCGCAGATTGCGGAAATCGCGGCGCAGCGCCAGCGTATCCTCATCCATGTACAGCGCGCGATTGATCTCGATCTGCAGGGCATGGACGCCCTCGGCCGGATTACCGTAATGCTCGGTGATGTAGCCTCCGGCGTAGGGCTTGTTGAGCGTCACCTTGTAGCCCAGGCCACCGAGGAAACGCTCGATGGTCCGCACCATTTCGCGCGGACAGGATGTGCCGAAGCGGTCGCCCAGCACGAAATCGGCTTTCTGGATGTTGCTGCGGTCACCCTGATAGGACGGCATCGAGTGGCAGTCGATCAGCACCGCATAACCGAACTGCTGGCACGCCTCGGCCAGAAGACCGGACAGGGCGGCGTGATAGGGCTTGTAGAGCCGGTTGATGCGCTCCAGCGCGGCACTCACGGGGATCTGCCCGCGATAGATCTCCTCCTGCTCGTTCACGACGCGCGCGATCGTGCCGAGACCGCCGACGACGCGCAGAGAGTGCGTGTTGGCGTAGTCCGGCAGAGTCCCCGAAAACAGTGCGGGGTCGAGTTCGTAAGGTTCGCGGTTGAGGTCCAGATAGGCGCGCGGAAAATGCGCGTGCATCAGCGTGGCGCCGATATCCACAACACCCGCCAGGAGCAGATCCACATAGGCATCCTCCGATTTGCGCAGCGCCGCTGCGGTGAGCCGCGAGGCCTCGAGGAATGCGGCCGGATAGGTTCTGCCGCTATGCGGAGAATTGAAGACGAACGGCGCCAGCCCGCTGGCGGGCTTCTGGATCGCGAAAGGCGGGCTCAGCTCGGCTTCGATCGACTGAGCTTCAACGTCCTGCATCTTGCGAAACAACCCCAAAAGCTTCGCCAACATGTGATCAGTCCCCGGTGGCGCGCCGGCCGTGAGGTCTGACGGACCGCTGTTCCGGTAACATCATATGATATCTGCCCCGCGAAATCTCTGCTCTGTCCAGGCCCAACTGCCTGCTTCTCCAGCGCCGCCGATACGTGCCGTATAATATACCATGCCAGCGCCGGCTGCGAGCGTCGAGATCAATTCGCATCCCGCCTGCAAGGCAATGGTCGCTAAACTTCGTTATCAGCCTTGCGCGAGGCTGGCATTTGCGGCGATCGGTACGCACCGGCATGGCATGTTTCTCACCCGCAAGCCGCCCGGTGGCGGCGACTGATTCGGCGAAACCACCCTCAAATGCACCAATTGTGCGCGTCGGCGCAGGCCGCGCGAAACTTCTCCTGTTTCCCGACAGTCCAGTGGGCGATCTTTTCCAGGAGTTCATCCTTGTCGATCGGCTTGGAGATATAGTCGGTCATGCCCGCCGCCAGAAAGCGCTCGCGGTCGCCGTGGAGCGCATGCGCGGTGGCCGCGATGATCGGGATATTCGCCGCCTCGTCGTTCAGTTGCCGGATCAGACGCGTCGCCTCCATGCCGCCCATCTCCGGCATCTGCACATCCATGATGATGATGTCATATGGCATGCTGCGCACCGATTCGACGGCTTCATACCCGTTGCCGACCGCATCGGCCTGGTAGCCGCAGCTCTTCAGGATTGTGAGCATGAGCAGCTGATTGATCGGGTTGTCCTCGGCCACGAGGATCCGCAGCGGCTTGACGGCGCCGGCGCCCGCGGTTCCGGCCTGCGCCGGATGCACGCAACGTTCCGCAGCCGCAGCGACCACCTCCGTCCCGGAAAACAGCCTGCCCAGCGTGTTCAACAGCACACCCGGCCGCACCGGCTTGGGAAGCGCGGCGTCGAAGCCGTATTTCTTGGCCGTCGCATTGGAGTTGACCCTTCCCGAGGACGAGGAAAGCACGAGCTTGGATGCGAGCTGCCAGGGCTCGCTGCGGATCATGGCGCACAACTCCAGCCCGTCCGTGCCGGGCATCAGGTGGTCCATGATGACCGCGTCGAACGCCTCACCCGCCTCCACCGCGTGCCGCAGCTTCTCCATGGCGGTTTCAGCGCCGGCGGCGACCGACACCCTCACCCCGAGCGCAGCAAGCTGCTTTTCGAAGACGAGCCGGTTCACCTCGTTGTCGTCCACCACCAGGATCTTGCGCCCGTCGAGCGAGGCAATGGCGCCCGCCGTCCAACTCGTTTCCGAGCCCATGTCGCGTTCCAGCCTCACGGTGAACCAGAAATGCGAGCCGTGGCCTTCGCGGCTTTCGACGCCAATCCGGCCGTTCATCAGCGTGACAAGCTGCTTGCAGATAGCAAGGCCCAGCCCGGCGCCACCGTGCCGCCGCGTGGCCGACGCATCGGCCTGCGTGAACTTGTCGAACAGATATTCGCGGAAATCTTCTGGAATGCCGCAGCCGGTATCCACGACGTCGAAACGCAGAACGGTATAGTCCGGGCCGTTCTCGCTCACGCTGACCGAGACCTCGACGCGAACGCCGCCGGTGTTGGTGAACTTGATCGCATTGTTGATGAGATTGATGAGGATCTGCCGGATGCGGCCCTCGTCGCCGCGCAGGCGCTTGGGAACGTCCGGAGCCACATAAGTGGGCACCTCCAGGTTCTTGGCGTGCGCCTGGGGCGCCAGAAGCTCCGCCGTGCTGTCGAGCATCGGCACGACCTCGAAGCCCGTCACTTCGAGATGGAGCTTGCCCGCCTCGATCTTGGAGAAATCGAGGATGTCGTTCAAGACGGTGAGGAGTGTCTCGCCCGATTTCTGGATCGTTTCCGCCAGTTGCCGCTGCCCATCTTCGAGAGGCGTCTGCAGCAGAAGGCCCGTCATGCCCAGTACGCCGTTCATGGGCGTGCGGACTTCATGGCTCATATTGGCGAGGAATTCCGCCTTGGCCCGCTCGGCTTTGAGCGCACGGTTGCGTTCCACTTCGAGCACCGCGTTCTGCTGGCGCAACTGCCGCAGGGCGAAGATGAGCGCGAAAACCGGTATGCCGAGGGTGAGTATGGTCAGCCCCGCGATCTTCGTGGCGAAAGTGAGCTGTCCCGCTCTGATGATCGCGGCGTCTCCGGTCTGATCGACATAGACTTCCATGACGGCGATGCGCTTGCCGTCGCGCATCACGGGGACGTAGCTCTCCGCATAGACGGAGGGCCGGTCCTCCTTCGCGGTGCCATCGTGCACGGTCGTGTAGGGCTCTCCGGTGAGAAAAACCGACTTGGCCTTCGGGTTGGAGAACTGCGGCTCCGCTACGTCGAATTCGCTGCCCTTCTGCCCCGGGCCGGGCTGGACCTTGGTTATCTCATTGACGTCGAAATCATCGGAAATGAGCCGCAAGCGCCCGCGCGGGTCAAACAGCTTGAAGCGGAACACATCGCCGACCCTGCGGACCAGGGCAAGATAAGCCTTCTCGTTGGCAAGCAGGTCGCGTCCTGAGGCAATGTCGTCGAGGCGCGGGAGCTTGGTGGCGAGGTCCTCCGCCCAACGCTGGGCCGTCATCTCGGCCTGCTCACGGATGACCTTGTCGGTGGACTGCCGCAGAAGATGAATCCCCGCCAGCGTGATAGCGCCAAAACTCAGGACGATCGCGATGGCGATCAGCCAAGGCTTTTTCACAAGTGTACTCTAACAATAGTGGTGTGCCTGAACGGCAGGTTACGCCCTGCCTTCTTAACATAACTCTAAAGTCGTTGTGGCGGCTTGATGTTTGCTTAATGCCGCGGGGAGACTACTTTTTAGGAAGATTTCATAATGTTTCAGGCGGTGCTGAGTGCCCGGCAAAGATCGTTGCGGACGGACGCCCGTTTCCTTCCTGTCGGATGAGGCGGCAGCGGCGCGGTTCACGCCGCGGGTGCTTTTGCGGCCATTTTCACCGCGGAAAAGCGGGCGAGCAGGTCGATGACCTCGTCGTCGCCGATCTGCCGGAAATCGTCGTAATGCAGGCCGATCGCGCCGAGAAAACTGCGTTCATCGATGCAAATGACCTCATCGGCCTCCGCGCCCAGTTCCGCCATGGTACCGGCCGGCCCGACGGGGACCGCGAGTACGAGCTTTGCCGGATTGCGCCGCCGGGTCGCCCTGAGCGCGGCCCGCATGGTGGCACCGGTCGCGATGCCATCATCAACCACGATGGCCACATGTCCGGCGATCTCCGCGCGTGCCCGGCCGCCGAGATAGCGTTTCCGCCGCCGCTCGATCTCCTCCAGCTCCTCCGCGCAGACCCGTTCGAAATCAGCCTTGGTGGTGCCCGTCATCGCCATCACGTCCTCGTTGCGGACAATGATCGGCGCGCCGCCGTCCACCACCGCGCCCATGGCCAGCTCGGCATGCCAGGGCACACCGACCTTGCGCACGAGGATAAGATCGAGCGGGGCGCGCAGGGCTTCGGCGATCTCCGCCGCTACTGGCACCCCGCCGCGCGGCAGCGCCAGGATGACAGGATGCTGGTTCTTGTATTCGGCGAGGCGTTCGGCAAGCAGGCGCCCGGCCTCGGAGCGGTTCTTGAATTTCATCGCGCTGCTCTCCTGGCTTGGCGGCGCAAGGGCCGTTGCTGCCGTACCGCCGCTTCGAAGTGATGCTCGAACCACTTGATGGCATGCCCGGTGACGGCTTCGAGCGCGCCGGGCTCAGGGAAAAGATGGGTGGCGCCGGGGACGATTTCGATGCCTTTCGGACCGGCGAGATGAGCGTAGGCCAGTTCGTTGAGGTCCATGACCCCCAGATCGGCGCCGCCGACGATCAGCAGCGTCGGCGTGGTGATCTGATCGAGTATTTCGCCAGCGAGGTCGGGACGGCCGCCGCGCGAGACGACGGCAGCGACGCGTCCACCCAGCCGGGCCGCGGCCACCAGAGCCGCGGCGGCTCCGGTCGAAGCGCCGAAAAGCCCGAGCGGCATGTCGCGCAGGCCCGCATCTTCGCCGACCCAGTTGACCGCGTCGGTCAGGCGGCGCGCCAGCAGCGGGATGTTGAAGACGTTCTCCCGGTCCGCGTCCTCGTCCTCGGTCAGGAGGTCGAACAGTAGTGTGGCGATGCCGCTGCCGTTCATCGCGCCTGCCACCGCGGTGTTCCGGGGGCTGAGGCGGCTCGACCCGCTGCCATGCGCGAAGAGCACGAGACCGGCGGGACGCTCGGGAAGCCGGAGGATGCCCGGCAGCCCCACGGGCGGAATACTGACGTCGCGGATCTTGAGCATGGCCTTGCGTCCCTGAACGCCGTTCCTGGATGGCCGCGCGCGGGGGAGGGGCCGCCGCGAACACCGCGCCATAGTTTCATGGCCGCGTTAAAGGAGGCTTTCCGCGCCCTATCCGGCGGGCAGACCGGGAATGGAGACGCCGAACGTCAGCAGGATCAGAACGATGTTGAGGAACAGCACGATGCCCGTCCCCAGGTAAGCGGCGATATTGGTCCCGGGACCGTTGGCGAATTCGCCCATGATATCCCGCCGCCGCGTAAACATGACGAGAGCGATCATCGGTACCGGCAGCGCGATGCTGAGGATCACCTGGCTGATAACCAGCGCGGTGGTGGCGTTGACGCCCGCGGCGACCACGGCGAAGGCGGGCAGCATGGTCACCAGCCTGCGCACCCAGATCGGGATACGGAAATTGACGAAACCCTGCATGATCATCTGTCCGGCCATGGTTCCCACGACCGAGGACGACATGCCGGAGGCGATGAGCGAGACGAGGAACACCGTCGCGGCCGCCCCGCCGAGGAGCGGCGTCAGCGTGTGATAGGCGGTCTCGATTTCGGCGACGTCGCTGTGTCCTTCGTGAAAGGCGCTGGACGCCATCATCACCATGGCCATGTTGACGGCCCCGGCCACGGACAGCGCCAGGATCACCTCCAGATTGGAGAAGCGCACCAGCTTGCGGCGCTCCCCAGGATCGCGCGGCGGTGTGCGGGACTGCGTCAGTCCGGAATGCAGGTAGATGGCGTGCGGCATGACGGTGGCGCCGATGATGCCGACGGAAATCAGCAGCGCGTGGCCGTCCGGGATGTAGGGGGTGACCAGATGAGCCGCTGCGGAGCCCCAGGCGACCGGGGCGATCAGCATTTCGATCAGGTAGCACAGGGCGATGGCCGCCATCAGGCCGCCGATGATGAGTTCCATCGGCCGGAAGCCTGCCCGTTCGAACATGAGGATGCCGTAGGTCACGATCGCCGTGACCGCCATCCCGTAGATGAGCGGCATGTCGAACAGAAGCGCCAGCCCTATGGCGCCACCGAGGAATTCGGCGAGGTCGGTGGCCATGGCCGCGATTTCGCTCACCACCCAGGACGGCCACGTGACCGCGCGTGGAAACTGTTCGCGGCACATCTCGGCAAGGTTGCGGCCGGTGACGATGCCGAGCTTGGCCGAGAGCGCCTGAAACAGCATCGCGATCAGGTTGGCCATGAGCACCACCCACAACAGCGTATAGCCGTATTTGGCTCCCGCCTGGATGTTGGTGGCGAAATTGCCGGGGTCCATATAGGCGATGGAAGCGATGATCGCCGGCCCGGCGAAAAGGAAGGAGTGGCGCAGGCCGCGGCGGTGTCCGCCCAGAACCTCGCGGATGGCCACGCTGGTGCGGTCGCTCAGCGTCTGTCCGACGGAAATGTGGCCGCTCATCGTCTCACCCCGAAAACGCGCAGATGTTGCGGATACGGACTCTCAAGACGCTAACAAAATTGCAAATAATTTGCAATTGCAAATACACCTCTCCTTAGCACACAAGGCAAACGCGGCGGAGCCGTATCGCATCGATGCTGCGACCATTTTCCGGTACACCCGTGGCAGTTGTGTTTTGTTTACACATCCACGGGTTAAGGGCGCCATAAGATGGGGCACGCTCCTGACGGACCGGCGAAAAGCCCGGACCCGGCGAGGGGTCAGGCAGAGCGGATCTCGCGGCCCGCTTCCGCCTCCAGTTGGGCAACCATATTGTCTTGAAAGGTCACTCTCACAAGATGTTCGCTCCCGAGTTCGAGCGGCGTGTCGGAGGATCTGTACCACCGACGCGTAGAATTCCGGACATCCTCCGAGACGATTTTGCCGACATCCTGCCATGGGATGAAAAGCGGCGGATGGCCCACACGGAACAGCGGCATCACCGCGAGGTAAAGCCCCTGGCTGTCGGCGCCTACCGTCAACACGCCGCCATAGCTGCCCGAAGAACCGAAAATCGCGCTGCGAAAACGCCATTTGCGCCCGTGGAAGGTATCCGAAAACCGGTACCGCTGCGCCAGCGTCGCCCAGCCGCTCAAACGGGCGATGAGGGCGCAGAGCGCACACCAGAACGCGACGAAAACGGCGGCGAACAGGACGAAAAATTCCTGCGGCTGCAGATCTTTGAAAAAAGAAAAATCATTCCAGGACATGTGCAGTTTCTCCCGTCCATTACTCGGTGGGCAGAGTTTGGTATGCCACGGCATCGAACGCATGCTCTCCCGGCGCCATCCCCCGAATGGGCTATAGGCCGGCGCTCCCCGCCGCCTTGCCGCAGAACATCGCGCGGGCTATGGTTTGCCTTAATCCTCGCCACCGCCGCCAACCGGGAACACACCTTGCAGCCAACCTCCCGCGCCTTCAAGAAGAACGCCACCGCCGCCCTGGCGGATGCGCAGCTCCAGCGTGCGCTCGCGAATGCCGGACCGGGCTTCATCACCAAGCGCGCCGCCGCCCGCGAGGCGCTGCCGGAATTCGACGCGCTGTGCGCACAGGCCAGGGACATCAAGAACCACGCGCTCGCGCATCTCGATCTCTATCTCGAGGCTTATGAAGAAAAGGTCATCGAGTCGGGTGGCCACGTGCATTGGGCGGCCACGGCGGAAGAGGCGCGCTCGGTTGTCGTGAACATCTGCCGGGAGGCGGACGCGAAGCTCGTCACCAAAGGCAAGTCGATGGTCGCCGAAGAAATCGCGCTCAACAGCGCGCTGGAGGCGGCGGGCCTGGAGGCGGCGGAGACCGATCTCGGCGAATACATCATTCAGATCCGCAACGAGCCGCCGAGCCATATCATCGCCCCGGCCTTCCATCTCAACCGCGATCAGGTCGAAGCGGATTTCCGCCGCGTGCACAAGGATCTGGCGCCCAGCCGTAACCTCGACGAGCCGGTGAAGCTCGTGTCGGAGGCGCGCGCGGTGCTGCGCCGCAAGTTCATTGCCGCCGATGTCGGTATCACCGGCGCCAATTTCCTCGTCGCCGAGACCGGCAGCTCGGTCATCGTCACCAACGAGGGCAATGGCGACCTGACGCAGCTTTTGCCGCGCGTGCATATCGTCATTGCGAGCATCGAGAAAATCGTACCGACGCTCGCGGACGCCAGCGCCATTCTGCGCGTGCTGGCGCGTTCGGCGACCGGCCAGGCGATGACGATGTACAACACCTTCTCCACCGGCCCGCGGCGCGAGGGGGACCCGGACGGCCCGCAGGCGTATCATATCGTGCTCGTCGATAATGGCCGTTCCGAAATGCTCGGCTCGGATTTTCGCGACATGCTGCGCTGCATCCGCTGCGGGGCGTGCATGAATCATTGCCCCGTATATGGCGCGGTGGGCGGACATGCCTATGGCTGGGTCTATCCCGGTCCGATGGGCGCGGTGCTGACGCCGCAGCTCATTGGCGTGAACGAGGCCGGGCACCTGCCCAACGCGTCGTCCTTTTGCGGGCGATGCGAGGCGGTGTGCCCGATGAGCATCCCGCTCCCGAAGATGATGCGGCACTGGCGCGAGCGCGAATTCGCCACGGGTGCGAACTCGTGGATGCAGCGCGCCGCGCTCAGGGCGTGGGCGTTCCTGGCGCGGCGGCCGGGGCTGTATCATTTCCTCATGAAAGCAACGGCGGGTGTGCTGAGCGAATGGGCGAAACCGCGCGGGTCTTTCCGCTGGCTGCCGGGCGCGGGCGCATGGTTGAAACACCGGGACCTGCCCGCGCCGCTGGGGCGCACCTTTCAGACCAAGTGGAAAGCCGAACTCAAACGGCGGCAGCGCGAGCTGGAGATCGGACGATGAGCGCGAACGGCGGAGAGGGACGCGAGGCGGTTCTGGGACGCGTACGCGCGGCGTTGGGCACGCGCGGCGACGAGCCGGGGCGGCGCGGGGCGGTGCTTGCGCGGCTCGAACGGGCGCCGGAGGGCATCGTTCCGGCGCGGGCGCGTTTGCCCCAAGCGGAGATGATCGGGCAGTTTCGCGCCTCGCTGGAGGCGCAGAGTGCGATCACCGCCGAAGTGGCGTCACGCGATGAGCTACCCCAGGCGATCGCCGCCCTCCTGGCGGAGCACAATCTGCCGCCACGGCTGCGTCACGGCGAGGACGCGGTGATCGCCGCGTTGCCCTGGGAGGGAACCCTGGTCGCGCGGCAGACGGGCCCTGCAAGACCCGCCGACGAGGTGTCGCTGAGCCGGGCGGTGGCCGGGGCTGCCGAAACCGGCACGCTGTTTCTCGTCTCCGGCGAGGACAATCCCTCGACGCTCAATTTCCTTCCCGAGACGCATATAGTAATTCTGCTGGCGGACGATATTGTCGGGTCATATGAGGAGGCTTGGCAGCGGCTCCGCGCAGTTCACAGATACGGAATACTGCCTCGCTCGGTAAATCTCGTCAGCGGTTCATCTTGTACAGCCGACATCGAGCAGAAAATCGTACGCGGCGCCCATGGACCGCGGCGGCTGATGGTTCTATTTTCGCCTTGAGGGAACAACTGTTACCGCAGCCGTTGCAAAAACTTATCCACTCATGTTGCTCCGACGCTGCGCAATAACGACCGGAAACACTATAGCTTGTAGTCCTATTCCTTCCGCACCACCAAGATTAGCTAAGAGCCCGATGACGATCGTATCTCCATCTGTTGATAACCGCAGCAACAACTTGAAAAGGGCAGCGAATCTTTCTCCTGGCCGGTGCTCAATGTCACAAATCCGCCATGACGCTGAACGAACATTGTTGCGTTCGCGGGTTTCCGTGAACGCCCTCTTTGAAATGCCCCGGCCAACCCCGCGCCGGGGCATTTTTTTGTCCATGCACAAAACCACGTGGAGGGATGCCGTCTCCAGCACCCCTCCAGTGATAGTTACCCCGCTAGCCCGCGTATCAGCAGGCAACTTCGTCACGCAATAAGCGCAACGTGTGGTTGCGTATCATCAATAACACAACTTATCAAGCGCATTTCTGAACCGCGCGTCAGGTTCTGCACATGCCATGCCGGTCAGGCGGCATTGCCGGATTCGCTTCCTTTTCCGGTCTGAATTCACCTATGTTCGTCGAGGGCAGGGCGAGCCACCTTCTGTGTTCCTGGACACAAGAGGGCGGGCGGGCTCATTATAGGGTGGGATATATGCATTCGGCGACAGATGGCGAACCGGGCATGTTGCCCGGAGGGGCGCCGCTGCCGCCGGACCAGGGGGGGGCTATGGGGACAGGGCACCGGACGATCTCAGGGGGGGCGGACGAAATGTGGGCGGCTGACCGTCCCGGGCCTGCCGGGCAGCGGGCCGCAGACGCGGTTCTGCCGGTACAGTCCGAAGCCCGGTGTGTCGCTATCGTCGCGCCCAGCGGCGCATCGCTCGCGGTCACCGCAGGCTCCATGATCCAGCAGATTTCGAGCCGGGGACACAGCGTCTACTGCTTCTCGCCTGCATTCGACCGTAATGCCGAGGCGTTTTTGCAGCGGATGCAAGTGCGGCTCGGCGATCTGCCCGCCTTCCGCCAGGGCTTGTCGCCCATCGCCGATCAGCGAACCGTGATGCGCCTGCTCAGCGCTTTCAAAGATCTGAAACCGTCCGCGGTCGTGGGTTATTCGGCGAAAGCGGCGGCGCTTGCGGGGCTCTCGGCGCGGCTCGCGGGTGTGCCGCGTATCGTGGCGGTCATCGGTGAACTGGGCCGTGGCTTCGTTGAGGCGCCGGAAAAGGCTTCCATCGCCAGCCGCCGTTTTCAGAAGTCGCTGTTGCGCCTCGCGTTCCGGCTCTGCGACACAGCCGTCTTCCTCAACGAGGAGAATCACAAACTCCTGCAGCGTCACAAGGTGCTCTCCTCGCGGCTGCGCCAGTTTCCGATCAACGGCAGCGGCGTCGATCTGCGGATGTTTCCTCAGACGCCACTGGCTCCGCTCGATCGCGGCGTGATTTTCCTCTTTGCCGCCCCGCTCGACACCCGCCTGGGTATTCAGGATTATTGCGAGGCGGCGCGCGCGCTGCGGGCGAAATCGGGACATTACAAATGCCTGGTGCTCGGCCCGGAGGTGCGCGGTCCTCACGGCTTCCCGCTCGCGGAGCTGAAGCGCTATCGGGACGTGGTGCAATATCTCGGCCCGCAGCCCGACCCGCGCCCCTACATGGCGCGGGCACACGCCGTCGTGCTGCCGGCGCGGGGCGATACGATCCCCAAATCGCTGGTCGAGGCGATCGCCATGGGACGCCCGGTCATCACCTCCACCTCGCGGGGATGCCGCGCCGCCGTGCGCGAGGGCAGCAACGGCATGCTGGTACCGCCGGGCGATCCGACCGCGCTGGCCCTGGCGATGGCGCGGCTTCTCCTGCGGCCAGACCTGATTCCTTCGATGGCGCGGGCAAGCCGCGAGCTCGCGGAAAGTCAGTTCGACTGCCGCCGCATCAACGCGCAGTTCCTCGACGCGCTGGATCTTGTCTAGTGCAGCCCGAGCCAAGTTCGCACCTCGCTTGCCGCACCGGCTCATGCGACCTCGGCTTGCGGAAAAAAACCATATTACATTCAATAATTTGTGAGCGTGCCTGATTCGTGAGAAATCCTGAAAGCACTTGCGGAAAATGGGTCGGGACTTCTTGGCTGAGGCGTGCCAGAAAAGTCCATGGGAGGAGAAGGAGGCACGAGGCCTTTGCACACGCTTGACGAGCGCGAAATCATCAGAACGGTCGAGATGTTGCGGAACCGCGTTGCCGAACGCTTTCCGGCCCGCGGGCTGACCGCCACCGTCTCCCATCTCCTTGATCTGTCCCGCGTTACGGCCCGCGAAGCCGAAGCCCTGCGCCGCAGGCACTGGGGCTTGCGAGTCTTTTCCGCCGTCATCCTCGTGGGGGGCATGTTCGGCTTCGCCAAGCTGATCAGCGCATACCACGTATTCTTCGGCGGCGACATCGGGCTTACCGAACTCACGCAAGCGCTGGAAGCAACGCTGAACATCATGCTGATCTGCGGGATCATCATCGTGTTTTTCCTGCAGCTTGAGTACCGGTACAAGCGCCGCCGCGCGCTCGACGGCCTTTACCGTCTGCGTGCGTTAAGCCACGTTATTGACATGCACCAGCTTACGAAAGATCCTGCGGCTATGTGCGGGACGGAGCGAACGTCCTCCTCCCCGGTGCGCGATCTGACGCCCGAGCAGCTGCTGCGCTATCTGGACTACTGCACGGAAATGCTTTCATTGACGGGCAAGCTGGCGGCGCTTTATGCCCAGTACTACCCCGACGCGACGGTTATCAGCGCGGTCAACGATGTCGAAGAGCTGACGACCAACCTCAGCCGCAAGATCTGGCAGAAAATCGTGCTTACGCAGCAATCAGAATGAGCAGGTGAATGGCAGGCCCCTCCGATCCCGTGGCGCATGCCCAGGCTTTGATTCGTTGTCCCAGCGTGACGCCGGATCAGGGCGGTGCGCTCGACTACCTCCAAAACGTGCTGGCACAGGCGGGCTTTGCCTGTCATCGCCTGCCGTTCCGGTCCGAGGGCATGCCCGAGGTGGACAATCTCTATGCCCGGATCGGGGAGGGGTCACCACATCTCTGCTTTGCCGGGCATATCGACGTCGTGCCGCCGGGCGACGAGGCATCCTGGACCCATCCGCCGTTTGCCGCGGAAATCGAGCATGGCGTCCTCTACGGCCGCGGCGCCGTGGATATGAAGGGCGGCATCGCCGCCATGCTGGCCGCGGCGCTCAACCACCTTTCCGATTGTGGCGGCGCTCTGCCCGGCGCCCTCAGCTTCCTCATTACCGCCGACGAGGAAGGCCCCGGAGTGAATGGTACGGCCAAGGTCGTCGAATGGATGCGCGGGGCCAGCGAGCGGCCCGATCACTGCATCCTCGGCGAGCCGACCAGCCCCTCGATGCTCGGCGAAACGATCAAGATCGGACGGCGCGGGAGCCTCAACGGGCGGCTGACGGTCATCGGCGAACAGGGGCACGTCGCCTACCCGCATCTGGCCAGCAACCCGCTCACCGGCCTCGTCGCCGTGCTCAAACGCTGTCTCGACGAGCCGCTCGACGACGGCACCGAGAATTTCGCGCCCTCCAATCTGGAAGTGACCAGCATCGACACCGGCAATCCGACGACGAACCTCATCCCCCAGAAAGCCACGGCGCTCTTCAACATCCGCTTCAATGACCGGCACACGAGCGCCTCGCTCGGCACCCGCATCGCGGCGCTCACCGATGCCGCGCTGCAAAGTACGAGCCTGCATCACGAGTTGATGCTGGACCCCTCGTCCGAAGCCTTCCTTACCCCGCCCGGCGCCTGGGTGGAAACGCTGGTGCAGGCGGCCGACGACGTCACCGGGCTGACGCCGAACCTGTCCACCAGCGGCGGAACGTCCGACGCGCGCTTCATCAACCTGCTGTGTCCGGTGGTGGAATTCGGTCTCGTCAACAAGACCATCCACAAGGTGGACGAGCATGTGCCGCTGGCGCATCTCCACGAGTTGACCGCGATCTATCACGGTTTCATGCGCCGGTATTTCGCCCGTGGATGACAGCGGCGGCTCCCCCTATCGTGTCGCGACCAGGGCCGGCGCCGCGAACGAGTTGTGAAGCAGCCTGACGCGGCCGGCCAGATGCGCGATCTCGGCCGGGCAGGCGCCGCCATGCATCCAGTTCAGCAGTTCGACGGTGTGGACGATGGGCGGAGCATCCGGACCGGCGGCGAGGTGAGTGAGACAGCCGATATTTCCCGTCGCCACGCAGTCCGCTTTCATCGAGCGGATATTGGCCAGCTTGCGCTCCCGCAATTCGCGGGCGATTTTCGGCTGCAGGATGTTGTAGGTTCCCGCCGATCCGCAACAGATATGCCCCTCGGGGATTTCGACAACGGTGAAGCCAGCCTCGCGCAACAGGCGCCGCGGCTCGTCGTTGATCCCCTGGCCGTGCTGCATCGAACAGGCGGAATGATAGGCGACGCGGATATCCGACCAGCCCTCCGGACCGCCCAGGTCGATGGTATTGGCGAGATACTCGCTGATATCCATGGCCAGCCCGCTGATGCGCTGCGCACGTGCGGCGAAATCCGGATCGTGGGCCAGCATGTGAGCGTAATCCTTCACCGTCGTGCCGCAACCCGAGGCCGTGATGAGGATGGCCGCGACCGGCCCCGCAGCGATGACCCGTTCCCACACCTCGATATTGTGACGGGCGAAGGCCAGCGCCTCCTCCGTCTGGCCCATATGATGCGTGAGCGCGCCGCAGCAGCCCTGCCCCTCGGGGACCACGACCTCAATGCCTTTCGACGATAGAAGCCGGATCGCCGCCTCGTTGATCTGGGGCCGCAGGACCGCCTGAGCACAGCCCGCATGCAGGATTACGCGGCCCTGAGCCAACCCGTTCCTGGCAAGGGGGAGCGCGACACGGGCGGCGGTATCGCCACCCTGGTTCTTCGCCGCCTTGGGAAGCCTGCGCGGTGCCAGGCGAAGCATTGCCGCCAGCTCTTTCAGCCGGAATGCTCGCAGGAGGGCGGCGAACGGCTTGCCCAGCAACGCCAGCCGCAGTGCGAAATGGAAACGCTGCGGATAGGGCACGACCCGGCGCAGCAGGCGCCGCACGAAGCGTTCCTTCAGCGGACGGCGTCCGGTTCTTTCAACATAGGCGCGGGCGTGATCCACGAAATGCATGTAGTCCACGCCGCTCGGGCAGGTCGTCATACAGGACAGGCAGGACAGGCAGCGGTCGAGATGCTGGCGCACCTCGGCGGTGGGCCTGCGCCCGTTTTCCAGCATGTCCTTGATGAGATAGATGCGCCCGCGCGGGCTGTCGCGCTCGTCGCCGAGTATGACATAGGTGGAACAGGTCGCCGTGCACAGGCCGCAATGCACGCAGCGCCGGAGAATGGCTTCCGCTTCAGCCAGCATCGGATCGGCGAGTTGCTGCGGCGAGAAATGCGTTTCCATGGCTGTCGGCCTCCTCTCCGGCGCGCCCCTTCTATACGCCTGGATACATCCGGCCGGGATTCAGTATTTGGTGCGGATCGAACGCCTCCTTGAGCCGCCGGATAAGCGTCATATTGATTTCCGGCAGCGGGTGGAAGACATCGACGGACGCCCTTGTGGCTTCACTGGCGCGGATCAGCGTCGCGTCGGCGTGGAACTCGGCGATGATGCGGCGCAGAACGGTTGCGCTGGCATCCGTCGCGGGCCCGACTTCCGCCCAGATCAGCCCGCCAGACCAGTCATAGGCCGCGTTGCATTCGATCTGCGTGGTCAGCGCGCGCATGAGCCTTGCCGCCTGGTGCGGAGCCGCGCTTATCCGCCACAAGGGCAGGTCGCTGCCCGTGGCGAAGGTGAGATTGCGGATATCCTCCCAAAACGCGCGCGAGCGGTCGTCTTCAAGCTCGTAGAGAGTGCCGAAGGGACTGAGCGTCTTGTGAAGCCGGCCTGTGCGGTACTCCACGGAAGGAGAGAAATTCTCTAGCCGCAGCGCCGTGACGGATTGCTGGAGGCTCGAAATATCTGGGTTGCTGAGGCGCTCGGCGAAAGATTGCTGCAGGTGCACCGTGCCGGACACCTCGAAAGGGCTGCCTGTCGCCGCCGAGAGCGCCGCGACGGCCGCCTCGTCGGACAGCCCTGTGAACAGCAGCGTCCGTGATTCCTCGGCGCGCGGGAGCACCTTGAGCGTGATTTCGGTCATCACGGCCAGCGTGCCCCACGAGCCGGCCAGCCCCCGCGCCAGATCGTAGCCGGTGACATTCTTCATCACCCGGCCGCCGGACTTGACGGCCTCGCCCAGCCCGTTGACACAGCGCATGCCGATGACATGGTCGCGCGCTGCACCGCGCAAGATCCGCCGCGGACCGGAGGCGTTGGTGGCGATGATGCCGCCGAGCGTCGCGGGCGCGCCATCGGCATCGCCCAGCAGGCGGTCGAGGCGGCAGGGCTCGAAAGCGAGTTCCTGGCCATTGGCGGCAAGCTGCGCTTCGATCTCGTCAAGCGGCGTTCCCGCGCGGGCCGAGATCACCAGTTCCGCCGGTTCGTAGAGCGTGATCCCGGTCATCTCCTGCGCCGAGATGCGCGCACCGACCTCCATCGGCCTGCCGATGGCGCGCTTGGTACGACTCCCGCACACTTCCAAGGGCAGACTTTGCGACGCAGCCTGCGCAATCAGCCCGGCCAGGTCGTTCTCATTGCGCGGCAGATAGGTTTCGCTAGCGTACACGGGCCAGAAACGGTTCCTGAGCTTTCAGCGGGAAGACCTTGCCCGGATTGAGCAGCCAATCCGGATCGAATACGGTCTTTACGCGCATCTGCTGGGCGATGTCCACCTCGTTGTACTGGTCGTTCATAAGTTCGCGCTTCTCGACGCCGACGCCGTGCTCGCCCGTCAGACAGCCGCCGAGCTTGACGCAAAGCCGGAGGATTTCCTCGCCGCACAGTTCCGCGCGCGCCTTCTCGTTCGGGTCGTTGGCGTCATAGAGAATGAGCGGGTGCAGGTTGCCGTCCCCGGCGTGGAAAATATTGGCGACGCCGAGACCGTGGCGGCGGCAGATCGCCGAGATCGACTGCAGCGCCTGGGGCAGTCTGGCGAGCGGGATTACGCCATCCATACACAGATAATCCGCAATCCGCCCGATGGCCCCGAAGGCCGCCTTTCGGCCTTTCCAGATGCGCGCCGATTCCTCCTCGCTCTCGCTGACGCGAATCACGGTGGGGGTGAATTCGCTCGCAATCTCGCCGATTCTCTCAAGAAGCGCGCCCATCTCCGCCTCCGACCCTTCCACTTCGATGATCAGGAGCGCCTCGGCATCCAGCGGATAGCCCGCATGTGCGAACTCCTCGCACACTTTGGTGGCAGGCTTGTCCATGAACTCGATGGCCACCGGTATGATGCCGCGCCCGATGATCGCCGCGACGCAGGCTCCCGCGGCCTCGGGCGAGGCAAAGCCGATCATCACGGGCCGCGCGCCCTCCGCCCGGCGGAGAATTCTGAGCGTCGCTTCGGTGACCACGCCGAACTGTCCCTCGGAGCCGTTTATGAGCGCCAGGAAATCATAACCGGCGGCGTCAAGATTAGGCCCTCCGAACTCCACGATATCGCCATTCATCAGGACCATCTTAAGCCCGAGGACGTTGTTCGTTGTCACACCGTATTTGAGGCAATGCGCACCGCCTGCGTTCATGGCGATGTTGCCGCCGACCGTGCAGGCGAGCTGGCTCGACGGATCCGGAGCGTAGTGAAACCCGGACGGGGCGGCAGCGTCGGAGACGCCGAGATTCGTTATCCCCGTTTCAACGCGGATATACCGGCTGTCAGAATTGATCTCCAGAACGCGATTCATGCGCGAAAGGGAGAGGACGATGGCATCCTCCAGCGGCAGAGCCCCACCGGACAGCGATGTTCCCGCGCCGCGTGCAACGATGCGGATACCGGCCCCGTGGCAATATGTCAGAACCCGGCTCACTTCTTCGGTGGACGACGGCAGAACGACAGCCAGCGGCAGCCGCCTGTGTGCGGTCAGAGCATCGGTTTCGAAGACCCGCCGGCCGGCTTCTTCGGCGATGACGGCGTTCGGATCAACCAGCTTTTTCAAAGCATTGACGACGACGTTTCGCTTGCGAAGAGTGTCCGCTCTCGGGGCAGGAAGGGCGATGGACATGATTTCTTCCATAATTGTGCTGTTGTGGTGAAAAATCGTCAAATCGGTTAAAATTCTGACATATCTCTCACGCAAAATGTGTGACATATGGCACGAATGCGCCATTGACACCGCGGTGCGTAATCTAACACTATCTACTGTAACGTACACCGCAAATCACCTCCGGCTGAGATAGAGAAAGCTCTCGCGTGCCAGCTACTCCGATTACGGATCTCGAGATTTTCGTCCGCGTCGCCGCCGCCGGTAGCATGTCCGCTGCAGGACGCGATATGGGGCTCTCCCCCGCCGTCGTCAGTAAACGCATCAGTCACATGGAGGACCGGCTGGGCGCGCGCCTTTTCCAGCGCACGACGCGGCAGCTCAAGCTCACCGAGACGGGCCAGGGTTTCCATGAACGGGTCGTCGGCATCCTCACCGATATCGAGGAGGCCGAGGCGTTCGTCTCGCAACTGAACGAACGCGCCAGCGGCACGCTGCGCGTCACGGCCCCGGCGAGTTTCGCGCGGCTGCATATCGCGCCTCATCTGACCGCCTTCCTGCGCCAGTATCCTGACCTCACCGTCGAAATTCAGTCCAGCGACGCAATCGTCGATATCGTCGGCGAAGGGATCGATCTGGCCATCCGTATCGCACAGTTGAACGATTCCAGCCTCGTCGCCCGCAAGCTTGCCCCCTGCCGCCGCGTGATCTGCGCCTCGCCGGATTATCTCGACCGGATCGGCACGCCGCGCACGCCCGCCGATCTTGCGCGGCACAACTGTCTCGCGTCGGGCCATAGTCCGGTCTGGCGGCTTGAAGGTCCTGAAGGTCTCGTGGTGGTGAAGACCTCCAGCCATCTTCGCACCAATTCCGGCGACATCATCAACGAGGCGCTCCTGAATGGGTACGGCATCGGCATGCCCGCGACCTGGGCGGTGGCCGACGACCTGCGGGCGGGCCGGCTCAAAGCCATCCTTCCGGACTATCGCCTGGCGTCGGATACCGCCATTCACGCCGTCTACCCCTGCCGCCAATACGTGCCCGCCAAGCTGAAGGTTTTCGTCGATTACCTTGCCCAGCGCTACGGCTCCGAACCCTATTGGGAACGGGGCCTCGATCCGATCCGTATGCCCACGCCCGTTCCCGCCCGCGCAGTTCCGGCAATGCGCGCAGCGCCTTAGGACGGCTCAGCTAAGAAGCCCTGATGAGTGCTCGCGGCAAGTCGGTTCAGCATTTCTTAGCGGGCGTGCCAGAGCAGGATGCAGGCAAATTGACGCTGGCACATCGTGACGCGCTTCGATAAAGTCCTGGCCGAACACCACATATTTCTATTATGTGTTTACTGGCGCTGTGTGCGCGAAGGTCCGGAGCACCGGGCGCCGGTGAGAACGGTCGTGCCGGGTTGTGGAAACAGAAGGAGAAGCCATGAAGATCAAGATATCTGCGGCGGCAGTAGCCCTTGTTCTTTCGCTGCCGTTTGCGGCGCACGCGGATGAGGGAGACGCTAAGAAGGGTAAGAAGGTGTGGGTCAAGTGCAAGATCTGCCATCAGGTCGGCCCCACCGCGAAAAACCTGGTCGGCCCGATCCAGAATAATCTCATCGGCCGCAAGGCTGGTACGGTCGAGGGTTTCAAGGGCTACTCGAAGGCGATGAAGGAAGCCGGCGAGAAAGGCCTCGTCTGGACCGAGGAGAACATCGACAAGTACCTCGCCGATCCAAGAAAATTCATTCCCAAGAACAAGATGGCGTTCGTCGGTCTGAAAAAAGAAAAAGACCGCAAGAATGTCATCGCCTACCTCAAGCAGTTCTCGGAGAAGTGACAGCCCTCACTTTGTGACTGCGAATGCCGGCCCGGGCACGGCCTGTTCCGCGTTGTGTGCGAACGGGCCGTGCCGGCCCGGTAAAACAGGTAACAGAATTACCGCTATTCCACCTTCGCCGGGCTTGATCCGGCGAGCCGGGAGTGCGAATTCGTGAATCCCGCATACGCCGCTCCCGATGGTCCGGTCGCACCTCGCCGGGATGGAATGGTGGCAGGGATTGGCAGCAGTTTGGGACTGCTGGCCGGGACATGTTTCGAGGCACGTTATGAATGACGGCGCGCGGCCACTTCGCATCGGTTTTTTCGTGACTTGCCTTGTGGATGTATTCCGCCCGTCGGTCGGATTCGCCGCCATCAAGCTGCTCGAAGCCGCGGGCTGCGTCGTCGAAGTCCCCTCCGGACAGACCTGTTGCGGCCAGCCCGCCTACAACAATGGTGACCGCGCGGACGCCCTGGTCATCGCCACGCAGGTGCTGGAGCTGTTCCGCGGCTACGATTATGTCGTGGTGCCGTCCGGATCATGCGCGGGGATGCTGAAGACGCATTATCCCGACTTGTTCGCCGATGACCTCGATCTCGGTCCCGTGGCGCGGGAAATGGCGGCGCGCACATACGAACTCGTCAGCTTTCTGACCGATGTGTTGGGCGTTTCAGCCGTGCATGCGGAATTCCCGAGGAAGGTTACCTATCACGACTCCTGCGCGAACCTGCGCGAAATGGGTGTGACTGAGCAGCCGCGCAACCTGCTGGAAACCGTCAAGGGCCTCACGCTTGTCGAGGCGGAGGATCGCGAAGTGTGCTGCGGCTTCGGCGGCACGTTCTCGGTCAAGTATCCCGACATATCCAACGCCATGGTATCGCGCAAAACCGCGCTCTACGGCGAAACGGGCGCGGAGGTGCTGCTTGGCGGCGATCTCGGCTGCCTGATGAACATCGCCGGCAAGCTGTTGCGTGAAGGTTCGAAGGTCGAGGTGCGCCACGTCGCCGAGGTGCTGGCGGGCGTGACGGATGCGCCGCCGGTGGCGGGCCGGAACTGAGCGCGCATGTCGCGGACATGACAAGGCTGTCGTGCCTCCGACACCGCGCCCACGATAAATCCACGTAGAATCAATGAATTACAATTTGGCACTGCAATTGCATTGTCTCCAGGCAGTACGAATTACGCCCTGGAGACATGCGCCATGGACAACAATCTCGTCCCGTTCGACTCGCTGTTCGAGGAACAGGCCCCCGAAGAGATGCGTGCGGAGCTATCCGGCGGAGGCTGTTCGGCGCACGCCTGCGGGTCGAGCGCGGGCGCGAACGACATGCCTGCCGAGATCTGGGCCAAGATCAAGGATCACCCCTGCTACTCCGAAGAGGCGCATCATTATTTCGCGCGCATGCATGTTGCGGTGGCGCCCGCGTGCAACATCCAGTGTAACTACTGCAACCGCAAATATGACTGTGCGAATGAGAGCCGCCCCGGCGTCGTGTCGGAGAAGCTGACGCCCGATCAGGCGCGGCGGAAGGTGGTCACGGTCGCCAACGACGTGCCGCAGCTCTCGGTGCTCGGTATCGCTGGGCCGGGCGACGCCTGTTACGACTGGAAGAAGACGAAGGCAACGTTCGAGCAGGTCGCGAAAGATATCCCCGACATCAAGCTGTGCATCTCCACGAACGGTCTGGCTCTGCCCGATCATGTGGACGAACTTGCCGAGATGAACGTCGATCATGTGACGATCACCATCAACATGGTCGATCCGGAGATTGGCGCGAAAATCTACCCGTGGATTTTCTACAATCACAAGCGCCACACCGGCATCGAAGCCTCGCAAATTCTGCATGAACGCCAGATGCTCGGCCTCGAAATGCTGAGCCAGCGCGGCATCCTCACCAAGATCAACTCGGTGATGATCCCCGGCATCAACGACGAACACCTGAAGGTGGTCAATGCTGTGGTGAAGAAGCGCGGCGCTTTCCTGCACAACATCATGCCGCTGATTTCCGATCCCGCGCATGGCACGCATTTCGGCCTCACCGGTCAGCGCGGTCCGACGCACGCCGAGTTGAAGGCGCTGCAGGATGCCTGTGCGGGCGGGGCGAACCTGATGCGCCATTGCCGCCAGTGCCGCGCCGACGCGGTCGGCCTTCTCGGCGAGGATCGCGGCCAGGAATTCACGCTCGATCAAATCCCGGAAGAGGCGGTCTACGATCCCTCGATCCGCGAAGCCTACCGCAATGTCGTCGCCCGCGAGCGCGGCGACCATGTTGCGGCGAAGAGCACTGCCGTGGACGAGTTGAAGGCGCTGGCGGACCGACCGATCCTCGTGGCCGTCGCCACCAAGGGTGGCGGGCGCGTGAACCAGCATTTCGGCCACGCGAAGGAATTCCAGGTCTACGAAGCCGGGCCTGATGGCGTGACCTTCATCGGCCACCGCAAGGTCGAGGACGCCTACTGCCAGGGTGGCTTCGGCGAGGACGCCACGCTGGACTCGACCATCAAGACGCTGGCGGGCATCGACGCCGTGCTCTGCGCGAAAATCGGCGATTGTCCGCGGAAGGATCTGGCGGCGGCGGGCATCGGCGTCAGCGACGCCCATGCCTTCGAATATATCGAGGCAGCGATTGCCGCCTATTACGCCGAGGAATTCGCGGCCGTCCAGGAACGGCTTTCCGCTTGACGGGGCATGACTGGAAACGGACCGGAATAAGTCGAGAAACGAAGGAGCAACAATGGCCTACAAAATCATCGCCTCCCAGTGCACCGTCTGCGGCGCCTGCGAGTTCGAATGTCCGACGGCAGCCATCAAGATAAAGAACGACATGTACATCATCGATCCGGTGAAGTGCGTCGAATGCGAAGGGCATTTCGACAAGCCGCAGTGCGACGAGGTGTGCCCGGTGCCGAAAACCTGCGTGAAGGCGTGACCCCGAGCGGAAAGGCACATCGAGGGGTGACGGAGTCATGGGTGAAGAGTCGGAAGAAGAAGCGGCCCCGATCATCGAACCCGCGGAGGCGGTGGACTGGCTCGGCAGGCCGGTGTCCTGCAAGGACTGTCCGCATGCCGTCATTCGCGCCGAGGGCCGCTGCGATCTTGGACGCATCTGTGTCCGCGACCAGCGGGCCAAGCGCATCGACCGTTTCTTCGGCGCCAATCCCACGCTCGCGGGCTCCTATCTGGAGCACCCCTATTTCGAGGTGCGGGTCCTGGCGGCCAAACACGCTCCGGTGTTCCAACTGCCGTCGATGATCGGGGACGCGGAGCCGGACGTTCGGGCAATGGTCGCCTACCGGCTGCCGGTTGTGCGGCTCTCAGCCCTGAAGGCCGATCCGGATCGCAAGGTGCGGATGGCGGTGGCGCAGAGGGTGGAGGGCGCGGAACTGGTCGCCATGCTCTCGGACGAGGATTACGCCGTGCGCAAAGTGGTGGCGATGCGGCTGCCCGAGGATGTGGCGGCGCTGGCGATGGGCGATCCGGAGCCGGAAGTCCGCCGCGTCGTGGCCAACCGCCTCAAGCCGGACCGGCTGGCGGACATGATGTTCGACGTCGATCCGCTCGTTCGTGTCGATGTGGCGCGGCGTCTGGAGCCGCATCAGCTCACAGCGATGGCGCGCGATCCCGATTTGCGGGTGCGTTTCCTGGTCGGCGAACGCGGGACGCGCGAAGCGTTGGAGGCACTGCTCGCCGACCCCGACACAACCGTTCGCCAGCGGGCGGTCGAGCGGATGGAATGGCGCTTTGGGAGCGGGAAAGGCTCGGATGGAGGTGACGATGGGACTGGGACGTGAACAGGCGGTGGAGATTTTTGCCGAGCCCGTCTTCCAACCGGGCGACAAGGTGCGCTCGCTGAAACACATCCGCAACGACGGCACGGTTCGCGGGCGCGACATCGGCGAGATCATCGTGAAGAAGGGTGATGTCGGCTATGTGCGCGACATCGGCACCTTCCTGCAGCAGTTCTACATCTACGCGGTCGAGTGGATCGACCGGGGCACGATCGTCGGCATGCGGGGAAAGGAACTCGTAAGCGCGGACTAGTACAGCCCGCGGCCCCCGCCGGGAAGAAGGAGATGGATGCGTGAAAGTGATGATCAGGAAGACGGGCGCCGGATACGCGGCCTATGTGCCGAAGAAGGATCTGGAAGAGGCCATCGTCGAGACGGAGAAGCCCACGCTGTGGGGCGGCTGGGTCAAGCTGAAGAACGGCTGGATGCTGGCGCTCCCCGAAATGGCGGTGGATACGCGCCTGCCGATCACCATCGAGGCCAAGCGGCTGAGCGAATAGCGCGGATTTGGCGGCGCGGAAACGGACGGAGACGAACATGTACAGCCTGTCACTGAGGCAGACCCTCACCCATACGCCGCCAGCCGCCGCGCTCGAGCAGCTCAAATCGCTCGTGCTGGAGATCGAGGCGGGCTGGCTCATCCCCTATCTCGGCCCCGGCGTGCTCGCGGCTGGTCCGGCCACCAGCGTTCCGCTCGCGCCCGAGGCGCTGGCCATGGAACTCGCCGCCCGCGTGCCAGTCACAGCGGCCCTGCGTGGCAATATGTGGGGCACCGCACAATTCATCGAGCAGCGCCGCCACCGCAAAACGCTGGTCGCGTTCATGGCCGAAATCTTCAACACGCCGGTCGAGCCGGGCCCGCTGCATCACTGGCTGGCCACGCTGAAGGCGCCGCTGATTGTCGATAGCTGGTATGACGGCGCCCTGGCGGCGGCGTTCCGCGGCAGTGGGCGTGCCGACTTCGGCGAGGTGCAGGGCGTGACACGCGCGCTGGAGAACCGCGACGTCTGGGTGAAGTATTACGACGCGAGCGGAGCCGAGACCAACGTCAACGCGGCGCTGGGCTGGAACACGCTGATCTACAAACCGCACGGCTCGGTCAGTCCGGCCCGCAACTTCCTCGTCGCCGACAGCGATTATGTCGAGGTCCTGACCGAGATCGACATCCAGACGCCGATCCCGGAACCGGTGAAACAGCGGCGCAGCCAACGCGGGTTCCTCTTTCTCGGCTGCCGCTTCAGCGACCAGATGCTGCGTACCTATGCTCGCCAGATCATGAAACGGTCGGGCGGGCAGAGCTATGTGGTGGTGGACCAGCCGCCGACGCGGATGGAGGCGCGTTTTTACGCCGAGGCGGGGCTGGAGCCGATCGAGGTGGATTTGCCGGGCGCCATAGCAGCGTTGACAGCGGCGGAATGACGGGCGGCCAGGCGGGTTTTACCCCCGCCAGTCCTCCGCGATCATCGCCGCGCCCTTCTCGGCGATCATGACCGTCGGCGAATTGGTGTTCCCCGAGGTGATCCGCGGCATCACCGACGCATCGACCACCCGCAATGCCTCGACGCCGCGCACACGCAGACGCGCGTCCGTCACCGCCAGCGGATCGCTGTCCGCTCCCATTTTCGCCGTGCAGGTGGGGTGAAAGATCGTCGTGCCGATGTCGCCTGCTGCCGCCACCAGTTCCCCGTCGCCCTGGAGATGCGCGCCCGGCAGATATTCCTGCGGCGTGAAATGCGCGAGCGCGGGTACCGCCACGATGCGGCGCGACAGGCGGATGGCGTCCACGGCGACGCGGCGGTCCTCGTCTGTAGAGAGATAGTTGGGGCGGATGACCGGCGCATCGGCGGCGTCAGGCGAGCGCGCATGGATCGAGCCGCGGCTCGTGGGGCGCAGATTGCATACGCTGACGGTGAAGGCGCCGAAGCGGTGCATCGGTTCGCCGAAGCGGTCGAGCGACAGCGGCTGGATGTGATATTCGAGATTGGGCGTCTCGTAGTCCGGCGACGAGCGCGTGAAAGCGCCGAGCTGCGAGGGCGCCATGGTCAACGGTCCGCGGCGGCGAAGGGCGTAGTCGAGCCCCATCCAGGCGCGGCGCAGGAGCGACTGGTAGACCGTGTTCAGCGTCTCGACGCCACTGACCTTGAAGATCAGCCGAAGCTGCAGGTGATCCTGGAGGTTTTCACCGACGCCAGGGACATCAGCGACCACCGGCACGCCGAGTTGCCGCAGCCGCTCTCCTGCGCCCACGCCGGAGCGTTCCAGGATCGCCGGCGTGGCGACGGCGCCCGTGGAGAGGATGATCTCGCGGCGCGCCATGATACGGCGCTCCCCGCCATTCACGCGCAGCACGAGGCCGGTGGCCCGGCGTCCATCGAAAATGACGCGATCGGCCAGTGCATGGGTGACGAGCGTCAGGTTCGGCCGGTCCAGGGCGTGTTTCAGGAAACCGCGCGCGGTGCTCCAGCGGCGGCCGTTCTTCTGGTTGACCTGAAAATAGCCGCAGCCTTCGTTGGTGCCGGTGTTGAAATCCGGCGTCGGCGGGATGCCGGACTGGGCGGCGGCGTCGCGGAACGCATCGAGAATATCCCACCTCATGCGCGCGGGCTCCACGCGCCATTCGCCGCCCGCACCATGCACGGCATTGGCGCCCGCGAAGTGATCCTCATGCCGCTTGAAGGCCGGCAGCACGTCGTCCCAGCCCCATCCCTCAAGACCGAGCTGGCGCCAGCCGTCGTAGTCGGCCGCCTGGCCGCGCATATAGATCATGGCATTGATCGCGGACGACCCGCCGATCACCTTGCCGCGGGGATAGTTGAGGCTGCGGCCATTGAGACCGGGGTCGGGCTCGGTCTTGAACATCCAGTCCGAGCGCGGATTGCCGATGGCGAACAGATAGCCGACGGGGATATGGAACCAGATCCAGTTGTCCCTGCCGCCGCCTTCGATCAGCGCCACGCGATGACGGCCATCCGCCGACAGCCGGTTGGCGAGCACACAGCCCGCCGATCCCGCTCCGGCGATGACGAAGTCGTACTCTTCCATGAACGGTCCCCCACGATAGGATTGATTATTGTAGTAGAAATGGCGCCCCGCTTCTCACAGCGCAAATTCCGCCACCACCGCAGCGTGATAGGATCCGGCGTGCGTCGCCCGCCTGCCATAGCCGACCGCTTCGTCGGCAATCGCCTCGTTGTGCACCTCGATGGATTGGAAATGCCCGAACAGGGCGTGGCTCGCCAGCATGTGGTCCAGCATCTGCGGGCGGCCATGATGCAGCACGCTCCACCGCCGTCCCGGATCGATCGCCCGGTCGAGCACCACGAGCGACTGATAGCCGAGTGCGCCGTTGCCGGTGTCCTCCTCCGCGCCGATGACGATCTGGATCGGCGTCTCATGCTCCTCGGCGTTGAAGTCCCCGGTGACCGCGACGAGCCGGTTCTCGCTCTCGTCAATGAGCCGGTCGGCGAGAAGGCGCAACTCGAACGCCTGCCCGCAGCGCTTGATCGCCGACAGATAATAGCCTTCCGCCCAGCCCGCCACGCTCTTCCAAAGGAATGCGCTCAGCTTCTGGCCGGGAACGGGGCTGGCGAGCGGCGCGCGCAGATGCACGTTGATGACCATGACCCGCGCCTCCCCCACGGCGTGCTCCGTTACCAGGAGCGGGCGGTCGAACAGCACCGGTTCGGGTTCGGCTTCCGGCGGCTCTGCGGTCACGCGCCGCGCCTGCGCTGCCGGGACGTGAGTGTGTCGGATTTCGGAGCTGCGTTCGATGGGGTACCGCGACAGCGTCACAAGGTTGTGCACGTCGGCGGCGCCGGCGCTGCTGACCGATGTTGTGACGGCGCGGTGGAAAGAGGCGTAGCGCGTGTTTTCGAGCAGCATGTCCAGGGCCACCAGCGCGCGTTCGGGCTGTCCCGCAACATGCTGGCCGTTGACCTCCTGCAGACACAGAATGTCGGCTTCGAGCCGCTCCAGGGCGGGGCGGAGCACCTTCGCCCGCACATCCAGCGGCAGGAGCGCGTGTGGCGGCAGGTCGAGATTCTCGAGATTGAACGTCGCCAGCCGCATCCCTGGCCCCCGTTTCCGGCTCTCCGCGCAAGCACCGCGGTGAGCATTGAATTCATCTCGTTATATAATAGTGCCTCTTTCGAAATTTCGAGCGGGTAAACCGTCCGCAATTCACCGCTCCGCACAGAGCCGCATTTCCCGGGTTGACCGGAGCCATCTGAGCGCGTGGAATTCAAGACCCCCATGTTTGAATTCAGCAGCAAGGAGTGGAGTGCCGCATCACGCGCCACGGGCTATAGTCGCGGTCAGCACAGTTTCGAAAGCGAATACGATGCGCAGCGCAGCCAAGACCGCCGACGCGGCGAAAAAGCCTGGCACGACCGAAGACCTCTATTGGCGGGCCGTACAAAAACGCGACCACAGTTACGACGGCACGTTCTACTATTCGGTGGCGACGACCGGCGTCTATTGCCGCCCCTCCTGCGCCGCGCGCCGTCCCAGACGCGAGAATGTCGCCTTCCACGCATCGGTTCGCGACGCCGAGGCCGCGGGATTCCGTCCCTGCAAGCGTTGCAAACCGGACGAATCTTCACTTCGCGACCGCTACGCCCGCCAAATCGAGACGGCCTGCCGTCTGATTGAAACCGCCGAGGAAATCCCGCCGCTCGCGGAGCTGGCACGGGCGGCCGGTTTCAGTCCCTTTCATTTCCATCGCATCTTCAAAGCCGTCGTCGGCGTCACGCCGAAGGGCTACGCCGTTGCGCATCGCCAGAAACGCCTGCGCGAAACGCTGAAGACGAGCACCAGCGTGACCGCGGCCCTTTACGGCGCCGGGTTCAATTCCAGCGGCCGCTTCTACGCCGGCTCGGACGAGATTCTCGGCATGACCCCCTCCGATTTCCGCTCCGGCGGTGTCAATGCAGAGATGCGTTTCGCGGTCGGCGAATGCTCGCTTGGTTCGATCCTGGTGGCCGCGAGTGCGAAAGGCGTGACCGCGATCCTTCTGGGCGACGATCCAGAGGCGCTCATTCGCGATCTCGAAGAACGCTTCCCGAACGCAACGCTTATCGGTGGCGACAAGGGCTTTGAAGGCATCATAGCCAGGGCCGTGGGACTGGTGGAAGCGCCGGAGCTGGGTTTCGATCTGCCGCTCGATATCCGGGGCACGGCGTTCCAGCATCGCGTCTGGCAGGCGCTGAGGGAGATTCCAGCCGGTACGACAGCCACTTATGCCGAGATCGCGGAGCGCATCGGCATGCCGAAAGCCGCCCGCGCCGTTGCCGTGGCCTGCGCCGCCAACAGGATCGCCGTGGCGATTCCCTGTCATCGCGTGGTCAGGAAAGGCGGCGCGCTCGCAGGCTACCGGTGGGGCGTCGCCCGCAAGCGCACGCTCCTGGCGCGAGAGGCGAAACGGTGAATACGCGGCTGAAGGAGCCCCGGACGCATCTTTGCTGGGATCGATAAAGGGCGCAGCAATATATGCCGTCTACACTCCGCGCAGTGTTTCCGACAGAAACGACTTCGCCGCTGGACCCCGAGGTTTCGCCATGACAGACAACGCTCTCGACGCGCCGCAAGGCTGGGAACAACTCTTCAATGCTTTCTTTCCCTTCTCCGGTGATGTCGCGCAAGCCATCAATCCGTGGAACTTCTGGGCTCAGCTTGGAGGCGCGCAGTTCGGCCTCGTCAACATTCAGGGCAGGACAACCAAACCCGAGGTCGAGCGCCTGATCCTGACGGAGGTCGGCTCCTATGGCCGGCAGCTCGGCGTTATCGGCGATGCGCTCGAAGTCATCGCCAAACGTTTCGACATCAACGACCCGTCGCTCTCCGACGAGGACAAGCTCGCCCTCCTGAAGCTGAGGGAACAGGTCGAGCAGATCCGTGCCGTCAAGGAGAATATGCGCAGCCGTGCAGATGGGCGGTCCCCGGTCAGGGAGGCTGGCAGTCCGGAGCAGCCGGCGAAAACGACGGGCGCGCGCCAGCGCCGCCGGGCTGAGGCTGCCCCCCGGAGGCGGCGTGCCGCTTCTCCGGCGCGGTCACCGAAGGCAGCCAAGGGGACGCGTGCCGTGGCGAAGGGAGCGCGGAAATAGGGCCGTTGCTCTTCTGCCGGTCCGTGAAGGCCGTGCAGGAAGCGGGTACGAATGCGCAGCCGGTGCCGCACCCCACCGGGATTGCGGGCGAATGACGAAAAGCACCGCCCTGGCGGGCCGGACGATCCGTCTCAGCCCGGCATGCCCCATGCTTTCATCATCGCGGGCGCGAGGGAGAGGAACGCCGCCGGGATCGCCAGCATCGCGCCGAACATCGGCATCCCCGCCGCCGTCATTGCCGCTTCGGCCAGGTGCGGGGCGGGTTTGGCTTTTCGCGGCGCGAGGAACTCAGTGCCCCACCACGGTAGCGCCCATGGCTGAGGCTGTGGCCGCAGCGGGGGCGGCGTGAGCCACTGCAGCACCGGCCATTGCGGCACACTCAGACCGATGGACGAAGGTGCGTGCGGGGTCACCCAGCCGAAGCAATTCCTCATCATGCGCTCGAAAGCGAAGTATTGGCCGAGATTTGAGAAGAAGTCACGCGCCTGCGAGGATGCCTTGGTCAGCGACGTGGTGAACGACAGGAGGGCATTGCGCGTAACATCCACGATATAGGCTGGGAAATCCGGATCGTCCGCTGGTATAGCGTGGCTGTACGCGGCGTTTGTGCTCGAATTATACGGGGCCAGAAGCTGATATGGCTCCTTTGGCGCCCCGAAGCTGTTTAGAAAATCCATCCACATTGTCGCGCACCGCATCGTTGCTTCCGCAACGCCGTTCAGGGGGGCGGAGGCCGTTGATATCAAGCTGTGTTGCTACGGTTACGAATATATACAATTTTATATTGCACCGCAACATCAAGATCACGCAGCGCAACATACCCCTCCCCGCCTCGTCATGCGAGAACGGTGTCCTGCCCACCCGGGAGCGAGGCAATTCGAGGACTCAACCCGTGAAAGGCGCACCGGCCGGTGCGACCCAACGCCCGCTGATCAATCGCAGTACGCGCACCCGTCGTCGGTCACGCGGCGCAATTCCGTGCCCTCGGGCTGAATGCGGGCCCGCACCGTCACATATTCATTCCGCGCGCGATGATAGATCGCGATGTTCTTGTACGGGCGAATGAGAACGCGTCTGCGCACTCGCTCTCCTGTCGGGACCCAGCCGCCCGGCGACACCATGACCCGCCGCTGACGCGCCACCACGCCGGGCACGCGCACCTTGCACATCACTTCGCGGCCGCGCAGCGTGCAGCGCTTCCACTTGTAGCGCGGCGCCTGCACCGTGACCGTCTGGTATTCGGCGTCGCACCATTCAAGCGCCGGTGTCTCAGTCCAGCCATATAGCGACGGCTGGCGTGCGATCTCGTAAACACCATGGCCGGTCTGAACGCGGTACCTCATCTTCTTGTGGATCGCCTTGCGCGGCACCTCCACGTAGCATCCCTCGCCGACGCAGTCATTGCCGCCGGCCCAGGCAGCGCCGTGAACCATCATGGCGGCTGCAGCCGCGCCCGCAATACTCCAGAACACCCGTCGATTCTGTCCAGCCATCGGCCGTGCTCCCCAACCCCGGTTGATGTGATGGCGCCGGTATTCTCGATGTCCGGCTGCCGATGCGAAGCGGCGCGAATGGGTCGATCCCGCGGCCGCCGTTTCGCGAATCACATTAGCCGGTCAGGTTGGGACGGGTAAAGCGTCTCCCGCTCTCACCGGCTGCAAGCAGAATCGCTGAAAATGCTGAACAAATCGTCAAGAGCGCGGCAAAAAGACCCGCCGTACAAGGGGTTGCATAGTCCTGGCGGCAATGCCATCTGATGGGCGACCCGGAGATAGATTTGGCACGGAAACTTATGCCCGCAATCACCATCTATATGACGCAGACCTGTCCCTACTGCATGTCCGCCAAGCGCCTTCTGGCCAGCAAGGGTGTGGAATTCAACGAGATCGACGTCGGCGCCGATCCCTCCAGGCGCGCCGAAATGGCGGAGCGCGCGGGCGGGCGGAGCACCGTACCGCAGATCTTCGTCGGTACGCAGCATGTCGGCGGCTGCGATGATCTCTACGAGTTGGAGTCTGAAGGCACGCTGGACGCGCTGCTGGCCGGGTGAGATGATGGCGTGGCAGGCGGTGTGTCCTGATTTCCATCCGCCTGTGCCGTTTCGGACACAGTCAGGGGAAGACCGCGGATGGGGAGATTTCGGACAGCGCTGGTGCAGATGCGCTCAGGCCGGGAGATCGGACCGAATGCCGCCACGGCAGCCGAGCTGATTCGCGAGGCCGCGGACCGCGGCGCGCATTATATCCAGACTCCGGAAAACACGGTTCTCCTTGAGTTCGACACGGCCCGTGTCTTCGAGCGCATCCGCCCGGAGGCGGAAACCGCGGTCATTGGCGCGTTCGCGCAGCTTGCGCGGGGCCTCCAGGTCTGGCTGCATATCGGCTCGATTGCGATCCGGATCGGTGAGCGGAAGGCGGCCAACCGCTCCTTTGTCTTCGCGCCCGACGGCACCATCGCAGCGCGTTATGACAAGATACACATGTTCGATGTGGACCTGCCCGGCGGCGAAAGTTACCGGGAGTCGGCGGTGTATGTTCCCGGCACGGCGGCCGTCAGCGTTGGCCTGCCCTGGGGGACGCTGGGCCTTTCGACCTGCTACGACCTGCGCTTTCCCGAACAGTACAAGGCGCTGGCGAGGGCCGGCGCGAGTTTCCTCGCCGTGCCGGCGGCCTTCACGGAACAGACGGGCCGCGCTCACTGGCACGTCCTGTTGCGCGCGCGGGCCATCGAGACGGGCTGTTTCGTCTTTGCCGCCGCGCAGGGTGGCGCGCACGAGACCGGCCGCGCGACCTACGGCCATTCGCTGATCATATCGCCCTGGGGGGATATCCTCGCCGAGGCGGACACCGAACCCGGCGTAATCACTGCGGAAATCGACCCCGCCGAAGTCGCGGCGGTGCGCCAGCGTATCCCGGCGCTGCAGCATGTGCGCGATTTCCGCGTCGAGAGCGCCGGGCAGGAGGCAGGCTCATGATCAAGTATCGGCTGAATTGCGCGAACGAGCACGAATTCGAAGCCTGGTTCTCCGACTCGGCAAGCTATGATGCGCAGGCTGCGGCGCACCAACTCCTGTGCCCGGTCTGCGGGTCGAACAATGTCGGCAAGGCGTTGATGACGCCCAATGTCGTCTCCGCCAAGCGTCAGGTGGAGAAGCCGGGGCGCCAGGCGGCGGCAGCGGCGTTGCCGCCGGAGTTGATGGAGATGGCGCGCAAGGTGCGCCGCTATGTCGAGGAAAACTCCGAATATGTCGGCCCGCGCTTTGCCGAGGAGGCGCGAAAGATCCATTTCGAGGAAGCGGAGGCGCGCGGCATCTACGGCGAAGCCACGGCGGAGGACGTCACGCTGCTGCATGAGGAAGGCGTGGAGTGCCTGCCCTTGCCGGCCCTGCCGGAGGATCACAATTAGGGCGGCAGAGCGCCGGAAGCCGTTCCGATGCCGGTGGCGCGGATCTGCGGTCCGTCAGAGGTTCTTGCCGTCGACCTGTATCACCTGCAACGTGGCGGGATCGACGTCATCCAGACAGCGCACATTGATTGCCACCATTTCCTGGCCCGTCCCGGGGGCGGTGCCGCGGCCGAAGGACGCCACGCCGCAAACGGGGCAGAACAGGTGGAGGATGGTCTTCTTGTTGAACTGGTACTCCGTCAGGCCGTCGCCCTGGGTCAAGTTGAACTTGTCCGGCGTCGTGAAGGTCAGAAGCCAGCCGCGCTTGGAGCAGATCGAGCAGTTGCAGGAATAGACCTGGCTCAGATCGGCCGCAACCTCGTAGCGAACTTTGCCGCAATGGCAGCCGCCGGTATACGTCGTTTTGTCGGACAAGTGGCTTCTCCCAGCACTGCGCGTTCCCCGCCCGGGGGGAAATCCTGTCGGTATTCCGTCAAGCGGAGCTTTATTATTTCGGCGCGCGCTTGGCAAGAATCCGCTGCAGTGTGCGGCGATGCATATTGAGACGGCGCGCCGTTTCCGAGACGTTGCGGTCGCAAAGCTCGTAGACGCGCTGGATATGCTCCCAGCGGACGCGGTCCGCCGACATCGGATTTTCCGGCGGCAGCGCCTTCTGGTTGGTAGGCGCCAGCAGTGCGGCCATGATGTCGTCAGCGTCAGCGGGCTTGGCAAGATAATCGAGCGCGCCAAGCTTCACGGCCGTCACCGCGGTGGCGATGTTGCCGTATCCGGTGAGCACGACGACGCGGGCATCGGGCCGCAGCATCTTGAGCTGCGCGATGACGTCGAGGCCGTTGCCGTCCTCCAGGCGCATATCGACCACGGCGAACGCAGGCGGTGCGCTGCGAATAGCCGTGAGGCCATCCTGAACAGTCTCAGCCACCTGGACGTTGAAACCGCGGCCTTCCATGGCCCGGCAAAGACGTGTTGCGAAAGATTTGTCGTCGTCCACGATCAGGAGAGTTTTCTCTTCCTGAAGTACCATGACGCTTCCTTGGGTCGGCACGTTTACATCTCCCAAAACCACCGGCAATTATAGTCGGCTCTGTCCAGTGCGCAAAGTGTCTTGTGGTAAATCACGCTAGTTTACGTCGGCCTCGATCTTGGCACCCCGATTCCAGACCACCTCAACCATGGCTCCGGGTTGCGGAGCCTTGCGGTTTTCGAGCCTGAGGGTTGCGCCGTAACGTTCAAGGAGCGTCTTCGCAATGAAGACTCCCAGTCCCATGCCTGAGGTTTCATCGTCTTCGCTGGCCTGCACGCGCGCCCGCGTGGTCACGTAAGGCTCGCCCAGCCGCCCGATCACGTTCGGCGCGAACCCCGGGCCATCGTCGGCGATCGTCAGCCGGATCCCCTCTCCGTCCCAATCCGCGGTGATTTCCACCATTGACGAAGCATAGTCTACGGCATTGTCGACGAGGTTTGTAAGCGCGTAAATCACACCAGCGTTGCGGGGGAGGACGGGCTCGGGATGGGCGTGCCCGTTGACGGTCGCCGGGCGGAGCGTCACGGCGATTTCGATGCCGAAGAGGCGGTACGGCTCGATCACTTCCTCGATAAGATGCCCCAGCGTCATCTGCGAGTAGACGGCGTCCGATTGACCGGAATTCTGTGTCAGCCTGCTCAGAATATCGCGGCAGCGCATGGCCTGGCTGCGCAGGAGCAGGATATCGTCGCGAAATCCGCTGTCCTCCGGGATTTCACGTTCCAGCTCCTTGGCCACGAGCGCAATGGTTCCCAGCGGCGTGCCGAGTTCGTGGGCCGCTGCCGCCGCCAGGCCGTTGAGCGCCGAAAGTCTCTGCTCGCGGGCCAGAAGCATTTCCGTTGCCGCGAGAGCGTCGGACATCTGCCGCGTTTCCTGTGTCGTTCGCCAGGCGTAAATCGCCATGAACAGGATGCACGACACGAGCGCCACCCAGCTGCCGTATATATAAAGGGTCGGAAGCTGAAGCTCGCCCGGCGTCCACGGCACCGGCCAGTAGTAGCGGGTCATGATCGCGGCCGACAACACCGCCAAACCGCCGAGAATACTGGTCTTGCGCAGGCTCTGCGTCGATGCCGATACGGCGACGGGCACCACCATGAGAAGCGCAAAAGGGTTCTGCAGGCCACCGGTCAGGAACAGGAGCACCGAGAGTTGCATCAGGTCGTAACCCAGCATGAGCGTAGCGTAATCCGTACGAAGCCGCAGATTGCGCGGATAAGCAACGTGCAGGAAGACGTTCAGCGCGGCGGAAAGGCCGACGACGGCGAGACACGCGGTGAGAGGGACAGGAAAGCCGAGCCAGAAAGCGACGGCCAGTATGGTTATCGTCTGAGCAATGACGGCGACCCACCGGAGCCGGACGATCGTTTGCAGTCTCAGCCGGCTGTCGCCAAAATTGGTACGTTCAGGAGCCATTGGAACTCGATTTGGGCTTGGACGCCATGGTCCTGGTAAGCGAGCCAGGCCCGGACGCATTCGCCGCGGGCCGCCGCGTAATCATGTTACGTTCTGTGCGGCAATTGTGGAACCATAAATATTCATTCATGCGAATGCGCTATTCCTTTAAGGCTGGCGGCCGGTCTGACGATGCTGTGCTTTGACTCCGCTGCGAAAACGGCGTTAGGAGTGTCCGCGGATGGCGCCGGCAGATCGCTGGTGGAGATATAGCAGTACCCGGACGAGAATGCCAAATCCCGCCGGGGCGTCCGAAACGGAAGCTGGTGATGAACGCACGTCTGTTTTTCATAGTCGTAGTCGCATTCGCAGTCGGGGGACTCGCCGCTCTGGCGCTGTTCGCTGATGGCGGCCGCAGAATGACCACCGGCAATGTTCGCATCGGCGGCCCGTTCAGTCTGACGAACCACGAAGGCAAGCGTGTTACTCACGAGGATTTCCGCGGCAAATACATGCTGATCATGTTTGGCTATACCTACTGCCCCGATATCTGTCCAGGCGAGCTTCAGACTATTGCTAATGCGCTGGACGAACTCGGGCCCATGGCCGACGCGATTGTGCCCGTCTTCGTCACAGTCGATCCACAACGGGACACGGTCACCAAAGTGGGAGATTATGTTAAGAATTTCTCGCCGCGCATCGTCGGGCTGACGGGGACCGTGGAGGAGATCAAGGCCGCTGCGAAGGCGTATCGCGTCTATTACGCCAAGGAGCCGTCGCCGACGCCCAGCCCGGGCAACGAGTACCTCATCTCGCATTCCACCTTCATCTATCTGATGAGCCCGAATGGCGAATACGTCACCCATTTCGTGTACGGGGTCACGTCCGAACAGATGGCGGCGAAACTCAAGAAATATGTTGGCGGATAGAACGCGGCCGGATTTTCCGCCAGGTTGTGTGCATCCCTCGGAGGAGGCTCGCAAGCGGAGCCCGCGCACCCTATCTTAACCCTCATGAAGACGCCGATCGCACTTACTATTGCCGGTTCCGACTCCTCAGGGGGCGCGGGTGTTCAGGCCGATCTGAAGACCTTTTCGGCGCTCGGCGTCTATGGAGCCTCGGCCATCACCGCCCTGACGGCGCAGAACACGATGGGCGTTGCTGGAATTCATGTCGTCCCTCCCGCTTTCATTGGCGCACAGATCGACGCCGTCTTCGACGATCTGTCCGTGGGGGCGGTCAAGATCGGCATGCTCGGCACCGAAGGCGCGATCGTTGCGGTTGCCGAAGCACTGAGCCGCCGCTGCACCGCGCCGGTCGTGCTCGATCCGGTCATGATCGCGGGAAGCGGCGATCCGCTGCTGGATGAAGGGGCGGAGTTCGCGATCCGTTCGCATCTGATGCCGCTTGCCAGCATCGTCACGCCGAACCTGCCGGAAGCGGCACGGCTTCTCGGCGCGGCGCAGGCTGTTGACGAAAAAATGATGGTACGGCAGGGCGAGCTGCTCTTGACGCTCGGACCGAAAGCGGTGCTGATCAAGGGTGGTCACGGCGCCGGGGACGAAGCCGTGGACATATTCCTGGACGGGACCAATGTGGTGCGCCTCGCCGCGGACCGCATTCCGACACGGAATACGCATGGCACGGGCTGCACCCTGGCATCGGCGGTCGCAGCGTTTCTGGCTGGCGGCATGTCCCCGTTGGATTCGGTGCGTCATGGCAAGGCGTACCTCACCAACGCTCTCTCGCACGCGGACGAACTCGCCGTTGGCAGGGGCGGAGGGCCGGTCCATCATTTTCACGCGCTGTGGGGGAAGGTCACGTAATCATCTTTTGTTCATTGACCGAAGTGTATTGAGGCAGGATTGTTCCTGAGTGGGAACATCTCTTCAGGTGGTGACAAGTATCAGTAAAATGACCATTGCCGCGGTGCGGACTTTGGTTCATTGAAATTGGGGCGGGCCGCTGGCCCGGGATCACAGGCAGGGAATACTAATGTACAAAGTCAACGTCTTACGTGTGTTTTCCGCAGGTCTGCTCGCGGCGGCGCTGGGTCTGGGGGCGAATACCGGCGCAATCGCGGGGGGATGCAATCCTGAAGCAATGGGTCTCATCAAAAACCTTTCAGGTTCCTGGAGTGGCTCGGGTACCGTCAAGCCCCTCGGCGGCACGCAGGGGCGTATCTCCTGCCGTGTCTCCTACGGCGGGTCTGGCGGCAGAGTGAAGCAGAAGATTTCCTGCAGGGGCTCGGATTACAACTTCGAAGCCAGCGCCAGAGTGCGGTGCACGAACAGCAGCCTGTCCGGCGTCTGGGATGAAAAGGTTGCGAACAACACGGGCAGCGTGAAGGGCAAGATCGACGGCTCGAAGCTCAGCCTTGAGCTGGACAGCCCGAACTTCCAGGGACGGATCGCCGTCAGGGTCTCGGGCTCCAGGAGGCACTCGCTGACCATCACGCAGTTCGATCCGGCCGCGGGCCGGCAGGTTCCGGTGGCGAAGGTCTCGCTCAGGCATTAGACTGCAGCTGAACAGCGTCAACATGCTGTGGCCGGGCTTCATCAAGTCCCGGCCATGATGCATTCTTGCACGGGATCAGCGCGCCATGCCGAAGATCGACGAAAACCTCCCTTTCAAGCCGGTGCGTATCGCGGTTCTGACCGTGTCCGATACCCGTACGCCGGCTGATGACAAGTCCGGCGGTACGCTGGTGGAACGTTTGACCGAGGCGGGGCATAAGCTGGCTGCCCGCGAAATCGTTCGCGATGACATCGCAGCGATACAGGACGTGGTCCGCCGCTGGACAGACGATGCGGATATCGACGCGGTGATCACCACCGGCGGAACCGGGCTGACCGGCCGCGACGTCACGCCGGAGGCGATCCGCCCGCTGTTCGACAAGGAGATCGACGGCTTTTCCGTGCTGATGCACATGATCAGTTTCGAAAAGATCGGGACATCCACGATCCAGTCGCGCGCCTGCGCTGGCGTCGTGAACGATACCTATGTCTTTAGCCTGCCGGGATCGCCGGGCGCATGCCGCGATGCCTGGGACGGTATCTTGAAGCACCAGCTCGATTTTCGCTATCGCCCCTGCAACTTCGTTGAGATCATGCCGCGCCTTGGCGAGCACAGGGACGACGACTGAGCGGCCCCATCTCTACTGCGACAATTTGGCCGCCGGAAGTATTCGGTCCGGTCGTTTCAGAGTGTCCATCCCCGCAATCGGCGGAAATGCACTACCTAAGATAGAGAATAGTGGTGCGCGCAACCGAGAAAACGCGGTGTTATGAGTAATTATTGGGCTGTCGGCATCATTTTTTAGGCATAAAGTGAAGAAGGAACGGTTTGTCTGTAGCGGAATTCACACAGCACCATGTCTTTCACGTAGCCGTTTGATCCAAATCAACAGAGTTTGTCCCCGCTCGGTCCTAGTATGCCCCGTACACTTACTGTTGGTCGTATTACTTAGACGACGCGTATGATGGGGGATCCTAGAATGAAGACGACTACGAGACTTTTGGCGGCGGTTATGGGGCTCGCCGCTCTCGGTGCCACCGGCGCTTCGGCTGCCGACCTCGGCGGCGTGAGCTATAAGGATACACCGGTTTATGACAGCGGCGCTGGCTGGATGGTCCGCGGCCGTATGCTGTGGATCGTGCCGAATGCCGGGGTCAATGCTGCCGGTGCAGATTTTTTGGAAACTGACGATGTTGCTATTTCGAACGAGGTCATTCCGGAGCTGGATATCAGCTACTTCTTCAACCGCAATCTCGCTGTTGAGCTGATCCTCGGCACCTCGAAGCATAACGCGTCGGCTTGCTATAATGACGGTTGTGCTGACCTCGGCAATGTCTGGCTGCTGCCGCCGACCCTGACCCTGCAGTATCACTTCAACCTCAACGACACCATCAAGCCCTATATCGGCGCCGGCGTGAACTACACCATCTTCTACGGCGAAGACGGCGCTTTGGACGCCCTGGGTGGTCTCGACAATGCGTGGGGCTTTGCGGCTCAGGCCGGTGTTGACATCAAGATTGCCGGTCCATGGCATGCGAATCTTGACGTGAAGAAGCTGTGGCTTGATGCCGATGTTGCTGACACCGGTGTGAAGGTCGACATCGACCCGTGGATCGTCGGCGTTGGTCTCGGCTACAAGTTCGGTGGCGCTGCTGCTCCGCTGAAGTAAGCCGGACGCTTTTCTCACCTCTGGTTACACGGCGCCGTCAGCACCTGCTGGCGGCGTCAGTGTTTTGGGCCGCACATCGTTGCTGGGTTGAGGTTGCTGCAACGCGCTTCCGCGCCTTCTTGCCGCAACTCATACGATAACGCCTCGCGGATGAGTATCGCCAGCGATGGCGCCGCCATCTTCGTCATCAGCTTGGAGCGGTACAGCTCGATCGCCTTCGGGCTGACGCCGAGGTCGCGGGCGATCTCCTTGCTCGACTTGCCGTTCATCACGCCGCCCAGCACCTCGCGCTCGCGGGGGGACAGCCGTGCGATCTTTTCGCCCGCCGCTGCCTGCCGTTTTGCCGCCTCCAGATCGGCGCGGTGCGCCGCAATCCAACGCTGCACACATTCCAGCAGCAATTCGTCCTTCACAGGCTTTTCCAGGAATTCCACGGCGCCGAGCTTCATGGCGCGGACGGCGCTCGTCACTTCGCCATACGCCGTGGCAACGATGGCAGGCACACCGCACTTGCGCTCGCGCAGCCGCGTCAGCAGATCCAGGCCGGACAGCTTCGGCATGCGCATTTCCAGAAGGATGCAGCACGGCCGGTCCGCCACGAAACCGCGCAGGAAATCGACCGGCGTGTCATAGATGCGCGGTTCGATGGCGACGGAGGCGCACAGGCTGGCCATGGCCGCCGCTTCGTTCTGATCGTTGCCAACGATGTGAACGGTTTCGTCGCCGCTCATGGTGATGCGCTCCTCCGCGACTTTCGCAATAGTTTGTATGCTTAGGAGCGCTATACAATGTCAGTGTGAAGTCGGCGTAAAAGTCCGCGCCCGGACCAGGGGCGCCGCTATTGCAGCCCGCTGCCGGAGCCGTCCTCGGGCGTCGCCAGTTCCATCTGCGCGAGCGTCATCAGCACTTCGGAACGCTGCTTCAGGTCGGGGGCTTCCAGAAGCGCCTGCTTTTCCTCCGGACCGTAGGGCGAGATCATCGCCAGCGTGTTGACCAGCAGTTCCGCGGGCGAACGTTCGATGCTCGGCCAGTCGGCGCTGAGTTCGCGGGCGGTCAGATATTCCTTCAGCACACGCAGAAGCCGGGGCCAGTCCACGGCGTCCTGGCCGTGACCACGGACGAAATCGGTTTCATAGGGGGTGAAATCGACGTGGAAAAGCCGATAGGGGTGATCCGACGGAACCTCGCGGACAATGTCGAAGCGGGCGACGCCGGTGAGCGTGATCAGAACGCGGCCGTCATCCGTCTCGGTGAAAGAGGTGAGGCGCCCGGCGCACCCAGTCTGGCGAAGCGGCGCGGTCTTGTCTTCAGGCGACTCCTCGTCCTCGCCGCCCGGCCCGGCCTGCGGCTGCACGATGCCGATGACGCGATCGCCCGCCAGCACATCCTCGACCATCGCCAGATAACGTGGCTCGAAGATATTCAGGGGCAGGGACGAGCGCGGCAGAAGGATGCAGCTGTGGAGCGGGAAGACCGGCAGCAGCGCCGGGAGGTGATCGGGTTTTCGATATCGGTCGGTGATACCCACGGCCTGCTCCCATCACGCAAAGAGGAGGGATGACAATCGCTGGCGTCCGCTCGCAGAAAGGGGGTGATCCGGTCCCCAGGCATCGAAGAACTCCACGAGCTGCTTGCGCGCGGCATCGTCGTTCCAGCTCTTATTGCGCTGAATGATTTCCAGAAGCTGATCGAGCGCGCCTTCACGGTCGCTCTTCGCGTTGAGCGCCAGCGCCAGATCGAAACGCGCCTGATAGTCGGCGGGATTCTTCTCGATGGCCGCGACCAGGGCGGCGGTGTCGATCTTGGCGCTCTCCGCGGCCTTGCGGGCGAGTTCCAGCGCGGCCTTGGCGCTGGTGACGGCTGCGGCGGTCTGCTTGGCGGGCGGGGTCAGCGCCAGCACCTGCTCGGCGCGCGCCAGATCGCCGGTGGAAATGTAACAGCGTGCCAGCCCGGCGATCGCGTTCTCGTTTCCGCTGTCGCGCTTCAGAGCTTCGGCGAAGCCTTCAGCGGCGAATTTGACATCGCCTGCGTCGAGCGCGGCCTGTGCGGCGTCCAGTTCCTCTCCGGAAAATGCTTCCTTGCCGGCAACGCGCTCGATGAAGCTGCGCACCTGACTTTCCGGCAGCGCGCCCATGAAGCCATCGACCGGCCGTCCGTCCTTGAAGGCGAACACCGCGGGAATGGACTGCACGCCGAGCTGGCCCGCGACGGACGGGTGTTCGTCGATGTTCATCTTGACGAGCTTCACCGTGCCGCTCGCCGCCTTCACTGCTTTTTCGAGAATGGGCGTGAGCTGCTTGCACGGTCCGCACCACGGCGCCCAGAAATCGACGAGAACGGGAACGGTTTTCGACGCCTCGATGACGTCCGCCATGAAGGTCTGCGTCGTCGTCTCGCGGATCAGATCGCCAGCGGAAGACGTCTTGTCCTGCGCCGCATTGCCAAAGAGATTGAGTGCCATGAGCCTCGCCTGGTGAACGAACTGACCGGAGGTCCCGGTACACGGCTGAACATTGGCCGGACCAACCTCCTTCTATGCTGAATTTCAGGATAAAATGGCGGTCCCGTGTCCGTTTGCCAAGCCTTTTGCCGTCAAGGGGCGGCCGGCGCGGAAATCTCCTGTTTATGAAAGGGCAGAATTCGGGGCGCATGGTGGCAAGCGGCAAGAAATGTCCGGAGACCGGCACGTGAGATGCCTGTCGTTGCAGTATTGACCAGCGGATGCAGATTGATTCGCTCATGCGCCATCAGCGCCTCGTCGAGCACGACGGTTACACGGCGATCGGTGTCGTTGATGGCGGCGAAAGTGGTTACGGAACCCGGTTCGACGCCCAGCACCTCGCGCAGGAGATCAGCGCTGCCGAAGCTGAGGCGGCCGGAGCCGAGCGTATGATGCAGCGTTTTGAGGTTGACGGGCGTGTCTTCGAGCGCCGTCACCAGCCAGAGCGTGCCCTTTTTGCATTTGAGGAACAGGTTCTTGGTGTGCGCACCGGGGATTGCGCCGCGAAGAGCCTGCGACTCCTCGACGGTGAAGACCGCCGGGTGGTCGACCGTGTCCGCCTCGATCCCGAGCGCAGCAAGGTGAGCGAGAAGTTCATTGCGCGTCAAAGGCATGGCGGATCACAGCTCACAAAAATCGACTTCGACTCCATACCCAGACTTAGCCAGTGCGAAGGCATCTGGCAAGGCCGGCTGACGCGTCGTTGAAGGGGATAGAGACTGGTGGTTGCATCTGGGCCGGATTGCCATCATAGAATGTCTCTATCGGCGCACGGAATCACGCTATTGATTCCCGGCCTGCGGCGGGTTGTCCTGGACGATACGAATTGGGAGGAAAACGAAGAATGGGCCGGAATGAGCCCTGGAGCGAGGATCGGGCGCGCGCGCTCATCGCGGAGCATGCCGGAAAGGAAGGCCCGCTGCTGCCCATCTTGCATGCGGTGCAGGATGTGTTCGGCTATGTTCCGGATGCTGCCGTTCCGCTTGTTGCCGAGGCGTTGAACCTTTCGCGGGCGGAGGTTCATGGCGTTGTCACCTTCTATCACGATTTCCGCGAGAAGCCGGTTGGCCAGCGCGTGGTGAAGATCTGCCGCGCCGAGGCGTGCCAGTCGATGGGGGCTGATGCCCTCGTCGCGCAAGCCGAGCGGCGGCTGGGCGTGGCCTGTGGCGAGACGACGGAGGATAGCGCCGTGACCCTGGAGCCGGTCTACTGCCTGGGATTGTGCGCCTGTGCCCCGTCTGCGATGGTGGATGGGCGCGTCTCGGGCCGCCTGGACGAGGCGAAGCTGGACGTCCTGATCAAGGGAGCGGAGGAATGAGCCCGCGCGTCTTCATTCCTCGTGATGCGGCCGCGCTGGCTGTTGGCGCCGACAAGGTGGCAGCCGCGATCCAGGCCGCGACCGTGGATGCCGATGTCGAGATCGTGCGCACCGGATCGCGCGGCATGATGTGGCTGGAACCGCTGGTCGAGGTGGAGATCGGCGGCGTGCGCCACGGTTACGGCCCGCTGGAACCTGCCGATGTGAATGTGCTGGCCGCTGCCGGCCTTTTCGCGGGCAAGCCCGTGGACCATGCCAAGGCGCTCGGCCCGGTCGAGCAAATTCCGTTTTTCAAGCGCCAGACGCGGCTGACTTTCGCCCGTTGCGGCGTCATCGACCCGCTGTCGCTCAGCGCATACCGGGCGCACGGCGGCACCAAGGGCCTGGAGCGCGCCCTGACCCTCACGGCTCCCAACGTCCTCGACGAAGTGACGCGGTCGGGTCTTCGCGGGCGTGGCGGTGCTGGGTTCCCCACCGGCATCAAATGGAAAAGCGCTCACGACGCTCCAGGCCCCAATATTCCATCCTCAAGCAGCGAAGCGGTAGGACATCAGAAATACATAGTTTGCAACGCCGACGAGGGCGACAGCGGCTCCTTCGCCGACCGCATGATCATGGAGGGTGACCCCTTCCTCCTCATCGAGGGTATGATTATCGCCGGGCTGGCCACGGGCGCCACGAAAGGCTTCATCTATCTCCGTTCGGAATATCCGCACGCCGCCGCTACGTTGACCGCGGCCATCGGTCTTGCGAGGGAGGCGGGGCTGCTTGGTCCGAAGATCGCGGGTTCGGCCCACGCTTTCGACATCGAGCTGCGCATGGGCGCGGGCTCCTATGTCTGCGGCGAGGAAACGGCGCTCCTGGAGAGCATCGAGGGCAAGCGCGGCCTCGTGCGCGCCAAGCCGCCGCTGCCGGTGCATGAAGGCTTGTTCGGACGGCCGACGGTCATCAACAACGTCCTGTCGCTGGCGGCGGTGCCATTCATCCTGGCCGAGGGCTGGCAGGCTTATGCCGATTTCGGTATGGGACGTTCGCGCGGGACGATGCCCATTCAGCTTGCGGGCAATATCAGGCACGGCGGGCTGTTCGAGACGGCTTTCGGCGTGACGCTGGGCGACCTGGTGGACGACATCGGCGGCGGCACGGCGACCGGGCTTCCGGTGCGCGCCGTGCAGGTCGGCGGGCCGCTCGGTGCCTATTTCCCGCGCGCGCTGTTCGACACGGCGTTCGACTACGAGGCGTTCGCGGCGGCGGGCGGGCTGATCGGCCATGGCGGCGTCGTGGTGTTCGACGACAGGGTGGACATGGCGCGGCAGGCGCGGTTCGCCTTCGAATTCTGTGCGGCCGAAAGCTGCGGCAAGTGCACGCCCTGCCGTATCGGCTCGACACGCGGCATGGAGACGATGGACCGGCTCATCGCGGGTGAGGATGTGAAGGCGGGTCTCGGTCTGGTGACCGATCTCTGCGACACGATGAAATACGGTTCGCTCTGTGCGCTGGGCGGGTTCACGCCCTATCCCGTGATGAGCGCGCTCACGCACTTCCCCGAGGATTTCGCGCGCGGCTGAGTGAGGAGATGGCCCATGGCCCTCATCAAGGAAACGGATTACGGCACGCCCGCTTCGACCGCCGCGAAGGCGGTCACGCTCACCATTGACGGCATGAGAGTGAGCGCGCCCGAAGGCACCTCCATCATGCGCGCGGCGGCCGAGGCGGGGATCCAGATCCCCAAGCTCTGCGCCACGGACATGGTGAAAGCGTTCGGCTCCTGCCGCCTGTGTCTCGTCGAGATCGACGGACGTCCCGGCACGCCCTCGTCCTGCACGACCCCCGTCGCCGAGGGGCTGACGGTGCGCACACAGACTCCGCGTCTGAAGACAATCCGTCGGGGGGTGATGGAGCTGTACATTTCCGACCACCCGCTCGATTGCCTGACCTGCGCCGCCAATGGCGACTGCGAATTGCAGGATATGGCTGGCGCGGTGGGCCTGCGCGGGGTGCGCTACGCGCCCGGCGCCAATCATGTATCCCCCCGCCGCGTGGGGGATAATTCTCTGTGGAAGCCCAAGGACGAGTCGAACCCCTACTTCACCTATGACCCGTCGAAATGCATCGTGTGCAGCCGCTGCGTGCGCGCCTGCGAGGAGGTGCAGGGCACGTTTGCGCTGACGATCTCGGGGCGCGGCTTCGGCTCCCGCGTCTCACCCGGCATGAGCGAGCCGTTCCTGCAATCGGAATGCGTGTCCTGCGGTGCCTGCGTCCAGGCCTGCCCGACCGCCACGCTCACCGAGAAATCGGTCATCGAGACCGGCCAGCCCGAGCATTCCGCGGTGACGGTGTGCGCCTATTGCGGTGTGGGCTGCGCGTTCAAGGCGGAAATGCGCGGCGAGGACGTCGTGCGCATGGTGCCGTATAAGGACGGCAAGGCCAATCACGGCCATTCCTGCGTGAAAGGGCGCTTCGCCTGGGGCTACGCCACGCATCCGGACCGCATCCTCAAACCGATGGTGCGCGAGAAGATCACCGATCCCTGGCGCGAAACGACCTGGGAGGAAGCCGTCGGCCGCGTCGCCTCCGAGTTCGGCCGCCTCCAGGCGCAACACGGCCGCAACGTCGTGGGCGGCATCACCTCATCGCGCTGCACGAACGAGGAAACCTATCTCGTGCAGAAGTTCATCCGCCAGGGGCTCGGCGTGAACAATGTCGATACCTGCGCGCGCGTCTGCCACGCGCCGACCGGCTACGGGCTCGCCACCACTTTCGGCACTTCGGCGGGCACGCAGGACTTCGACTCGGTCGAGGATGCCGACGTCATTCTGATCATCGGCGCCAACCCGACCGATGCACACCCCGTGTTCGGTTCCCGGCTGAAAAAGCGCCTGCGCGAGGGTGCGCGGCTCATCGTCGTCGACCCGCGCCGTACCGATCTCGTGCGGTCGCCGCATGTGGTGGCGGATTATCACCTTGCGCTGACGCCGGGCACCAATGTGGCCGTGCTTACCGCGCTCGCCCATGTCATCGTCGCCGAGGGGCTGGTTGACGAAGCCTTCGTGCGCGAACGCTGCGAGGGGGATGCATTCAACGCCTGGGCGGCCTTCGTCGCCGACGCCTCGCGCTCGCCGGAAGCGGTCGAAAAATATACGGGCGTGGACCCTCAGGCCATCCGCGGCGCCGCGCGTCTCTATGCCACCGGTGGCAATGCCGCCATCTACTACGGCCTCGGCGTGACCGAGCACAGCCAGGGTTCGACCACCGTCATGGCCATCGCCAATCTCGCCATGGCCACCGGTAATATCGGGCGGCCGGGCGTGGGCGTGAACCCCCTGCGCGGCCAGAACAACGTGCAGGGCTCCTGCGATATGGGCTCGTTCCCGCACGAATTGCCCGGCTACCGGCACCTGTCGCTCGACGATGTGCGCGCCAGCTTCGAGGCGGACTGGGGCGTCAAGCTCGATCCCGAGCCGGGGATGCGCATCCCGAACATGCTCGACGCCGCGGTCGAAGGCGCGTTCAGGGGCATCTACATCCAGGGCGAGGACATCCTCCAGTCCGACCCGAACACCGCGCACGTCGCGGCGGCGCTCAAGGCCATGGAATGCGTGGTGGTGCAGGATCTGTTCCTCAACGAGACCGCCACTTACGCCCATGTCTTCCTGCCCGGTTCTACCTTTCTCGAAAAGGACGGCACCTTCACCAACGCCGAACGCCGCATCCAACTCGTGCGCCGCGTGATGGCGCCGAAGAACGGCTATGCCGACTGGGAAGTGACGCAAGAGCTGGCGCGCGCGCTTGGCCTGAACTGGGACTACACGCACCCGAGCCAGGTGATGGACGAAATCGGGCGGCTGACGCCGGCCTTCGCCGGTGTCACCTACGAGAAGCTCGACCGCGACGGCTCTGTGCAATGGCCGTGCAACGAAAAAGCGCCCGACGGCACGCCGGTCATGCATGTGGGCGGTTTCCAGCGCGGCAAGGGCAAATTCATGATCACCGAATATGTGCCCACCGACGAGCGCACCGGCCCGCGCTTTCCGCTGATCCTGACGACCGGGCGTATCCTGTCCCAGTACAATGTTGGCGCGCAGACGCGGCGTACGCCGAACATGGCTTGGCACGCCGAGGATATCCTCGAAATCCACCCGCACGACGCCGAACAGCGCAGCATCCGCGATGGCGACTGGGTGAAGATCGAGAGCCGCACGGGCGCAACGGGCCTGCGCGCAGCGGTGACGGATCGCGTGGCGCCGGGTGTCGTCTACACGACGTTCCACCACCCGGATACCCAGGCCAACGTCGTCACCACCGAAAACTCCGACTGGGCAACGAATTGCCCGGAATACAAGGTGACGGCGGTGCAGGTCAGCCCGTCGAACGGCCCGACCGGCTATCAGCAGGACTATGAGGCGTCTGGCAAGGCCGCCCGGCGCATTGCTGCGCCGGTTGCCGCGGCGGAATAGGAGGCGAAGCGTGCAGACGGGACAGGCTGCCAAGCTGGTGACGATGGCCAATCAGATTGCCCGCGCGTTCCAGGTGCACGGCGAGGCCGAAGCGGTGCCGCAGATCGCGCAGCATATCGCCAAATTCTGGGATCCGCGGATGCGCGCTGCAATCGTTGCGCATGCGGCGGCGGGCGGTGAGGGACTGGAGCCCTTGGCGTTGAAGGCGGTGCAGCAGTTGGGCTGACGCGCCCTCACTCGTCGTCCTCATAGGGCAGCATCATCACCGCCGCGCCCATCGCCGCGCCGCCGAAGGTGATGCACAGACCTGCACCGAGAACAAACAGCGCCAGCAGCGGATTGTCGGACTCCCAGATCAGCGTGCCCAATCCGGCCATGTCGGTGCAGACGAGTATTGTCAGAAAACTCAGCGCGATGAATATGCCGATAGCCAGATTGATTGCCAGCAACTTCAACAGCTTCGGCATGATTTTGGCCGCAACTCCAGGACACCGTGTTCAAGAAAACCGCCCTATTCGGAATAGTATTTCCTGCAACGACCCGAACGCAACGCCATACTCCCCGGCACGATGCGAGCGCAGGGAATAGACACGCGTTCTACTTGCGAGACACTCGGATACGCAGAGTCCATTATGTCCGGCCCCGGTCGTTTGGCAAGCGTCATCCCCGCCCGGAGCCTGCGGCTTTTTGTGGTTTTCAAGGTTGCTCGGGAGGTGGCGCGAGACGGCTGGCGCGGCCATCCATGGCAGGCGGTGTGCCTCAGCGATCTCCTTCGCCGGGCCGCGTGCCGTCGCCGATCTGCTGCGTGGCCAGCACCTTATCGACGCGCCGCCCGTCGAGATCGACGACCTCGAAGCGCCAGTCTTTCCAGCCGAATGCTTCGCCAGGCACGGGAATGTGCTCGAGCTGCGACAGTATGAATCCGGCCAGCGTCGTGTATTCCTCTTCGGAGGCGCTCAGGTCGCGCAGGCTCAGCGCGCGCTCGACCTCGTGGATCGGCATCTGGCCATCGAGCAGCCATGAACCGTCCTCCCGCTGCACGGCGCTTGGCGCTTCCTCGCCCTCCCTTTCGGGGAGGTCTCCCGCGATGGCGACGAGAATATCGGTGGGGGTCACCATGCCCTGCACCGTGCCGTGCTCGTCCAGCACCATCGCCACGTGGACGGCGGAGGCGCGAAACTGCTCCAGCAGTTTGAGCACCGGCGTGCCTTCGTGAATATAGATCGGGTCGCGCGCGGCGCCCTTCACGTCGATCGTGCCGTCCTCGCGGACCTGTTCGAGAAGATCCTTCGAATGGACGATGCCGATGACGTTGTCCACATCGTCGCGGGCGACGGGGAAGCGCGAATGGCCACTTTCGGCGATCGTGTTGTAGAAGGTCTCCACATTGTCGGCGAGGTCCAGCCAGACGACGTCGGGCCGCGGCGTCATGATGGAGCGCACGGTGCGGTCGGCCACGCGCAGCACGCCCTCCAGCATGTCCTGCTCCGCGGGCGCGAATACGCCGGCCTTCGTTCCTTCGGCGATCAGGGACTTGACCTCCTCTTCCGTGATGTGGGGGTCCTCCCTGGAGGGTGCCCGGAACAGCCGCATAACCAGTTCGGTCAGCCTGCGCAGGAACCAGATCGCGGGATAGGCGATCCCGGCGAGAAGGCGCATCGGCCTGGCGACGACGCAGGCGAGCCGCTCCGGATTGCGCAGCGCGAGGCGCTTGGGGATCAGTTCCCCCACCATGAGCGACACGAAGGCGATGGATGTGATGACGACCACCGAACTGGCCGTCTTGGCGTGGGCTCCGGCAATGGAAAGGTTTGTCAGCACGCCCGCAAGCGGCTCAGCCAGCCGTGCCTCGCCATAGGCGCCGGACACGATGGCGATGACGGTGATGCCGACCTGGACTGTGGAAAGAAAGCCGGTGGGGTCGTCCAGCAGCTTCAACGCCACCGCGGCGCCGCTGCGCCCGTCGCGCGCATACTGTTGCAGCCGTGCCCGGCGCGATGAAAACACCGCCAGCTCGGACATCGAGAAAAAGCCGTTCAGCAGGATGAGGGCTAAGACTATGAGGATTTCCTGCCAAATCATCTGGCTTCAGCGATCCAGGGTCAAACGGGTGGCGTGCTTTTCAGCACGTGGTGGAGCTTGCTTCTTAAGGCGAAACAACGCGTCAGGGAAGAGGCACGCGCGACATAGCCGGAGAAAGCCGCGCATCTCACAATGAACCGGTGTTAAAGTCTTTGTTATGGCGCGCAGAGTTCTGGCCGCCCGCGTCCAGACCGCGCAGCCTGCGCGAGGGGGCAGAGAAGAGGAGGCCGCGGCTTCGCGCAGTCGCCTCTCGCAGGCAGCAGAAGCCGCTCGCCGGACCTTGCCCCGCTTCGCCTCATCGCGCCGCGTTTGCAGGGAGTATCTTCGGCAAGGGTGCTCGCTTCGCCGCCACTCCGCCGCGCGGTCTGCGCACCGGCAGCGGTACGGCATTCGCCGGACCCATGGGCACTCTCGCGACCTTGGCGCTCGGATCGATGCCGACGAGCCTTGCACACTCCCGCGGCAGTTGCGCGATGGTCAATTGCCTGCGGTGCGAGCGCGCGGGTTTTGATGGCTTTTTCGGTTTGACGGGCTTCGCCGGCGGCTTGACCCTGGCCAGCCATCTCTTCAACTCCCTGCCGCACCCTTCCGCAAACGGACCACCGGGCTGGTTCCGACAGCTCTTCATTCCCGCCGGGCAGCTCAGCCGGACGTGAAAATGGTAGTGGTGCCCCCAATAGGGACGGATTTTTTTCAGCCAGCCGCGGTCCTTGCCCGCGCTCTCGCACAGCGCCTTCTTGATCGCCGGGTGGACGAAGATGCGCGCAACCTGCCTGTAAGACGCCGCGCGCCTGATCAGGTTGAAGTGCTGAGGTGTCCAGACGTTCGGATCGACCGTGACGCCCCCAGGCGCCAGCATCGAGATGGGCGCCTCCGTCTCGCGCTCCTTGCGGGTCAGCCGTTTGGCGGGCATCGGCTTGAGCCAGATATCTGCGTCGAGTCCGATCTGGTGCGAGGCGTGACCGGACAGCATCGGCCCGCCCTTGGGTTGCGTGAGGTCGCCGATGAGCAGGCCCGGCCATCCGTCGTTCTTCCTGACGTCGGCGGCCAGACGCTTCAGATAGGCGATCAGCACCGGATGAGCCCAATGGCGGTTGCGGGACAGGCGCATGGCCTGCCAGGTCGGCCCGGTTTCCGCGAGTTGTTTTGCGCCTGCCAGGCATCCCTTGGCGTAGGAGCCGATGGCGCGGGGCGGCTGCAGCGATGGCCGCGTCTGGTAGCCGAAAATTTCCCTGGCGATGGGCGAGTTCTGGCGCGCGACCGCGTGTTTCTTCCTGGCTCCGCCTCTCTTCTTCCTCGCCTCCGCCGTGCTCAAGCCGACGGCCAGGACAAGGGGGACAACAAGGAAAATGCGAATTAGGTGCAATAGTGTCAGCTTTTTCATCCTTCGTGTTCCGCATGTCACGGTGCGTCCGGTGCGCGCGAGGCGCGGCGGAGCCTAGCTTAGCTCAGGGAAACGTTTCACGCCAACCCGAGCGTGTATACACCGCATATCAACAAGGGGCGCCGGCGTTTACGCTATCTCGAGCGGCTGACGTCGCGATCCGCCGGTCACATATATCGAACTTTTTTCTGGCACATGTTGGACTCTATCCCCAAATTGCTGCGGATATGAAAACGAGTCGGGGCAGAAGCGAGGGATCTGCCTGGTGACGATAGAGCGACAGGGCACATGAGAGTGATAACCCGGCGAAACTTCCTGCGCGGTCTTACCGGCGCGCTTGCACTCGGCGCCACGACCGGAGTTTATGGCATCGGCATCGAGCCGCGCTTCCGGCTGTCCCTGCCGCGATGGACGGTGGAGCACGCGTCCTGGCCCGCCGCCATGCCGCCCCTGCGCATCGCGATTCTGACCGATATTCACGCGGTGGAGCCGTGGATGCCGTCTTCGCGCATCGGCAACATCGTTAACGTGGCCAACGCCCTGGAGCCGGATATCATCGTCCTTCTGGGCGATTACGTCGCCTCCATTCACCGATTCCGCACCGGCATCATTCCGATCGCCGAGTGGACGAAACCGCTGGCCCGGTTGCGCGCGCCGCTCGGCGTTCACGCCGTGCTCGGCAATCACGACTGGTGGGAGGATGTCCGCGGTGTGCGCGACGGTCTTCATGACGCCGGCATCCCGGTACTGGAGAACGAGGCGGTCAAGATGGACCGCGGCGGCCGCCGCTTCTGGCTGGCGGGGTTGGGCGATCAGCTCGCGACGCGTGCGGGCGCCTTCCGGTTCCATGGTGCGGACGATCTCGAAGGCACGCTCAACCGGACGATGGCCGACGCCGATCCCGTCATCCTCATGGCGCACGAGCCCGACATCTTCGTGCAGGTACCGGAGCGCGTGACGCTGACGCTGTCGGGTCACACCCATGGCGGGCAGGTGTGGCTGCCCGTGGCGGGCCGTCCGGTGGTCCCGTCACGCTATGGCAGCCGCTTCGCCTATGGCCATATCACCGAAGGCGGGCGGAACCTGATCGTTTCCGCCGGGCTTGGCATGTCGGGCGTGCCGGTGCGCTTCATGGTGCCGCCGGAGGTCGCGCTGGTGACCGTCAAGGCGCCGGGGCAGGCCGCGATCTGACCTGCCCTCTTTTCGCCGTTTACCGCAGCCCCGCGCAGAAGCGCTGAATGCGGCGGCAGGACTCTTCCAACTCTTCGGTCGAAGTGGCGTAGGAGATACGGAAGAACGGCGACAGCCCGAACGCCGAGCCGTGCACCACCGCAACGCCTTCCTCCTCCAAGAGGGCGATGGCGAAATCCTCGTCATTCCCGATTCTCTTGCCCGCGGGTGTCGTCTTGCCGATGGTGCCCGCGCAGGACGGATAGACGTAAAAAGCGCCCTCCGGCGTGGGGCACTCGATCCCGCCGGCCTGATTGAGCATGGAGACCACCAGATCGCGCCGCGACTTGAACACGGCCGCGCGCTGCTTCAGGAAATCCTGCGGCCCGTTCAGCGCCTCGACCGACGCCCACTGGCTGATCGAGCAGGGGTTCGACGTCGTCTGCGACTGCAGCTTGGTCATCGCCTTGACGAGCATTTCCGCCCCGCAGGCATAGCCGATGCGCCAGCCGGTCATGGCGTAGGCCTTGGAGACGCCGTTCATGGTCAGCGTGCGGTCGTAAAGGCCGGGCTCGACCTGCGCGGGCGTGACGAACTTGTAATCGTCGTAGACGAGATGCTCGTACATGTCGTCCGTCAGGACCCAGACATTGGGATGGCGCATCAGTACGTCGGTCAGCGCCTTCAATTCGTCACGCGTGTAGGCGCCGCCGGTCGGGTTCGAGGGATGGTTGAAGATGAGCCACTTCGTGCGCGGCGTGATAGCCGCCTCCAGCGCCTCGGGCTCGAGCTTGAACTTGTCCGCCAGGGTAGTGGCCGCGAAGACCGGCGTGCCGCCGCAAAGCTGCACGATATCGGGATAGGACACCCAGTAGGGCGTGGGGATGACCACCTCATCGCCGGGATTCAGCGTCGCCATCATGGCATTGAAGATGATCTTCTTGCCGCCCGGCGCGACGAATGCCTGGGACGGCTTGTAGGTCAGCCCGTTTTCGCGGGCGAACTTGGCGCAGATGGCCTGCTTCAACTCGGGGATGCCGTCCACGTTGGTGTACTTCGTCTTGCCGTCGCGGATGGCCTTGATCGCTGCGTCCTTGATGTTGTCCGGGGTGTCGAAATCCGGCTCGCCCGCGCCCAGGCTGATGACGTCGCGGCCCGCGGCCTTCAGTTCGCGCGCTTTCGTTGCCGCGGCGATGGTCTGGGACGGTTGCACGCGATTGAGCGCATCGGCAAGAAAACCCATGGGAGCCTCCGGCATTGTGGATGGATGGTTGAAGCAGGCGCCAAGCTAGGCGCGCTTGATTTAGTCTGCAAGCACATTTGCGCTGATTTCAAGCGGTGCGGGGGCGGAGCGATGATTTGCGCCCCGCCACCACGATGTTGTCTGCTATTCCGCCGCAACGGCCTTGGCCGTCCCGGCTTGCGCCTCGACCCGCATGTCCGGCGGAACGGCTTCCTCAGCGAGCGCGGCGATAGCCTCCGCAAGGCTCGCCGTCTTCTGCGCGGTGCTGCCCAGACGACGCACGGACACCGTCCGCTCCTCCGCCTCGCGCTTGCCGACGACGAGGAGCGCCGGCACCTTCGCCAGCGAATGCTCGCGCACCTTGAGATTGATCTTCTCGTTGCGCAGGTCGGTTTCCACGCGCAGTCCCGCCCGGCGCAGCTCCCGGGCCGCTTCGACGGCGTAATCGTCCGCGTCCGACACGATGGTCGCCACCACCGCCTGCACGGGTGCGAGCCACAGCGGCATGTGCCCGGCGCAGTTCTCGATGAGAATGCCGGTGAAACGCTCCAGCGAGCCGAAGATCGCGCGGTGGATCATTACCGGCACGTGCTTCTCGCCATCCGCACCGATATAGAACGCGCCGAACCGTCCCGGCATGTTCAGATCCACCTGCACGGTGCCGCACTGCCAGTCGCGGCCGATGGCGTCGCGCAGCGTGTATTCGAGCTTCGGTCCGTAGAACGCGCCTTCGCCCTCATTCAGCGTGTAGTCCACGCCCGCCTGTTTCATGGCGTCCATCAGCGCCTTTTCCGAGCGGTCCCAGATCTCGTCCGAGCCGACGCGCTTCTCCGGCCGGGTCGCCAGCTTGATGTGCACATCCTCGAAGCCGAAATCGCGGTAGACCGACAGGATCAGCGTGTTAAGCTTGAGGCACTCATCGGTGAGTTGCTCCTCCGTGCAGAAGGTGTGCGCGTCGTCCTGGGTGAAATGGCGCACACGCATCAGGCCGTGCAGCGCGCCGGACGGCTCGTAGCGGTGCACCTTGCCGAACTCGGCCATCTTCAGCGGCAGATCGCGATAGCTTTTCAGGCCGTTCTTGAAGATCTGCACATGGCCGGGGCAGTTCATCGGCTTGCAGCAATAGATGCGCTCGTCGGGCGTTTCGGCGATGTACATATGCTCGCGGAACTTCTCCCAGTGGCCGGACTGTTCCCACAGGGTGCGCTCCATGATATCGGGCGAGTTCACCTCGACGAAGCCTTCGGCGGCCTGGCGGCGGCGGATGTAGTCCACCAGCGCCTGGAACATGGTCCAGCCCTTCGGGTGCCAGAAGATCGAGCCCTGCGCTTCTTCCTGGAAATGGTACAGGTCCATTTCGCGGCCGAGGCGGCGGTGGTCTCGCTTCTCGGCTTCCTCCAGCATCTTGAGATAGGCGGCGAGGTCTTCCTCATTCAGCCAGGCGGTGCCGTAGATGCGCTGGAGCTGCGGGTTGCGCGGATCGCCGCGCCAGTAGGCGCCCGCCAGCTTCTGCAGCTTGAACGCCAGCCCGACCTTGCCGGTGGACGGGAGATGCGGCCCGCGGCACAGATCGAGCCAGTCTCCCTGGCGGTAGATTTTCACGTCCTCGCCCTTCGGGATGGCGTCGATCAGCTCCGCCTTGAAGGTCTCGCCCTGCTGCTTGAAATAGGTCTTGGCCTTCTTGCGGGTCCAGACCTCCTTGGTGAACGGCTTGTCGGCGAGAATGATGTCGCGCATCTTCGCCTCGATCCGCGCCAGATCGTCGGGCGTGAAGCTCTCGTTGCGGTAGAAATCGTAATAGAAGCCGTTCTCGATCACCGGGCCGATGGTCACCTGCGTGCCGGGGAACAGCGCCTGCACGGCCTCGGCCATGACATGCGCGGCGTCGTGACGGATGAGTTCGAGCGCTTCCGCATCGTTCCGGGTCACGATCTTTACCGCGGCGTCGGCCTCGATGGGGGCCGACAGGTCGGTGAGCGCGCCATCGAGCGAGACGGCGACCGCCTTCTTGCTCAGCGATTTGGAAATGGACGCGGCCAGTTCGGCGCCGGTGATGCCGGGCTTGAATTCGCGAACGGAGCCGTCGGGGAATGTCAGATTGATCATCGAGGCCTCTCACTCCCGCACACAGAAGCGGGTAAGATCATTGTTGCGAAGCCCGCCCGCCGGTCGGTGCGGCGGGCAGGCGAATGCGGTGTCGTTAGCATCAACGTTTGCTGGTGGCAATCCGTTCAAACCTGTGAAATTTTGCCTTTCGTGCTTCCACTGCGCTATGTTGCCATAGACTGTAGATCGGGTATCTTGCGCAGGTTGAAAAGGGCCGCGCGATCCGCGAGGGCATTGGGATGGGGCTAAACATGCGAAAGACACGGTGGATATTGGCTGCCATTGCGGCAACCTCATTGTTGACCGGATCAGCCAGCGGGCAGGAGCCCCCTGCGCAGGCGGCGCAATCCTACCTGATGGCGCAGGCTCACGCGCCGCAAAGCACACGGTATCCCTTGCGGGACGAGTTCGTCGAAAAGGTCAACGCCAATACGGTCACCATCGTTTCGGGCAACCCCAACGGCGCCTACCTCTATCAGGCCTATGACATGTCGGCCGTGCTCGACGATGGCAACAAGCTGCGAATTCTGCCGATCATCGGCAAGGGCGGCGGGCAGAACGTCAAGGACGTCCTTTACCTTCGCGGCGCGGACATGGGCATCACGCAGTCGAACGTGCTGCGCTACTATAGGCAGACCGGCGAACTGGGGCGCAATATTACCGACCGCCTGCGCTACATCGCGCGCCTCAATAGCGAGGAAATGCACCTGCTGGTCCGCAGCGATATCAACAGCATCAAGGACCTGAAGGGCAAGAAGGTCAACTTCAGCGAAGCCGGCAGCGGCACGCAGCTCACAAGCCGCTTGATCTTCAAGGATCTGAAGGTACCGGTCAAGGAAGTGAACATCGGCCAGGGCGATGCGTTCGTGGCGATCAAGGAGGGCAAACTCGACGCCACCGTTCTCATATCCGGCAAACCCTCGGGAGCGTATTCCAGGCTGAAGTCCGATCCGGCCTACAAGCTCATCCCCGTGCCCTACGCGCCGGTGCTGCAGAAATACTATCTGCCGGCGATGCTGACGCATGAGGATTACCCGGATCTGGTCGCTGCCGACCGGCCGATCAGCACGATTGCCGTCAGTTCGGTGCTCGCCGTGTTCAACTGGGCGCCGAACACCGACCGCTACCGGCGCGTTGCACAGTTCACCGAGGCGTTTTTTGCCAAGTTCGACAAATTCCTGAAGAAGCCGCGGCATCCGAAGTGGAAGGAAGTCAATCTCGCGGCGGAATTGCCGGGCTGGACGCGTTTCAAGGCCGCACAGGATATCCTCGACCGCGAGAAGAACGACAATGAGGGTCTACGGGCGGCGTTCGAGCGTTTCATAACGACGGTCTCGCCGCAGGACGCAGCGACCATTACGCCGAAGCGGCGTGACGAACTGTTCGCGCGCTTCCTCGAATGGCAGGCGAGCCAGAAAAAGACCCAGTAAGCGCAACGAAGAACGGGCCGCGTGAGACAACCATGATCCGGGTGCAGGCCGAGGATTTCGACGTTGGAGCCGAATGCCGGGCGCTCGCGGCGGCAAGTGGAGACGCCGGGGCGGTGGTGACATTCACCGGCATCGTCCGCCGGGGCGCAGGGGCCGAGGCGATCCGCGCGCTCACGCTCGAGCACTATCCCGGCATGACCGAGAAGGAACTCGCGCGCATTGAGGCCGAGGCCAGGGAGCGCTGGCCGCTCAGCGCTTCGATCGTCATCCACCGGCACGGCAGGCTGCTGCCGGGAGAGAACATCGTGTTCGTCGGCACGGCGTCCAGCCATCGCCAGGCGGCTTTCGAAGCCGCCGAGTTCCTCATGGATTATCTGAAGACCAGTGCGCCCTTCTGGAAGATGGAGGAGCGGGAGGAGGGTGACACCGGCTGGGTGGAAGCCAAGACGAGCGACGATGCCGCCGCGGCGAAGTGGAGCGCGCGCTGATGGTATTCCCAGTGCAGCCCGTGCGCTGTACTAGAGTCAATGACTTGCTAGTACAGCCCGCAGCAAGTTCGTACCCAGTTTGCTGCACGCACATTTTACGAACTTAGCCCGCGGATAAGCTGTACTAGATTCAATGAGTTGCTAGTACACCTGATCCGCAGGAAATCCCAAAGGCGCTCTCGGCATAGGGGTTGGGATTTGCGGCGCGCAGTACTAGCCTTCGTCGGTCGGCCCGGCTGCAGAAGCTCATGTTATGGAAATATCGCCAATCCAGGTCCGGCGCCTGCGCTGCACTTTGTCTTCCAAGGACTCGCCGTCGAAGTTTCGCGGCGTCACGGCAACCTTTGCAGACGGTTCATCGAATGTATTGACGTTGACGGCGGCGTAATCGTGTCCCTCGATATGGGCCGTGACATAAGGCTTCACACCGCATGTCTTGCAGAAAACGAACGCGACGCTTTCAGTGGCGAACTGATAGCGGGCGATCCCGCCCGAGTCGGCAATCGTTATCCGCAGAGATGCATCCGGATGCGCCGTGTATACCGCACCGTGTCTGGTGCAGAAGCCGCAAACGCAACGCCGCAAGGGCGGATCGTCCGGCAGAGGCCAGGTCAATACCTAACTGATATTGCCGCAATGGCAGCTTCCACAGATCTTTCTCATCTATAGCATCAACCCCTTCAGGCGGTAGAGCGCGTCGAGCGCCTCGCGCGGTGTCATGCTGTCCGGATCGACCCCCGCCAGTTCCTCCTCCACCGCGCTGACAGCCGCCTCGGGTTCCGGCTCCGGGTCGGCCTCCTTCAGCGCCGCGAACAGCGGCAGGTCCTCCACCACCTCCGCGCTGCCCCTGCCCTGCTGCTTTTCCAGCCGCGCCAGCACCTGCTTGGCGCGCGCGATCACGGGCCCCGGCAGGCCCGCCAGTTTCGCCACCTGGATACCGTAGGAACGGTCGGCCGCGCCTTCGCGCACTTCGTGCAGGAAGACGATGCTGTCCTTCCACTCCTTCACGGCGACGGTCACGTTGGTGGCGTGGCCCAGGCGTTTCACCACCGCTGTCAGCTCGTGATAGTGGGTTGCGAACAGCGCCCGGCATTTGCTTTCGTCGTGCAGATGCTCGACTGCCGCCCAGGCGATCGACAGGCCGTCGAAGGTTGCCGTGCCGCGCCCGATTTCGTCGAGGATGACGAGCGAATGCTCGGTCGCCTGATTGAGGATCGCGGCTGTCTCCACCATCTCGACCATGAAGGTGGAGCGCCCGCGCGCGAGATCGTCGGACGCGCCGACGCGGGAGAAGACACGGTCGGCCACGCCGATATGGGCGGCAGCGGCCGGGACGTATGCGCCCATCTGCGCGAGGATGGCGAACAGCGCGTTCTGGCGCAGAAAAGTGGACTTGCCCGCCATGTTCGGCCCCGTCACCAGCCAGAGCCGTTTCGGCCAGAGCTGGCAATTGTTGGCGATGAACTGGCCGGAGCGTGTCTTGACCAGGGCCTGCTCGACCACCGGATGACGCCCGCTCTCGATGGCGAAAGCGCGGCTCGCATCCACCTGCGGGCGGCACCACGCCTGTTCCTCGGCCAGTTCCGCGAGCCCCGCATAGTGGTCAAGCTCGGCGGCGGCGGCCGCGATGCCGGACAGCGTACGTTCATTGGCCAGCGCCGCCCGAGTCAGTTCGTCGAACACCTCAAGCTCGATGGCCAGCGCCCGGTCGGCGGCGCCGGTGATGCGCGCCTCGGCGGCGCTCAACTCGTCGGTCGTCAGGCGCACGGCGTTGGCCATCGTCTGCCGGTGGCGGAAGGTGGCGTTCAGCGGCGCCTTGAGCAGCGGTCCCGCGGCGTTCGCCGTGACCTCGACGAAATAGCCGAGGATGTTGTTGTGGCGCACCTTCAGCGTCTTGATGCCGGTCTCATCCGCGTAACGCGCCTGCAACCCGGCGATGACGCTGCGGCTGTCGTCGCGAAGCTGGCGGTTCTCGTCCAGCTCGGCGCGGAAACCGGGGCGGATGAAGCTGCCGTCGCGCTTCAGATGCGGCAGTTCCTCGCCGAGCGCCGCCGAAAGCTGGCCGAGCAGGCCGCCGTCGTCCGCCGTGAGCCGGTCGAGAATGGCGGAGATCTCAGCCGGGGCGCCGTCGCCCGAGAGGGGCTCCTGCATCGCCTGGGCGAGCATTCCCGCCGCTGTGAGCCCATCGCGCAGAGCGCCCAGATCGCGAGGACCGCCGCGCCCCAGCGCCAGCCGCGACAGTGCACGGGCGATATCCGGCGAACGCTTCAGAACGTCGCGGAGACGGGCGCGCAGCATCTGCCGGTCGAGGAGGAAGGCCACGGCGTCGAGCCGCGCGTTGATCGCATCCGGCGCGGTCAGCGGGCTGGCGAGGCGGCTTGCCAGTTCGCGCGCGCCCGGAGCGGTCGCCGTACGGTCGATGGCCGCCAGAAGACTGCCCTCGCGTTTTCCGCCCAGCGAGCGCATCAGTTCCAGATTGGCGCGCGTTGCGGCGTCGATGGCTAGGCACTCCGTCCCGCCCGACCGGCGCGGCGCGCGCAGCACGGGTTTCTGTCCGATCTGGGTGATCTCGACATAGCGCAGCACCGCGGCCATCGCCGCCAGCTCGTCGCGGCTGAAGGTGCCGAACGCCTCCAGCGTGGCGACGCCCAGTTCCTTCTTCAGCGCCGCCTCGCCAGCCTGCGCGCCGAAATAGGCATCGGGCAGCGGCGTGATCGCGGCGCCCGCGCGTTCGACGAGCGCGCGCAGCTTCTTATCCCCGGCGAGCGCCTCGGGCAGGAGCACTTCGCGGGGGCCGAGGCGTGCCAGTTCACCGCTCAGATCGGCGCCCGCGCAGGCGCCCGCCAGCGTCTCGCCCGTGGAGATATCGACCGATCCGGTGGCGTATGTATCGGCGTCGCCCGGCGCCTTGAACAGGGCGGTGAGAAAATTGTTGGCGGCGGCGTCGAGCAGCGTTTCCTCGGTGATGGTGCCGGGGGTGACGAGGCGGATCACGTCGCGCCGGACGACCGCCTTGCCGCCGCGCTTCTTCGCCTCCGCCGGGTCTTCCATCTGTTCGCACACGGCGATGCGGAAGCCGCAGGCGATGAGCTTTTGCAGATATTCGTCCGCGCGCATCACCGGCACGCCGCACATCGGGATGTCCTCGCCCAGATGCTTGCCGCGCTTGGTGAGCTGGATGCCGAGCGCGCGCGAAGCCTGGACCGCGTCTTCGAAGAACAGCTCGAAGAAATCGCCCATGCGGTAAAAGAGGAGGCAGTCCGGATAGGCGGCCTTGATCTCGGCATATTGCGCCATCATCGGCGTCATGCCTTCGGTGCCGCCCGACTCGCCCGGCGCCTCGCCACGGCACAGCGATGCGGCGCCCTGCGCCTCCCTCATCACTCGCTGCGATACGGACTTGTCCATTGCCCCCCATCACGCCTGATGTAAATGCCACACAGGTAGCCGGGGAAATGGCATATCGCGCGGCGCGAAGGGGGGAAAGCCTTAATCCCGCAGAAATGCACCGCTTGTTTCGCTGCCTCCCGCGAGCTAATGTCGCCATTCAGAAAATTGACCGCAACAATCGGGATTTATAAGCCCCGGGAAACACGCAAGATTATCGCGATGACCCTATCATTCGTTGGTGCGCGCGCCATAAGGCTGCTGAACGAGACCGATTCGGCGCAGTCTCCAGAAAAACCGGAAGGGAGCAGGCCCCCGCGAGCGGCGAGCACCGCCGGTGCGGCCTTCTCCGACCAGGACGCCCTTCTCTTCCATCAGATGGGCAAACCCGGCAAGCTGGAAATAGTACCTACGAAGCCGGTCGCCACCCAGCGCGATCTCAGTCTCGCCTATTCGCCGGGCGTCGCCATCCCCGTGAGGGCGATCGCCGAGGAGGCCAGCCGCGCCTACGACTACACGGCCAAGGGCAATCTCGTCGCGGTGATCTCCAACGGCACCGCCATTCTCGGTCTCGGCAATCTCGGCGCGCTGGCTTCCAAGCCGGTGATGGAAGGCAAGGCCGTGCTGTTCAAGCGTTTCGCGGACGTCGATTCGATCGACCTCGAAATCGGCACCGAGGACGTGGACGCCTTCATCAACGCCGTTCGCTATCTCGGCCCCTCATTCGGCGGCATCAATCTGGAAGATATCAAAGCGCCGGATTGTTTCATCATCGAGCAGCGCCTGCGCGAGTTGATGGACATTCCCGTTTTCCATGATGACCAGCACGGCACGGCGATCATCGCCACCGCGGGCCTCATCAACGCGCTCAACCTGACGGGCCGCGACCTGCGCGACGTCAAGATGGTGGTCAATGGCGCCGGATCGGCGGGCATCGCCTGCCTCGAACTCGTCAAGGCGCTGGGCCTGCCGCATCAGAACGCCATTCTCTGCGATACCTCCGGCGTCATCTATCAGGGCCGCGAGAAGGGCATGAACCAGTGGAAGTCGGCACACGCGGCCGACACCGCCGCGCGCACGCTCGCCGAGGCGCTGGAGGGCGCCGACGTGGTGTTCGGCCTGTCGGCGGCCGGGGCGTTCACCAAGGAGATGGTGGCGAGCATGGCGGAAAAGCCGATCATCTTCGCCATGGCCAATCCCGACCCGGAAATCACGCCGGAAGATGTGGCGCAGGTCCGCGATGACGCCATCGTGGCGACGGGACGCTCGGATTATCCCAACCAGATCAACAACGTGCTGGGCTTTCCGTACATCTTCCGCGGCGCGCTCGACGTGCAAGCCTACACCATCAACGACGCGATGAAGATCGCCGCCGCCAAGGCGCTGGCCGAACTCGCCCGCGAGGACGTGCCCGACAAGGTCGCCGCCGCCTATCAGGGCCGCCGCCTGCGCTATGGCTCGGACTACATCATCCCGGCGCCGTTCGACCCGCGTCTCATCAGCCGCATTCCCGCAGCTGTCGCCAAGGCTGCCATGGATTCCGGCGTCTCGCGGCGGGCGATCGCCGATTTCGAGGGTTACAAGGCGCGTCTCGAAGGGCGTCTCGACCCCGCGGCAGCGTTTCTGCAGGCGATCTTCAGCCACGTCCGCCAGAACCCGAAGCGAGTCGTCTTCGCCGAGGGCGAGGAAAACCGCGTCATCCGCGCGGCGAATGCCTATTGCGCCTCCGAGCTCGGCACACCGATCCTCGTCGGACGCCAGGAGCAGGTGGTCGAGGCGTTCCGCACCAGCGGCCTCACCTGCCGCGATGGCATCGAGATCCAGAACGCGGCGCTCTCCCGGCACAACCGCGAATATGCCGAGTTCCTTTACACGCGGCTGCAGCGCAAGGGCTACCTGCTGCGCGACTGCCAGCGCCTGGTGAACACCGACCGCAACGTGTTCGCGGCGTGTATGGTCGCGCTCGGTCACGCCGACGCCATGGTGACGGGCACGACGCGCAACTGGTCGACGGCGTTTGCCGATATCTGCCATGCGCTCGACCCCAAGCCGGGGCACAAGGTGATCGGCGTGTCGCTGGTGCTGACGCGCGGGCGCAGCCTGGTGGTCGCCGATACCTCCGTGCATGATATGCCGGACGCCGGGCAACTCGCCGACATCGCCGTGGAGGCGGCGCAGGTCGCGCAGCGCCTCGGCTTCCAGCCGCGCGTGGCGATGCTTGCCTACTCCACCTTTGGCCACCCCAAGGGCGAGCGCTCGCAAACGGTTGCCGACGCAGTGAAGATCCTCGATCATCGCGGTGTCGATTTCGAATATGACGGCGAAATGGCCGCGGACGTGGCGCTGAACAGGAGGGCCATGGCGCTCTATCCGTTCTGCCGCCTGTCGGACACGGCGAATGTGCTGGTCATGCCCGCGTTCCACGCCGCCAGCATTTCCACGAAGATGCTGCAGGAACTGGGCGGCGGGACGGTCATCGGGCCGCTTCTCGTCGGCCTGTCGAAGCCGGTGCAGATCGCCTCGCTCGGCGCGACGGACAGCGATCTGGTCAACATGGCCGTGCTCGCCGCGTTCGACATCTCAGGCTGACCAAAAGGCGGCGGGCGCCCTGCCCGCATGAGACGGAACAGGCACCGCCAGTTGCAAGACTGGCGGTACGCCCCGGCGATACCGCCTTGTTTTCGTCCAGCCTTACTGTTTCATTCTGTTTCATTGGCTGGTAATGGCCGGTCGCGTAGGATGCTGACTTGAACTGCATCCTGCGGATCAGGGCGTGCAATGCCCAGGTGCTTTTGGGGAGATCTCTCGTGCGTGGCCGATGGCTCCTTCGTTCGTTGCTCATTGCGGCCCTCATGTGGCCGCTCGTTCATGCCAGCGCCCCGGCGCAGGAACCTGCAAAGCGCATCGCGGTCATCGCGAACGTGACCGGCGCCATCGGCCCGGCCAGCGCGCGCTATGTCGAAAAGGCCATCCGCGAGGCCAAGCGCCGCAACGCCGAGGTCCTTATCCTGCAGCTCAACACGCCCGGCGGGCTGGTCTCAAGCATGCGCAGCATGATCGAGACCATTCTCGCATCGCCGATTCCCGTCGTGGGCTATGTTGCGCCGCCCGGTGCGCATGCGGCCAGTGCGGGGACTTACATTCTGTATGCAACACATGTTGCCGCTATGGCGCCGGGCACCAATATCGGCGCGGCGACGCCCGTTCGCTTAGGCGGGACGCCCAGCCTGCCGGGGACAGACCCGAAGGACAAGAAACCCGGCGCGAAAAAGCCTCCCACCAACCAGGATTCTCTGGCCCGCAAGGCCACGAACGACGCTGTGGCCTTCATCCGCTCGCTTGCCGAACTGCGCCACCGCAACGCCGACTGGGCCGAGAAGGCCGTGCGGGAGGCAGCGACGCTCCATGCGCGCGAGGCGGTCGAAATGGGGGTCGTCGAAATCGTCGCCGCCGATGTGAGCGACCTCCTGCTCGCGCTCGACGGCCGCCGGGTGACGGTGGGCAAGACCGCGCGCACGCTTCACACGCGCGGCGCGACCCTGGAGCGCTTCGAGCCGGATTTCACGACGCGGGTCCTCGGCATCCTGGCGGACCCGAACGTGTCCGTCATCCTGATGATGATCGGCGTCTACGGACTGATTTTTGAGCTTGCCAATCCCGGCAACGTCCTGCCGGGCGTCGTCGGCGCCATTGCGCTCGTGCTCGGGCTCTACTCGCTGCAGCAGTTGCCGCTCGATTACGCGGGGCTGGCGCTCCTGCTGCTGGGCGTCGCCTTCATGGTCGCGGAGGCGTTCGTCCCATCCTTCGGCGCGCTCGGCATTGGCGGGATCGTGGCGTTCATTGTGGGAGCGACGATGCTGATCGACACGGATATACCGGAGTTTCAGTTGTCCTTGACCGTCATTCTGACCATGGCGGCCGTGAGCGGCGCATTTCTTATCCTGCTGATCGGCTATGTCTGGCGGACGCATCATTACAAGGTGCAGAGCGGCGTCGAACAGATGACTGGCAACAAGGTCACGGTCGTGGATTGGACGGGCAAGGAGGGGCACGTCTGGGTACAGGGCGAGAGATGGAACGCGCGCGGTGACCGCGCCTACGCCACGGGGGATGAACTGGTCGTCCAGCGCATGGACGGGCTGACGCTGGTGGTCACCGCGCCACCGTTTCCGAAAGAATAGGCAAGTCCAACAAGACGGGAGTTCCAGCCATGTTTCCTCTAGCAGTCCTCGCATTGCTCATCCTGTGGCTTATTGCGACAGGCGTGCGCGTGCTCCGCGAGTATGAGCGCGGCGTCGTCTTCACGCTCGGCCGCTATTCGCGCGTCACCGGCCCGGGGCTGATCATCATCATCCCGATCATCCAGCAAATGGTGCGCGTGGACCTGCGCACGGTGGTGGAGGATGTGCCGCCCCAGGACGTGATCACCAGGGACAACGTTTCGGTGAAGGTGAACGCCGTCATCTATTATCGCATCATGGCGCCGGACCGCTCCGTGATCAGCGTCGCCAATTTCCGGGTGGCGACCAGCCAACTCGCCCAGACGACGCTGCGCTCCATCCTCGGCAAGCATGAACTCGACGAGCTCCTGTCCTCGCGCGACAAGCTCAACGCCGCCATCCAGGAGATACTCGACGCTCAGACCGACCCCTGGGGCATCAAGGTTGCGCAGGTGGAAATCAAGGACGTGGATCTCAACGAGACCATGATCCGCGCCATTGCCAAGCAGGCCGAGGCCGAGCGTCTGCGGCGTGCCAAGATCATCAACGCCGAAGGCGAGCAGCAGGCTGCCGAAAAGCTGGTCGAGGCTGGGCGCGCGCTGGCGCAGGAGCCGAGCGCGATGCAGCTCCGCTATTTCGCCGCGCTGCACGACATCGCCAACGAGCGGTCGTCGACGATCGTGTTCCCGATCCCGGGCGGCTTCTTCGATAAGCTGAAGAGTTAGGCGGGGAAACGAGACACGCCGGTCCTCGTGAAGCTTTGCGCGGAAAACGGCGAGGCCGTCAGTGTGTGTGCTCCATGTGTCTTTCATGGGCCCCGCCGCCTACGGCCTTCACGACGGCGGTGACCGGTAGTTTTGTGCCGTCGGCGAAGACGAGGCGCAGCTTCACCTTCGCGCCCTCGGTGAGCGGAGCCTTGGGTCCGATCAGCATCACATGCAGTCCGCCCGGCGCGAATTTGACGCTGCCTTTCGCGGGGACATGGACCTGCGCCACATGCTGCATCGTGGCGACGCCGTTGCTAACCCGGGAGACGTGCAGCGCGGTCTTCTCGAAGTCGTCGCATTCCGCGGCGACGAACTGGCGCGCGTCGCTGCTGGTGTTCATGATCGTGAAATAGGCCGCAGCCGGGGTCTTCGCCGCCGGGACGGCCTGGATCCAGGCATCGCGGACCATGAGCCCCTTATCATCAGCACACGCTGGATCAGCGATCAGCGTTGCGACGGCCATGAGCAGTCCCGCCGCGAGCGCGCGGCATGTCGTTGTTATTAAGGACAACTTATGATCCTCCCTGATTTATTGAGGTGCGACCGTATGTAGCACAGACGCTGCAGCCGGCACAGAGGCGCGGCGCGGGCGCAAACCCGGAGCGTTAACGCGGCAGTAAATAGCCTCGCCATGGCTTCACCGTGCGCATGCGCAGGCTCGACTCGATCCGCGCGACATGCGGCAGACGCCCGAGCTGCTCGCGGTGCACGCGCTCATAATCGGCGATGTCGCGCGCGGCGACGTGAAGCATGTAATCCGCCTGGCCGGTCATCAGATAGCATTCCAGCACTTCCGGCACGCGGGCGACAGCGGCCTCGAAGGCGTTCAGCGCCTCCTCGATCTGCGAGTTGAGCGAAATCTCGACATTGAACGCGATCCCGAGGCCGAGCGCCTTCGGATCGAGCACCGCCACGTAGCCGGCGATGACGCCCGCATTCTCCAGAAGGCCGATACGGCGGTGGCACGCCGACGGCGACAGCCCCGCCTTGGCGGAAAGCTCGGCCATGGACTGGCGGCAGTCGCTCTGGAGGGCCTGGAGAAGGCGCCGGTCGATGTCATCCATGTGTTGAATCCCATCTCGCGATTTTTTGTAAAATTAGAATATCACATTAATATTACGACCTGTGACGCTGCAAATCGGGAGCCTTTCCACACCGATCCATGTTATTTTTTAAGTGGGTAAGAGGAGGGCTTATCGCATGTTGATCGGTGTCCCCAAAGAAACGAAGACGCATGAATACCGCGTCGGCCTGACGCCCGAGAGTGTCGCCGAGGCCGTGGCGCATGGTCATGACGTGCTCGTTGAGCACGGCGCAGGCGCGGGCATCGGCGCCAGCGACGAAGACTATCTGGAGGCGGGCGCGAAGGTGGTGGAGACAGCCGCCGAAGTGTTCGAACGCGCTGCCCTCATCGTCAAGGTTAAGGAGCCGCTGGCGCCGGAACGCGCGAGGCTGCGGCCCGACCAGGTTTTGTTCACCTTTTTGCATCTCGCGCCGGATGCGGAGCAGACCGCCGATCTCGTCAAGAGCGGCGCGGCCTGCATCGCGTACGAGACCGTGACGGACGGTGCGGGTGGCCTGCCGCTTCTGAAGCCGATGAGCCAGGTTGCGGGCCGCATGGCGATCCAGGCCGGAGCTTCCGCGCTGGAAAAGGAGCATGGCGGACGCGGCGTGCTGCTCGGCGGCGTGCCGGGCGTGAAGCCGGGCAAGGTGCTCATCATCGGCGGCGGCGTGGTCGGCTTCAATGCCGCGCAGATGGCTGTGGGCTTGCAGGCCGAGGTCGTGATCCTCGACCGCAATCCGGCGGTGCTGGAGCGGCTCGCCAACCATTTCGAGGCGCGCGCGCGTGTGCTTTACGCCAACCGTGCGACGCTGGAGGAACATCTCCGCACGTCCGATCTCGTCGTCGGCGCGGTGCTGATCCCCGGCGCGGCGGCGCCCAAGCTCGTGACGCGCGCCATGCTGGCGACCATGCAACCGGGCAGCGTGCTCGTCGATGTCGCCATCGACCAGGGCGGATGTTTCGAGACTTCGCGGCCGATGACACATGCCGAACCAACCTACGTGGTTGACGGCATCGCGCATTATTGCGTCGCCAACATGCCGGGCGCGGTGGCGCGCACCTCGACCTACGCGCTGAACAACGCCACGCTTCCCCATGTGCTCGCGCTGGCGGACAAAGGCTGGCGCCGCGCGCTTGCCGAGGATGCTAACCTCCGCAGCGGCCTGAACGTGTGGCGCGGTCATGTGACGTGCGAACCGGTCGCGCGCGCGCTGGGCTATGAGTACACGCCGCCGGAGGACGCGATTGCCGGACGGGCGGGCGAGCGGCAGGCTCTATCTCTGGCCGCCCCTCTCCATTAGACTGCGCGCACCTGAACTGCGTGCACATGAGCGGGGAGCACATGACGTCATTCGGCAACATCGTCATCCTGACCGGCGCGGGGCTTTCGGCGGAATCGGGCATCGCCACGTTCCGCGACAGCGACGGCATCTGGGGCAAGATCGATTTCCGCGACGTCGCCACGCCGGAAGGCTGGCAGCGCAATCCCGCGCTCGTCCTCGATTTCTACAATCAGCGCCGCCGCCAGAACGCGCATGTGAAACCGAACGCCGCACATCTGGCGCTCGCCCGCCTGGAAGCCGAACTCGACGGCGAGGTTCTTGTCGTTACGCAGAACATCGACCCGCTGCACGAAGCGGCCGGGACGAAGAACCTCATCCACATGCATGGTGAGATCACCAAGGTGCTGTGCTCCGGATGCGGCGCGCGGCATGAATGGGGGCTCGCGGATATCACGCTGGACAGCCGCTGCCCGGCTTGCGGCGAGGCGGGGGGGCTGCGGCCGGACGTGGTGTGGTTCGGCGAGATGCCGTATCACATGGACGCCATTCTCGCGGTTCTGGAGGAATGCGACCTGTTCATGTCGATCGGGACCAGCGGCACGGTCTACCCGGCTTCCGGTTTCGTCGCCGAGGCGCAGCGCTGCGGCGCGTATGCGGTCGAGCTGAACCTGGAACCCTCGGAAGGCGCCTCGCAGTTCGACGAGGCCGTCCACGGCAAGGCGACCGAGGTCGTCCCCGCTTTCGTCGAGCGGCTTCTGCGCGGCGACGCCTGAGCCCCTCGTCGAATCCTCAGAGAATACCGCGCGTATGCCACCCCGCTTGCATCTCGCCACCCGATTTGTTAAGAGCGTATTTCAGAATATTCGAATACACTAATATGGTCGTGCGACAACCATAACACCGCGGCCTCGCACAACGCGCACCCTCCGGAAACGCATGAAATCGTATCTTTATCTCACCCTCGCGGTCGGGCGCCTGAACGCGCCCGGTTTCTTCGTCGCAGGCGTCGTTGCGGCGGCGGCCACATTCATCTCCGAACATCAGGGCGGTTCGAGCCTGCTTTATGCTCTTCTGCTCGGCATGGCGCTGAAATCGGTGGTCGATCAGGAGAATTCGGGGCCGGGCATCGGCTTCGCCGCCCGCACCATCCTGCGGATCGGCGTGGCGCTTCTCGGTCTGCGCATCAGCGTCGAGCAGATTACCGCGCTGGGCCTGACATCCGCACTCGTTATCGTCCTCGGCGTTATGGCGACAATCGCGTTCGGTGTCGTGATGGCTCGCTGGCTGGGCTTCGAGCGCCCGTTCGGTGTGCTCACCGGCTGCGCGACCGGCATCTGCGGTGCCTCTGCCGCGCTCGCTGTGGCCAGCCTTCTGCCGCGCAGGGAGAATTCCGACCGCGATACCTCCTTCGCCGTCGTGGCCGTGACTACGCTTGCCACCATCGCCATGATCTTTTTCCCGCCCGCGCTGCGCGCCCTCGGCTTCAGCGATCACGATGCGGGCTTCGTTATCGGCGGCACCATCCATGACGTGGCGCAGGTCGTCGGCGCTGGCTACATGATTTCGCCGGAGGCGGGCGACACGGCCACGGTTACGAAGCTGTTCCGCGTTGCGCTGCTGATCCCGATCACGCTGATGATCGCCAGCTTCTGTGAGGCGCCGGACGGCAAGCGCCGCAACGGCGTGAATGTGCCGTGGTTTCTGGTGCTGTTCATCGTCTTCGTCCTGGCGCGCTCCTATGCGGGCCTCCCCGAGAGCGTCGTGGACGGGGCGACCGTCACGTCGCGCTGGTGCTTCGTGGTCGCCATTGCCGCGGTGGGTCTGAAGACGACGCTCGGCGACTTCAAGCAGATCGGCTGGCCGGCGCTGATGCTGGTGGTGGCCGAGACGGTGGTGATTACCCTGATCATCGGTACAGCGGCGTATTTGACCTGAGCGCCGTCGGGTTCAGCGCCCGTTTTCGCCCGAGGCCGAGTGTACCACGCCGAAGCGCTTGGTCACGGTCTCGGCGAGTTGCTCGAACTGCCCCTTGTCGTCGCCGATGGCGAGCATGCGCTGACAATCCGGCGCGCAATGCAGCGATTGCCGGTGCGTGCCCTTGTAGAGCCTGACGCGCCGCCCGCCGCCTTCGCCGACACCGAGACGGGTGGTGAGGATTTCGCGCCCCCGGGCGTCCAGCGCGATGAGGTTCGTGGCGCCGAAGGATTTGCCGGTCACGACGAGGATGCGCGCGCTTTGCGCAGTGACATCGGCGATAGCCGGGTTGCCGACGATGATTTCCGCGGCGTCGGCGTCGAGCCGGATGAGGCGCGCCTCGTCGATGACGACATCGACGGCACGGGGCGCTCCGGCCCAGGCGGCGGTTGCGGTTGCGGCGATGGCGATGAGTGCGATGCTTGAGCGGCGTGCGGACATGGTGCCCCCTTTTTGTGATCTTATGGGAACCGGACGCATTGCAAGCGCCCCGTGCCGCATCCACGCGGACGGGCATCCGGATGACACCGGACAAGCCACGGGGTTCGGTGGCCTCAAACAAGGTAAGACCCCGCCTTCGCGGATGTGACAGGAATTGGGGCGCTTGATACGCGGTGCTGGCGGCGACGAATGACCAGTGCCGTTGCGGGGGCATTGGGCGCCCCTTCTGGTAAACGCACCCTTAACGCCGCCATCCGCAGGATTACAGAGCTGGCGCTTTCTTCAGACCGCCCATGGCGCAGACGATCCGCCATTCCGCCGCCGTCACCGGCTGCACCGACAGGCGCGACTGTTTGACGAGGGCCATCTCGCCAAGGCGCGGCTCGGCCTTGACTTGCGCGAGTGATACCGCCTTGGGCAGCGGCGTCACCGCCACAACATCGACGCAGGACCAGGTGCCGGTCGTATCCTTGGGGTCGGGATGCGCCGCCGCGCTCACCCTGACGATGCCCACGACGCGCTTTTCATCCACCGAATGGTAGAAAAAGCCCAGCTCGCCGGGTTTCATCGCCAGCATGTTGTTGCGTGCCGCGTAGTTGCGCACGCCGTCCCACGGCTCGCCCGCGGCCCCGCGCTTCACCTGATCGTCCCAGCTCCAGGTTCCGGGTTCCGATTTGAACAGCCAGTAAGCCATCGTCCCTCAAGGATTCTTGTCTCGCGCCGCCGCGCGCACGCTTTCCCGCTGCGGCCATTAATGCTACATGTATAGTCAATAAAGGCATCTGCGCACAAATTGCAGGGCCACGGGGTGAGACGCCAATATGACGATAGCGGATCCGACGAGGGGCGGTGCGTCCCCGGCGGCGATGACCGATCCGTTCGGCCGCCGCGTAACCTACCTGCGCGTTTCGGTAACGGATCGCTGCGATCTCCGCTGCGTCTACTGCATGGCGGAGGATATGCAATTCCTGCCGCGCAAGGATCTCCTCACTCTCGAAGAACTCGACCGGCTGTGCACCGTCTTTGTCGAGAAGGGTGTGCGCCGGCTCCGCCTGACCGGTGGCGAGCCGCTGGTGCGCAAGAACATCATGTGGCTGATCCGGCGCCTTTCGCGCCATCTCGGGGACGGGCTGGAGGAGCTGACGCTGACCACCAATGCCAGCCAGATGCCGCGCCTCGCGGCGGAGCTGGCTGACTGCGGCGTGCGGCGCGTCAACATCTCGCTCGACACGCTGCGAGAAGAGCGCTTCAAGGCGGTGACGCGCTGGGGCGATTTCGCCCAGGTGATGGCGGGGATCGACGCGGCGCAGGCTGCCGGACTGGCGGTGAAGATCAACGCCGTGGCGATGAAGGACTTCAACGAGGACGAGCTCGGCGACATGCTCGTCTGGGCGCATGGCCGCGATATGGACCTGACGTACATCGAAACCATGCCGATGGGGGATGTCGGCGGCGACCGCACGGCGCAGTATCTGCCGCTGTCCATCGTGCGGGAGCGGCTTGGCGAGCGTTTCACGCTGGAAGACATCGCTCACCGCACCGGCGGGCCGGCGCGCTATGTTCGTGTCGCCGAAACCGGCGGGCGGCTCGGCTTCATCACGCCCCTGACGCACAATTTCTGCGAGAGCTGCAACCGCGTGCGCGTTACCTGCACCGGCACGCTCTACATGTGCCTCGGCCAGGAGGACGCCGCCGACCTGCGCGAACCCTTGCGCCGGAGCGAGGGCAACGAACTGCTCGCCGAGGCGATCAATGCCGCCATCGCGCGCAAGCCGCGGGGCCACGATTTCGTCATCGACCGCGAACATGGCGGACCGGCCATCAGCCGCCATATGAGCGTGACCGGCGGATGAAATGACAGGCGTCCGCCAGCCTGCTCCTTGGATTGCGCGCTTTGTCCGTTGCGCAAATCACGCTATGCGTTCACCCGCACTGTCCGATTCTTTCGCGGCAGTGGACGCTTCGCCGCCCATTTGGGTAAGATGGCACAATGAATGACATGATGCTGGCCGGAGACTTTCCGGCCGTTTCCTTTGAAGATTGGGAAAAGGCCGCTTTGAAGGCGCTGAAGGGTGAGCCGCTCTCCGCGCTCGAAACCGAGCTGTACGAAGGTATTGCCGCGCGCCCGCTCTACACGCGCCGCGAGGGTGCGGAGGCGGCGGCGCGTTCGGGTACGGCGGGGGCTGCGCCTTTCATTCGTGGCGCGCCGGCCACTGCGGTGTCCCAGCCCTGGACGATCATCCAGCTTCTGGACCATCTCGACCTCAAGGAGGCCAACCGCCAGTTGAAGGAGGATGTGGCCAACGGCGTCGGCGCGGTATGGTTGCAACTCGGCGGCAATATTCCCTATGGTGGCGCCTATATCGGGGCGCGGACTCTCGGCGGCTTTGAACGGGTGTTTGACGGCGTGGCGCTGGAGTCTCTCGCGGTGCACATCTCCGGTGGGTCCGACGCCGTTGCCGGGGCGGCGCTGATGACGGCGCTGTGGGAGAAGAGTGGCATTGCGCACAGCAGGCTGACAGGCTCGGCAGGGTTCGATCCTTTGAGTTTGATCGCCGCCAGCGGCTTTATCCCCGCCGAGCGGGACCGCGCGCTGAGCGATGCGCTCGACGCGGCGAGCTATTTCCGCAGCAGCGGCTATGCCCTCAGGCCGTTTGTCGCCTCGGGCCGGGCATGGCACCAGGCCGGCGGGTCCAGCCGCGAGGAACTGGCTTACACCCTGTCCGCCGCCGTCGCCTATTGGCGCGCCATGACCGAGGCGCATTGGCCGGTGGATGACGCCGCCAGCGCCATCCAGTTCGTGCTGACGGCGGACGCCGACCTCTTCGGCACCATCGCCAAGTTCCGCGCAATGCGGGCGCTGTGGGCGCGAGCCACCGAAGCGGCGGGCGTCGTTCCGCAGGCGGCGCCGGTCATCGCCGAAATGTCGTTCCGGATGATCACCGAGCGCGATCCGCATGTGAACATCCTGCGCGGCACAGCGGCGACCTTCGGAGCGGCGGTCGGCGGTGCGGAGGCGATCCTCGTCATCCCCTTCAATACGCGCCACGGTACGCCGGACGCCTTCTCGCGCCATCTTGCCCGCAACACCCAGTTGATTCTGCAGGAAGAATCCCATCTCGGGCGCGTTGCCGACGCCGCGGGCGGTTCGTGGTATGTCGAGAGCCTCACCCACCAGCTTGCCGAGGCCGCCTGGGACGAATTCCGCCGGATCGAAGCCGCGGGCGGTCTCATGGCGGCGCTGGAGACGGGCTGCATCGCGCGCAGCCTTGCCGACGTCGCCATGCGCCGCGCGGCCAGTCTCAACCGCAATCGGGACAAGATCACCGGCGTCACAACCTTCCCGAACCTTGCCGAGGAGCCGGTTTTCTCGCGCCCGGAGGATCTGGAAATCGATCTCGGTGCGCTCGACGGCGAGGGAGTGGTACCGGTTCTTCCGCTCGCGGGCAGTGGCGAGCGCTTCGCGGCGATGGTCGCGGCGGCAGCGAACGGCGCCAGGCTCAAGGGCCTCGAACGCGCCTGTGAGACGCTTCTCGAACGCTCTGATTTGCTCCCCGAAACCTCGACACGCGCCGCCGAGCCCTACGAAGCGCTCCGTGCCGCCTCCGACCGGGCGCTGGCGCGGGTGCGGGCGCGGCCGCCAGTGTTTCTCGCCAATCTCGGCGCGCTCGCGGAGTACAACGCCAGGGCGAGTTGGGCGCAGAACTTTTTCGCGGCGGGCGGCATCGAGGTGTTCGACGAGGGCGGCTACACCGACGCGGACTCCGTGGCGCGCAGCTTCCAGCGCTCTCCCGCACCGGTCGCCTGCATCTGCGCTTCACCTGCCACGCTCAGGGTGCTGCCCGGCGTGCCCGGTGCCCTCAGACGCGCGGGCGCGGTGGCCGTCTATCTGGTCGCCGATGCCGACGCGCTCAAAGACCTGCCCGAGGATGACAAGCGTGCCGTGGACCGCATCATTTATGAGGGCTGCAACATGCTGACGATCCTGGAAGAATTGCATCACATGATGCGCGTGAAGGAGCTGGGCGAGCCGGAGTCCGAGGAGTTCGAGGATGGCGAGGAGCCGGACGCCAGTATGCTAATCCGATGACGAGCCAGACCTGATATGAGCCCCTTGCCGAATTTTGCCGGTATCGAATGGAAGGTGGCCGAAGCCGCCGCGCCCGGGCACGCGCACGCCGCCGATGCGTGGATGACGCCCGAGGGCATCCCGCTCGCCCCCGTCTACGGCCCGCAGGACATCGCGGCGCTCGATTTTCTCGACGGTCTGCCGGGCATCCCGCCTTATCTGCGCGGGCCCTATCCGACGATGTATGTCCAGCAGCCCTGGACGGTCCGGCAATATGCGGGATTCTCCACCGCGGAGGAGTCGAACGCTTTCTACCGCCGCAACCTCGCCAGCGGCCAGAAGGGCCTGTCCATCGCCTTCGACCTTGCCACGCACCGCGGCTATGACAGCGACCATCCGCGCGTCAAGGGCGATGTGGGCATGGCGGGCGTGGCCATCGACTCCATTTACGACATGCGGACGCTGTTCGACGGCATTCCCTTGTCGGAAATGACCGTATCGATGACCATGAACGGTGCTGTGCTCCCCATTCTTGCGCTCTATATCATCGCTGCCGAAGAACAGGGCGTGGATCCGAAAGATCTCTCCGGGACCATCCAGAACGATATTCTCAAAGAGTTCATGGTCCGCAACACCTATATTTATCCGCCCGCCCCGTCGATGCGGATCATCTCCGACATTTTTGCTTACGCCTCGGTGCATATGCCGAAATTCAACTCCATTTCGATTTCCGGCTACCACATGCAGGAAGCCGGGGCGACAGCCGATCTGGAGCTCGCCTACACGCTCGCCGACGGTATCGAATATGTCCGCGCCGGCCAGAAGGCGGGCCTGGGCATCGACGCGTTCGCGCCGCGCCTGTCGTTCTTCTGGGCCATCGGCATGAATTTCTTCATGGAAGTGGCCAAGATGCGCGCCGCGCGCCTCCTCTGGGCCAGGATCATGAAGGAACTGGGGGCGCAGAACCCGCGGTCCATGTCGCTGCGCACGCACTGCCAGACTTCGGGCTGGAGCCTCACCGCCCAGGATGTGTACAACAACGTCATGCGCACCTGCGTCGAGGCGCTGGCGGCGACCCATGGCGGCACGCAGTCGCTGCACACCAACGCGCTGGACGAAGCGTTGGCGCTGCCGACCGATTTCTCCGCACGCATCGCTCGCAACACACAGCTCTTCGTCGCGCAGGAAACCGGCACCTGCGGTGTCATCGACCCGTGGGGCGGCAGCTATTATGTCGAACGCCTCACCTACGAGCTGGCGCGCAAGGCGTGGACGCATATCGAGGAGGTCGAGGGGCATGGCGGGATGGCGAAGGCCATCGATGCGGGCCTGCCGAAGATGCGTATCGAGGAAGCCGCAGCCCGCACCCAGGCGCGCATCGATTCCGGTGCGCAGACCATCGTCGGCGTCAACAAATACAAGCCCGCCGAGGATCAGGCCGTGGACGTTCTGGTGGTGGACAATTCCGCCGTGCGCGCCAAGCAGATCGAGAAGCTGATCCGCCTGCGCGCCGAGCGCAACGAAGCCGAGACCCAGGCCGCGCTCGACGCTCTCACCGAAGCGGCGCAGAACGGCGGCAATCTCCTGGAACTTTCGATCAGCGCGGCGCGCGCCAAAGCCACCGTCGGCGAAATCTCTATGGCCATGGAAAAGGTGTTCGGCCGCCACCGCATTGAGACGCGCGCCGTCTCAGGCGTCTACCGTCAGGAGATCGGGCAGATGAACGAGGATGTAGAGCACGTGCTCGCCATGACCGACGCCTTCGAAGCCAATGACGGCCGGCGTCCGCGTATTCTCGTCGCCAAGATCGGCCAGGACGGTCACGATCGCGGCCAGAAGGTGATCGCCTCGGCTTTCGCGGATCTCGGTTTCGACGTCGATATCGGCGCGCTGTTCTCGACGCCCGCGGAAGCGGCGCGGCAGGCGATCGAGAATGACGTGCATATCGTGGGCGTGTCGTCGCTGGCCGCGGGGCACCTGACGCTGGTGCCGGAACTCCGGGCCGAACTTGAACGCCAAGGACGCCCGGATATCATGATCGCGGTCGGCGGCGTGATCCCGCCGCGGGACTATGAGGCGCTTTACCACGCGGGCGCCAAAGCGATTTTCGGCCCCGGCACCGTGATCGCGGTCGCCGCGACCGATCTTCTCAACAAGCTCAGCGCGCAGCTCGGTTATACGCCGCGCGAGGCGGTTGTGTAAGCGGCCGGACGATCCGTCTGCGCCCAGACCATGTGTCAAACTTATGGCATGAAGGAATGCGAAGCTGTGGGCTGAGAACCGGCGGACTGCTTCCTTTCTTTCGTTGTGCCAGTGAAGGCGAGCATCCAATCCGCACGACCGCATCCGCTGCCGCACAGGCGCGTGGCAGCGTTTACGGAACCGGCGGAGGGTGGGGCGGCGTGCGCATTCCGCGGAGGTTCGCCGGGCAAATCAGCAGAAACACCGGGGCGGAGCAACGTTGAACACAGACCTCAATTTCACCGCGCACGATGACCGTGACGCCGTTCAGGAAGAGTTGCACCTGAGGCCGTTCCAGGCCTTCGCGACGCCGCAGCGTTTTCATCACTTCGCCTTCGTGATCGCCCCCGGAGACGGCGTACGCGAGCAGGAGGCCTTCCAAGCGCTTTGCGGCGAAATGGGTGTCGAGCCGCCCGGTCCGAATGCACGCTTCCACATGGTCCATGTGGGCGAGTGGACCCTGCGCTGGGAGCTGCACGCCGAATTCGCCTCCTACACCTGGAATGCGGATGGCGGCGGCGAAGCGCCTTTCACGCGCAATGCCAGCGACCTCCCCGATGCCTTCCGGGCCTACAAGCCCGCCGGGCGCCTCCTGGTGGCGGTCGATCTTGCGCTCGTGGCTCATTTTCAGCTACCGGAGGACATCGAAGCGCCGTTCGACCGCTCCAGCCTGGCGGCGATCGCGGCTGCCGAAGACAGCGCTATCGTGGCCTCGGATTTCCGCAGCAATGAAGCGGGTGTGATGCGCATCCTCATCGAGGATCTGACGCTTGCCCCGACACGAGCCGGCCGGCTCGTGCAGCGGGTGCTGGAGCTGGAAACATACCGCTGCCTCGCTCTCCTCGGTCTGCCGGTCGCGCGCCGCATGGAGCCGATGGTGCGCCGCGCCGAGGATGAGCTTCTGCGGCTGTTGCGCGAGATGACGGAGGCCCCGAGCACCGCTGCCAATCACCGCATCCTTCAAGAACTCACGGCGCTGTCAGCGGAACTGGAGACACAACTTGCCGCGACGTCCTTCCGGTTCGGCGCGACGCGCGCCTATGCCGAACTGGCGCGTGGGCGGCTTGACGTCATCCGTGAGCGCGAGCACGGCGGCTATGTGAGCTTCTCGCGTTTCCTGCGCCGCCGCTTCAACCCCGCCATGGCGACCTGCGCGGCGATCGACGCCCGCCTGCGGGGGCTTTCCGTGCGCCTCGCCCACGCCACCGACCTGCTGCGAGCGCGTATTCAGTCCGAACTTGAGGACCAGAACCGGCTGTTGCTCGCCTCGATGAATCGCCGCAGCCGTCTGCAACTCCGCCTGCAGCAGACTGTGGAGGGGCTGTCGATAGCGGCGGTGAGCTATTACGTGGTGGGGCTGTTCGGCTACGTGGCCAAGGGTGTGAAGCATACCGGTCTTCTGCCGAAGATGGTGACGCCCGAACTGGCTTCGGCGGCGGCGGTGCCCGCCGTGGTGGTGATCATCTGGTGGCTGCTGCATCGTGCGCGCAAGGCCTGGGGCAGCGAGAAATAGCGCGGCAAGGATGTCCCGTGGCGGTCAGCCGTGCCGCACGGGAAGCCCTCAATACTGAGCCGTGGTGAAACTCGACGGTGCGCGGTTAATGACCTGATTGCCGAAACGCTGCACCTCAAGCACGGCGAAGCCGCGTTCCGAGGTGCCGTCGGTCCGAAGCCGGAACAGGCCGTCAACGCCATTGAAACCGCTTGACCGCGTAAGCTGGGCGGCGGTGTAGCGGCTCCCCGAAGGATTGTTGGACAGCGACACCGCGAGGCTCACGGCGTCATATGCGAGGCTAGCGAGCCGCGGCGGGACATCGCTGTAAGTCTCCACATAGCGTCTGGTGAAGGCCGTCCAGCCTTTGGGATCGGCAGCGGAAAACCATCCGCCGATCAGCGCCTTTTCCTTGCCGATGCCCGTGTAGTCCCAGCCATTGGTGCCGATAACCTTGACGGCCGTCGTGTCGAGGGCGGCGTAGGGCAGGAGCGGGGCCAGCGCCGGCAGCGTGTCGGCGCCCGCAGGGATGAACAGCGCGTCGATCTGCGGCGGCTCGCCCTTCTTGGCTAATGCCGCAATCTCGCGCACGGGGGCAAGCATGCCGTTGGCGTCCTGTGGATAGTTTTTCACCGCCACGATCTGTCCGCCGAGTTTGTTGACGGAGCCGAGAAAGCTCTGCTCGACGAGGCGGCCGTATTCGGTTTGCGGAATGAGGGCGGCGAAGCGCGTCCTGCCCTGGCTGATGGCGTAGGAAACCATGCGCGGCACGTCGCTGCCCGCCAGGAAGCTCAGAAGGTAGACGCCGTTTCCTGCAACCTTGCGATCGCTGGAGAAAGCGATCATGGGGATACCTGCGCTCTGCGCCTCGGGTGCGGCGGCGGCGACTTCATTGGCGAAAAGCGGGCCGATGATCAGTTCGGCGCCCTCGGCGACGGCTTCCTTGGCCGCCGTCTTGGCGCCTTCCGGCGTTCCGCGCGTATCCTTTGGAACGAGTTGCACGTTGGGGTTGTCGAATTCAAAAAGCGCCAGCTCGCCCGCCTGCTTCAGCGCTTTGGCGACACCGGCAGTATTGCCCTGGGCACTGATCGGCAGGAGGAAAGCCACCTTCACCGCCGGTTTCTGCAGGCCCGAGCCCTCCCCGGACGTGGCGCTGGCGGCTTTTGTCTCGCCGCCGGGCAGGCCGATCCCCAGGAGACTGGTTCCGCGGCCCGCACCGCCGATCGAGCATGCCGTGGTCAGACAGGCCGAGATGAATAGAAGGGCGGCGCCGCAGATCCACTTCACGTACCGAAGCGGCAGGACTGCCAAAATCAACGAAGCACCGGAAGAAGCCCTCGCCGGGTGTTGAGACAACATGCTTTTCTCGCCGTCCTCGTAAGCGGTGCCGGAGCGGGGCGCTATCCTCCTGTGGGCCGCAAATTGCGCCCTTGCCAAACGCCGCCCCTGCTTCCGTCTGGATCAAGCCCCATGCCAAAGTCAAGCGTCACCTGAGAATCACCCCGACGCAAGACAAGCTTCGCACAATTCACGTGCGCGCATCACCCCCCCATGTTTGATAAATGGCGACTATGGCCACAAGGTGATACATCCAGCGGCCTCTCTTACGGGATTTTGACACCACATTCTGGCAACTCATGACCGATCCGCTGCTCAGTTCGATACGATCGACCCTCGCCCGGGAGACAACGGAGCCGCTGGCGCCGGGGCTGTACCTCGTGGCGACCCCCATCGGCAATCTCGCGGACATCACGTTGCGCGCGCTCGCGGTGCTGTCCCGCGCCGACCGTGTTCTCTGCGAGGACACCCGACACAGCCTGAAGCTGCTTAACCATTTTGGCATCGCCCGGCATCTTACGGCGTACCATGACCACAATGCGGAGCGTGAGCGCCCGAAGATTCTAGGGTGGCTGAGGGCGGGCGAGGCGGTGGCGCTGATATCGGATGCCGGAACGCCGCTCATATCCGATCCCGGTTTCAAGCTGGTGCGTGAGGCGGCGGCTGAAGGCATCGCCGTTTCCAGCGTTCCGGGACCGTCCGCGGTCCTGGCGGCGCTGGCCGCGAGCGGCCTCCCGAGTGACAGCTTCTTTTTCGCCGGCTTTTTGCCCCCCCGCGAAGCAGCGGCGCGCCGCCGTCTCGACGCTCTCGCGGACGTGCCGGGCACTCTGATCCTGTTCGAGACCGCGTCCCGGCTGCAGGACACCCTCCGCATCCTGGGAGAACGGTTTCAGGGGCGCGATGTCGTCATTGCCCGCGAACTTACCAAACATTTTGAAGAGTTTATTCGTGGTTCGCTGCCGCTCGGCCGCGATGCGACAGGGGAGTGGAAAGGCGAGTTCGTGCTGCTGATCTCGCCGCCCGTCGCGCATACCGCGTCTGACGAAGAGCTGAGAGACGCCCTTTGCCACTCCTTGGAACTCATGAGCGTGAGGGACGCTGTGGAAGAAGTGACGAGAACATTTGGAGTACCGCGAAGAAGGGCGTATAACTTGGCGTTGCAGATACGAAAGAATGCACCTAATGATAGTAGAGAGTGAAATCAGGGTGCCTGCCAACCGGAGTAACGAAGTTTCGCTTGGGCGGCACGCGTACTCGCAAACAACGAGGAGGCGCGCTGCCTACCGCTCCGGTGTCGACGCTGAAAGACGCGCGGCGGCAATACTGGCGGGTCGCGGCTATGAAATCCTGAGCCGCCGCTACCGGTCTCCCCTCGGCGAAATCGACCTCGTTGCTATCAAGGATGCCCACCTCGCCTTTGTTGAAGTCAAGGCGCGGCGGACACGGGACGATGCTGCCTGGTCTGTAACGCCCCGGCAGCAACGGCGCATTGCAGGGGCGGCGGAGCATTGGCTGCAGAATTTCCCGGAGTATGCCGACCGCGACATATCCTTCGACGCTGTTCTATTCGCGCCGCGTTCCGGCGCCGAATATATCTCCGACGCTTTCCGCCTTTGGTGACCCATGCGGCTTCGCGGCGACGGGGTCTTCCCTCGGGCGGGAAACGTGGTTCCCCTGCGGCGCAGTATTACTACCATACTGGCCAGCCACTCGGAGCGACAGCCACCGCGACAGGTTCAGCGTACTATGTTTCCGGCTACGGTGAGGTTGAGATACGACTCGGCGCTCTCGAGGGCCAGATCAGGGCCGACGAGCCTGTCGCCATCGAAGGCGCGGATGGCGCCGTCCTCCGGTTCGCTGATCAGATTGATCGACGCGAGCACCGTTTCGCCCGATGCGGTCACGGCAATGCCAATCCTGCACCCGCGCAAAAGGTTGCCGGTCGCCACGATGTGGCCGCCACCACCGCCGCCCAGCCTGAGGCCGAACCGCGATTGCGACACGAAATTGCCCGTGACCACGCCGCTGCCATCCACGGCCAGTCCGGCGCCGCCACAGGCTGCAACCTGGTTCTGGCTGATCGCGAATCCGGTCCGCGGCGCAGGGCTGGACACTATCATGCCCTCCGCGCGGCAGGCGGACACCTGGCATCCTGTTACGGTCAGTGTAGCGGTATCGCTCGCATAAAGGCCGGCGTTTCCTGCTCCTTCGACGGTGAGGTTTTCCAGAAAGCCGCCACACTTCTGGAGCTGAACGGCGGTACCGGGCGCGTTCATCAGCCGGACGTGGGTGAGGGAGACATCCGCACCTTTCAACGCAAGCAGGGGGCGGCCGGAACTGCCGCTCCTTTGCGTGGCGCCACCATTGATGGCCAGTCCGGAAAGCGTGACCGTGGTGGAACCGGGCAGGTCAGCCTTGAAGACGGTCCTGCCATCTTTGCCATGGAGAATTGCGGCGCTGCCCGGGCCGGTTATGGCGCATGCCGCCGGGAGATTGAGCGTGCCCGTGGCGTAATGCCCGCCGGGCAGGAAAACAGCGTGGCCGCTGCGCGTAATCTCGTCGATAGCCTCTTGCAGCCTTGTCGTTTGTGCGGCTTCCAAGCCCGGCTGCACGCCGAAATCCGTCACGCTGCGACCGCGCGCCGCCACGCCTGCTTCGGATTTCGGGTTGGCCGCGATGCCCGCCGTCAGGACGCCCGCCGCCAGAAAACCGCGTCGGTTGAATGTCATGTCCGCTCTCCGCACATGCCCGCAGCCAAGCACCGTCCGCAGGCTTCGCAGCGCCGCCTCTTCAGCGGTGCCCCTAAGTACAGCCCGCGAGCCAAGTTCGGACCCAGCTTGCCGCAAGTGCTCATACGAACTTGGCTCGCGGATAAGCTGTATAAGATTCAATAGGTTGCTAGTACGCTTAACCGCTAAGAAGTCTTGTGAGCGCTCGCGGCAAGTGGGTCAGGATTTCCTGCGGGGCGTACTAGCCGTTTTCCGGGGCGGAGGCAAGATGAATGCGCGGGAGCAGCGGTTCAATGCCTGCGTCCGCGCTCGCAGGACACTACGGGGCCGCCGGTGCCGTGAATGAGCCTGCACCGGCTGGCTTCGCAGCCGCGGCCATCAGCGAGGGCAAGCGGCCGGCCCGGCGTATCGCCAGCGTGAGGCTTGCCCGGCGAAGGGGTGTGCTTGCGGATACGGCCAGCCTGTCCGTAGTAGAACGCCGCGAGTTCAGCGATGCCGGTTACGCCCACGACGCCAACCTTTTTCAGAATTGCCGGGTCGTATGCTCTGCCGAGGCAAACATAGGCTTCCGGATTGCGGGTCGCATTCGCGAGATCCTCGCATATGAGCCGCGCATGCCCGATCGCGCCGTTTTCCAGCGCTACCTCCGCCTTGTTCAGCAGTCTGGCCTCATCTCTGGTGAGAGGACGCCTTTCCTGGAGGGCATGGGTATTCATCCGCTCCGGTGTTGCGGGGGGAGCCCTGGTTTCGTGCGAAGGCGGAGGGGGCTGCGACAAGCGATCGCCCGCGGCGGGCAGAGCGCATGCTGCCGTCAACTCGGCGAGATCGGCGGCCAGTACGGCATAGGAGATGCCGTTCGCCTCCCTGTGAATTGAAGTGCTGATACCGACGACGGCTCCGTTCTCGTTGACGAGCGGTCCGCCGCTGTAGCCCGGTATTATCGGCGTCTGATGCTGAAGCCGCGATGTCAACCAACGGTTCCTCAACACCCGCGAGACATAACCGACCAGCACCGACGGGCGAAAATAGCTCTCATCGTTGCCGTCCCCCGGTTCCGGAGAGCCATGCAGGTCGGCTGCCGGGGGGAATCCGATGGCGTACAGCTTCGAGGCCGGGGCAGGGATCCGCGTTGCGAGCCGCAGCGGTCTGCCGGACAGGTCGTCAAGCGCTTCGAGAAGCGCCAGATCCTTCTGCGGGTAGGTGGCGACCAGATGCAGCGGCATGCGCCGGGCTTCACCGCCGGCATCGAGATAGCCGAGCCAGAACGCCCTGCCACCATCGACGACATGGTTATTCGTGGCGACCACGCGCTGCCCGCTGACGAGAAACGCCGTTCCCCCTTTTATTGCGCCGTTCACATCCACCATCAGCCGGTATACCTGTGGTAGTACCTTTCCGACCTGATCGATGGTGCTTCCCGATTTCTTGGCGGTGATGGTTTTCGTTTCTGCGAGAGCGGACGGGGGCGGGAGCAGGAGGGTGCAACCCGATATGAAGAGGCTCAAAACGATTTGCTGCAGTCGGCGGGTCCCGATAAAGGGGAGGAAAACGGAGACCGCTTGCTTCATTATATCACACCACGAAAGAACTTAGCGGAGGTTACACGGGACACTGCCGCAAACAATAAGTTATCGTACTGATACTTAGTATATGAGGTGGCCCGGCTGCGGTCCAGATACAAAATATCGCGAACCGGTTGGGTATCAAGGGACGTCGTCACGGAGCAATACCGCGAAATCCCCACCTATATGCCTCTCGGGGTGAGCATATTCCTGCTCTAATAACCCTCGCCGTAGTCGATATACGGTTTTGTTACAGGCTTCTGCAGAAGAACCCGGCGCGCGTTGGCGAGGGCCTTGTCGGCTGCGAGCCAGATCTTCTGATCGTCGTCCGCGCGCAGGTAGTCGGAAACAAGTTTTGCGACAACGGCTCCGACGACGAAGAGCAGGACCATTGCGATGCCGGCGCTCATGAGGAAACTCTTCTGATGAAGGTAAGCGGCGCCACGCTGGAAGGTCATCCAGGCGAGCAGAGACAGCGCGGCGGGAAATGTTGCGAGGAAGCCCATCCCGGCAACCTTCGACAGGCTGGCTTTCGCACGGATCATGGCGACGTTTTCGGGAAGCCTGGCAATGGCGCCCGTCGTGTGATTCTCGAGATAGATACAGTGGCCGTAATGCGCGTCCTGCTGGGCGGCCCAGACGGCTGTCACCGCGTGACCGTTGCGAAAGGAAATACCGCTGTCGGCGAGAAAGATTTCAATCTCGCGGCCATCGCGCTGGCGCAAATAAAAACGCTGCCGATCGATCAGCGGCGGCGCATACGCGTCCTCCGCCACCCGGCCGTTCCGGTGGACCTTGGCCCCTGACCGTCCTGCCTCCGACCAGCTCTGCAACCCGACAACCAGCCCTGTCGCAGCCCAGGCAAAGAACTCGCTCATCCCCCTGCCGCCATCTTTGATGCGCGTCCCGCGCCGCTTATGACGTTCGCCCGCTTCGCACCTTACTATCACGAACGCAGTGGCAATACACCCTACACGGGCCTTTTGCCGCCACCGTGCGCTTTGGACGCCGCACGATGCCCCATCTGCTCATAAACGAGTGTAGTCGGACTCATCAAGCGCATAACTGCATTTCTGATACAGTGCCCTGAAAAACACCGGCTGGGGGCAAGATCACCCTCAAATGGGCAAATTTGAGGCTTGACGCGCTAAAATGGGGCGACTAGTTTGCGCTCACCGAACTGACAGGCGGTAGGTCTGTGTGCATATGTTTGCTCGCTTGTGCCTAGACGCTGTCAATCTATAACGGATCAGAATTGGGCGTATGACCTTCCGGTGCTACCGGGCGGTCCTCTCGCGTTTCTGCTGGTCGCGGCTGGCGCCGGAGTTGTCGAGACTCTCGCGCAGAACAGCGCCCAGTTCATTTTTGCTTGGGTTGAAAGACGTATGCCAACGATTCAACAGCTCATCCGCAAGCCGCGGAAGCAGCCGGTCAAGCGGAACAAGGTTCCGGCCATGCAGGCCTGCCCGCAGAAGCGCGGCGTCTGCACACGCGTCTACACGACGACGCCCAAAAAGCCGAACTCGGCGCTGCGCAAGGTTGCGCGCGTGCGGCTGCAGAACGGGTTTGAGGTTACGAGCTACATTCCCGGCGAGGGGCACAATCTGCAGGAGCACTCGGTGGTGCTTATCCGCGGCGGTCGTGTGAAGGATTTGCCGGGTGTGCGCTATCACATCATCCGCGGCGTGCTCGACACGCAAGGGGTGTCGAAGCGCAGGCAGCGCCGCTCGAAATATGGCGCCAAGCGGCCGAAATAGGCCGAGGGCTCCAGTCGCCGCGGTGCGTCTTCCAGCGCGCGGCCAACGGAAATTTTGCAGGTGGTATAGCGATGTCTCGCCGTCACAGAGCAGAAAAGCGCGAAATCATTCCGGACCCGAAATACGGCGATCTGGTGCTGACCAAGTTCATGAACAGCCTGATGTATGAGGGCAAGAAGTCGGCTGCTGAACGGATCGTCTATGGGGCGCTCGACCGGATCGAGGAGAAGGCGAAGCGCGAGGCGCTTCAGCTTTTCCACGAGGCTCTGGACAATGTGAAACCGGCAATCGAGGTCCGTTCCCGCCGCGTCGGCGGCGCGACGTATCAGGTGCCGGTGGAAGTCCGCATGGAGCGCCGTCAGGCCCTGGCGATTCGCTGGATCATCACCGCTGCGCGCGGGCGCAACGAAAACACGATGGAAGAGCGCCTTTCGGGTGAGTTGCTGGATGCCGCGAACAGTCGTGGCACCGCGGTGAAGAAGCGCGAAGATACGCACCGTATGGCCGAGGCCAACCGCGCCTTCTCGCATTACCGCTGGTAACGAGTTAGTTAAGGAACCGCTAGACTATGGCACGCCAGACGAAGATCGAGGACTACCGCAACATCGGTATCATGGCGCATATCGATGCCGGGAAGACCACGACCACCGAGCGTATCCTCTATTATACCGGCCGGAGCCACAAGATCGGCGAAGTGCACGACGGCGCTGCCACCATGGATTGGATGGAGCAGGAGCAGGAGCGTGGCATCACGATCACTTCCGCTGCGACCACCGCCTATTGGAACGACAAGCGCGTCAACATCATCGATACGCCCGGCCACGTCGATTTTACCATTGAAGTGGAGCGCTCGCTGCGCGTGCTTGACGGTGCTGTCGCTCTTCTCGACGCTAATCAGGGCGTCGAGCCGCAGACGGAGACGGTGTGGCGGCAGGGCGACAAATATGGCGTGCCGCGTATGTTCTTCGTCAACAAGATGGACAAGATCGGCGCCGATTTCTTTGCCTCCGTGGCGTCCATTCATAAGCGTCTGGGCGCCAAGACGCTCGTTCTTCAGCTTCCCTACGGCGCCGAAAGTGCATTCAAGGGTGTCATCGATCTCCTTCACATGAAGGCGCTGGTGTGGGACGAGGAGACGCTCGGAGCGGCGTTCCACGATGAGGAGATTCCCGCCGACCTTCTGGAAACGGCCAAGGAATACCGCGAGAAGCTGATCGAGACCGCCGTGGAGATGGACGAGGTTGCTCTCGAAGCCTATCTCGAAGGGCAGGAGCCGGACATTGAGACGCTGAAGACGCTGATCCGCAAGGGGACATGTACAAGCGCGTTTTATCCCGTTCTGTGTGGCTCGGCCTTCAAGAACAAGGGTGTGCAGCCGCTCCTCGACGCTGTGATCGACTACCTGCCCTCGCCGCTCGATGTCCCGCCGATCAAGGGGATCGACGTGCGCAGCGGAGACGAAGTTGTCCGGAAGTCTTCGGACAGCGAGCCGCTCTCGCTGCTCGCGTTCAAGATTATGGACGACCCCTTCGTCGGCACGGTCACCTTCTGCCGCATCTATTCCGGCAAGATCGAATCCGGCATGGGCATCGTGAATTCGACGCGCGACAAGAAGGAGCGTGTTGGCCGCATGCTGCTCATGCATGCCAACAATCGGGAAGACATCAAGGAAGCCTATGCCGGCGACATCCTCGCGCTGGCCGGACTGAAGGAAGTGCGCACCGGCGACACGCTATGCGACTCGTCCAAGCAGGTGATCCTTGAGCGGATGGAATTCCCCGATCCGGTTATCGAGATCGCCATCGAGCCGCGGTCGAAGGCCGACCAGGAAAAGCTGGGTATTGCGCTGTCGAAGCTTGCTGCTGAAGACCCGTCTTTCCGCGTCTCGACCGATCCCGAGTCGGGCCAGACCATCCTGAAGGGGATGGGGGAGCTTCATCTGGACATAAAGGTCGATGTTCTGAAACGCACCTATAAGGTCGATGCGAATATTGGCGCGCCACAGGTGGCTTACCGCGAGACCGCGACGCGGAAGTCGGAGGTGGATTACACACATAAGAAGCAGACCGGCGGCTCAGGCCAGTTCGCGCGCGTGAAACTCGTCATTGAGCCGGGCGAGTCTGGGGCCGGTTTTGTCTTCGAAAGCAAGATCGTTGGCGGCGCCGTGCCGAAGGAATACATCCCAGGCGTCGAGAAGGGGCTCAAGAGCGTGCTGGACAGCGGCGTGCTGGCAGGGTTCCCGGTGATCGACCTGAAGGTATCGCTTGTTGACGGCGCTTATCACGAGGTGGACTCGAGCGCGCTGGCGTTCGAAATTGCCTCCCGTGCGGCGCTTCGCGAAGGCTTGCAGAAAGCCGGGCCGAAGCTGCTGGAACCCATCATGAAGGTAGAGGTGGTTTCGCCGGAGGAGTATCTCGGCGGCATCATCGGCGATCTAACCAGCCGCCGCGGCCAGGTGCAGGGCCAGGAGATGCGCGGCAACGCCACCCTGTTGAATGCGCTGGTGCCGCTCGCCAACATGTTCGGTTACGTGAACACTTTGCGCTCCATGAGCCAGGGCCGCGCTCAGTTCACGATGCAGTTCGCGCATTATGCGCAAGTCCCGCAGAATGTTGCGGAAGAAGTACAGGCTAAGTTTGCTTAGTGGTCTTGGAACAAGAGCCAAGAAGTTGAAGAGACGGAGAGCCAGATGGCCAAGCAAAAATTTGAACGCACGAAGCCTCATGTGAATGTCGGCACCATCGGACATGTCGATCACGGCAAGACGACGCTGACGGCGGCCATCACCAAGGTCCTGGCCGAATCCGGCGGCGCGCAATTCGCGGCCTATGATCAGATCGACAAGGCCCCGGAGGAGCGCGCTCGCGGCATCACCATTTCTACGGCGCATGTCGAGTATGAGACGGATAACCGCCACTACGCGCATGTGGATTGCCCCGGCCACGCCGACTATGTGAAGAACATGATCACCGGTGCCGCGCAGATGGACGGTGCAATCCTCGTGGTGTCCGCGGCTGACGGTCCGATGCCGCAGACCCGCGAGCATATTCTGCTTGCCCGTCAGGTCGGTGTGCCCGCGCTGGTGGTGTATCTGAACAAGGTAGACATGGTCGACGACCCGGAGCTTCTGGAACTCGTCGAGCTTGAGGTCCGCGACCTTCTTTCGTCCTATGAGTTCCCTGGCGATGATATTCCGATCGTGAAGGGCTCCGCGCTCGCCGCTCTCGAGGGCCGCGATGAAGAGATCGGCCGGAACTCGATCTTGGAACTTATGAAGGAAGTCGACGCGTATATCCCACAGCCGGAACGCCCGAAGGACAGGCCGTTCCTGATGCCGATCGAGGACGTGTTTTCCATCTCTGGCCGCGGCACGGTGGTTACGGGCCGCGTTGAGCGCGGTGTGATCAAGGTCGGCGAGGAAGTCGAAATCGTCGGCATCAAGCCCACCTCGAAGACGACGGTGACTGGCGTCGAGATGTTCCGCAAGCTTCTGGATCAGGGTGAGGCCGGCGACAATGTTGGCTGCCTGCTGCGCGGTGTCGATCGCACCTCGGTCGAGCGGGGTCAGGTGCTCTGCAAGCCCGGCAGCGTCAACCCGCACACGCGGTTCAAGGCTGAGGCCTACATTCTGACGAAGGAAGAAGGCGGCCGCCACACGCCGTTTTTCGGCAACTACCGTCCACAGTTCTACTTCCGGACCACCGACGTGACGGGTGTCGTTCACCTGCCGGAAGGCACCGAAATGGTGATGCCGGGCGACAATATCGCCATGGAGGTCGAGTTGATCGTGCCGATCGCCATGGAGGAGAAGCTCCGCTTCGCCATCCGTGAAGGTGGGCGTACCGTTGGCGCCGGCGTCGTTGCCAGCATCATAAAATAGTGAATCGAGAGGGGCGCATTGAGCGCCCCCCTTTGAGAGGCAGCGGATATGCAAGGCCAAACCATCCGAATCCGGCTCAAGGCGTTCGATCATCGTGTGCTCGACGCTTCGACCAAGGAAATCGTCAATACTGCGAAACGGACGGGCGCCGAGGTGCGCGGGCCGATTCCGCTGCCCACGAGGATTGAACGGTTCACCGTGAATCGCTCGCCGCACATCGACAAGAAGAGCCGCGAGCAGTTCGAAATGCGCACACATAAACGGCTGATCGACATTGTCGATCCGACGCCGCAGACGGTTGATGCTCTTATGAAGCTCGACTTGGCGGCGGGCGTCGATGTGGAAATCAAGCTTTAAGATTTGGACTTTCGAGGCAGCTCGATGCGGTCAGGTGTCATAGCGCAGAAGATGGGGATGACCCGGATCTTCACTGAGGGCGGGGAACACGTTCCCGTCACCGTGTTGAAGATCGATCAGTGCAGGGTGGTCGCTCATCGCACGCAGGAAAAGAACGGTTACACCGCGCTTCAGCTCGGTGCCGGGTTGGCGAAGGTAAAAAATGTCACGCGCGCTGAGCGCGGTCATTACGCCGTCGCCAAGGTCGCGCCAGCCAGCAGGTTGGCCGAATTCCGGGTCAGCCCGGAGAATTTGATCGAGGTCGGTGCCGAGATCACTGTGGAGCACTTCGTTGCCGGGCAGTATGTGGACGTGACGGGAACCAGCATCGGCCGCGGCTTCGCGGGTTCGATGAAGCGGCATAATTTCGGCGGCCTGCGTGCATCGCACGGCGTGTCGATATCGCACCGCAGCCATGGTTCGACCGGGCAGCGCCAGGACCCAGGCAAGGTGTTCAAGGGCAAGAAGATGGCGGGCCACTTGGGCGACGCGCGTGTGACGACGCAGAACCTCCAGGTGGTCCGGACCGATGTCGAGCGCGGCCTGATTATGGTCCGTGGCGCGGTTCCCGGTGCCAAAGGCGGCTGGGTGCTCCTGCGTGACGCGGTGAAAGCGGGCACGCCCGAGGACGCGCCGAAGCCCGGGGCTATCCGAGGCCGCGAGGGCGGTGGTGACGCCGGAAATGGGAAGGACTGACCATGAAGGCCGAAGTTACAACGCTCGAGGCTAAGAAGGCCGGTACGGTGGAACTGCCGGATGACGTGTTCGGGCTGGAGCCGCGTGCCGATATCCTGCAGCGCATGGTGCGGTACCAGTTGCTGAAGCGTCAGGCCGGCACGCATCAGGCCAAGGACCGCTCGCGGGTCGCTGGGCGCCATCAGAAGATGTACAAGCAGAAAGGCACGGGTCGTGCGCGGCACGGTAACAAGCTTGCGCCGCAGTTCCGTGGAGGTGGCAAGGCTTTCGGGCCGGTTCCGCGCAGTCATGCCATTGAACTGCCGAAGAAGGTGCGCGCCCTGGCGCTAAAGCATGCGCTGTCGGCGAAGGCGAAGGCGAACGATCTGATCATCATCGAGAAAGCGGAACTCGCCGAAGCGAAGACAAAGCAGTTGAAGCTGTGCTTCGAGGATCTGGGGCTGGGTTCGGCGCTGATCATCGACGGAGCGCAGTTGGACCGGAATTTCTCGCTCGCCGCCCGCAACATCCCGAACATCGATGTGCTGGCCGCGCCGGGCATCAATGTTTACGACATTCTTCGCCGTCGCAAGCTGGTACTTACTAAAGACGCCCTTGAGGCGATCGGGGAGCGCTTCAAATGAAGGAAGCAGATCTTTACGACATTATCGTCGCCCCCTTGATTACGGAAAAGGCGACGATGGCGTCGGAACATAATCAGGTCGTCTTCAAGGTCCGCCAGACCGCGACAAAGCCACAGATCCAGGAAGCGGTCGAGAGGCTTTTCAACGTGAAGGTGAAGGCCGTCAACACGCTGAACCGTGAGGGCAAGCGCAAGCGTTTCCGCGGCATCCCGGGCAAGCAGAACGACATGAAGAAGGCGATCGTGACGCTCGAAGAGGGGCACTCGATCGACGTCACAACCGGACTTTAGGCAAGTAACCGTCCCAGGCCCGGAAGCGTGGCGGGACGAGGAACAGGGCGCAGGCCATGGCACTAAAGACATACAGACCGACTTCGCCCGGCAGGCGTCAGCTCGTGCTGGTAAACCGTTCCGGCCTCTGGAAGGGCAAGCCTGTCAAAACGCTCACGGAAGGGCGTTCGGAGAAGGCGGGCCGCAACAATCACGGTCGTATTACCGCGCGTCGCCGCGGAGGCGGGCACAAACGCGTCTACCGTATCATCGACTTCAAGCGGCGCAAGTTCGACGTGCCTGCAGTGGTGGAGCGGCTGGAGTACGATCCTAACCGCACCGCGTTCATCGCCCTCCTCAAATATGAGGACGGTGAACAGGCTTACATACTGGCGCCGCAGCGCCTCGGGGTAGGCGACAAGGTCGTGGCGGGGCGCCATGTCGACGTGAAGCCCGGCAACGCGATGCCGCTCGCCAGCATGCCGATCGGCACCATCGTGCACAATGTCGAGATGCGCCAGGGCCGTGGCGGTCAGATCGCACGGTCTGCCGGCTGCTACGCACAGCTTGCGGGCCGCGATGCGGGCTATGCCATCCTGAAACTGAATTCGGGCGAAACGCGTATGGTCCGCGCGGAATGCATGGCGACCGTAGGCGCGGTATCCAACCCGGACAATGCGAACGTAAACGCCGGTAAAGCTGGCCGCACCCGGTGGATGGGCAAGCGCCCCTCGGTGCGCGGCGTGGCCATGAACCCGGTGGATCACCCGCATGGCGGCGGCGAAGGCCGCACGTCCGGTGGCCGCCACCCGGTGACGCCGTGGGGCAAAGGCACCAAGGGCACCAGGACTCGCACGAATAGCGCGACGGACAAGTACATCGTCCGCAGCCGTCACCTGAAGAAGAAATAGGAGAGAGGCGTGACGAGGTCAGTCTCAAAAGGTCCGTTTGTTGACGGGTTTCTGCTGAAGAAGGCGGACAAGGCGCGCGAGACGAAGTCGAACGCGGTGATTAAGATCTGGAGCCGCCGCTCGACGATCCTGCCGCAATTCGTCGGCCTGACGTTCGGAGTCTATAACGGCCAGAAGCATGTTCCCGTTCTGGTGACGGAGGACATGATCGGTCACAAGTTTGGTGAGTTCTCGCCGACGCGCACCTATTACGGCCATGGCGCCGATAAAAAGGCGAAGAGGAAGTAGCGATGGGCAAGCCCAAGAGAGAGCGGCGGCTGGGAGACACGGAGGCGCAGGCCGTCACGCGCAATCTGCGCGTTAGCCCGCAGAAGCTGAACTTGGTTGCGGCGATGATCCGCGGTAAGAAGGTTGACAAGGCGCTGGCCGATCTCACCTTTTCTCGCCGCAGGATTGCGCGGGACGTCAAGAAGACGCTGGAGTCGGCGATCGCCAACGCCGAGAACAACCACGACCTTGATGTCGACGCGCTGATCGTCAAGGAAGCCTATGTGGGCAAGAATTTGGTCATGAAGCGCTTCCGTGCGCGTGCCCGCGGCCGCGGTGCCCGCATCCTGAAGCCGTTCTCTCAGCTCACGGTGGTGGTGAGAGAAGTTGAGGAGTCCGCCTGATGGGACAGAAGATCAACCCGATTGGATTGCGCCTCGGCATCAATCGCACGTGGGATTCGAGATGGTATGCGGGCGGCAAGGAATATGCCCACTTGCTGCAGGAAGACCTGCGCATCCGCAAGTATATCGCCAAGACACGCCGCCAGGCCGGCATCTCCAAGGTTGTCATCGAGCGTCCGCATCGGAAGTGCCGGATTACCGTGCACACTGCGCGTCCCGGAATTCTGATCGGGAAGAAGGGGTCTGACATCGAAAAGCTGCGCGGTGAGCTCGCGGCGATGACCACGTCCGAGGTGCATTTGAACATCGTCGAGGTGCGCAAGCCTGAGATCGACGCGACACTTGTTGCGGAAAGCATTGCACAGCAGCTTGAGCGCCGCGTGGCCTTCCGTCGCGCCATGAAGCGCGCGGTTCAATCTGCACTGCGTTTGGGCGCGCTTGGCATCCGCATCAACTGCTCGGGGCGGCTCGGCGGCGCGGAAATCGCGCGCATGGAATGGTACCGCGAAGGCCGTGTGCCGCTGCATACGTTGCGCGCCAACATCGACTATGGCACGGCTCTGGGCGTGACGGCCTACGGAATCATCGGCATCAAGGTATGGATTTTCAAGGGCGAAATCCTGGAGCACGACCCGATGGCACAGGAGCGCCTTGGGCTTGAAGTTCAGGAAACCGGCGGCGGCTCGGGCGGCGGACGCGGACGCCGCGAGCAGGCCCAGGCTTGAGCGCCTCAGGGGATAGGCAAAGGGTACAGCGATGCTGCAACCAAAGAAAATGAAATTCCGCAAGGCCCACAAGGGCCGTATGCGCGGCAACGCCAAGGGCGGGTTCACACTGAATTTCGGCTCCTACGGGCTGAAGGCCCTGGAGCCGGAACGGATTACGGCCCGGCAGATCGAGGCGGCACGCCGCGCGATTACCCGCCAGATGAAGCGTGCTGGCCGCGTGTGGATCCGCATATTCCCGGATCTGCCTGTGTCGAAGAAGCCGATCGAAGTGCGTATGGGTAAAGGTAAGGGCTCGCCCGAATTCTGGGCCTGCCGTGTGAAGCCAGGACGGATCATGTTCGAGATTGACGGCGTGCCCGACGGCATTGCGCGCGAGGCGCTGCGGCTGGGTGCGGCGAAGCTGCCGATCAAGACCCGCGTCATTGCCCGTCCGGGCGAGACCGCGGCGGCAACGGCGAAAGCCTGAGGGAAGGAATGGCGCGATGAAGAAGATCAGCGGTATCCGCGACATGACACCCGACCAGCTTCAGGATGAACTGATCAAGCTGAAGCGTGAGCAGTTCAATTTGAGGTTTCAGAAGGCAACGGGCCAGTTGGCGAACTCCGCGCGTGTGCGGGAGGTGCGCCGTTCTGTGGCGCGTGTGAAGACAATCGAGCGCGAGAAGCTCGCCGCCGGAACGAAGGAATAGCAAAGCCATGCCGAAGCGCATTCTCCAGGGCGTTGTGGTCTCCGATAAGAACGACAAGAGCGTTGTCGTTCAGGTGGAACGGCGCTTCACGCATCCGGTTATGAAGAAGACCGTGCGTTTGACGAAGAAATACCATGCGCATGATGAGAGTAACACCTGCAAGGCGGGCGACATCGTGCGCATCGAGGAGTGTGCTCCCGTTTCGAGAAAGAAGAAATGGGTGGTCCTTCCGCAGAACAGCACCGCCGGATGAGCGGGTTGATTACGGCATACAGCATGTAAACCCGCGTGCGGCGTCCGGTTCGCGCCCGTGGGCCGGAAAGTTAAGGACTGCAATATGATACAGATGCAAACCAACCTGGAAGTCGCCGATAATTCCGGCGCTCGCCGCGTGCAGTGCATCAAAGTGCTGGGCGGGTCGATGCGGCGTACGGCGACGATTGGCGACATCATCGTCGTCAGCGTCAAGGAGGCGATACCCCGCGGACGCGTCAAGAAGGGCCAGGTGATGAAAGCCGTGATCGTGCGCACAGCGTCGCCGATCCGCCGCCCCGACGGCAGCGTGATCCGTTTCGACCGGAATGCCGCGGTGCTGGTGAACAACCAGAAGGAGCCGATCGGCACGCGCATTTTCGGTCCCGTGCCCCGCGAGCTGCGCGCCAAGCAGCACATGAAGATTATCTCGCTCGCGCCAGAGGTGCTGTGATGCCGAAGCTGAAAATCAAAAAAGGCGATAAGGTCGTCGTGCTGACGGGCAAGGACAAGGGGAAGCGTGGCGAGGTCGTGAAAGTTCTGCCGGCTGAAAACCGGGCCGTGGTCGAAGGTGTCAATGTCGTGCGCCGCCACCAGAAGCAGACCGCGAACCAGGAAGGCGGGATTCTTACGAAAGAGGCGCCTGTCCACGTCTCCAATTTGGCGATGGAAGATCCGAAAGACGGCGAGCCAACGCGCGTGGGCTACAAGTTTCTGGATGATGGACGCAAGGTACGCTTTGCCAAGCGTTCGGGAGAACTGATCGATGAGTGAGGCTGCTTATATTCCCCGGCTCAAGCGCCATTACCACGAGAAGGTCCGTCCGGCGCTGACCACGGAGTTCGAATACAATAACGTGATGCAGGTGCCCGCGCTTGAGAAGATCGTTCTCAATATGGGCGTCGGCGAAGCCACGGCCGACCGCAAAAAGGTCGATTCCGCCGCGCGCGACTTGGCTCTGATCGCCGGGCAGAAGGCTGTGTTGACCAAGGCGCGTAAGTCGATCGCTACATTCAAGCTTCGCGAGGGTATGCCGATCGGCGCGAAGGTGACGCTGCGCCAGGCCCGGATGTTCGAATTCCTGGACCGGCTGATCACCATTGCTCTGCCGCGGGTGAAGGACTTCCGCGGTCTCAATCCGAAAAGTTTCGACGGCCGGGGAAACTACGCGCTGGGTATCAAGGAGCACATCGTCTTCCCCGAAATCGACTACGACAAAGTGGAAGCGATCTGGGGCATGGACATCATTGTCTGTACGACAGCCCCCACGGATGACGAAGCGCGTGCGCTTCTGACGCAGTTCAACTTTCCGTTCCGCAAATAATCGATCAGCGGACGAGGAGAAGAGAGAGAATGGCGAAAACCAGCATGGTAGAGCGGGACCGCAAGCGCCGCGCGCTCGCCAAGAAATATGCTTCGCGCCGGGCGACATTGAAAGCCACGGCCGAGGACGAGAGCCTGCCGATGGAGGAGCGTTTCCAGGCGCGGCTCAAGCTGGCGAAGCTGCCGCGCAATTCAGCGCAGTGCCGCGCGAGAAACCGCTGTGAGCTGTCCGGCCGCCCGCGCGGCTTTTACCGCAAGCTTAAGATGTCGCGAGTGGCTCTTCGCGAACTGTCTTCGCAGGGACTCATTCCCGGTATGGTCAAGTCGAGCTGGTAAAGGGGAGAACAAATGACAGTTTCAGATCCCCTGGGGGATATGCTGACCCGGATCCGGAATGCGCAGATGCGGAAGCGCCCGAAAGTGTCGACGCCGGCATCGAAGCTACGCGAGCGCGTGCTCGAAGTGCTGCAGAATGAGGGGTTCATCCGCGGCTATGTCCGGGTGGACTACGATGGCGGCAAGTCTGAGCTTGAGATCGAACTCAAATATTTCGATGGCCTCCCGGTGATCCGGGAGATCAAGCGTATTTCTTCGCCAGGCCGCCGGGTCTATTCCTCGGTCAGCGACCTTCCCACGATCGCCAACGGGCTGGGTGTCGCGATCCTTTCGACGCCGAAAGGGGTCATGTCGGACAGCCGCGCCCGTCAGGAGAATGTGGGCGGCGAGGTGCTGTGCAGCGTGTTCTAAGCAGGTTCTTGCGAGCCTGCCGTTTGAAATGAAAGGCTTGGACCATGTCCAGGATTGGAAAAAAACCCGTCCCCGTGCCGAAAGGCGCAACGGCGACTCTCGACGGCCAGAAGGTGACCGTAAAGGGGCCGAAGGGCGAGCTGTCCCTGACGCTCGTGAACGATGTCACAGTCAAGATGGGCGAGGAGGGGATCGAGGTTGCGCCGCGCGACGAGTCGAAGCGCGCCCGTTCGATGTGGGGCATGTCGCGCTCGCTGGTGGAGAATATCGTGGTGGGTGTGACGAGCGGTTTTACGAAGACGCTCGAGATCAACGGCGTCGGCTATCGCGCAGCACTGAAAGGCAAGGAGCTGCAACTCCAGCTCGGCTACAGCCATGACGTCCTGTACCTGATCCCTGAGGGCATCCAGGTGGCTTGCCCCAAGCCGACGGAAATCGTGGTCAGCGGTATCGACAAGGTTCGCGTCGGTCAGGTAGCGGCCGAAATCCGACAGTATCGCAAGCCTGAGCCGTATAAGGGCAAGGGCGTGAAATACGCTGGCGAGTTCATCTTCCGCAAGGAAGGCAAGAAGAAGAAATAGTGGAGACTTGAGGCATGCCCGCTACAGATACGATTTTTGCCCGGCGGACTGCACGCGTTCGCAAGGCTGTGCGGCGCGCGGCCGGTGGACGTCTGCGGCTTTCGGTGTTCCGCTCGTCCAAGAATATCTACGCCCAGGTCATCGACGATGCAGCCGGCCACACGGTCGCCTCGGCGTCGTCTCTCGACAAGGATCTGGCCGGGAAGCTGAAGACGGGCGGCGACAAGGCTGCCGCTACAGAAGTCGGCAAGCTCATCGCAGCGCGCGCAAACGCGGCTGGGGTGGACAAGGTGATTTTCGACCGTGGCGGCTATAAGTTTCACGGTCGCATCAAGGCCCTGGCTGACGCCGCGCGCGAAGGCGGCTTGAGTTTCTAATTGTGACGCATATTTAGGAAGACGAAAGGGAACAGCAGTGGCACGAGCACCGCGAGAACGGGACCGCGAGGAGCGCGACAGCGAGTTCGTCGACAAGCTCGTTCACATCAACCGCGTCGCGAAGGTCGTCAAGGGCGGCCGCCGCTTCGGCTTTGCCGCGCTGGTGGTCGTGGGCGATCAGAAGGGCCGCGTCGGCTTCGGTCATGGCAAGGCGCGAGAGGTGCCGGAAGCCATTCGCAAGGCAACCGATGCCGCCAAGCGCTCGCTGGTGAAGGTGCCGCTTCGCGAAGGCCGGACATTGCATCACGATGTGGCGGGCCAGCATGGCGCGGGTCGCGTGATCCTGCGCGCGGCGCCTCCGGGCACTGGCATCATCGCCGGCGGCCCGATGCGCGCGGTCTTCGAGACGCTGGGTATTCAGGATGTGGTGGCCAAGTCGCTGGGCACCTCCAATCCGTATAACATGGTCCGCGCGACGTTCGACGCGCTCCGCCGTGAGGACAGTCCGCGCGGCGTCGCCGCCCGACGCGGCAAGAAGGTCAGCGAGATCGTAGCCCGCCGCCGCGATGGTGCCGAGGGTGCCGCCGCGACCCAGGAAGCGTGATCTGCGGCCGGAGGGGATGAGACATGACCGCGAAGACGGGGAAGACGGCCAAGGCCGGAAAGACACTGGTAATCGAGCAGATCGGCAGCCCGATCCGCTGCCCGGACCATCAGCGCCAGACGCTGGTCGGGCTGGGCCTGAACAAGATGCGCCGGCGCCGCACCGTGCCCGATAATCCAGCGGTGCGCGGGATGATCCGCAAGGTCAGCCACCTCGTGCGCATCGTCGAAGAACCGGCTGCGAAATAGCGGCGTTTTTGAAATTCGGGTTTTGAGGCTAGGCAGATGCAGCTCAACGAACTGAAAGACAAGGAAGGCGCGACAAGGGCGCGCAAGCGCGTTGGCCGCGGCATCGGCTCCGGAACCGGCAAGACGGCAGGGCGCGGCCATAAGGGGCAGAAGTCGCGCTCCGGCGTGGCGATCAAGGGTTTCGAAGGCGGCCAGATGCCCATTCACATGCGTCTGCCGAAGCGCGGCTTCAACAATCCGTCGCGTCAGAAATACGCCGAGGTCAATCTGGCCAGCTTGCAGAAGGCCATCGATGCCGGCAAGCTGGATGCCAAAAGCGTCATTACCGTCGACGAACTGGTTGCCGCAGGGGTCGTTCGCCGCAAGCTGGATGGCGTGCGCCTTCTCGGCAATGGCGAACTCAAGGCAAAGGTACAGCTTGAGTTGGCGGGCGCTTCCGCGAGCGCGGTCAAGGCTGTCGAAGCGGCAGGCGGCTCGGTGAAGCTCCTGAAGGTTGTCGAGGAAACCGCGCCGGAGGAGCGCAGCCCGAAAAAGGGCAAGAAAAAGTAGGCTGCCGCGAGGTGTGAGCCAGGCTTGCTCAGGCGGGTGAGGCGAGCCGGTTTGCCGGGGACGGTCGGTGTGCAACCGAGCTGGCGGTTCCGCGGGCATATTGACGTCTTGAAAGGGCGGGTATGTGGTTTTTGGTGCAGTCCTGAGAGCACATTGCCAGGGTAGAACTGGGCCGGGTCACACGAACTACGTCTTTGCTTTGGAGTTCTCCCGATGGCTTCTGCCGCTGAACAACTTGCCGCCAATCTGAATTTTGCCGCGTTCGGCAAAGCCTCCGAATTGAAGCGGCGGCTGTGGTTCACCCTCGGCGCGCTCCTCATCTATCGCCTCGGCACCTATATCCCGCTTCCGGGTATCAATCCCGTCGAGCTTGCCAAGGTGATGCAGCAGAATTCGGCGGGCCTTCTCGGCATTTTCGACACCTTCTCAGGCGGTGCCGTCGGGCGCATGGCGATTTTTGCGCTCAACATCATGCCCTATATCTCCGCCTCGATTATCGTGCAGCTCATGACGTCGGTCTCGCCACATCTGGCTGCGCTCAAGAAGGAAGGTGAGAGCGGCCGTAAGCAGATCAACCAGTATACGCGCTATGGCACTGTAGTGCTGGCCACAGTGCAGGGTTATGCCATCGCCATCGGGCTTGAACATTCCGGGAGCGTGGTCCTCGATCCGGGGTGGTTCTTCCGGCTCACGACCGTCATCACGCTGGTCGGCGGCACGGTCTTCCTGATGTGGCTGGGCGAACAGATTACCTCGCGCGGCGTGGGCAACGGCATTTCGCTGATCATTTTCGCCGGTATCGTCGCGGGGTTGCCGGGGGGCCTCATTAAGACGCTGCAAATGGGCCGGGAGGGGGTGCTGTCCTATCCGCTCATTGTCGCGCTGTTCGTGGGAGCCATTCTCGTCATTGGCGCCATCGTCTTCATGGAGCGCGCGCAGCGCAGGCTCCTGGTGCAGTATCCGAAGCGGCAGGTCGGCAGCAAGATGTTCCAGGGGGACAGCTCGCATCTGCCGCTGAAGCTCAACAGTTCGGGCGTCATCCCGCCGATCTTCGCTTCGTCGCTTCTCCTGGTGCCGATCACCATTGCGCCATTGTTCGCGACAGGCGGGGGGTCGGAGTGGTTCAATACCGTGACGGTGTTGCTCGGTCAGGGCCAGCCGCTCCACATCATCCTCTATATCGCCGGTATCGTGTTCTTCGCGTTCTTCTACACCGCGATCGTGTTCAACCCGGTGGAAACGGCGGACAATCTGAAGAAATATGGCGGATTCATACCGGGCATTCGCCCGGGACCACGGACGGCCGAGTATATCGACTACGTGCTCACCCGCGTCACCGTCGTTGGTGCAGCTTATCTCGCGGTCGTGTGCGTGCTGCCGGAAGTCCTGATCTCCTACGCGGGGCTGCCGTTCTATTTCGGTGGCACGTCATTGCTCATTGTTGTCAGTGTGACAATGGATACCGTCGCGCAGATACAAAGTCACTTGCTTGCCCATCAATATGAAGGCCTAATCAAAAAGGCTAAGTTGCGAGGAGCAAGGAGGTAACGCCATATGAACATAATATTGCTTGGGCCCCCCGGTGCCGGAAAAGGCACGCAGGCCAAGCTGATCGAAGAGAAATTCGGATTTAGACAGCTTTCTTCCGGAGATATGTTGCGCGGAGCCGTTGCAGCCGGGACGCCGGTCGGTCTGGAGGCGAAATCCTTTATGGAAAAAGGTGCGCTCGTCCCGGATGATCTTGTCGTCGAGATCGTTTTTCAGGCGCTTGACGGCAGCAGCGATGCGAAGGGCGTCATTCTGGACGGTTTCCCGCGGACGGTCGATCAGGCCAGGACGCTTGACGGCAAGCTGGCCGCCAAGGGCAGCGGCATAGACCGGGTGATCGTTATCCAGGTGCAGGATGATCGGCTCGTCGAGCGCATCACCGGTCGTTTCACCTGCGCCAAATGCGGCGAAGGATACCACGACAAGTTCAAGCGCCCGGCAGTCGAGGGGGTTTGCGACAAGTGCGGGGCGACGGAGTTTACCCGCCGCGCAGACGATCAGGCGGAGACGGTACGAGCCCGTCTTCAGGCCTATCACGCACAGACGGCGCCACTCATTAACTACTACGGCGAGAGCGGCAAAGTGGTGACGACCGACGGCGAAGCTTCGATTGCAGAAGTGTCACGTCAGATCGGCGAAATTTTTGGAGCCAGTACGACAGGTTGAAAGAATTGTGTCTGGAGGTTGACGCCGCAGGTGAATATCCGCTAAATAGCCACTCCTAGACCGAGATGGTAGAGTTGGGCCCGGATGAAGCCTTCGTTCGGGCCTCGCCTCTTTGCGGATTTGCCCCCAGGCTCAGAACAAGACCGGCGGAATGCAGGAAGGCGCGCCGCCCTGAAGGAGATTGAAACGTGGCACGTATTGCGGGTGTCAATATCCCCTCGAACAAGCGCGTGGAGATCGCGCTGCGTTATATCCATGGCATCGGGCCGAAGTTCGCGAGGGAGATCTGTACCAAGATCGATATTCCCGCCGAGCGCCGGGTCAATCAGCTTTCGGACGCCGAAGTGCTGCAGATCCGCGAGCTGATCGACCGTGACTATGCGGTCGAAGGCGACCTGCGGCGAGAAGTCGCGATGAACATCAAGCGGCTGATGGATCTCGGGTGCTACCGCGGGTTACGTCATCGCCGCGGCCTGCCGGTTCGCGGCCAGCGCACCCATACCAATGCGCGTACACGCAAAGGTCCGGCTAAGCCCATCGCCGGTAAGAAGAAGTAAGTTTGTTCGGCCGCGACGCGGCTCACTCGTTAAGGACGGAATGGCATGGCCAAGGACAAGACGCGCGTTCGCCGCCGCGAAAAGAAGAATATCACATCGGGCGTGGCGCATGTTAGCGCCTCGTTCAATAACACCATGATCACGATCACGGACGCGCAGGGGAATGCGATCTCGTGGTCGTCGGCCGGCACGATGGGCTTTAAGGGATCGCGCAAATCCACACCCTATGCCGCCCAGATGGCCGCAGAGGATGCGGGCAAGAAGGCGATCGAGCATGGCATGAAGACCATCGAGGTCGAGGTCAGCGGCCCGGGTTCAGGGCGCGAGTCCGCGCTGCGTGCGCTGCAAACATGTGGCTTTCAGATCGTGTCCATCACCGATGTGACGCCTATTCCGCATAATGGCTGCCGTCCCCGCAAGCGGCGCCGCGTCTGAAGTATACGGCGGGGCCGATGCGTCGCTGGCCGTCGCCGCATACCCGGAGTGAACGCGCGTTCCGTTGGAGATACGTCTCCTGGCCTTCAACGGACGAGCGTGCCACCGCAGAATTCAAGCACCGGCCACTGCCGGTGGACCGCATGACTTAAGAACGAGGTTCTCCGTGCTGCAGAAGAACTGGCAAGACCTAATCAAACCCGCGAAGCTCAGCGTCACCCCCGGTCGTGATCCCAAGCGCCAGGGCAGGATCATCGCTGAGCCCTTGGAGCGCGGTTTCGGCTGGACGCTCGGCAACGCCCTGCGGCGTGTGCTGCTGTCGTCGCTTCAGGGCGCGGCGATCACCAGCGTCCACATTGATGGCGTGTTGCACGAATTCTCTTCCATCCCCGGGGTGCGCGAGGACGTGACGGACATCGTGCTCAATCTGAAGGCCGTGGCGCTGCGTATTCATTCCGATGGCGTCAAGCGCATGGTCCTGAAGAAGGAAGGGCCCGGCGTGGCGCTCGCCCGCGATTTCGAAGCAGGTCCGGACATCGAAATCCTCAATCCGAACCACGTCATCTGCACACTCGACGAAGGCGCTTCGGTGCGCATGGAGTTCACGGCCGCTCTCGGCAAGGGCTATGTCGAGGCGTCGCAGAACCGCCCCGAGGACGCACCGATCGGCCTGATCCCGGTGGACAGCATCTACAGCCCGGTCCGCAAGGTTTCCTACAAGGTGGAAAACACCCGCGAAGGGCAGAATCTCAACTTCGACAAACTGTCGATGGAGGTCGAGACCAACGGATCGCTGGTCCCCGAGGATGCCGTGGCGCTGGCCGCGCGTATTCTGCAGGATCAGTTGTCGATCTTCGTCAATTTCGAGGAACCGCGGAAAGAGGTTCGCGAGGAGCGTACGCCAGAGCTCGAATTCAACGCCGCGCTGCTCAAGAAGGTGGATGAGTTGGAGCTTTCGGTTCGCTCGGCCAACTGTCTGAAGAACGACAACATCGTGTATATCGGTGATCTCATTCAGAAGACCGAGGCAGAAATGCTGCGCACGCCGAATTTCGGGCGCAAGTCGCTGAACGAAATCAAGGAAGTGCTTGCCGGCATGGGGCTGCATCTCGGAATGGATGTGCCGAACTGGCCGCCAGACAATATCGAGGAACTGGCCAAGCGCTTTGAGGATCAATATTAAGCGGGTTGACGCGCGTATGGCGCATACCGCATTGAAGAGGAATTTAGGGGAGTAGCCATGCGCCACCGCAAAGCAGGCCGGAAATTCAACCGGACCGCGGAACACCGTCAGGCGCTGTTCGCCAACATGGCGGCAGCGCTGTTCAAGCACGAGCAGATCGTTACCACGCTGCCGAAAGCGAAGGATTTGCGCCGTGTCGCCGAGCGCCTCATCAGCCTCGCCAAGCGGGGCGATCTTCATGCCCGCCGTCTCGTTGCCGCGCGCCTGCGTGATGAGAAGATGGTGGCGAAGCTATTCGATACGCTCGGACCGCGTTACATGGAACGACCCGGCGGCTATACACGCGTTCTCAAGGCCGGGTTCCGTTACGGTGACTCCGCGCCGGTGGCGGTGATCGAACTCGTCGATCGCGACGAAAGCGCCAAGGGCCAGGATTCCGGCCCTGATCAGAGCGTGGGGAGCGAAGCGCAGGCGGCGTAGGGGGGGATTAGAATGAGCCGGCTTTTCCGGCTTTTCAACCGGCAGGTGGCGCCGTTCGCACTGCTGCTCGCCGTGGCTCTGATCTGGTCGCTGGCGAGTGCTCAGGACAGTGGCCGGCCTGAGAAGCGCGTGCCGCATACGCGCGCCGATGTCACCTATTCCTACGCCTCCATTGTCAAGAGAGCCGCGCCCGCGGTTGTGAACGTCTACGTTCATAGCAAGGCCAGGCGGCGCAGGTCGCCCCTCTTCGAAGACCCGTTCTTCGAGCGTTTTTTTGGCCGTCGGATGCCCGGACGGCGCCAGCAGAACTCCCTCGGCTCCGGTGTCATCGTCTCGCCGGAGGGCATCGTGGTGACAAACAACCACGTCGTGCGCACCAAGGGCCGCGCGGAAATCAAAGTCGCCCTCGCCGACGGCCGTGAATTCCCGGCGACCATCATGCTCAAGGACGAGCAGACCGACCTCGCCGTTTTGCGCATCAAGAACGCCGACAGGGATTTCCCCTATCTGCCACTGGGTGACTCCGATGCGCTGGAAGTCGGCGACATCGTGCTGGCCATCGGCAATCCCTTCGGTGTCGGGCAGACCGTGACGAGCGGCATCGTCTCCGCGCTGGCGCGGACACGCGTCGGGATCTCCGACTATCAGTTCTTCATCCAGACCGATGCTGCGATCAATCCGGGCAATTCCGGCGGTCCGCTCGTCGATATGAATGGGCAGGTCGCGGGCATCAACACGGCGATATTCAGCAAAAGCGGTGGATCGCACGGTATCGGCTTCGCGATCCCGTCGAACATGGTTCGGGTGGTGGTGAAATCGGCGCTCCGGGGCAACAAGGTCGAACGGCCGTGGCTCGGTGCCGAATTGCAGCGGGTGACGTCCGACATCGCCGAGGCGGCTGAACTCGACCGGCCCTCGGGGGCTCTGATCGCAAGCGTAACCAGGGGCAGCCCGGCGGCAGGGGCCGGGCTCAGGCCGGGTGATGTCATCATTGCCGTCGATGGCCACGAGGTGCGTGATCCGCAGTCCGTTCTCTACCGTCTCGCAACGAAGGGCGTAGGCGGGCAGGCTCAGGTCGACTACATCAGCCGCGGCCGCAAGCGCCAGGCCGCGATTGCGCTCATCGCTGCGCCGGAAACCGTTGCCCGCGACATCCGCGAACTTGCGGGGCGCAATCCGTTTTCGGGTGCGACCGTGGCCAATCTGTCGCCAGCCGTGGCCGAGGAACTCGCCATTCACGAGACCTCCGGCGTGGTGGTCGTCGAGACGAAGGCTTATTCGATGGCGCGGCGGTTCGGATTGAGGCCGGGCGATATCATCGTCAAGGTGAACCGCAAAGCGGTCCGCAGCACGAAGCAACTCGCCGGTCTGCTGCGGCGCCGGGCGCGCGTCTGGGATTTCATCATCCGCCGTGGCGGCGTCGAGCGCCGGGTCGTGTTGAGGGGGTAGGGACCGGGTGCGTCCACCCTGCGCGGGACCGGGCCTTCGAAGAGCCCTGGCGGAAGGCGGGTTTCTCTTCTCCCCTTCTGTCCCCCAACTCTGCCAGGACGATGAGAGAGCGCAGTCTCCAGCGGCTTCCCCTGCCCCTCTTTTTGAAATAGCGTTTTTCACCGTGAAATGATACGCAGGACTTTGCGCAATCGCTTCGGGTGTGCGTGCAGCACTCCAGGCAGTTCGGCCGGCGCCTGCTCCGGCTCGCTTCGTTCGGTGCGGCCCGCTCGCCGCGCACGGTGAGGACACGAAAGTCTCATGGCATCCTTCAAACCGGTCATCGCGCTCACCCGCGGCCTGGAGATCCTGCGCGTCGTGAACGACGAGGGGCGATCGACCGTGCGCAGCCTGCACAAGGCCACGGGGCTCGACAAGGCGACCATCGTGCGCATGCTGCAGACCCTGGAGCACGAGGGTTACATCATGCGCGACCCCGACCAGCCCGTCTACGCGCCGACCGGCCGGACGCTGGGATTGAGCCACGGCTATGACCGCCATCTCTGGGTAGGGGCGATCGCCGAGTCGGTCGTCGGGGAATTCCGCAGCCGCATCGGCTGGCCGTCCGACGTGGCGATCTTCGACCGCGACGCGATGGTGCTGGTCCAGACGACGCGCGGGCGGCAGGGGCCGATCTCGTTCAGCCGCAAATTCGGCTTTCGCATTCCGATGCTCGTCACGGCGATCGGGCGGGCCTATCTCGCCTTCTGCAGCGAGGGGGAGCGCGAGCGCATCGTTGCTCTGCTCGCAAAGCGGACGGGCGGCTGGTACGATCTCGCCCGCCAGCCGCGCGAGCTTGAGGCGGTACTGCGTTCGGTGCGCGAGGCGGGTTACGCGGTGACGGATGACGACTATGCCAAGACTGAATTCGACGGTCTGGCATGGGCGATGGCCGTGCCGGTCATCGGCCGCGACGATCAGATCTTCGCGTGCATGAATATGATGATGCTGAACAGCGCCGTGAGCCGCGAGGAAGCCGAGGCGAAGTTTCTCGAGCCGCTCCAGGAAACGGCCGCGCTCCTCGCTGAAAGCCTTGCCCAGCACAGACACGATCCGACCCGCGGCGCTTGAAGGGGGCCCCTCGGGCACGCATTGCAGGACAGTGCGTGGCAGGCGCTGAGACGCTCAGCCAATCTCCGCGCGGCCGTTGTTGAGCACCGTTACCCCGCGCTCCACCACCGACGACCGGAAAGCGATGACGCGGCCATCGCGCCAGATTTCGGTGCGGATGGTTTCGCCGGGGAGCACGGGCGCGGTGAAGCGCGCATTCAGCGATTTCAGCCGCAGCGGATCGTTGTCGCAGGCCAGGCGAAGTATCGCGCGCCCGGCAACGGCGTAGGTACACAAGCCATGAAGGATGGGCCGCGGGAAGCCGGCCGCCGCAGCGGTGCCGGGATCGGCGTGCAGCGGATTGTAATCGCCGGACAGGCGATAGACGAGCGCGGCGTTCGGCAGGGTCGCGAGATCGAGGCTGGCGTCGGCCGCCCGCTCGGGGATGGGACGAGGTTTCGGCGCCGGGCCGGAGGGGCCGCCGAAGCCGCCGTCGCCGCGCAGGAACGCTGTCGCCGTGAGCGTCGCCAGAAGTCTGCCGCTGTCCTTTTCGATCACGTTGCGCTCGGAGAACAGCAGCGCGCCTTTGTCCTCGCCCTTGTCGATCAGGCCGGTAATGCGCGTGCGGCCGATGACGGTGCCGGACACTGGCAAAGGCGCGTGAAGGGTAAGGCCCTGCTCGCCGTGCAGAAGCTTACGCCAATTGATGCCGGTTTCGGGATTCCGCGCCCAGAAACCGGGATAACCGAGGACCACCGCCATTGTCGGCAGCGCGACGAGGCCGTCTTCGTAGACATATCTCAGGTCGTTCGCATCGAGCGGATCCGACCCAGCCCCGGCGCCGAGCGCATAGAGCATGGTGTCGCGGGTGGTGTAGCTGTGCTCCACATCCGGGAACGGCCAGGCCAGAAGTTTTTCCATGTCGATCGGCATGTGCGTACCCTCCGTCAGACGGCCACGCCATTAAGCGGTTGTGCCGCCATTTCGTCAAGTGAAATATCGTTTTATCTTTGTTGACCACTTGCATGCGATCTGCGAAGGTTCGCCGGATGCCGTGCGCAAGGGGCGTGACCGGAGACGCCATGGGAAGGGGAGCAGAAATATGACCGGGATGGGCGTGCTTGAGGGGAAGGCCGTCGTTGTCACGGGAGCCGGACGCGGTATCGGGCGGGAAATTGCGCTGCTGGCGGCGCGCGAGGGAGCAAGGGTCGTCGTGAACGATCTCGGCGGCTCCGCGGACGGCGAGGGTGGCGGCAATGCCTCGCCCGCCGAAGACGTGGTTGCCGAAATCCGCGCCGCGGGCGGGACCGCCGTCGCCAGTGCCGACAGCGTCGCCGAGGCAGCGTCCGCCGCACGCATCATCCAGACGGCGCTCGACCATTTCGGCCGCATCGACGGCGTGGTGAACAACGCCGGCATCCTGCGCGACCGCATCTTCCATCGCATGAGCGTCGTCGATTTCGAGATGGTCATTCAGGTGCATCTGATGGGCTCCTTTTACATGTCGCACGCTGCCGCGCGGCATTTCCGGGAGCAGGAGTCGGGCGCATTCGTGCATTTCACCTCCACCTCGGGACTGATCGGCAATTACGGGCAGGCGAACTATGCAGCCGCGAAGATGGGCATCGTCGGCCTGTCGAAGTCGATCGCGCTCGACATGCAGCGCTTCAACGTACGCTCGAACTGCGTGTCGCCCTTTGCCTGGAGCCGCCTGATCGGCACCATCCCCGCCGAAACCGATGCCGAAAAGGAACGCGTCGCACGGCTGCAGGCGATGGGGCCGGAAAGAAACGCACCGCTTTCGGTGTTCCTGCTATCCGACGCGGCGAAGGACGTGACGGGCCAGATCTTCGCCGTGCGCATGAACGAGATCTTTCTGATGAGCCAGTCGCGGCCGGTGCGCTCCGTCCAGCGTTCGGAGGGCTGGGACTGCGAAACGCTCGCCAGCCACGGCATTCCCGCACTGAAAGGCTCGTTCGTGCCGCTCGAGCGCTCGGGCGATGTGTTTAGCTGGGATCCGCTGTAAAGCGCCGCGGATCGCCGGCGCGCGACACTCCCCTAATGCGTGTGCGCAGGCTTTGCCAGGCATCGGCGAGCATCGCCCGGTGCCTCGGAGCGGCAACGCCGATGGCGGCTTCGGCACGTGCGTCCAGGCTCAGATCGCCAAGGCGTGCGGCGCCATGCTCCGTGACCAGCCAGTCGATGTTGGCCCGGCCGATGCTGACATGGCCCGGCTCGAGCCGTGGGACGATGCAGGATTTGCCGCGCCGTTCGGACGGCATGGCGACAATGCTGCGCCCGCCGGGTGAGAGCAGCGCGGCGCGCATGAAATCCGCGGCACCGCCGACGCCGCTGATCTGGCGCCCCGCGGCGTGCTCGCAGTTGACCTGCCCGAGAAGATCGACCTCGACGGCGGAGTTGATAGCGGTGAAGCATTCCATGTTGGCGATGCGGCGGAGACCGTGCGTGACGCCGATGCCATGGAAGGCGGCCAGCGGGCTGGCGGCAAGTTCGCGCACCGGCTCCGAACCAATGGCCATCCCAGTGACGACCGGCGCGCCGCCGCTTCCGGGCGGGGCGAGGGCTCCGCTCTCGGCGAGGATCGCCGTCTCATCGATGATCATGCCGGAGTGAACGCGCAGATTCCGGTGATGCCGGAGAGCCCCCAGAATGCTGGTCTGAACCCGCCCGATCCCGGACTGCACCGTGTCTCCGTCCTCGATCAGGGCAGCGACATGCGCGGCCAGTCTGGCGGTGATATCGTCGCCCGTCTGGTGAGGATGTCGCGCGAGCGGCCCGTCAGCGTCGAAAACGGCGTCCGCCTCGTCAACGCGCAGAGCGCAGGCGCCATGCGTATACGGGATCTGCGGATTGACCAGCACTGCCACGCGGCGCGCGAAGCGGCGCACTCCATCGGCGATATCGGCCCCGATGCCGCAGGAGAAGACGCCGTTGCGGGGCGGCGGCAGATGCAGGATCGCAAGGTCGGCCGGGTGCCGTTCGAGGAACCCGGGATAGCGGGAATAATGCATGGGCAGCAGGTCGAGCCGCCCGGCTTCGAAGCTGCCGCGAAACGCTGGCGACACGAACAGCGTTTCCACGCGCGTCGTGGGCGTGAGGCTGGCGTAGTCGAAAACGTTCACGCCGGGGATGAAAAGACCGGCAAGGGTCGAGCCGCGGAGGCAGTCCGGATCGGCGCGCAGCAACTCGCAAAGCATGAGGGACTCTGCGGGACCGGCGTGAAGCAGGAGCCGGGCACCCGGTGCGAATTCCGCCTTGATCTGCTCGAATGGCAGGAGCTGCTGCATTTTGACCGGTCTCCACCACGATGCTTTGAGGATGCCGGGCCGGAACCGTGTTCCCGGGGCGCCCTGGTTGCATCGGATTCGAAGTCCGGGTGTACCTGACAGATGCTTAAAGCTTTCTTGGTTTCCTGCGGTGCGCCTTGGCGTGTGCGCGGTTTCCGGCCGCCGATTCATTGTGGGACAACGGTTCCGCGAGAAAAATACACGCCGCCGCGGCCGGGCCTCTTGCCATCCAGTAGCATCTTCCATTAGAAGGAAAGGGTATTCTCTCTTCGGGCTTGGCCGGTGACAGCAGTGAGCATCTACTCCAGCAGGCAATTCATGACCGCGGCGGGCGCCTCGCGCATCACGCCCTCATGCCTGCATGCGTCTGCAGCCGCGCTCGCAGCGCTCCTCCTCCTTATTCGCCCCTGAGCGCCGTCCGGCCGATGCTGGGCGCTTAGGGGTTCGATCCGACCAGATGAGCGCGCAATTTACCGGCACGATCCCAGCCGGACAGAGCAAGCAAAGGCAATTCCATGACCACAGAACCGGCAGCACAGGACTCGGCTCGCGTGCAGCGCAAGCCCGAGGACCGCGTGTACATTTTCGATACAACGCTGCGCGACGGCGAGCAGTCGCCCGGCGCGTCGATGACGCTGGAAGAGAAGCTGAAGGTCGCCACGCTCCTCGACGAAATGGGCGTCGATATCATCGAGGCAGGCTTTCCCGCGGCGTCCAACGGCGATTTTCAGGCGGTCGCCGAGATTGCCAAGGTCGCCAGGAACGCGGTGGTCTGCGCCCTGGCGCGCGCCGGGCTGAACGACGTCGACCGCGCCGGCGAGGCGCTGCAGGACGCCAAACACCCCCGCATCCACACTTTCATCGGGACGTCGCCCCTCCATCGCGAGTACCAGTTGCAACTGACCAAGGAGCAGGTGCTGGAGAAGATCGACGCCTCGGTTCGCCGCGCGCGCACCTACACGGAGGACGTCGAATGGTCGGCCATGGACGCCACCCGCACCGAGCGGGATTATCTGTGCGCCTGCGTCGAGACGGCCATCAAGGCGGGGGCCACGACCATTAACGTGCCCGATACGGTGGGCTACACCACGCCAGACGAGATGTACGACATCATCAAGATGCTGCGCGCGACGGTGCCCGGCGGGGACAAGGTCGTCTTCTCCACCCATTGCCACAACGATCTCGGCCTGGCCGTCGCCAACTCGCTGGCGGGGATGCGGGCGGGCGCGCGCCAGATCGAATGCACCATCAACGGCCTGGGCGAGCGCGCGGGCAACGCGGCGCTGGAAGAGGTCGTGATGGCCATCCGCACGCGCAACGACGTGCTGCCCTATTGGTCGGGCGTCGATACCACCTATCTGATGCGCGCCTCGAAGCTCGTCTCGGCGGTCTCGGCCTTCCCCGTGCAATACAACAAGGCCATTGTCGGCAAGAACGCCTTCGCGCACGAGTCTGGCATCCACCAGGACGGCGTTCTCAAGAACGCGCAGACTTACGAGATCATGACGCCGGAGAGTATCGGCGTGAAGGAGACGGCGCTGGTGATGGGCAAGCATTCCGGCCGCCACGCCTTCCGCGAAAAGCTGCGCGAACTGGGCTACGATCTGGGCGACAACGCCTTCGAGGACGCCTTCAACCGCATGAAGGATCTCGCCGACAAGAAGAAGCAGATCTTCGACGAGGACATCGAAGCCATCGTCGATCAGGGCATGGCGACGGCGCATGACCGCATCAAGGTGCTGTCCCTCACGGTGATCGCGGGGACGTGCGGGCCGCAGAAGGCGACCATCACGCTCGACGTCGACGGCCAGCACAAGACGTGCGAGAGCACGGGCGACGGTCCGGTGGACGCGATTTTCAAGGCCATCAGGGTGGCCGTGCCGCATGAGGCGCGTCTGCCGCTCTATCAGGTGCATGCCGTGACCGAAGGGACCGACGCGCAGGCGGAGGTGAGCGTGCGGCTGGAGGAGGGCGGAAAGACCGTAACGGGCCGCGGGTCGGACACCGATACGCTGGTGGCCTCCGCCAGGGCTTATGTGAGTGCGCTCAACAAGCTGGTGGTGCGGCGCGAGAAATCGGCGCCGGACGCAATGGCGGCGGTTTGAGGCGGTCTCCGCCTGAAAAGATGAAGCGAAGGGCCACGCCGGGCGATTCTCCGGCGCGGCTCAGCTCTTCGCGGCGATGACCTCCATCCCGCCCATATACGGCACCAGCACTTCGGGCACACGGATGCTGCCGTCTTTCTGCTGGTAGTTCTCCACGACTGCAACCAGCGCGCGACCCACCGCCAGCCCCGAGCCGTTCAACGTGTGGCAATAGCGCACGTCCTTGGCGCCCTTGGGCCGGTAGCGCGCGCTCATGCGCCGCGCCTGGAAATCCCCGCAGTTAGAGCAACTCGAAATCTCGCGATAGGTGTCCTGGCCGGGCAGCCAGACTTCGAGATCGTAGGTTTTGCGCGCGGCGAAACCCATGTCGCCGGTGCACAGCACGATGACGCGGTAGGCGAGGCTGAGCCTCTTCAGCACTTCCTCGGCGCAGGCCGTCATGCGCTCATGCTCCTCAGCGGACTGCTCGGGCGCGGTGATGCTGACTAGTTCGACCTTCGAGAACTGGTGCAGGCGGATCATGCCGCGCGTGTCCTTGCCCGCCGCGCCCGCCTCGGAGCGGAAGCAGGGCGTGTGCGCGGTGAAGCGCATGGGCAGCGCGGTCTCGTCGTGGATGGTGTCGCGCGCGAGGTTGGTCAGCGGCACTTCGGCGGTGGGGATGAGCCAGAAATCGTTGGTGGTCTTGAACAGGTCCACGGCGAATTTGGGCAACTGCGCGGTGCCGAAAGCCGCGTCATCGCGCACCATGAAGGGCGGGTTGACCTCCTCGTAGCCATACTCGCCCGTCTGCAAATCCAGCATGAAAGCTGCGAGCGCCCGCTCCAGCCGCGCCAGCGCGCCTTTCAGCACCACGAACCGCGCACCGGACAGCTTCGCCGCCGTCTCGAAATCCATCAGCCCGAGCGCTTCTCCCAGCTCGAAATGCTGCTTCGGCGCGAAGCTGAATTTGGGCGGCTTGCCCCATTTGCGCAGCTCCTTGTTGGCGGTCTCGTCCGGGCCGATCGGCACATCCGCGGCGGGCAAATTCGGCGTGGAAACGAGGATTTCCTCAAGCCGCGCGGTCGCCTCCTTCTCCGCCGCCTCGCCGTCGCGGATGGCGTCTTTCAACGCCGCGACCTCGGCCATCAGCCTCCCGGCCTCTGCCTCGTCCTTGGCGGCCTTGGCCTTGCCGATCCCCTTGGAGAGCTGATTGCGCCGCGTCTGCGCTTCCTGGCAGGCGGTGACCTGTTTCTTGCGCTCGGCGTCGAGGCCGAGAATGGTTTCCGCCAGGGGGTCAAGGCCGCGCACCGCGAGCGCGGCGTCAAAGCCTTCCGGATTGTCCCGGATCAGTTTCAGATCGAGCACGGGGTCTGCCTTGTGTCGGTAAGGGGTGAACTGCCGCGCGGGAAGATAGGCCGGGACGCTGCCGCCGTCCAGTTTTAGGGCGCTCGCCCGCGCAGAAACGGGGGACGAATGGCCCGTCTGCATCTCTCGTGGTGAATATCCCGCCCTTATGTCGATCCGCTATCCTGCTTGTCCCGCTCGGCGCGCCGCTTCTCGGCACGGGCAACGGCAAGAATGGACAACTCGTAAAGCAGCACCGTCGGGATGGCCATCGAGATCTGGCTGATCGGATCGGGCGGCGTCAGCACTGCCGCGACCATGAACACGCCGACAATGGCATAGCGCCGCTTGGAGCGCAGATCGTCCGCCGTGATGACCCCCGCGCGCGCGAGCAGGGTCAGGATGACGGGCAACTGGAAGCAGATGCCGAAGCCGAGGATCAGCGCCATGATCAGCGTGAGATATTCGCTGACCCGCGCCGTCAGCTTGATATGCGCCGTGCCGTCCGTCTGCTGCATGGACAGGAAGAACGTCATCGCCAGCGGCATGACGACGAAATAGACGAGCAGCGCGCCCAGCACGAACAGCACCGGCGTGGCGATGAGATACGGCAGGAACGCTTCTCGCTCGTTCTTGTAGAGGCCGGGCGCCGCGAACATGTAGATCTGTGACGCGATGACGGGGAAGGCGAAGAACACCGCTCCGAACAGGGCGAGCCGCAGTTGGGTGAAGAAGAACTCCTGCGGTGCCGTGTAGATCATCTCGATGGGCGCGTCGGTTCCGGCGGCCCACTGGTAAGGGATGACCAGGAGGTTGTAGATGTCCTTGGCGAAAAAGATGCAGATGACGAAGGCGGCGCCGACACCGAGGAGCGAATAGAGCAGTCGCGTGCGCAGCTCGATCAGGTGCTCGATCAGCGGGGCTTTGGTGGCGTCGAAGTCTTCAGTGGTCACGGATGGAGCCTCGAACGTCAGTTTGCGTGCCGTTGTTCGCCGTTGACGCGCGGCTCGGAACCGGAGCCGTCGGTCGCGCCGTTGGCGTCACCGTCGGGCGATCGGGTTTCAGAAGCGGCGGTGGTGGTGGCGTCTGATGGTGATGCGGAAGGCTGCCCGGCAGTCTCTGCAGCGCCCGGCGCGGTCTCGCCAGCGGGCGGTTCGAGGGTGGGGGGCTGCTGCGCCTTCTGGTCTGCGTCGCGGGCGGCGTCTTCAAGGGTGTCGCGGATCTCGGTCAGCGGATTATTGTAGCGCAACTGATCGATTTCACGCTGCAGTTCCTCGGCGCCGGTATCGCGTATCGTATCTTCGAACTGGCGCCTGAATTCGTCCGCGGTGCGGCGCACCTTGCCAATGATGCGTCCCAGGGCGCGCAGCGCGCCGGGCAGCTCCTTGGGGCCGACGACCAGGATGGCCACGGCGATCACCAGAAGCAGTTCCGACCAGGCGATATCGAACATCGAAGATCAAGCTTTCGCGAGATATATGTGGCCAGCAGCCGCCAGCCAAGCCCCATCGTCCGCGTCGCGGGAGGTTCCTGGGCAACTTACGTGGATTACAAGCGCTCCGCAAGCGACCCGCGCCCCGGCGAATATGTGCCGCCGGACAGGGTAAACGCCAAAAGGCGCGGCGTCGCGCGGTTATGATGAACGAAAGATTTCGCCCTGTCAGCCCTGGCTCTGCCGCAGGAGCGGGAAGGCGAGCATGTTTGGCTGCTGAGGGTCTTCGTCCTCGTCCTCTTCCGGCTTCTCATCGTCCTCGGCCAGCGGCTTCGGCTCCGTGTCCACGGCCTCGGCTTTGGCCGTGTCCTCTTCCTCCTCCGCGTCAGGATTGCCCAGCGGATCCTCGTCCGGCAGGAGCGCGGCGGCGTCGTTCGGATCGGGGATGGTGAAGCCGGGCGGCAGGTTGCTGTCGAGGAGCCCTGCGCCTTTCAGCTCGGAGAGACCGGGCAGATCCTTGATACTGTCGAAGCCGAAATGCTCCAGGAACGTATCGGTGGTGCCATAGGTGACCGGCCGTCCCGGCGCGCGGCGGCGTCCGCGCATCCTGATCCAGCCCATCTCCAGGAGCGCATCGAGCGTGCCTTTCGATGTCGCCACGCCGCGCACTTCTTCGATCTCCGCGCGTGTCACCGGCTGATGATAGCCAATGATTGCCAGCGTCTCCAGAGCGGCCCTGGACAGCTTCTTCGGTTCGATGGCGTGGCGCTCCAGGAGGAAGGACAGGTCGGGCGCCGTGCGGAACGCCCATTTTCCGGCGACGCGCACGACATTGACACCGCGGCCCGCATAGAGGTTCTGCAACTCCGCCAGCAGCGCGCCGATATCGTCACCGCCGGCGAAATACTGGACCAGTGACGCCTCGTCCAGCGGCTCGGCCGCCGCGAACAGCACCGCTTCGAGGACACGCAGCTTCTCCCAGTGGTCCGCCGACGGCAGCCGCGCGACATTGCCCGCAAGCTGCTGCGCCTCCGGCTCCACCAACGCAGGAAAGGGCAGGCGCCCCTGGATTGGCTTTTCTTGTTCTGACATCTGGATTCTTGCCCGTCCTATCGCTAACGTCTTGGCCGGGCGCGCGAAAAAGCCATTTCGTGCGCTGCCTGCCGTGTTCTGAGCTGGTACTCGGGTTTACACAGCCACCGTCTTGCCGCCGGGGCCATCCGCGGGGCTCGGCTTCAGCCAGCGGACATACAAAGGCGCGAACGCGCACGCCTGGCGGAGTTCGACATGACCCTCGCGAGACAGCTCCAGGGCCGCGCCGAAGCTGCTCGCCAGCGCCGTCTTCGACATGTCCTCATCGCGGAGGTATTCTTCAAGGTAGGTGTCGAGAACCGCCCATTGTCCCGTGATGCCGAGCAGCTGCTCCAGGCGGTCGCGCGCCTCCTTGACCGACCAGACCGTGCGTCCGACCATCGTCACCGGCGCGACCGCCGTCCGCCGGCGCTGATCGGCGTAAGCCTTGAGAAGATCGTAGACGCTGGCCCAGTACTCGCTCTTGCGGATGGTGCGCACGCCCTCCGGCATGCCCCGGGCGAAGAAGTCCTGCCCCAGTTGCTTGCGGCCGAACAGCCGCGCGACGGAATCACGCATCGCTTCCAGGCGTTTGAGGCGGAATGCGAGGTGCAGGGCCATTTCCTGCCCGCTCGGCTCGTCCGCGCTGGTCTCCTGCGCCGGCAGCAGCAGCTTCGATTTGAGGAATGCCAGCCACGCCGCCGTCACCAGATAGTCCGCGGCGATTTCCAGCCGCAGCGCGCGGGCGGTGGTAATGAACTCCAGATATTGCTCGGCCAGTGCCAGGATGGAAATCTTGGTGAGATCCACTTTCTGCGTGCGTGCCAGGCTGAGGAGCAGGTCCAGCGGCCCTTCATAACCGTCGAGCGAAATCATGAGCCGCTCGGACGGCGCGACGTCGTCGAACGGGACCACATTGTCATAATCTGCCGCTCCCGGCGGCGATGCGTCGGGCGTGCTGTCTTCTGTCAGCGGTGTGGTGTCCTGTGATCCCATGGCGTGTTGCCGTAAAAAGAGACTAAAATCCGCACCATAATGTCTGATTCATGCGGTTTCGGCCAGAACTTCGCCAAGAAGTTCTTCGGCCCGGGCCTCATCGAAGCTTTGCGGCGGTGTGAGTTGAGCCAGCGCGGCTTCGAAACGGCGGGCGGCATCGCCGGTGAGCGCCGGCGTGACGCTGGCGACCGCCTCCATTTCCCTCAGTTTGCCGCTGCAGTGCAACACGACGTCGCAGCCTGCCGACAGCACGGCGGCCGCGCGAGCCTCCCACGGACCGCTGAGCGCGTTCATGCCGATGTCGTCGCACATCAGGAGGCCGTCGAAGCCGATGGAGTGGCGGATGACACTCTCGATCACGGCGCGCGAGGCACTCGCCGGGGTATCGGCGTCGATCGCGGTCACGAGGACGTGCGCCGTCATGCCGAGTGGCGCGTGCCGGAGCGCGCGGAAGGGAGCGAAATCGGTGGCTTCGAGCGTCTCGCGCGGCTCCGTTATGACTGGCAGGGCGGCGTGGCTGTCGGCAGTGGCGCGGCCATGGCCGGGGATGTGTTTGACGACCGGGAGTATACCGCCGGCGAGATAGCCTTCGATGACCGCGGCGCCGATGGCCGCCACCTGTTCTGGTGTGGGGCCATAGGCGCGGTCGCCGATGACATCATGGGCGCCCGCGACCGGGACGTCGAGTACCGGCGCACAGTTGGCATTGATACCGAGTTCGCTGAGATCGCGCGCGATGAGGCGGGCGCCTGCCTTCGCGGCTTCGAGGCCTTTTGCCTGATTGCGGGTGTAGAGTGCGCCAAAGCTGCGGCCCGATGGATATTGGCGCCATCGAGGCGGACCAAGCCGCTGCACGCGCCCGCCCTCCTGATCGATGAGGACGAGGGCCGCCGCGTCGCCGACCGCTTCGCGGAAGCTTGCGCAAAGCTGCCGGATCTGGTCCGGGCTTTCGCAATTGCGCCTGAAAAGGATCAGCCCGCAAGGACGGACCCGTTCAAACAACCGGCATTCAGCAACCGTCAGGCTTGTGCCTCCACAGCCGCTTATGAACGCCCGAAGGCCGCGCCCACCGCTCAATCCTTAGTCCTTCGCGCTGAAGCACTGCTTCCAGCCCGCGGTCTTCAGGTCGCTGCAGAGCTGGTCGGCGGCGTCTCTGGTCTCGAACGGTCCGACACGCAGGCGGTACCAGATGCCCTTTTCACCGAGATCGACCTTGCGCACCACCGGCGAGTAGTTGCCGAGCACAGCGGCGTATTTCTGCTGCATGATGGCGAATGCCTTGATCGCGTCTTCCTGGACGTTACGGGCGCCGACCTGCACGAAGTAGTCGCCCGTCCTGACGGTCGACTCCGTAACCTGCACTGGCTGCGGGGAAGCGACTGCTACTCTCTGATCGGCGGCTGGCTGCGTTTCTTCGGAAGTCGTAACCACGACGTTCGGAGAGGTTTCGGACTGGCTGCTTGGAGCCTCGAATCTACGCACGGAACTGCCGCTGTCGCCCCCGCCGGCAATGCTTCCATCGGGGTTGAATGTCATCGTCCTGACCCTTTGCGGGGCGTCGGCCGACTCGGCCTGCGTCGCACCGTCGGCATCTGGGTTCTTGGCGTCACGCAGCGCATTCTTGATGCGCTCTTCCAGCGTACCGCTTCCCGTCGTCGTGATCACGGCGGGGGAACTTTCCATCTGGTTGCCGCTATCGGCCTGGGCGCTCGCCAATGATGTCCCGGGAGCGCTCTCTTCGCCGCTGCTGCCGCTGCCGCCCAAACGGTCCTGGATGAGCTTGTTGCCGCCGGGAAACTGCTTGCCGCCCGGCGCGCGCGGCGCTTCTTTCACCAATCCGGCGTCGGCGGCAACCACCGGAGGTTCGCCGCCGGTGCCGGTGCTGCTGCCGTTCTTGTAAAGGAAGCCAAGCCCCAGGCCGGTCACGACCGCGCCAGCCAGAACGGCTGCCATCAGCTTCTTACGGCCGCCGCCCCTTTCCTCTTGGTAATCTTCGTTCTCGAACTCGTCTTCGTCGGCGAAGAAATCGGCGTCAAGATCGTCGTCGCGCCCGGCGATCGGCGCCTGATAGGGAGGTCTGACCGACTGGGGAGGCGGCGCGTGATCGTAGCTCTCCCAGGTATAGTCCTGGTCCGCGGGGTAGGGATCATCGGCGGGATAGGGCGCGCGCTGCTGTGGCTGGTGGGTGAAGGCATTGCTGTCGTATCCGCCGCCATAGCCACTACCCGCCGCCCCGGCGTCGTATTGCGCCTCTGGGTAGTCCACGACGTTTTGATCGACGACACCGCGATAGCGGGTGGCGCCGACGTCCTGCTCCGGCTCGTGTGCGAAAAAGCGGTCATGCACCGCCTGCATATCGTTCACCTGGGGCGGTTCTTCGTAATAGTTCGCAAATCTGCCGCCAGCGTCCTGATATCCGCTATCGTCGTTGAAACCACCGGCTTCCGGATAGGACTGCCGCCAGTCAGCCTCGTAATCCTGCTGAGGCGCCGCATAGGGATCGGCAGCGTTGCGGTAAGGATCGCGCGGATCGGGCTGAGCCCCGGGCCGCTCGGGTGCCGGGCGAGGATAGGCATCGGCGGCGGGAGATTGCGTTCGCGGCGCACCGCTACGCCCGCGGTCCCAGTCCTGGCGCGGCGATCCCTTGCCGGCGCCGGCATAAGCTTCCGGGCGGTAAGCGGAGAAAGAGGGCTGCCGTCCATCGTCCCGGTCCGCAGTTGGGTCGGGCTGACCGAAGCCGCGCTGCTGCTGTGCCGCGGAACGCTCCGGGCGCCCCTCCCGGCCCTGCGGAGCAGGCTGACGTTGGTGGCCACCTTGCCCGCGGCGGTATCTCGGATCGTCAGACATGGACATCGTGCAACAGTCCCTTCGCCTTGAACCCCACTTGGCCCAAGCGGAGCTAAGTTTCAGCGCATCTCAGAAATAGGTTGAACGCCCAAAATGCCTAGGCCCGACCGAATCACTTGCGCCACGGCGGCAACAAGCCCCACCCGCGCCCTGGTAAGTTCCCGATCGGCTTCGACAATGAACCGTAAATGTGGCAACTCTTTGCCTCGGTTCCATAATCCATGAAACTCGCTAGCAAGCTCATGCAAGTAGAAGGCAATGCGGTGCGGCTCATGTGCCTGAGCCGATGACTCAATGATACGCGGATATTGCGACATCCGCTTCAAGACGGCAAGCTCAGCTTCATCATTCAACAGCTCAAGTTTAGCCTTGGAGAGGTCTTTTCCACTCAATTTTAGTTTCGGCATGACTTCTCGAACATTTCTCATGACCGAATGAGCGCGTGCGTGAGCATACTGAACATACCAGACGGGGTTGTCCCGTGATTGTTCCATGACCTTGGCAAAATCGAAATCAAGCATCGCATCGTTCTTGCGATAAAGCATCATGAACCGTGCCACCCCGGGCCCGACCTCGTCCACCACGTCGCGGAGCGTCACGAAGGTGCCGAGGCGTTTTCCCATCTTCACCGGCTCGCCTGCGCGGAACAGCCGCACCATCTGGCAAAGCTTGATATCCAGGTCGGCCTTGCCGCCACTGAGCGCCGCAACGGCCGCCTGCATTCGTTTAACATAGCCGCCATGGTCCGCGCCAAAAATATTAATCATATGCTTAAAATCGCGCGCAATCTTATTGCGGTGATAGGCCATGTCGGAGGCGAAATAGGTGTAGCTGCCGTCCGATTTGATCAATGGGCGGTCCACGTCGTCGCCGAAATCGGTGGAGCGGAACAGCGTCTGCTCGCGGTCCTCCCAGTCGTCGGGCAGCTTGCCCTTCGGCGGCGGCAGGCGGCCCTCATAGATGAGCCCCTTCCCGCGCAGAAACTCGATCGTCTCCCCGACCTCGTTCCCATTGCTTCCGGTCAGAGAGCGCTCGGATGTGAACACGTCGTGCCGGATGTCGAGCGCGGCGAGGTCGCCGCGGATCATGTCCATCATCATGGCGATGGCCTTGTCCCGGACGAGCGGCAGCCACCTCGCTTCCTTCATTTTCAGCAGGCGCTCGCCATATTGGACCGCCAGCGCCTCGCCCACGGGCACGAGATAGTCGCCCGGATAGAGCCCTTCGGGGATCCCGCCGATGTCCTCGCCGAGCGCCTCGCGGTAACGCAGGAATGCCGATCGCGCCAGCACATCGACCTGCACGCCGGCATCGTTGATGTAATACTCTTTCGTCACGTCATAGCCGGCGAAGGCCAGCAGATTGGCGAGCGCATCGCCGAACACCGCACCCCGGCAATGGCCGACATGCATCGGGCCGGTGGGATTGGCGGAGACGAACTCGACGTTCACCATCTCGTTCCGGCCCATCTTCGAGCGGCCGTAATCCTCGCCCGCCGCCAGCACGGTTTTCAGCAGTTTTGGCCAGAAACCGATGTCGAGCGTCAGATTGATGAAGCCCGGTCCGGCGATGTCCACTCTGGCGATGTCCGGCGTGCCGGTCAGCTTGTCGGCGAAGCGCGCCGCCAATTCGCGGGGCGGCATCCCGGCGGCCTTGGACAGCACCATGGCCACGTTCGAAGCGACATCGCCATGGGCCGGGTCGCGCGGCGGCTCCACGGTGAGCGCCATCTTCTTCCAGGCGGGGGCCAATACGCCTTCCTTCGCGAGCGCCGCGGCGGCCTTCTGGAAACGCGACTCGAAATGAGAAAACACATTCATGGACTTGGTTCCACCCCGGGAGACTGCGTAGGAATATCCAGCCGGACGCCTGCCCGGCGGCCGCTCCGCCAAGCGATGCCGGAGGGTTAAGGCGCTAACGCATTCGCGGCGTATCGTCAAACAGCCGCCTGTGGGTATCCAGCGCCAGCCTGTCCGTCATGCCCGCGACGAAATCGGCGATCACCCGCGCGCGGTCGCTCCCCTCGGCGCTTTTCCGCCAGTCCTCCGGCAGCGCGTCCGGGTGGGCGAGGAAGTACTTGAACAGGTCGGACACGATCTTCCGGGCACTGTCCATGGCGTTCTTCACCCGCGGGTGGAAGTAGAACTCCTGGAACAGGAATTTCCGCAGCTCCGCCATTTGTGCGACCATGTGCTGCGAGAAGCGGACGACCGGGAAAGGCGCCTCGCGGATGTCGTCGGCGGATTCCGGGCACAGGGTTTCGACCTGCGCCAGCGTCTCGGCAGCCAGATCACGGACCATCTGGCTGATGAGCCTGCGGTTGACCTCGTGGATCAGGCGGCCCTTGGGCAGCGGCCCGTGGCTGTCCTCCACAATGCGGACAAGGGGGCCGGTGAGCGGCAGATCGCGCAGCTTGCCGACCGTGATCAGCCCCGCGCGCACCCCGTCGTCGAGGTCGTGATTGTTGTAGGCGATGTCGTCGGCCAGCGCCGCGACCTGCGCCTCCGCCGAGGCATGCGACGCGAGGCCGAGATCGTGGTGCGCGTTGTAGGCTTCGATCGCCGGCGGGATTCCGGTCCTGGCGTAACGCGGTGCCGGTTCGCCATCCCCGATCAGCAGCGGCCCGTTGTGTTTGACGAGGCCCTCAAGCGTCTCCCAGGTGAGGTTCAGCCCGTCGAAGCCGGCATAGCGGCTCTCCAGGCTCGTGACGATGCGCAGACTCTGGGCGTTGTGATCGAAGCCGCCGCAATCCTGCATCACTTCGGCAAGCGCCTCCTCGCCTGCATGCCCGAACGGCGTATGGCCGAGGTCGTGGGCGAGCGAAATGGCCTCGGCAAGGTCTTCGTCCAGGCCGAGAATGCGCGCGGCGGTGCGCGCCACCTGCGCTACCTCCAGACTGTGTGTCAGGCGCGTGCGGTAGTGGTCGCCCTCGTGATAGACGAAGACCTGCGTCTTGTATGTCAGCCGCCGGAACGCCGAGGAATGAATGATCCGGTCGCGGTCGCGCTGGTAGGGCGAGCGCAGATCGCATTCCGGCTCCGGATACAGCCGGCCCCGGCTCGATTCGGCGGTACAGGCGTAAGCGGCGATGGGGGGCCGGATAAGCCGTGGGTGGAGCGTCATTGTTGTTGTCCTGCCGCCTCGCGTGTGTCCCGAAGCGGGTTTTTCCCGTGTGAGAAGGCTTCCGCGCGCATACTGCCTGGGGATTGATTGACAAAAGCCCCAGAATGCCCACTTGCATAGTGGTAAACTTATACCGAGGCTAATGTTAAGCGATTCGAACCCCATGACGATGACAGCCGTTCGCCTGACCGACCGTGCCGCGCGGCGCATAAGCGAGATTATCGGCGCGGAACCGGTGCCCGCCATGCTTCGTGTCAGCGTGAAAGCAGGCGGATGTTCGGGCTTCCAATATTCGTTCGATCTGGTCCGAGAGCGTGAGACCACGGATTACGCCATCGAAAAGGAAGGCGTGACGGTGCTCATCGACGAAGTATCCCTGCCATTCATGACGGGAGCGGAGATCGATTTCGTGGATGATCTGATCGGGGCCTCGTTCCGGATCAACAATCCCAACGCCACCGCGTCCTGCGGTTGCGGGACATCGTTTTCGGTTTGACCGTATCCCCCCTGTCCGACGGCGGCCCGTTGCGCCGGGTGTCCCGCGTTTCATGATTGCTCGGCGGTCCACCCGGGATCGGCTGATTCTCCGCCAATCGGGCCGAAGCCACACATTGTTTCCGAATTGTTCTCGCTTCCGGTCCCTTTGGCGGCTTTACGCCCTGTGACTAAGCGTTTCCGCCGTTGATTTTCCTTGTTTACGGCGAAATATCTTCTTCAAAGTTCCTGATAACTGGATAAGGTGATGCGCTGGCTGGGCCGCAGATTCCTTCGCCCAGCCCGATGGCAGCCCCAACCGGCTGCGGCGTCGCCCGGGGCAGCGCGGGGCGGTCCCCACGGGGCAACACGGCATCGGGTGACGTGAGGACCACCTTTTGAGAATGAAGAAAAGGGATAACCATGAATAAGACGGATCTGGTCGCGGCCGTGGCCGAGGACACGCAGATGACTAAGGACAAAGCGGCCGCCGCCGTCGAGTCCGTTATCAAGAATATCCAAACAGCCCTGGTCGACGGCATCGAAGTCCGTCTGCCCGGTTTTGGGACCTTCAAAGCCGTCGAGCGCAAGGCGACGACGGCGCGTAACCCGCGTACAGGCGAAACCGTCAAAGTGCCCGCGAGCACCGTTCCGAAGTTTGCCGCGGCCAAGGGGCTGAAAGAGGCTCTGAACGACTGACGCCGGGCGACGCGAACCTTGCCGGGTGGGTCCGGCACGTTCGCGGCCAGGCGGCGGTTTCGCCAGATGAGGCTGCTTCATGCATTGCCGGGCTTGTCCCGGCAATTTTTTTGCCCCGCGCGCAGCGGCCCCGCTCTTTACGCCTTTTTCAGCCTGACAGGGCAAAGTCCTTATCCAGAATGCCGGGCGACCATCGGGCGATGGGGAGCTGAAGGTGCGGCCATGCTGAAGCGAATGGTGATCATGCTCTTGGCCGCCGGGCTGCTCTTTGGCGGCATATTCGGCTATCAGGCCTTCAAGGCTCGCATGATCCAGAAGGCGCTGAGCGAGAGGACCGCGCCGCCGCAGACGGTCGCCACCGTCACCGCCCGCTTCGAGGAATGGCAGCAGCGGCTCAAGGCGGTCGGCAATGTCCGCGCGGTGAACGGGGCCGATCTGGCCCCCGAGGTTTCCGGTACGGTCGCCGCGATCCATTTCAAGTCCGGCATGGACGCGCGCAAGGGCGATCTGCTTGTCGAACTGACCTCGGATGCCGACGCGGCGCGCCTGGAGGCGCTCAAGGCGAATGCGGTGCTCGCGAAGCTCAACTACGAGCGCGACGTCACGTTGCGCAAACAGCGCTCGCCTGCACTCTCCAAAATCTCGGCCGACACGAACGAGGCCACGATGAAGAACGCGCAGGCCCTGGTCAAACAGCAGCAGGCGACGCTTGACTACAAATTCATCCGTGCGCCGTTCTCAGGGCGGCTGGGCATCGTGCAGGTCGATCTCGGGCAGTATATCGCCGCCGGTACGGCGATCGTCTCGCTGCAGCAGCTCGACCCCATTCATGTCGATTTCTACCTGCCCCAGCAGGCGCTCGCCCAGATCAGGACCGGCCTCAAGGTTACGGCGAGCGCCGACGTCTTTCCGGGGCGCAGCTTCACCGGGAAGATTACCGCGATCGATTCGGCTATCGATACCGCCACGCGCAATATCAAGGTCCGCGCGACCTTCCCCAACCCGGACAAGCTCCTGATGTCGGGGATGTTTGCGACCGTGGATGTCGATGCTGGCAAACCGGAACGCTTCGTGACGCTGCCCAAGACCGCCATTGCCTACAACTCCTACGGCGACGTCGTTTTCCTTGTGGAGAAGCCCCCGAAGGCGGCGGCGGGACAGCCCCAACTCGTCGCCCGGCAGGTGTTCGTCACCACGGGACCGACGCGCGGCGGAGAGGTGGCCGTCCTCAAAGGCGTGAAAGAGGGCGACGTGGTCGTCACCACGGGTCAGATCAAGCTACGCAACGGTGTGCCGGTGCGGATCGACAACAGCGTGCGCCCCTCCTCCGACCCGAATCCAGCGGTCGCGGATGGGTGACGGTCCAGGCGGCGCGCCATGAAATTTACCGACATCTTCATTCGCCGCCCGGTTCTGGCCATCGTCGTCAGCCTGTTGATCCTCGTGCTCGGCCTGCGCTCCGCCGGATCGCTCCCCGTCCTCCAATATCCGCGCACCGAGAACGCGGTTGTCACCGTCAGCACGACCTATTACGGCGCCGACCCCGGTGTGATCGCCGGTTTCATCACGACGCCGCTCGAAGCCGCCATCGCCCAGGCCAACGGCATCGACTACATGACGTCCACCAGTACCAGCGGCACGAGCACGATCACGATCTATCTGCGGCTGAACTACGATGCCAACAAGGCGCTGACCGAGATCTCCACCAAGGTCAATTCGGTCCTCAATCAGTTGCCGACGGGGACGCAGATCCCTCAACTGAGCGTCAAGGTCGGCCAGACCATCGACGCCATGTATCTCGGCTTCAACAGCGACGTGCTGGCGCGCAACCGCATCACGGATTATCTGACGCGGGTCGTGCAGCCGAAACTCCAGGCCATCGCGGGTGTGCAGACCGCCGAGATCCTGGGCGGGCAGGACTTTGCGCTCAGGGCGTGGCTCGATCCGGCCAAGCTCGCCGCCTATGGGCTGACCGCCGCCGAGGTCGGGCAGGCGCTGGTGAAGAACGATTACATATCCGGCCTTGGCAATACCAAGGGCGAGATGGTGGAGATCAATCTCAACGCCTCGACGACGCTGCACAGCGCCAAGGAATTCGCCGAACTGGTGCTGAAGGGATCGGGAGCGTCCATCGTGCGGCTCAAGGACGTCGCCCGTGTCGAACTCGGCGCGGACGACTATGATGCGGCGGTTCTGTTCGACGGCAAACCCGCGGTCTATATCGGCATCCAGGTGGCGCCATCCGCGAACCTGCTCGACGTCATCGGCGCCGTGCGCAAGGTGTTCCCAGGCATCCAGGAACAGCTTCCGCAAGGCATGAGCGCCGCGATCGTCTACGACTCGACGAAATTCGTGAACGCCTCGATCAACGAGGTCATCGTGTCGCTGGCCGAGGCGAGCGTCATCGTCACCCTCGTCGTGTTCGCATTCCTGGGATCGGCGCGCTCGGTCCTCATTCCCGTCATCGCCATCCCCCTGTCGCTCATCGGCTCGGTGACGCTGATGCTGCTCATGGGGTTTTCCATCAACCTGCTGACGCTCCTGGCGCTGGTACTCGCCATCGGGCTCGTCGTCGACGACGCCATCATCGTGGTCGAGAACGTCAACCGGCATATCGACGAGGGTGTGAAGCCGATCCAGGCCGCAATCCTGGCAGCGCGCGAACTCGGCAGTCCGATCATCGCCATGACCGTCGTGCTGGCTGCGGTCTATGTGCCCATCGGCTTTCAGGGCGGGCTGACGGGCGCGCTGTTCACCGAATTCGCCTTCACGCTCGTCGCCGCCGTGACGATCTCTGCGGTGGTGGCGCTCACGCTGTCGCCGATGGTCTGCTCGCGGCTGCTAAAAGCGCAGACGGCGGGCGAGGAAGGCTGGCTCGTCCGGCTCATCGACAGCAGCTTCGACACCATGCGCCGAGGCTATCAGCGGGGGCTGTGTCACAGCCTCGACTATCTTCCGGTGACGGCGGTCTTCGCGCTGATCGTGCTCGGCAGCATCTATTTTCTGTACACGACCGCCCAGAGCGAGCTTGCGCCGCAGGAGGACCAGGGCATCGTCATCGAGCAGTCCACCTCCGCGCCCGACGCCACGATCCAGCAGCGGCTGCTTTATGCCGGGCAGGTCTACCGGGGCTTTACGACCTTCCCGGAGACGGGCCACGTCTTTCAGATCGAAGCGCCGGGCCGCTCCATCGGCGGCATGGTGCTGAAGCCCTGGGATGAGCGCGCGCGCACCAGCAACCAGCTCCAGCCGCTGGTGCAGGACACGCTGGACCAGATCGCGGGCGTTCGGGCCGCCGTCTTTCAGCCGCCTTCGCTGCCGGGCAGTACCGGCCTGCCGGTGCAATTCGTCCTCACCACCACAGATTCATTCGACCGGCTCAATCCCGTGTCGCAGAGCTTTCTGCAGCAGGCGCAGGCCAGCGGCATGTTCATCTTCCTGGATACCGACCTGAAGATCGACGCGCCGCAATCGACCGTCGAGATCGACCGTGACAAGGCGGCGTCGCTCGGCCTGAAGATGAGCGACATCGGCGGCGCCCTGACGTCGATGCTTGGCGGTGGTTATGTGAACTATTTCAGCTACTTCCAGCGCTCGTACAAGGTCATACCGCAGGTGCAGCGCGTGGACCGGCTGAATGCCCGGCAACTCCTCGACTATTATGTGGCCAATCTCGAGGGCGTGCCCGTGCCGCTGTCCTCGGTCGCGCGCATCACGACGAAGGCGATACCGGAGTCCATCAATCACTTTCAGCAGCTCAACGCTGCCGCGATCCAGGGCGTGACCATGCCCGGCGTCAGCCAGGACGAGGCGCTTCGCTTCCTGCAGAACCTTGCCGTCCGCACGCTGCCACAGGGCTATTCCGTCGATTATGGCGGGCTGTCGCGGCAGTTCGTGCAGGAATCCGCGAGCTTCGCCATCACTTTCGGCTTCGCGCTGATCATCATCTTCCTGTCGCTCGCGGCGCTGTTCGAGAGTTTCCGCGATCCGGTCATCATCCTTGTTTCCGTGCCGATGTCGATCGCCGGGGCGCTGGTTTTCGTCAGTCTCGGCGTCGGCGGCGCGACGCTGAACATCTATACCGAGGTCGGGCTGGTGACGCTGATGGGCCTGATCAGCAAGCACGGCATCCTGATCGTGGAATTCGCCAATGCCGAGCAGCGGGCGGGCAAATCGAAGCGCGAGGCCGTCGAACAGGCGGCAGCGATCCGGCTGCGCCCGGTCCTGATGACGACGGCGGCGATGGTGCTGGGAGCGGTGCCGCTGTTGCTGGCCTCCGGCGCGGGCGCGGTGTCGCGCTTCAATATGGGGCTGGTGATCGTCGCGGGCCTGACCATAGGCACACTGTTCACGCTGTTCGTGGTGCCTGCGGTCTACATGATCGTGGCGAGCCGCATCGAGCCCGAGGAGACGGAGGCGGTTTGAGATCCTGCGGTCTCCTGGCCGGAAATTGCGAATGATGCCAAACTGATAATGCTATCCGTTTTCAGGCCGGGCAGGTAAGACGAAGACTCGGCCGCGAACAGAGGATCGATCGATGACCGGCAGTCCCGGCAAGAACAACGATGGCGCCGCGTCCCCCGTGGCGCTGACCGATTTCCCCCACCACAGCTACGACAAGCTGCGCTATGGCGATACCGACAGCCAGGGCCATATCAACAACGCGGTGTTCACCACGCTTCTGGAAACCGGACGGGTGGAGGTGCTGCTGGACGCGGATGGCGGTCTCCTGCTGCCAGCCGGCTCGGCCTTCGTCATCGTCAATCTGTCGATGGCATTCCGCGGTGAAATTCACTGGCCGGGCCGCGTGGACATCGGCACCCGCGTCAAGGCCATCGGGCGCTCTTCCGTCACCTTCGAGCAGGCGCTTTTTCAGGACGGGCGGCTAGTCGCCACCGCGGAGACGGTGATCGTGCAGATGAGCGAGGCGACGCGGCGATCCGAGCCGCTGTCGCCGGAAGTGGCGGCCCATCTGCAGCGCTTCGCGGCCGCAGCGTGAGCGAACGTCACGCGGCGTCCTCGCCGCCCTCCGCCGGGGCCTGCGCCTTGCATCGCGCATTGACGAAAGCCGCCATTTCCTCCGGCGGCATCGGCCGGCTGTAGAAGAAGCCCTGCACCTCGTCGCAGCCGTGACGTTGCAGAGCCGCCAGCGCGGCCTCGTCCTCCACCCCTTCCGCGACAATGGGCAGGCCGAGGCTGCGCGCCACATGCACGAGCGCATGCACGACTGCGTCGCGATCGGTTTCCGCCGCCATCCCGTGGACGAAAGAGTGGCCGATCTTCACCCGGTCGGCATGGAGGCGCTTAAGATAGGACAGGCTGGAATAGCCGGTCCCGAAATCGTCGATCGCCAGCCGGACGCCGATGTCCTTCAACTGCCGCACCGTGTTCAGAACGGCGGCGGTATCCTTGATCAGGATTGATTCGGTCAGTTCCAGCTCCAGACAGCCCGGATCGAGGCCGGAAGATTCGAGGGCTTCCCGGACCGAATCGGCAAGGTCGCCCCGCCGGAACTGGACCATGGAAAGATTGACCGCCATCACCATTCTGGGCAGTCCCGCATCCTGCCAGGCTTTGGCCTGCCGGCAGGCTTCCTTGAGGACCCAGCTGGAAATCGGCACGATCTGCCCGCCGTCCTCGGCGAGGGGGATGAAACGGCTGGGCGCAACCTGGCCCAGCTCCGGGTTCGTCCAGCGCAGGAGCGCCTCCACCCCGGTGACGCGGCCGGTCTTCAGATCGACCTGCGGCTGGTAATGCAGCGCGAATTCACCGCGCTCCAGTGCGTTCTGCAGCTTGCTGCGGACGCGGATCGACATATCCGCTTCGGCGTTCATCTCCTCCGTGAAGAACCGGTAGGTGTTGCGTCCCGCCTGCTTGGCCGAGTACATGGCCACGTCGGCCTTCTCGAACAGGTCGTTCCAGTTCTGCCCGTCGGCGGGATAGACCGCCACGCCGAGCGACGCGGTGATCGACAGCTCGTGCCCGGAGATGACGAATGGTGTGGTCAGCTGATCCAGCGTGGCAAGTGCGACGGTGTTGATCGCCTCCGGATCTTCGATTTCGGAAAGAATGATCAGGAATTCGTCGCCGCCATGCCGCACGATCGTGTCGCTGCGCCGCATGCGAAGCTGCAGCCGCGCCGCCACGCGGTTGAGGAGTTCGTCGCCGATGGCGTGGCCGAGCGTGTCGTTGATCTGTTTGAAGCCGTCCAGGTCCAGGAACAACAGCGCCGCCTCGCAGTCGTGGCGGTCGGCATGGGCGATGGCGCGCTCCATGCGGTCCTTGCCGAGGATACGGTTCGGCAGCCCCGTCAGGGCGTCGTGATGCGCGAGGAACTCGGCGCGCTCCTCCTCCTTCTTGCGGTCGGTGATGTCCTGCTGGATGCCGACGAACCGCGTGATGTTGCCTTTCTCATCGCGGATCGGGGTGATGACCGCCTCTTCCCAGTGACGGTCGCCGTCCTTTGTTAGATTATGGAAAATACCGCGCCATGAATGGCCGGCCTTGAGCGTGCTCCATAGCTCGTCATAGTCTGCCGCGGACATGGCGTCATCCTTGAGGATGCTCGGCTTCTTGCCGATGACCTCCTCGGCCGAATAGTGCGAGGCAAGGCTGAACGCCGGGTTCACATACTGGATCGTTCCTTCCACGTCGGTGATGAGGACGGGCACCGGCGTCTGTTCCACGGCGGCGGAAAGCTGGCGCAGGCTTTCGGTCATGCGGATGCGCTCCGTGATGTCGCGCGCTGCGGCGTAGAAGCGCTCGCCAGCCGGGGTGATGTTCCACTCTATCCATTTGTAGGTCCCGTCCTTGCAGCGATAGCGGTTGACGAGGCCGACCACCTCCTTCTGTTTTCCCAGCGCCTCGATGGCCTCGGAGGTGGCCGCGAGATCTTCGGGATGCACAAATCTGAGGAACGGGACCTGCATGAGTTCGGTGCGCGAATGGCCGAGCACCTGTTCCCAGGCCGGGTTGAGCCGCTGGAAATAGCCGTCCGTGGTGGCGATGCACAGCGGGTCGAGCACGATGGAGAAGAAGCGATCCAGTTCCTCGGTCGTCTTGCGCAGCGCCTCCTCGACGCGGCGGCGCGCGGTGACGTCGCGGGCGACGCCCAGGACGCTGATCGCTTTGCCGGTCTCGTCCTTCTCCGGGATATAGCGAATTTCATAGTCCCGCGCGCCATGGGGCAGCGGCCAGGTCACCTCCATGATGTTGGGATTGCCGTCCTCCGCTGCCTTCACGATGCCGTCCAGGAGCGCCTGGGTGGTCTCCCGGCTCTCCGGTGACGCGATTTCGTGGATCGTTCTGCCGAGAAAACGCTCCCGTGGAAGGCCGAAAACCCTTTCAACAATGGGACTGACATAGAGATGGCGGCCCTCGGTGTCGAAGCGGGAAACCATGTCGGGCAGGTTATCCACCAGGGTCCGGAGTTGTCGCTCGGCTTTGACGACCGAGGTGATGTCCGTCGATATGGACAGGACGCTCACCACTTCGCCGCTCTGATCGCGTTCAGGCACGAAGCGGTTGTGGAAATAGTGGCGGATGCCGTCCGGTCCGGTGAATTCAACGCGCCCCTCGCGGGGCTCGCCCGTTTCCAGCACCCCTTTCACCCAGTCCTTCAGCTTGTCGCCATTGCCCGTCGGGAACGTGCCGCCATTTGTGGATGCATGGCCGAGAAGGGGGGACAGCGGCTTGCCGGAAAGGCGCTCCACCGCCGGGTTGGCATAGATGCGGCGGCATTCGCGGTCATAGCGCAGGATCGGATCGGGCGCGTTTTCGACCAGCGCGCGGAATTCCTCGGCGCGTTGGTGCAGCAGCTCCTGGGCGCGCTTGCGTTCGGAGATGTCCGAGAAAGACTCGATGACCCGGCGCACCATGCCGTTCCCGTCCAGTTCGGGAAGGGCGTCGGTGTGCACCCAGACCGGCTCGTGTTCTCCATAGCGCACGATGCCGAGCACGCGGTCGCGCACCGGCTGGCGCATTTCGGTGGCGCGGATGGACGGGATCTCGTCGCGGGGCATGAACGAGCCGTCCTCGCGGACGAGACGCCAGTTCGGATGCATAACCCGGCCGGCGGACAGCTCTTCCGGGCCGATGCCGAGGATCTTGCGGGCGGCGTCGTTGGCGTAGTGATATGTCCCGTCGGTGGCGCGAATGGTGATCGCCACCGGCAGATGGGCGAGAAGCTGGCGCCATTCCCGCTCGCTGTCCTGCAACTTCGCGGTTGCCTTCTCCAGCGTCGCGGCCATGGTATCGAAAGCCCGGCTGAGCGACCCGAGTTCGTCTTCGCCCTTCATTCCGGAGCGGGCACTGGTATCACCCGCAGCAACGCGGCGTGTGACCGTGACCAGTTTGTTCAGGTCACGGGCCAGACCGCTGCCGATGAGCGACGCCATCAGCGCTCCGAGGACGAGGGCCGCGCCCGCGAAGTAGAAGCCTTCGCGCCGGATGTCGCGCAGTCCCGCAGCGAGCCCTGAGCGGCCCAGGCCCACGCGGGTCCAGCCGACGATGGTTCCGCTGTCCGATTTGATGGGCGACACCGCTTCGAGCAGGGACCGCGTGTTGAGAGCGATGCGCGCTTCGGGCGGGCCCCGCACGAGGGCCCGGTTGGCGCCGTTGGCCGGATACTGGCCGATGCGGCCGGTATCGCTGTGGGCGAGGATGCGGCCATCCGCTGCAAGTACGATCACGTAGCGCAGATCGGGGTAGCTGCGTATCGACCGGATGACCTTGGCGAGGCCCGCAAGATCGTTCGCCTCCACCCAGGCGCCGCTGTTCACGGCAACGGTCTTGGCCAGCGCGAGGCTGCGTTCTTCGCCCCGGCGCTCCAGAAACTCCCGCTGTGACACGATAAGACCGTAGTCGAATGCCGCCATCACGGTGATCACCAGCCCGCAGACGCTCAGGACTAGGCGCCGCCGGATCGAGCCGGTCCAGATACGGCGAAGACGGGTCGGCACGGTCATTCTACTGGCCCAGTTGTCTGACTTCGGGGCCGTAGCGCTGGACGTAGTCCTGGACCGAAGCATAGGTCTCCGCCGTTGCCGGCTCGAAGCGTGGCAGGGGGATCGCGCCCAGGAGCCTGCGTCCTTCCTCGCTGTCCTGGAGCGAGAACAACACGGCGCCCACCTTCGCCACGATATCGGCGGGCACGTCGTTGCGGGCGACGAGAGCATCGCCGGCGAGGGTGCCGGTCGTCCACTTCGCCATCAGCTCGGCGGCCATTTCGGGGTGCTGTTCCTGGAACGTCTGCCACGCGGCCGGGCTGGCGCCCCCAGCGGCGGTCAGACCGTGAAACACGTTCAGAATCGAGGATTCCTCCGATCCGACATATGCGTTTTCGATATCCCGGTTCACATCCAGGCCGCGGCTGTGGAGAAAATGCTGTGGCATGATCGCGGCGGCGACGGCGTCCGGCGACGGATAGCTCATTCTCTTGCCTTTGAGGTCGCCGACGTCGTGGATGCGGCCGTCGCGGCGGACCAGGATGACGCCCTGCGCTTCGCTGGCGGCAGCCGCTCTGCCGAAGACGCGGTAGCCATGCCGGAGCGCGGCAACCGTCTGGTAAGGATTGGGCAAAGCGAAGTGAAACGCGTGCGCGGAGAGCCTCTTTTCGAACGCCGCACTGCTCGGTGGCACTGCCAGCCGAAAGGACTTCCCGGGAATTCGCTCGGCGATATGGGAGACAATGGGGCCGTAGGCGGCGCGAAGCTGCCCGGGCGGCCGTCCCGGGTGAACGGCGAGGACGTATTCCGCCGGGGCGGAGGAGCCGGGCGCAGCCGTTCGGTCCGTGCCATCCGGGTTCAACTCCGGCCCCACCCGTCCTGCGAAGACGAGGCACAGAAGCGCTGCTGCGGCGGCGAAATTCAGCGCCACCCAGACGAGAATGGCGCGCGTCTTGCGCAGCATTCCGGCGACGGTCATCCCTGCGTCCTCGCTGTGCCGGTTTCGAGGAAGTCGTACGCGCAACTCTCGCGGGAAAAAACGCGATTATGCCACGTTACGGTGTATAGCAAGGATTGGTGAACAGGCGATAAGCGCCGCCGCGGCACCTGTACGGAAGTGGCGCAGGCGGCCACGCACCCGCGTCAGGCACTTCGATATGCTGGATGGCGATTTGCCGCGAATGCGTTGAGGCGATGGCCTACACGCCGTGACGGGCCAGCACGGCCTGGATGTCCCGCACGCTGTGGATCTCCATCATCTCGTCCATGGACAGCGAGATCGAGAAGGCGTCCTCCAGCGCCGTCACCAGCGCGATGTGGCGCAGCGAGTCCCAGCGTGGAATGTCATCGGGCGAGGTCTCCGGCGTGATGGTGCCGGAATATTGGAAGACGTCGGCGAAAATGCCCGCAAGATCCGGATGCACGATACCCGCAGCGTCCGCGCTCGCGCCGTTCGACTGGATTTCCTGCATTACGCCTCCCAGAGAACTTCAACGAAGCCGGAGCGCGGGCGCTCCGTCTTGCCCACGGTCCAATGCCACAAATGGCGGTCGCCGTCCACCCCCTGCTCGGCGAAGCCATGAGAGCGGTAGAAATCGCGCACCATGGCGTTTTTCGGCGTCGGGATGTAGGCGGCGCCAACGCGCTCGATGCCGCGCGTCGAGACGAGGCCGAGCAGTTCACCGAGAAACGCCCGTTCCACCTCGCGCCCGATGACCCGGCAACTCATGAGAAAACTCACGATTTCCGCCGATTTGCCGTTCATCCGCGCGGTGGCGGCGATGACGATGCCGTGGTCGCCGAATTTATCGGCCAGGTGCCCGTAGAGCACGGCATGGTTGTCCTCATCGGCCAGCATGGCGCCTATATCGGCCTCGTCGAGCCGCGCGGTGGTGAGGTTGAACTGGTTGGTGCGGGCGTGCATCTGCGCGATGCGGGTGAGCGTCTTCGGGTTGGCGCGCGCGATGGTGAGGCGCTGCTCAAGGCCCTTGAGATAGTCGTCCAGACTGGCCGATTGCTGGCGCAATACCCTGGCCTTGCGGTCGGCGGCGTACATATCGGAGCGGCGCTCGTCTTCGGCGGTGAGGCGCACGGGCCAGGTTGCGGCAAGACCGCGCAGCCAGGACGGCCGCCGCGCCGGATCGTCGGGGAGTTCGGGCGTGAGCACCATGGGACAAAGGCGGCGCATCGCCTCGCGCTCATGCGGGCTGTCGTCGAGAAAGACGAAGCTGTCGAGCCCGAGATTGAGTTCCCCGGCGAGGCGGCGGATGTTGTCCGGCTTCGGTTCCCAGTTGATGGCGGTGGCGACGAAATCGTCGGCCTTCAGCGCCATGCCCGGATGTTCGGAGAAAGCGCTGATGGCGTCCGCGTTGTTCTTGCTGAGGGCGACGAGCAGCATCCCCATGCTTTTGAGGCGCAGGCATTCCTGCTGGAAAGCCTTGAAAGCGTTGCCCGGCGCGTCGTCTCCGCAATGAAGATTGGCGACGCCGTCCTCGCCGAAAACGCCGCCCCACAGCGTGTTGTCGAAATCGAGCGCCAGCACCTTCGCCGGACCGCGCTTGAGCTGATGCCAGGCGCGGGCACTGGCGGCGGCGATGGCGCGCATGGCGTCGGGCGTGTAGGCGATGCGGCCGTAGAACCACAGCTTGGGGTCGCCGCGCTCGTTGGGCGCGATGCTTGCCAGCGCCAGATCGGTGTCGATGAGGAGGATCTCGCTGTGCCGCCGCGCGAGGTCGATGAGCTGGCGGTTGATGGTCTCGGCGGCATGGCGTGCGCCTGCCGCGTGGCGATTGTCGATCAGCCCGGCAGTGGCGCTGGGCGGCGTGGGCAGCGTGGTGATGAGGAGCGGGCGGGAGCGGGCGGCGATGAAACTCTCGACGGCCCCGGCGAATTGCGCGAGGCGCTCGTCCAGGAGCGTGTCCGCCGCATCGGACGGCAGGCGCCAGTTGCGGTCGTGGAAGCTGTGGGCGTCGAGGAGGATGAGTGTGGCGTCGGCCTCGGCGGCGGGCCGGAGCAGTTCCGGGATGACCTCGCCGAAATTGGCTTCGCTGACCTCGGCGCGCCAGCCGAGCGCGGCAAAGGCCGGGCGGAGTTCACTGCTGAGCGTCTGCGTGGTGGAGAAGCCCATGAGCCGGAGGTTGACCGGCGGCAGGCTGGCAAGGCGTTCCGCCATGTCCTTCTGCACGAAGCGCAAAGCGCGCGCGGCACGCGGCCAGTGGGCGAGGGCAAGCGTCTCCGCGGCTGCGCCCAGTCCGAGGCTGCCGAGCGTCTTCACGGCGGCGGCGATGATTTCGGGCTCGGCGCCGGTGTAATGCGCGAGATCGTTCGCTGCGGCCTCCGCGGCGGGCGAGTCCGTCGCATCGGCGCGGGCGCGGTTGATGGCGTTCAACGCTCGCAGCGGTGGCTCCAGGCTGGCGGCACGGTCCGCGCTCAGCGCGTGCCCGGCGATCACGAGCGCTCTCGACAGCCACGGCGGCACCGCCACGCTCTCATCGTCGAGGCGCGCGAGCATCTCCGCCACTTTCTCCGCCGGGACCTTGGTCCAGTCGATGGTCTGCAGGAACATGCGATGACGCAGGCAGGTTGGCGCTGCGTCGATGGCGAAATCGATCAAAGCCTGAGCGTCGAGATTTTTATTCACTGTACCGCCCCGTAAGGTCTACTGCGAGTGCTGCCGTCCCCTCACCCGGCGAATCTTTGCTGGTCGCCGGGCATCCGCCCGGCGTGTTTGGCCCACTTGGCCGTGGGCCCCGGGTGCCATACCGGTACTTTCTTCTTGGAGCCGCGCGGCCCCAAACTCGTCAAACCGCAATGGGCACATCTTTGGGGCCCACGGCCAAGTGGGCCAATTGCCAGCGCGGATGCGCTGGCACCAGTTCGAATCCCTTACAACATGACGTCGCCGCCCGTCACCAGCAGATTCTCACCTGTGATGAACGCGGCATAGGGCGAGGCCAGCATCAAAACCGCGCCCGCCACGTCATCCACGGTCGCCAACCGCCGGAGCGGCGTCCGCGCCACCGCCATCTGCCGGATCTTGTCTGGCACGCCCGCCACCAGATCGGTATCCACCATTGATGGCGACACCATGTTGACCGTGATACCCGACGGTCCCAGTTCCTGGGCCAGGTTTTTGCTCATGGCGAGAAGCGCCGATTTCGCCGCCACATAGGGCAGCCAGTTGTGCGAGGTCCGCCCCAGCGCCGCCGAGGTGAGGATGTTGACGACGCGGCCTTTGCTCTTCTTCAGCGAGGGCAGGCACGCCGCCGTCACGCGGAACGCGCTGCCCACGATGCTGTCATAGGCCGACGCCATGTCCGCCCAGCCGAGTTTTTCGAACGGCGCGGAGTGGATTTTCGGCCCGGCATTGTTAACCAGGATGTCTATTTCCCCCGCCGCTGTGACTTCCGCGACCATGCCGGCGACGCCCGCATCGTCGGTCACGTCGGCGCGCACGGTGTCGCAGGCTCCGCCCGAGGCGCGGATTTCGTCCGCAAGCGCGCTGGCCGCTCCTCCGCTGGCATGGAAGTTTATCCACACATGTGCGCCATGCGTCGCGAGCGTCCGGGCGATCGCCCGCCCGATCCCGCGCGAGGCGCCGGTCACCAGCGCGCGTTTGCCTGCCAGCATGTCGTTCATGGCCGCTGCCTTCGTTGCTTCTGTGGACGGTTCATCGGCGGCGAGGCGCAGGACTTTCACCGACGCCTTGCCGCGCAAGACCGCTTCCCCGCGCTGATTGACGATTTCCGTGGCTACGCCGATGACCCGCGACGCCTTGTCGATGCTCTCGATGGTTCCGCGCGCTTCCACCGTGTCGCCGATGAAGACCGGCCGCGTGAAGTCGATGTTCTGCGAGAGATAGAGCGCGCCGCGGCCCGGGATCTTCATGCCCACGAGCGTGGAGAGCAAACTCGCATGCAGAAAGCCGTGGACGACACGCTGCGAGAACTCCGTGCGCGCCGCGAATTCGTCGTCCACATGCAGCGCGTTGTAATCGCCGGACAGCTTCGCGAACGCCGCCACGTCCTCCGCCGTGATCTTACGGCTGACGCTGTCCGTGTAGCCCACATACAGCTCGGCGAGCCTGTCGCCCCCGATCTTGCCTTCACTCATCGGTTCACCGCTTCGTTCGCGCTCCGCCCCGGCAAGCACGAGGCGTGCGAGGGATTCCTGCTTGACTTTATCCGCCTTACCCGTGACGAGAAAAAACATGGCTTTAAGCTAGCGGATTGCGCTAGTCAAAATCCAGACTTATACATGGCCGCGCACCGCCGGCCCTTGCCGGGCATAGGGACACCCACCGGCGAGACGCATAGACGAACGGGGAGAGGAGTTACCATCCCAATGTCATCGACCTTTGAGAAAGTCGCCAGCATCATCTCTCAGACCAGCGATGTCGAGCTGGAGAAGATCACGCCTGACAGCCACATCATCAAAGACCTCGAAGTGGACAGCCTCGCTTTCCTCGATATCGCCTTCGAGATCGACCAGGCGTTCAAAATTCAGATCCCAGTGGAGAAATGGATGGAGGAAATCAACCAGGGCAATGTCTCGACGGACGAATATTTCATCATGAAGAATCTCTGCGCGAAGATCGATAATCTCGCCGGCGCAGCCGTCGCCTGAGCCTGCGGTTTCCATGCGTCTCGAATATTTTCAGATGCTCGACAGTCTGGTGTCGCTCGACCGTGATGCGGCCGGGATCGTGGCGCGTGCGCGCGTGCCGGAGGAGAGCACGGTCTTCGAGGGGCATTTTCCAGGCTATCCGCTGGTGCCGGGCGTGCTGCTCGCCGAGACCATGGCGCAGGCGTCGGGCTATCTGCTGCTGGCGATGGATGGTCTCAGGCGCATGGTGTTTCTCGCCAAGCTGAAGGAGGCCAATTTCCGCAATTTCGTGCTGCCCGGCACAGAAATGACGGTCGAAGCGGCGCGCATCCATGACGGCTCGGGCTACGCGGTGATGCGCTCCTCCATCAGTGCGGGCGACAAGAAGCTGGCCGACGCGCAACTGACTTTCCGCATTGTTCCCTTCCCCAATGCCGAGTTGAAAGGCCATGTCGAGCGCGAGGCCGCGCGGCTTGGCTTCCCGCCAGCGGAACCGCACAAATAGGACATGGCCGGGCGATGGCAGAGAATGCGCGCGATGTCTGGATCACGGGGCTGGGGCTTCTCTCCTCTCTCGGCGAAGGCACCGACGCGCATTGGACGCGGCTGACCGGGCCGGACGCCGCCAAAGCGGTTGTGGACGAAACCAGCTTCGCGCCCTATCCGGTGCACCCGCTCGCTCCCGTCGATTTCTCCCGTTTCGTGCCCAAACGCTCCGATCAGAACCAGATGGGGCAGTGGCAGTTGACCGGCGTCGCCGCGGCGGGGCTGGCGCTGGCCGATGCGGGGATTGCAGGCAAGCCCGAACTGCTGGATGTCACGGACCTCGCCATTGCCGCCGGGAACGGCGAGCGCGACGTGGCCGCCGACCGCAACATCCTCGACGGCATGGCCGGGCGGGCGGACACCGCCGTCTATCTCAACGAAACGCTGCCGCGCGCGTTGCGCCCGACCCGCTACCTCGTGGAATTGTCCAACCTGCTGGCGGGCAACATTTCCATCATTCACGGCGCCACCGGCTCGTCGCGCACCTACAAGGGCGAGGAAATCGCGGGCGTTTCCGTGGTCGAGGATGCCTTCCGGCGCATCCGCAGCGGACAGGCGGATTTGTGCCTCGTGGGCGGGGCGTACAATGCCGAAAGGCAGGACCAGCTTCTGATTTTCGAACTGGGCAAATATCTGTGGCGCATGCCGCATGCGGGGGCGCTGGCGCGGACGGCGCTGGGCGGCGGCATGGTGCTGGGGTCGCTGGGCGCGTTCCTGGTCATCGAGTCGAAGGCGCATGCCGAGGCGCGCGGCGCCAGGCCCTATGCGCGGATCGCGGGCGTGGAGACGGGGCGCTCAGCGCGCACGCCGGGAAGCGGGGCAAAGAGTCTTGCGGGGCTGTTCGCGAAACTCGGGGATAAGCCGGAGCGCGGCGAGTTGCCGGTGCTGTCGGGCGCGAGCGGCGTCGAGTCCGCGCTGGCGGAGGAGCTGGCCTTTCTGCACAGCCTGGAAGCAAACGGCTACGATCCGCTGATCCGCGCCTTCGGCAGCGTGCTCGGCCACGGTGTCGAAGCGCATTTCCCGATGGGTGTGGCGCTGGCGGCGCTGGCGATTTCACGCGAGGGTTTCTACCCGCCTTTCGACGCCTTGGATGAGAAATGTCCGGCGTCGGAACAGACGGACGCGATCCTGGTGACCGGCGTGGGGCACTGGCGCGGCGACGGGCTGGCGATGGTGAGGGCGGCGGAATGACGCGAACGGTGCCCATGGCCACCGAACTGAAAGACGCCAAAGGCCGCCCCGTCGCCGCCGTCACCGGGCTGGGGCTGGTGACGTCGCTCGGGCGCGGCTGCGCGGAGAACTGGGCGGGGCTTGCCGCGGGACGCTCGGGGTTGCGCCGTATCGGGCGTTTCCCCACCGATAGTCTGCGGACGACGGTGGCGGGCGCCATCGACTATCTGGGGCTGGATGACCTCGATTCCGTGGCGCGTTCCGAGGCCATCGCCGTCATGGCCGCTGAAGAGGCCATCGCGCAGGCCGCCATCGGTATGCGCGCCGATTTTCCCGGCCCGCTGTTCGTCGCCACGCCGCCATCCGAGTTCGAGTGGCCGCAGCTCAAGCGTCTTTACGACGCCGGGATGGGCATCGACGCCGCGCTACCCGCCTATGGCCCCCTTCTCACCGCCGCGCGTAGCGGACAATTCGCCGGCATGGCGCCGCTACTTGCCTTCGCCACCATCGCCGAGAACTTCGCCGTGCGCTTCGGCACGCGCGGCCAGCCGATCACCGTCTGCACGGCTTGCGCATCCGGCGCAACCACCATCCAGCTTGGCGTCGAAGCCATCCGCCGCGGCGAGACGCAGGCCGCGCTGTGCATCGGCACCGACGCCACGGTTCATGTCGAAGGGCTGATCCGCTTCTCGCTCCTTTCCGCGTTGTCCACGCGCAACGACCCGCCGGAAAAGGCCTCGCGGCCCTTCGCCAAGGACCGGGACGGCTTCGTCATCGCCGAGGGGGCGGCGGCGCTGGTGCTGGAGGAATACAACGCGGCGCGGGCGCGGGGCGCGACCATTCTCGGCGTCGTGCGCGGCTGCGGCGAGAAGGCCGACCTCTACCACCGCACGCGCTCCAAGCCCGACGGCACGGCGATCATCGGCGCGATCCGCAAAACGCTCGCCGACGCCTGCACCGCGCCGGAGGACATCGACTACATCAACGCGCACGGCACCTCGACGCCGGAAAACGACAAGATGGAGTATGTGTCGCTGAAGGCCGTGCTCGGCGATCACCTGGCGAAGACGCCCATCAGCTCGAACAAGTCACAGGTCGGGCACACGCTGATCGCGGCGGGCGCGGTGGAGGCGGTGATTTCGTTCCTCACGCTGCAAAACGGCGTACTGCCGCCGACGCTCAATTACGATATCCCCGATCCGGACATCCCGCTCGACGTGGTGCCGCACACGGCGCGCCCTGCGGCGGTCAAAACGATCCTCTCCAATTCCTTCGGTTTCGGCGGGCAGAACGCGTGTCTGGTGCTGGCCTCGGAACCGGCCTGACGAAAGGCGAAGCCCATGGGCAAACTCGTTGTGGTGACAGGCGGCGCGCGGGGGATCGGCGAGGCAATCGTCCGGCGTGCGGCAGCAGGCGGCTTCGACGTGCTGTTCACTTATCGCGGGTCGAAGGACCGGGCCGAGGCGCTCGCTGCCAGTCTGAAAGCCGAGTGCCCGGAGCAGACCTTCGAGGCGCGTGCCGTGGACATGGGCGAGCGCCCGCAGGTGGAAGCCTTCGCCGCCGATCTGTCCAAAGCCGCCGGCCTTTACGCGCTCGTCCACAACGCCGGCATGTCCTACGACGCGCTGTGCGCGCTCATCAACCAGGACAAGGCCGAGGCGCTGTTCCAGGTCAATTTCTGGTCGCTGACACGGCTGGCCGCCTCCGCCATCCGGCCGATGATCCGCGCCAAGGCGGGCCGCGTGGTGGCCATCGGCTCGATCACCGCCTGGAAAGGCACGCCCGGCAACGCGGCCTATGCGGCGTCGAAAGGCGCGATCCACGCCTATATCAAGACGCTGGCGATGGAGCTGTCGGGCAAGGGCGTGACGGCGAACGCGGTAGCGCCCGGCTATGTTGACACCGACCTGATGACCCCCTATGCCGCAATGCGGACGCAGGCGGAGGCGAAAATCCCGGTGGGCCGGTATGCGCGCCCCGATGAAATTGCCGCGCTGGTGGGGTATCTGCTTAGCGAGGACGGCGGGTATATGACCGGCACGGTGATGCCGATCGACGGGGGATTAGGGGCTGGCGGCGGGTTTTAGGTGGCGCAGAATTGCTGAGTTTGAGAGGCGGTAATGTGCGGATGCGTATCGTATGCTGAAGTCCCTCCCCTCATCATGCAGTTCACGTTCGCCGGAGCGCTGATGACGTTTTTCCTCGTCGGCGTCGGCGGTCTGGTAGGGGCAGTGATCGCGAAGAAAAAAGGCCACCGCGCTCTCACCTGGACGTTGTATATGGTCGCCCTGATGCCGTTCATATTCGTCGCGACGGTGCTTCATATCAACCAGCCGCACTACGTCGATCTGTGCTGTGAAGAGGATTACGGAAGAAACACCCATGAAAGCCTTCCTCATCAAAGGCGAGCGTGACATCGCCGTCACCGACATCGACCCGCCGCCGCCACCCGCCGCGGGCGAGGTGCAACTCCGCATCCGCGCCGTCGCGCTCAACCATATCGACGTGTGGGGCTGGCGCGGCATGGCGTTCGTGCGCCGCAAGCTGCCCATGGTCGCGGGCGCGGAAGCCGGAGCGGAGGTCGTGGCGGTGGGCGAGGGCGTCGAGGGGCTGGCCGTGGGCGACGTGGTGTCGCCCTATGGCGCCCAGACCTGCGGCACGTGTCTGGCCTGCCTGGAGGGGCGCGACAATTTCTGCGAGAAGATGGACGCCATCTACGGCTTCCACCAGGACGGTTTCCTGCGCGAACTGATGAACTTCCCCGCGCGCCTCGCGGTCAAGGCGCCGCCGGGCGTGGACCCGATTGCCGCTTCGCTCGTCGGCATCACCATCGGCACGGTCGAGCACATGTTCTTCGACAACGCCAAGCTGAAGGCGGGCGAGACCGTGCTCGTGCAGGCGGGCGGCTCCGGCATTGGCTCGGCGGCGATCCAGTTGGCCAAGGCCGTGGGCGCGACCGTCTACACCACCGTGGGCAGCGACGAGAAGGCCGAGAAGGCGCTCGCGCTCGGGGCCGACGAGGTCATCAATTACCGCAAGGAGCGCTTCGAGGGGCGCGTGCGCAAGCTGACCAACCGCAAGGGCGTGGACGTCGTTTTCGAGCATGTCGGTGCCGACACCTGGGCGGGGAGCATGCTCAGCATGAAGCGCGGCGGACGGCTCGTCACCTGCGGTTCGACCACGGGCATGACGGCGCAGATCAACCTGCACATGCTGTTCCAGCAGCAATTGCGCATCTTCGGCAGCTTCGGCTGTAACCTGCGCAACATGCGGTCGTCGCTGGAGAAGCTGGCGGCGGGCGTGGTCAAGCCGGTGATCGACACGAAAATAACGCTCGACGAGATCGATAAGGGCTTGCAACGGCTCGAAAGCCGGGATGTATTCGGCAAGATCGTGGTGACGCTCTAACGAACGCCGGGAACATCGAATGACGAACGACAGCGCGGAAGTCTGGATTACCGGCATTGGCCTCGTCTCCTCGCTCGGCGAGGGGGTGGATGCACACACGGAGCATCTCGCCGCCGCCACCGCTCCGCAGCCCGTCATCGAGGCCGAGCGCTTCGCGCCCTATCCGGTGCACCCCATCGTACCGCTCGACTACTCCAAACAGATCCCCAAGCGCTCCGACCAGAACCAGATGGAAACCTGGCAGCGCATCGGCACATACACGGCGGGTCTTGCGCTGGCCGACGCTGGCATCGCCAAGAACCGCGAGTTCCTCGATAAGACCGACCTCGTCGTCGCCGCAGGCATCGGCGAGCGCGACGCCAAGGTGGACACGCGCGTCCTGGAGACCATGGGCGAGAGTGCCGACGCCGATCTGTTCGCCAAGCAGGTGCTCCCGAGCGCGCTGAAGCCGACGCTATTCCTCGCCCAGCTCTCCAACCTGCTGGCGGGCAACATCTCCATCATTCACAACGTCACCGGCTCGTCGCGCACCTTCATGGGCGAGGAGATGGCGGGCATCTCGGCCGTGGAGAACGCCGTGCGCCGCATCCGGGCGGGCCAGGGCGAGTTGTTCCTTGTGGGCGGCGCGTGCAATGCCGAGCGCGCGGACCTGATGCTACCCTTCGAACTGGGCCGGATGCTCTGGAGCGCAGCCCATCAGCCGGTCTGGAAGCGCCAGGGTGAGCGCGGCGGCATGGTGCTGGGGAGCGCGGGCGCGTTCCTGGTGATCGAGTCGAAGGCGCACGCCGAAGCGCGCGGCGCCAAGCCCTATGCGGCGTTGGGCGGCGTGGTCTCGGACCGTTCGACGCGCGCGCCAGGCGCGGGCGCGGAAGCCATGCGGCGGCTGTTCGACGGTCTCGGCGGTATCACGGAGGATGCCCCCCTGGCGGTCATGAGTGGCGCGAGCGGCGTCGAGCCGGTGCTGGCTGAGGAGCTGGCTTTCCTCGACATGGTGGAGAAGACGGGCCGCACCCCCGCGGTCCGCACCTATGGCAGTCTCTTCGGGCACGCGGTGGAGGCGCATTTCCCGCTCGGCGTCGCGCTGGCGGCGCTGGCGCTCAAGGCGGGCTGTTTTCCGGCGGCGTTCGACGGCACGGGTGTGGAGCGCGACCACGAGGGGCCGATCGCCCAGGTGCTGGTCACGGGCATGGGAAGCTGGCGCGGCGAAGGGCTGGCGTTGCTGACGGCGGCGGCATAGTCTCCCGCCCGATGCGCAGCATCCGGCATTTTGCCCCACCGGTCCGCGCCGTCATACCGTAGCGGGAATAGCCGTTTCGATCACGCGCGAGTTGACAACGCCGCCGCCGATACCTATCGTCCCGCCAGCAGTTTTTCATCAAACACGGGGAGTGCGGATCGGCGTGGCGAGGGTTCACCTCCATGGCGCCAGAGCATTTCGAGGCCATGAAGATCAAGAATTCCATCAAGACTTTGAGAACCCGCCATCGTGACAACCGGGTGGTGCGCCGTCGTCGCCGCCTTTACGTCATCAACAAGACGGTCAAGCGCTTCAAAGCCCGCCAGGGTTGAGACGGCGGCCGGTTCTCTGGATATAAAGCATATCACCACGCAGTGAAGCTGGCGCGGCTTGACACGCCGGGCGCTTATGTTTCACTTGTCCTATGAGAATGCGCCTTACCCCACTCGCGTTGTCCCTGGCGATCGTGGCGCCTGTGCTGGTGCCCGTGACCGTGACCGTTTCTGCTGCCCCGACCGCCGCCGCGGCCAAAACTCATTACCGCCACGCATCGTTGCGGCGCATGACGCGGAAGGCGCGCGCAGAGGCGCTTAACGTTCTGTTCACGCAACTGAAGAATGCGCCCGATGAGGGAACCGCCCAGCGGCTCGCCACCGCCATCGAGAAGATCTGGCGCCGGTCCGGGAGCGATACCGCCGATCTGATGATGGAGCGTGCGGGCATGGCCCTGCTGGCACAGAAATATGATCTCGCGATCAAACTGCTCGGCAGCCTGACCAGGATGGCGCCGAGCTACGCCGAAGGTTGGAACCAACTCGCCACGGTGCATTTTCTCCGCAACGATTACGGGCACGCGGTGAGAGATTTGCGGCGTGTTCTGACGCTGGAACCGCGTCATTTCAAGGCGCTCGAAGGTCTGGCCATCATCCTGCGCGAGACCGGCAGCAAGAAGGCAGCGCTGAAAGCCCTGCGCCATTTGCTGACGATCCATCCGCGGATGAAATCGGCGAAACAGGCCGAAGAGGAGCTTGCACGCGAGGTCGAGGGGCAGAGCCTTTGATGGTAACGCCAGGAACACAAGCCGTGTGCCCGGCGTGAATCGAGGCGGCAATCATGTTCGTGCAATTCTTCGCTGAACTGAAAGCCTCGGGCGTGCCCGTCACCCTCAAGGAATATCTGACGCTGATGCAGGGGCTGTCCGCGGATCTCGCCGGGCGGCGCGTCGAAGACTTCTACTACCTCTCGCGCGCGGTTCTCGTGAAGGACGAGCGCAATCTCGACAAGTTCGACCGCGTCTTCGCCACCGTTTTCAAGGGCCTCGAACTCCTGGACGAGACCGCGGACGCCGCCGTCCCCGAGGAATGGCTGCGCGCCCTGGCCCAGCGCGTCTTCACCGAGGAGGAAAAGGCGCAGATCAAGGCGCTGGGCGGGTGGCAGAAGATCATGGAGGAGCTGATGAAGCGTCTCCGGGAGCAGGACGGCCGCCACGAGGGGGGCTCGAAATGGATCGGGACGCGGGGAACCTCGCCCTACGGCGCCTACGGCTACAACCCGGCGGGCGTCCGCATCGGCCAGGACGGCAACCGGAATTTCCGCGCCATCAAGGTTTGGGACAAGCGTGAATACCGCGATCTCGACGATTCCGTCGAACTCGGGACGCGCAACATCAAGGTGGCGCTCCGGCGCCTGCGCCAGCTCGCGCGCGAAGGCGCGGCCGAGGAACTGGACCTCGACGCGACCATTCGCTCAACCGCGCATCACGGCTATCTCGACCTCGCCTTCCGTCCCGAGCGGCGCAACACGGTGAAAGTGCTGTTGTTCTTCGACGTGGGCGGTTCGATGGACTGGCACATTCGGGTCTCGGAGGAACTGTTCTCGGCGGCGCAGGCCGAATTCAAGCATATGGAGTATTTCTACTTCCATAATTGCCTGTACGAGAACGTCTGGCGCAACAATGCGCGCCGCCATGCCGAGAAGATCGACACCTGGGATGTGCTGCACACCTATCCGGCCGACTACAAGGTGATTTTCGTCGGCGACGCCAGCATGAGCCCGTATGAAATCGCCCTGGCGGGCGGATCGGTCGAGCACTGGAACGCCGAGCCGGGCGGGGCATGGATCGAGCGCGTGACGTCCGTCTATAAAAACGCGGTGTGGCTTAACCCTGTCCCCGAAGCGCATTGGGGCTATACGCCGTCGATCCGGCTGATGTCGCAGCTCATGGCCGGGCGGATGTATCCGCTGACGCTGGAGGGCATCGACGCGGCCATGCGCGAGCTGATGCGTTAGCTTGGCCGGCACCCGGTACTGATCCGATGCTATTCCGGCTCCGGCTTCAGTGAGACCTGCTGGTTGCCGTGCCGTTCGATGCGGCCCGCGAGATCCAGTTCGAGGAGAACGATCGCCAGCGTGCGGGCACTCAGACCGCTGTCGCGAACGAGCGTATCCGCGTGGGCGGGTACGAGGCTGAGCGCTTCGAGCACCTTCTGCCGGTCGGCCTCGGACGGTTCGCCCGCGCCTTCGGAAAGCCCGGGCCGGAGCGGGTCGTCCCGCGCGGCTTCGCGCAGCTCCCGCCTGTGTGCCGCGAATGGCAGCTCGGCAAAGACGTCTCCGGCGCTGGTGAGCAGATGGGCGCCGTTGCGAATCAGTTCGTTGGTTCCGGCGGAGCGCGGGTCGAGCGGATGTCCGGGGACGGCGAAAACCTCGCGGTTCTGCTCCGCCGCCAGGCGCGCCGTGATCAGCGAGCCGGAGCTGCGCGCGGCTTCCACCACGACCACGCCAGCCGACAGGCCGGATATGATCCGGTTGCGCCGGGGAAAATCCTGGCCGCGTGGCGCGAAGCCTATGGGAGACTCCGAGACCAGCAGCCCTTCGGCGGCGATCGCCGCGTGCAGGGCCGCATTCTCCGGCGGGTAGACGATGTCCAGCCCGCCCGCCAGGACCGCCACTGTTCCGGTTGCGAGGCTCCCCTTGTGCGCTGCCGTGTCGATGCCGCGCGCCAGCCCCGACACGATGGTGTAACCGCGCCCGCCGAGATCGCGCGCCAGATTGGCCGCAAACTGCTGCCCTGCGCTGGAGGCGGACCGCGAGCCGACGATGGCGATGGTGCCGCGCGCCGCCAGTCCTGTGGCACCCTTGGTGAACAGGATGGGGGGCGGAGCCTCGATGTGCTTCAGCAGCGGTGGGTAAGCCCCTTCGGGAAAGGCGATAACGGCGACACCATGCGCCTCGGCGGCCTCCATTTCGCGCATGGCATCCGCCTTCGTATAGATAGCGCCCGGCCGCCGCATGCCGCCGCGATACCGCAGGCCCGGGATCGCTTCGAGCGCCGCCCCGGCGGTGCCGAAACGCTCCAGCAGTTCATGAAACGTGATCGGGCCGACATTCTCCGTGCGGATCAGGCGCAGCCAGTCGAGCTTCTCCGCTGCGCCGAGGCTGCCCGCCGCCACAGTACTCGTGCCACCGCAATTGCCGGGCCAGTCTTCAAGCCTTGTTCGCTCCAATCTTGCTTTCCTCGCCCTTCATCAGCCGCGTGATATTGGCATGATGGCGCAGGAAAACGAGCGTTGTCAGGATCGTGAAAAGACCTACGGCCGGCCAGTCGCCAAGGAAGGCGAGCACGACGGGCGATGCTGCCGCCGCCACGAGCGCTGCCAGCGACGAATAGCGCGTCACGCCCGCGACCGTCAGCCAGACAACGGCAAAGGCGAGCCCCGCGGGCCACGCGATTGCGGCGAGGATGCCGAGATAGGTGGCGACGCCCTTGCCGCCCTGAAACCGCAGCCACATGGGATAGAGATGGCCGAGAAAGGCGCCGAGCGCGGCGGCGATCGCCCAATCCTCGCCACCCAGTCCCCGCGCGATCAGCACGGCCGCCAGCCCCTTGCCGAGATCGCCGAGAAGCGTCAGCGCGGCGAGGCTCTTCTTGCCCGTTCGCAACACATTGGTGGCGCCGATATTGCCGGAGCCGATGGCGCGGACATCGCCGAAGCCCGCCAGGCGCGTGACGACAAGGCCGAAGGGGATGGAGCCAAGAAGATAGCCGCCTGCACAGACGGCGAGAGGAATGAGCGGGCTCGTCTGCCCGGCGGCGAGGTTGAGCATGAGATTGTCCTGGAACACGAAGCCACACGCCTGCGGCGGGAAATACCACTGGCGCATGGCCAACTTAGCGTGTTCCGCCGCGGGCTGGAATAGTCACTCTTTCGCTGCCCTCAGGTCATGGCCCCAGCGTTCCCGTCTCGCGCACCTCCTCCTCGGTCCGCGCGTAATAGGGCACCAGCTTGAACGGGGTGTAGGGCGAATATTGCTGGTTCTGGATCAGGCCCTGGAACATCTCCTGATTTTCAAGGATCGCGTGCACCTCCTGCGCCTGGACGCCCGACGCCGAGCCGGTCACGGCGCGAACCACCGCCTTCTTGTGATCCGGCTGCTGGTTCTTGAGGAAGATGCGCGTTGCCAGCGAGCCCGCCAGATCGGGTGGCAGGTCGCCCGGATATTGCGTGCCGATGGCCAGTCCGACGCCGAACGCCCTGCCCTCGCGCGCCAGATTCTCCAGGTGCTTGGACGACGCCACACGCCACGCCTCGTCGAGCACCAGAAGCCGCGTCAGCCGCCGGGGCTGGCTGCCGCGCACCAGATAGCCATGCAGGCGGATGACAATCAGCTCGGCCAGCGCCGCCTTGATTTCATCCGTCGGCAGCTCGAACAGCGACAGGACCAGCCGCTCCCCGAGCATGGTCTCGAACGGCACTTCGACATCGCGTGCCCGCGGGAACAGGCCGAGTTCGAACAGCGGCGACACGCGGTCGATGAGGCTGATGGCGGTGCTGTTCCGCGCCTCCTTCTGCTCCTCCAGGATGGCGATCACGTCGTCGAAATTCGGCGCGCGAATCTGGTCCACGGGCAGCCATTTCTGCGGATCGACGCCCTGACTCTCGAATGCCGCCTTCATCGCGTCGCGCAGGAGCGCGGCCTGCCGGTCGCCGAGACCGAAGACGCGCTTGAGCACGCCGGTGATGGTGAAAATATGCTCGATCGGCTGCGCCTTGCCGTCCTCGGCCGCGCTCGGCACCAGCGGATTGAAGGGGATACCGTGGCGGCGCACGTCATGCACCCGCAGGTTCTGCTGGACGACGAATTCGCGGTCGGCGTAATCGTTCTTGAAGTCGAAGATGCACACCGGTGCGCCGATCTCGCTGACGCCGTCGATGAGCACACGCAGCGTCTGCGTCTTGCCGGACCCGCTGTCGCCGGTCACCAGCACGCCGAAATTGAGGAGGCGCGGATCGGTCTCGAAGGGCGCCCAATAGACAGGCTGGCCGTCCACCTCGTGGCCAAAGAACACCGATGGGCCGGTGGGGACTTTGCGCACCGCGCGCGGTTTCAATGGTGCGACGGGTGCGCTCTTGGCCGCCTTTTCTTCCGCCACCGGCTCTTCCGGCATGCGGTAGGGATATTGCAGGATGTCCGTCAGAGACGGGATCTGCGTCAGCGGCCGTGCCCGGCGCTGCCAGTCGATGAAGCCGGGCTGGTCGGCGAACTGGGCGAAGAAGTTGCGCAGGGCGCAGATGCGCTCCCAGCTCGGCCCTTCGAAGTGGCGGACGATGATCGCGCCATCGGCCTGCGCCTTGTCGAGGATCGGTCCCGCCGAACGTCCGCCTTTCGGGAAACGTCCGCCGCGCGGGCGCACCAGAACCGGCCGCACCCCGTTGCGGCAGCCATTGATCACGATGCGCAGTTCGTCGGCAAGCTGCGTGCCCTGGTTGGGCTCGTTGCACATACCGGCGTCGCGCCGCTCCACCACCGTTCCGTCCACCTCGATGTCGAAGCCGACGACATGGGTCTGGGCGCGCCCGCGGCAATCGCGGCGGGTGCGGATTGCCGAGACGCCGTCGATTTCCGGCGCAGCGGCCTTGACGGCCCATTCGATGAGGTCGGCCTGGCGGGCGCCGTCATTGGGGACCGGCGTGTAGGGATGCTGGGCAAAAAACCGGTCCCACTGCGTATCGTAGTCGAAAGCCGACCCCTGCGGGCCCGCGTCCCCCGCCGGGCGGGCGGCGTCCGAAGTGGTTGCGGCTCCGCTGGCGCTCCCCTGCTCGCCCTCGAACTCCGCCGCCGCCGGAACGCGGCCGTGCTCCACGAGAAGGCGCTGGAATTGCTGCACATATTCGGTGACATAGCGCGAGGTCTGGCCGGAAAGCTCGTCCAGAAACCAGTCCTCGAAGGGGAAAAGCGGATCGGAAGTGGCATCCGCCACCCCACACTGGGCATAAAGCAGCGCCAGACGCCGCGCGAGAAGCGCCTCGACCTCGTGCCGCGCCAGCGGCTTCAGCCGTACCGGCTGGGCGCCGAGCCGCTCGATACGGTCACGGATGGACGGGTCGATGCCCTGCACGATGTTGTCGTAGAGCGACGGTAGCACGGCGAATGCGACCGACACGTTGGGCAGCGTCTCGCACAGGAGCGCGCCGCGGCTGATGGCGTGAGTCAGCCGCCCTTCCCAGCCGTCCAGCTTGCTCTGTTCGAGCTGGTCGAAGGCGATGAACACCGCGCCGCCGAAGGCCGCGATCACGTTCATCAATTCCTCCAGCCGCAGCCGGGCGCATTGCTCGCTCGCCGGGTTGGCGATGCGCACGCCCGCGATGGTCGCCTCGATCGGCAGCCCGCGCAGGTAGTCGAACGCATCGTCCTCGCCGAACAGTACGCCGAGGATCGCGGCGATGGTCCCCTCGCCCGCCGCCGGGATGCGCGTAGCGCGCGCGAGGCGGCTGCGGATGCCGGCAACCAGGCCCCGGAATTCCGGCTCGCTCACCGTCACGTCGCCGACGGCGGCGGCTTCCTTCAGCCGCTTCGACACCGCAGTGGGAAAGAGATCGAGCAGCGCATTCGCCAGCCGTACCAGCGGCACGGGTGTGCCTTTCGGCACAAGATAGGGCTCGCTGAGCCGCGTCAGCAGGCTGCGCGTCATCCACGCGTCGAACTGTGCCTCGGACACGAATTCGACCATCGGCAGGACGACGGCGAACACGTCGCTTTCGCGATGCAGGCTGCGCACGGCGGTCAGCAGCGTATGCGTCTTGCCGGTGCCGGTCTGGCCCTTGATCAGGAGGAGGCGCGACGCGGGGTCGGGATTGCGCAGTTGAGCCTGCCGCACGACGCCGGCGATGGCTTCGTCGGCTGTCGGCACGATGTCGGAAACGTCGAGTTCTTCTTCTTCCGCCGCTCCGGCGAGCGAGGCCACCGCGCCGAAAACGCGAAAAAACTCGGGGCTCTTGAAGGCCTCAAGGCGCGGGTCCATTCGCAAAAATCCTCGGCTTATATCCATTCATTAACGATGAAGTGCCGCTCGTCGCGCCCAAAGGCTGTCCGCGAACGGTCACGCAGCGCACTGTCCATCGGCCCGGCGATGTCGTAGCGCTCAAGGTCGAGCAGGCCGGCGCGGCCGGCTTCAGCGATTCTCGCCTTGAAAGCGTCGAGGGTACCGAAATCGAGCCCGCGCGCAAGCCCCGTGTCGTAGACTTGAGCGATGGCCACCCGGCCGGCGAACGGGGCGGTGCGCAGCGTGCGGGCAAGATCGCGGACTTCGGCTGCAAAGGTGGCTAAACCAGCCCTCTCCCTGCCATCCCGCCGCGCTTCTCTCGCAGCCTGGACCGCGCCGCGCTGTGCACCCTTGGCGAGGGCGTTGCGGACGAGGGCATCGGCAATACTGCCGCCGGTTTCGCCGCGCAAGCCCAGCGCCTTGCGCAGAAGTGCGGTCTCGGCGTCACGGTGCGTGCCGCGATTGAGGCCCGCTGCGCCGAGCATGACCGCCCGGCCGACGGGGTCGCGCGAGGTGTTTCGCATGGGGATCTCCGTGAAAGCGGATTCGCATTCGGGCAGACGCGCGGACACGAAGGAACGCAAAAGCGCTGCACGCACATCGTCGCGTGAGGGCATCGGGCCGAGCTTGTCGAGCCCGTAGAGGCGGGCGAGGGCGGCGCATTCGATGTTGTCGCGGCGGGCGAGATAGGCGCGCGCCGGTGCGGCGGCAGCGTCGATGCCCAGGCTCAGCGCGGCCAGAGCGATGGCGGCGTCGGCCCAGGGGCGGCCGAGAAGACTTCCCAGCCGCGCTTCCACATGTTTCCGGCCCGCTCCGGTGATGCGGCAATGACCGTTCCGTGAAATGACGGCGTGCCCCTGCGCGGCCAGTCCGGCGAGCGCCTGCCCGAAGGCGGCGGGAACGGCATAGAGCGAGATCAGCGCCCTCTCCAGCGTGCCGCGCGGCGCGGACCCGTGTCCGCTGAGGCCCAGTCGTGCGAGAAGCGGCAGGCCGGGTTCGATCGCGGTGAGGTGGTCGAGCCTGAAGCGGGGGAGCGGCGGAAGCGGTGTCGCGGCGATCATCAGTCCTCAAACATGGAGATTGCGCTGGGGGGCGCCAGTCTCCGGTGGCTTTCGATTTAAGGCTTCATTAACTCGATTTTTAGCTGATTCGGACGCGGACGAGAATCGGGGGAATCTCGCCTGCGGTCAGTTCCGTGGTACTCGCGGCATTCCTGCATCGCCCTGGCGAAACTCCGAATTCAGACGATCCGCATAAGGTAAAATGCTGCTGTCAAACCTCCCGCGCCGCTGATAAGCTCTTTTGTTTGCGGTCTGTCACGGAGATCCGGCGGTGGGGAGACGCATTTCCGACAAAGTGCTGCTCAATCTGGTCGAGCATATTTACGTCGCCGCCTGCGACCCGCAGGAATGGCCGGACGTGCTTCGCCGCATTCAAGCTCTCTTTCCCGGATGCGGTTTCTCCCTGGTTGCGGAGATCAATGGCAAAATTGCGCCGTTCACCGTCTCGCACGGCATCGATCCCGACTTCGTGAAATCCTATGTGGAGCACTACCACGCCATCAACCCTTATGAGGAAGTGCTGGCCAGCACGCCCGCGGGGAAGGTCACGACCGCACGTGAAACGGTGACGCGCGAGTGGCTGGAAGCGCAGCCCTTCTATCACGAATGGCTCAAACCTGCCGGCAATTTCACGGCCGGGGCCAATGTCGCCTACTCTCGAACGCCGGAATTCTACGCCCGCACCTGTTTCGATATCCCCGATAAGCTCGCGCGGCTGGAGCGGCCGGCGGCAACCCTGCTCGAACGGCTCAAGCCGCATATGAGCCGCGCTCTGATGCTGACGGCGAGGGCCTGCTGCGAGGCGCTGACCCGGCCGAACCTGGAGGCGATGCTGGCGCGCATTTCGTGGCCCGCCTGCATTGTGGACGAGAAAGGCCGCATCCTCATGACCAACGCCGCTGCCGAAGACCTGCTGGCCGGCTGTCAGGTCGTGAAACAACTGCCGGACTCGCGCATCGCCTTCCACGACACCGCCGCCGCCGAGGCTTTCGAGCAGGCGCTGCGCTGCCTCGGCCCGATCCTCCAGAACGCGCTCACCAGCTTCGCCATGCGCGACACGGACGGCGGCCGTCGTCCGGTGCATGTTTTTCCACTGACCAGCCGCAGCGACGGCGCATGCTATCCGGCGCGTCAGGCGATGGTGGTGATCGGCGCGGGGGCGCGGCGGCCGCGCTCGTCCCGGTTTCTTCTGCGCGATCTTTACGGCCTGACGCCCGCCGAGATTGCCCTGGTGGAAAAGCTGGCGGCAGGCGAAGCCCTGCGCGACGTGGCAGGCGCTTCCAGCATCTCGGTTGCCACCGCCCGCAACCAGCTCGCCTCGGCGATGGCGAAGATGGACGTCAACCGCCAGAGCGAACTCATTGCGCTCATTGCCAGCCTCGCTCCCTGTCTCGACATCGGGTAGGTGCGGATTTTTCCGGATCGTTCCGCATCGTCATAATGCATTTGTATCATGACGGGCGTGTCATCCTGGCACATTATCGTGGCGTTTCATGCCTGCCCATATTGAGAGCCGTTACTGAACAGGCGTCGTACACGGCAACAGCCGCACTGGCGTCCAGGTCGAAGCCATTTTCCGCCTCCGGTTTTCGCTGCGGTCTGCCGCGGGAAGCCGGGGGCGGCAAGGCGATCTCGTCCCCCGGTGCCCCGCCACCCCGTTGAAGACGGTGGAGCATCGTCCATCAGCATGTACCGGTCGCTGCCGCGGTCTCCCCCAAGGGCCGCGGCATTTTTGCAGCCGCAGCCACACAGTCTTAACGTTTTCTCCCTCTGATGTGCGCCTGCCTGCCATTGCGCAGGACAATTGCTCCGCGCTGTTATATATGAATGTGCGATGAATGCGATTCCGATGATTACCACCACCGACGGTCTTGCGAAGCTTTGCGGGCAGCTTGCCACCTCAGATTTCGTCGCCGTTGACACCGAATTCATGCGCCAGTCCACCTACTGGCCGCAGCTTTGCCTCATCCAGATCGCCGGCCCGGAGGCCGAGGGCGTCGTCGATCCCCTGTCGCCGGGCCTGGAACTGACGCCGTTCTTCGAGTTGATGGCGGCGAAGGAGGTCGTGAAGGTCTTTCACGCCGCGCGCCAGGACATCGAGATCATCTACAATCTGGCCAGCCTCGTGCCGCTGCCCGTGTTCGATACCCAGATCGCCGCCATGGTCTGCGGCTTCGGCGATGCGGCGGGCTACGGCGCACTGGTCAAGCGGCTCCTCAAGCGCAACCTCGATAAAAGCTCGCGCTTCACGGACTGGGCGCGCCGCCCCTTGAGTGAAAAGCAGCTGCATTATGCGCTGGGCGACGTCACCCATCTGCGCGGCATCTATCAGAAGCTCTACGAGCGCCTCACGACGACTGGCCGCGCCGCCTGGGTCGAGGAGGAAATGGCCGATTTACTCAACCCCGCCAACTACCTGATGGAACCGATGGACGCCTGGCGCCGCCTGAAAATGCGTGCCCGGACGCCCATGGAACTGGCGATCATGATCGAGGTGGCGGCATGGCGTGAGCGGACGGCGCAGGCCATGAACGTGCCGCGCGCACGCGTGGTTAAGGACGACATGATTTACGACGTCATCAGTCAGGCGCCGAAGACGCTGGAAGAACTGAGCCGCCTGCGGACGGTGCATGAGGGGTTCGCGCGCTCAGCGAGAGGGCGTGAACTGGTCGAGGCGGTGAACAAGGCGCTGGCGCGCCCCGCGGCGGAGCTGCCTGAGCTTGAACTGAGCGAACCGCTGCCGCCTTCCGCCGTGGCAATCGCGGACCTCCTGCGCGTGCTGCTGAAAGCGGTCTCCGCCAGACATGACGTGGCGACCAAGCTCATCGCGACGACCGACGAACTCGACAAGATTGCGCTGGACGACGCGGCCGATGTGCCTGCACTCCACGGGTGGCGGCGAACGTTGTTCGGCGAGGACGCGCTGGCGCTCAAGGCGGGCAAGGTTGTGCTCGCAGTCGAACGTGGGCAGATCGTTGTGGTGCCGCGGCCAGGCGCGGCTTAGCACCGCCCTCAAATTGGGTGGCACCACACAGACGCCGACCTCACGGTCACGCGGTTACGTGATGTCAATGTGATCTGATTCGGGTGTCGGCGTGCTGATCGGGCGTGAAGATGTCTTCGAGTTCCAACCGATGGCAGTGACGTAAATCCGGTTTTTGGACGAGTAAAACGAGGGGAAGCGCCGCTATCTTGGTGTAAGCAGCGACTGCACCCGAATCCTTCTAGTTGGATTCGATGAGGAGGCGGAATATCTGTTGTCTGGCGCAAAATAAGGAACGGCCCCTTCCGCTGCGAGCGGAATGGGGCGCATCCCTATGGTCAGCGTGCGCGGCGCCTCAGGCGTCGGCTTCCTCCGCCTCGGCCAGATCATTGACCAGACCATTCAGCATAACGAAGAACGCCTGCCTGTGCTCCTCGGGGATGGACTGCAGGATCTGCCGGTCGACCTCATCGGCATACGGCCGCATCTTGCGCAGCATGTCACTGCCCTTGCGCGTGAGGTGTACGGCATATGCGCGGGCATCCTCGGTCGTGCGTTCCCGCTGTACCAACCCTTTGTCAAGCATACGGCGGACGATGTCGGCAAGGGTGGAACGGTCAATTCCAGTCTTCTCGACGAGGCCGGTCTGGCTGATGCCGTCATTGGCCTGAATCGCCGCAAGGATTGCATACTGACGAGGAGTGAGCAGTCCGGCAGGTGCAATCCGTGTAAAGATGTCGGCCGCGCATTGTTCAGCCCGGTGCAAAAGATGCGTCGGAGAGTTCTGGAAGGCAATCACGGAACTCTCTGCTTTGGCAGCTGCGCGCCCCTTTGCCTTGCTCTTTTCAATGCCGGTCCTTGAAGTGACGGTTTGTCTTTGTGTGCCCATTGTCCGATTTTCTAATTGTTGTCGCGGTTTCCAATAGCGGATTGAGCTGGCGCCCAATTCGCCGCCTCAAACCGCCGGAGCGGTGATCCGGCGGCATGTCCCCACGAGGGGGCTGATACTCATTGTACCCATTATTCACGCTTATGAATAGTCGTTCGCGGTGAATATCTGCCTACGCTTATTACCTATTGACCACGCCGTCTACAACTTATTCGGGAATTTGGTACCTTTGTAACAACCCAATTTGGCCCATCATGAAGAGAAATGTAATAGGCATTATCCCGAAGGCCTTGAACGTAACCCACCAGGCGGGGAAAACGCGCCACACCACTTCGTTCAGCACAGCGAGGAACAAAAAGAAGAACGCCCAGCGGATGGTCAGTAGACGCCAGCCCGCGTCCTGAAGCTTGATGGCTTCCGACAGCACGACCTTCATCAGCGAACGACCGAAGAGCAGTCCGCCGCCCAACGCGCTTGCGAACAGCACATTGACGATGGTCGGCTTGATCTTGATGAAGGTGTCGTCATGCAGATAGAGCGTCAAGCCGCCGAATATCATGACGAATATGCCGGTGACCAGCGGCATGACCGGGATCTTGCGCAGGAGGCCCCAGCTTGCGCTCAGTGAAATGACGGTCGCTACCATGAAGGTAGCCGTCGCAGCGAATATTCCGTACCAGCCGTTTGTCAGGAAGAAGAGGACCAGTGGTCCCAGCTCGAGAGCAAGCTTCGCGATCGGCATATTTGTCCTCCTGTCCGCCTCCGCTCTTACAATGTCGGCTGCCGTACTTCCGCGGACGCTCGTGGCCTGGGCGCGGTGCGGGTGCGGCCCCACGAAGCAGAGAACACCGGTTCCGAACCCGGCAGCCGGTATTTCCGCAAAATCAGCACCTGCGGCAGCGCATAAACGACCGTAAGCGGCACGAGAACGGCGATTTTGAAGAAAGCCCATTCGTGGAACGTGTAGTGACGCCACACATATTCATTCAAGACGGTAATGAACGCGAAGTAGAAGAACCACATCCAGGAGAGAACGCGCCAGCCCTGCGGCGTCAAATGTATGGTTCCGCCCAAAAGTTTTCTGAAAAGAGGTTTGTCCAAGATCAGGCCGAGCAACACGATGATTCCGTATGTGCCGCCGATGATCGTCGGCTTCATTTGCACATACATCGGATCATTTACGATCAGCGTTATGCTGCCGGCAATAATACCGGTCATCGCGTTGATGATGGCCATCAATGCCGGCTGATGAAGCACCCACCATGTGAGAAGGAGAGCAAAAGCCGTCGAGACGACAAGAATCGTCGTCGGCCGGATGAAATCATCCTGCCACACGGCACTGGCGAGAAAAAAAAGCACAAGGGGGGAGAACTCGAAGATGAGCTTCGTCAGCAACTTCATGGGTACGGTATCTTCCTCTTACTCGGATCCTGTTTTCGCGAGCCGATCTTACGCCGGTCTCGTTTGCATGAGCTTAGCGGGGCGCGCTACAGTCCGGCGATGGCCCGTGCGAAATCGCGTGGTTCGAACGGCTGCAGATCCTCGACCGCCTCGCCAACCCCGATGGCATGGACCGGCAGGCCGTATTTCGCCGCGATGGCCACAAGGATGCCACCGCGTGCCGTACCATCAAGTTTTGTCATAATGATGCCCGTCGCGCCCGCCGCCTTGCGGAAGACTTCGACCTGCGAAAGCGCGTTCTGTCCGGTGGTCGCGTCCAGGGTCAGGAGCACGGAATGCGGCGCGCTTTCGTCGAACTTCTTGATCACGCGGACGATTTTCTCCAGCTCGGCCATAAGATGCGCCTTGTTCTGCAGGCGCCCGGCCGTGTCGATGATGAGAACGTCACGCTTCTCCTCGCGGGCGCGGGCGAGCGCGTCGAAAGCGAGGCCGGCGGCGTCCGCACCCTGCTGGCCGGAAACCACGGGCGAGCCGGTCCGCTCGCCCCAGACCTTGAGCTGCTCGATAGCGGCGGCGCGGAAAGTATCCCCGGCAGCGAGCATCACGCGCTTGCCCTCGCCGGTGAAAATCCGCGCGAGCTTGCCGATGGTCGTTGTTTTGCCGGTGCCGTTGACACCCACCATGAGAATGACATGGGGGCTTTTCGCGGTATCCAGCGCCAGCGGGACAGCCACGGGACACAGCACGCGCTCGACCTCCTCCGCAAGAACGGCGCCGACCTCTTCGGGGGATATTTCCTTGTTGTAGCGGCTGTCCGAGAGGGTTTGGATGATGCGCGATGCGGTGTCGATGCCGAGATCGGCCTGGATGAGCAGGTCTTCGAGTTCTTCGAGCGTCGCGGCGTCCAGCTTGCGCTTGGTGAAGACACTGGTGATCCCCTGCGTCAGCTGGGTGGAGGTCTTGGAGAGCCCCCGGCGCAGTCGCTCGAACCAGCCCTTCGTGCGCGTTTCGCTTTCCGCAGCGGGCGCTTCGACGGCGGCGGATGTTTCCGCTGCGGCTATCGGGATGGTGGCTCCGACGGTTTCGGACGGGGGAGGCGGTGGCCCATCCGCCGCCGGAACAGACTCGGGAACCGTTTCCTCGTTTCGGCTGAACAGACGCCCAAAGACGCCCTTCTTCTTTGGCTCTGTTCCGGTGGTCACGAGAGCAGCGCCCCCCTCAACCGGCCGGAGTCATGGCCCATGACCGATGCCGTGATCAGGCTGCCCGGCGGGGCTGCCGAGTCGAGCGCAATCTCCGCGAAATGCGGCGTGCGGCCCTGCGTGCCTTCTTCCATCAGCACTTCGAGCGTCCGGCCACGGCAGGAGGCGAGATAGCCTTCGAGCGCAGCCCGGCCCGCCTCGCGCAACCGCTCGGCGCGGTCCTTCACCTCGCGGCGGTCCAACTGCGGCATCCTGGCAGCGGGCGTGCCGGGGCGTGCCGAGAACGGGAAGACATGCAGGAACGTCAGCCCGCAGTCATCCACGAGGCTCAGCGATTGCGCGAACATCTCCGCGCTCTCAGTCGGGAAACCGGCGATGATGTCGGCGCCGAGCACGATATCGGGGCGCAGCTGCCGCGCCTCGGCGCAGAACGCCACGGCGTCGCCGCGCGAGTGGCGCCGCTTCATCCTCTTCAGGATCATATCGTCGCCCGCCTGCAGCGACAGGTGCAGATGCGGCATCAGCCGCTCTTCCTCGGCGAGCGCGCGCATCAGCGCCGGGTCGGCCTCGATGGTGTCGATCGACGACAGGCGCAGGCGCGGCAGTTCAGGCACGAGGCGGAGAATCTCCTGCACGAGGCGGCCGAGCGTCATTTCGCCGGCCAGATCGGCGCCATAGGCGGTGATGTCCACACCGGTCAGCACGATTTCGTGATAGCCGCCTTCGACCAGCCTGCGCACCTGCCCCACCACCACATCCGCCGGAACGGAGCGCGACGGCCCGCGGCCAAAGGGGATGACGCAGAATGTGCAACGGTGATCGCAGCCGTTCTGGACCTGCACATAGGCGCGCGCGCGGCTGCCGAACCCGGCCACGAGATGATGCGCCGTCTCGCGCACGGACATGATGTCGTTGACGATGATTCGCCCGCTCGTCCCGGCGGCCAGCGCGGCGAATGTCTCCGTGCGCATCTTGTCGTCATTGCCGATGACGTGGTCCACCTCGGGCATGGCGGCGAATCTGTCCGGTTCGATCTGCGCCGCGCAGCCGGTGACGATGATGCGTGCAGCGGGGTTTTCCCGGCGGGCACGCCGAATCGCCTGACGGGTCTGGCGGACGGCTTCGGCGGTGACGGCGCAGCTGTTGACGACGATGGCGTTGGCGAGCCCGGCCGCGCGGACATGCTCCGCCATCGCCTCGCTCTCATAAGCGTTGAGGCGGCAGCCGAAACTGATCATCCGAGGCGCGTCCGTCACGTCCATGCTCGCATTCAACCGGTTTGAGCGGGCCGGTCCAGCTCAAACACACCTTCATAGTCCAATTCCCACGGCCCGGTCATTAAAATGTGGTCGTCCGTGGGACGCCAATCAATCCTGAGGTTACCGCCGGGAAGGGTTACGACTACGTTACGCCCGGTCAAACCTTTGCGCGCCGCCGCGACGGCCGCTGCGCAGGCCCCCGTTCCGCAGGCCTTCGTCAATCCCACGCCGCGCTCCCAGACGGCAAGCCGCAAGCTCTCCCGAGACAGGATCTGGGCCAGGGACACGTTCACCCGTTCGGGAAACAGGGGATCGTTTTCGACACGCGGGCCAATTCCGGCAAGGTCATAAGCGCTTAGATCGTCCACCCAGAAGATACAATGCGGATTCCCCACATTTATGACACCGGGTGTGCGCAAAGGCCCCGCCGGCCCGGTCTCGACCGTGAAATCGATGGCCGTGGTATCCGCGAACGCCCGCGACAGCGGGATCTCCTTCCATCCGAGGCGCGGCCTGCCCATGTCCACCGTGACCGATCCGTCCACATTGACCGTTGCGAAAAGCAGGCCCGCCGCGGTCTCGATGGCCACCTCCTTGCGCCCCGTTTCCTCGGCCAGGAGGCCCGCAACGCAACGGGTCGCGTTGCCGCACGCTTCAACTTCCGATCCGTCCGCGTTAAGGATGCGCATGAAGACGTTCCCGCGCTCCGACGTTTCCAGCACGATCACCTGATCGCAGCCGGGCCCGGTCTCCCGGTCGGCGAGACGCCGCGCCAGGGCGGCCCCGGCACGAAGCGCGTGCGAACGGTCGTCGATCACGGTAAAATCGTTGCCGAGGCCGTTCATCTTCCGAAAATGTAGAGCATGCTTATTCATAAGGCGCTTATATGGTGTTGCCGGCGGCTGTGACAATTATTTTCGGCGGACATGAACGGCACGTGGATATAGGTGATTTACGGCGAGGTGATCAGTAGCCATATTATTTTGGCGATCGGGGCAAATAGAGAGGGCGTGTCATGGAGGCGGGCATGTTGCTGACCATGTATCTGGTGGCTTCCCTGCTGGCGTCGATCATTGCGGGTATCGCGTGCTACGCCAAGAACAGGCATGCAGGCTATTGGGTCGCCATTTCGTTTCTGTTTCCGCCCCTGGTGCTCATCCTTCTGCTGCTGCCGAAGGGACGGGGCATCCACTACTACGGCGAGCCGCGCAACGACAGTCTGGATTGAGCGGCGCACATCCTGACATGACCCGCCCGCGATTTCAGCGGGCCGCAGCGTTTGTTGCAGGTGTTCCTCACCTTCGCGGCGAAAGCGCGCGTGCCCTGTTGGTTCCGTGGAAAGCCCGACCGGTCCGTCTTGTAAAGCAAAATCAAGCTCGCTATGAACCGGCTTTCAGCGTGGGGCGGGACGCTTTGCCTGCCACGGGAAACGGATGGCAGAGAAGGATTTCAGCATCCTCCTGAGAGGCGGGCGGACCGGAGTGCTGCTCATCCACGGCCTTGGGAGCACCCCCGTGGAGATGAAAAGCCTTGCGCTACGCGTCGCCGACACGGGGGCGACCGTCCTGTGCTGCCAGCTCGCGGGACATTGCGGCACCGAGACGGACCTGGCGGTGTCACGATGGCAGGATTGGTATGCCAGCGCCGAGGCTGGTCTCGCCCGGCTTGAGACGCATTGCAGCACTGTCGTCGCGGGCGGCCTCTCGATGGGATCGCTACTTGCCGCCATGCTCGCGGCGCGTCAGCCTGAGTCCGTGCGCGGTGTCCTCATGCTGGCGCCGACACTGTGGTATGACGGCTGGGCCGTGCCGTGGTATTCGTTCCTCCTCAAGCTGCTGCGTTTCCTGATCGACACCCCCATCGGCGACCGCTATCGCATCGTCGATCGCGAACCGTACGGCATCAAGGATGAGCGCATCCGCCAGATCGTGCTCAGGGCGATGACCAGCGGCGACACGGCCGCCGCCAAGCTGCTGCGCACGCCGCCGCATGCGCTGCGCGAGTTCTGGCGGCTGGTGAAAGCGCTGCGGCCTGAACTCGGCATGGTGCGTCAACATACGCTGCTGGTCCACGCGCGCGAGGACGACGTGGCCGGATTATCCAACGCCCACTATCTCCAGCGCCATCTCGGCGGGTTGGTCGAGACGCTGATCCTCGACGACAGTTACCACATGGTGACGATCGACAGGCAACGCGCCATCGTCAGCGCGCGGGTGAAGGCGTTCATCGAGTCGCTTGTGCCGGTGAGCGTGCAGGATGCTGTGGCGCTCCGCGCTTCTTAGGTTTTCCCGGCTTCCACATAAACCTGCCCACCCATCTCCCTGAACCGCTCGCTCATCTCGGCCATGCCCTCTTCCGCCGCCTCTTCCACCGGCCGGTTCAGTTTCGCGGCGTAATCCCGCACCTGCTGCGTGATCTCCATCGAGCAGAATTTCGGACCGCACATCGAGCAGAAATGCGCCGCCTTGTGGGCGGGGCGCGGCAGGGTCTCGTCGTGCATGGCGTGCGCCGTGTCCGGATCGAGCGACAGGTTGAACTGGTCCTCCCAGCGGAAATCGAAGCGCGCCCGCGAAATGGCGTCATCGCGCGCCTGCGCTGCCGGATGCCCCTTGGCCAGATCCGCCGCGTGCGCTGCAATCTTGTAGGCGATCACCCCGGTCTTGACGTCGTTGCGGTCGGGCAGGCCGAGATGCTCCTTCGGCGTCACGTAGCAGAGCATCGCCGTGCCGAACCAGCCGATCATCGCCGCGCCGACCGCGGACGTGATATGGTCGTAGCCCGGCGCGATGTCGGTCACAAGCGGCCCGAGCGTGTAGAACGGCGCCTCGCCGCACAGCGCGAGCTGCTTCTCGACATTGACCTTGATCTTGTGCAGCGGGACATGGCCCGGCCCCTCGATCATCACCTGGCAGCCCTTCGCCCAGGCGACCTTCGTCAGCTCGCCCAGCGTCTCCAACTCGGCGAACTGCGCGGCGTCATTGGCGTCTGCGATCGAACCGGGCCGCAGGCCGTCGCCCAGCGAGAACGCCACGTCATAGCGGCGCATGATGTCGCAGATTTCCTCAAACCGCTCGTAGAGGAAGCTCTCGCGGTGCTGCGCCAGGCACCACTTGGCCATGATAGCGCCGCCGCGCGAGACGATGCCGGTCACGCGGCTGGCCGTCAGCGGCACATAGCGCAGGCGCACGCCCGCATGCACGGTGAAATAATCGACGCCCTGCTCGCACTGCTCGATCAGCGTGTCCCTGTAAACCTCCCAATCGAGCTTGAGCGGATCGCCGCCGACCTTCTCCAGCGCCTGATAGATCGGCACCGTGCCGATGGGAACGGGCGCGTTGCGGATGATCCATTCGCGTGTGTTGTGGATATTACGGCCCGTGCTCAGGTCCATCACCGTATCGGCGCCCCAGCGGATCGCCCAAGCCATCTTCTCCACCTCCTCCTCGACCGAGGACGCCACGGCGGAATTGCCGATATTGGCGTTGATCTTGGTGAGGAAGTTGCGGCCGATGATCATCGGCTCCAACTCGGCGTGGTTGATGTTGGCGGGGATGATCGCACGCCCGCGCGCGACCTCCGAGCGCACGAATTCCGGCGTGATGAATTCCGGGATCGCCGCGCCGAAGCTCTCGCCGCCCGCGAGACGGGCCGCCGCCCCTTCGGTTGCACTTGCGCGGCCCAGGTTTTCACGGTGGGCGATGTAGACCATTTCCTTGGTGATGATCCCGGCGCGCGCATATTCGAGCTGCGTCAGCGGCTTGTCCGGGAGGCCGCGCATGGGCCGGTGCCGTTGTGGGAAGGCGCGCGCGAGGTGATCGCCCGCCGCGTTGTTGTCCTCATGGCGAATCTCGCGGCCGTCGTAGGCTTCGACACCGCCACGCGCTTCGACCCAGGCCCGCCGCTCGCGCGCCAGCCCGGCCGCCACGTCGAAGGAAACGCCTTCTTCGGTGTAAATGCCCGAGGGGTCGTAGACGCGGAAATGCGGCTCGCCCGCGCCCTCCGTCAGCGCGATCTCGCGGAATGGCACGCGGAGATCGTGGTGCCCATCCGGCGCCGAATAGACCTTGCGCGAGGCAGGCAGCGGGCCGGTGGTGACCTTCGGAGCGGTCAGGTCGGTCGGATGGGGCAGATTTCTTGCCTGTCCTATCGCTTCGCTACTTGAGGACGGTTTGTTCATTCGCGCTCTCTCCCTGGCGGCGGCTGTGCTGGATGACCCTCGCGGGGCGGCGGGAGAGGCGTGCGCGGTATTGTCAGCGGCTCCGTCCCTTCGCCGGTATGACCCGGATCAGGTTCAAAGGGTGGTTGGACGGCGCATCTCTTGAGCGGACGCTATTCCAATCTCAGCCGCCTGACCGACGGCCCCCCTCGGAATAAAGTTAATGTGCGCTGCCCGACCGTCATTTGCAAGGGCGGCGGAAAACGTGCGGGGCATACCCCGCGGTCACGGAAACAGCGGGAGCTGTTCGAGCCCTGTCGTTTCCGGCAATCCGAACATCAGGTTGAAATTCTGGATCGCCTGACCCGCTGACCCCTTCACCAGATTGTCGATGGTGGAAACGACGATGGCGCGTTCCGGCATGCGGTCAGCGAAGACACCGATCTGGCAGTAGTTGGAGCCGCGCACGGTCTGCGTCGCGGGGATCACGCCTTTCGCTGCGACTTGCACAAAGGGTTTATCCCGGTAGGCAGCGCTGAGGGCGTCGCGCACAGCGTCCGCCGTGGCGCCGCCGGACAGCCTCACATAGCAGGTGACCAGTTCGCCACGGCTCATGGGGATGAGATGCGGCGTGAAATTGACAATGACGTCACGACCCGCGGCCCGGCCGATTTCCTGCTCGATTTCCGGCGCGTGACGGTGGCTGGCGATGCCGTAAGGCGTCAGCCCCTCTCCCGCCTCTGCGGCCAGCAGATTCTGCTTCAGGCTGCGGCCCGCTCCGGAGACGCCCGATTTCGCGTCGATGATGATGTCGGCGGGATCAATCAGACCGCTGGAAACCAGTGGCAGAAGCGCAAGCAGCGTCGCTGTCGGATAACAGCCCGGACAGGCCACCAGCCGCGCCGCGGCGATCGCTGCGCCATAATGCTCGGTGAGACCGTAGGCGGCTTCGGCCAGCAGGCCGGTCGCGTTGTGCTCGCGACCATACCATTTCGTGTAGACGGCGGCGTCGCGCAGGCGGAAATCCGCCGACATGTCGATGATTTTGACGCTGCCGGGGAGTGTCTTGATCAGGTCCTGCGCGGTGCCGTGCGGCAGCCCGGAGAAGACGGCGTCGCAGCCGCTCCAGTCCGCTTCCTCGGCTTTAATCAGCGCGGGCGCGGGGATAAAAGCGAAATGCGGGAAGACCTCGGCGAGCGCCTTGCCCGCATGGCTCGACGCTGCCAGGACGGCGATTTCCATGTTCGGGTGACGGGCCGCAAGGCGAACGAGATCGGCGCCCGTGTAGCCGGACGCGCCCAGAACGCCGATGCGGATCTTGCCTTGTGCCATGACGGGGGTCTCCTGCTGCCGCGCGCGAGCAGCTATAGGCCGGGCGCGTCAAAAAGCAAGCTGGTTGCCCGGCAGCAGCAGGGGACGGGGCGCGGGCGTCGCCGGAAATCAGTCCCCGGTGCCGGGATTCGCTGAGAAGTATTTCTCCAGCTTGCCGGTCTCTTTGGTGAACGAGTCGGCGTCCGGCAGCGCGTCTTTCTTCACCGTCAGGTTCGGCCACTTCTCGGAATATTCACGGTTCAACTCCAGCCATCGCTCAAGACCCGGCTCGGTGTCAGGCTTGATCGCGTCCACCGGGCATTCCGGCTCGCAGACGCCGCAGTCGATGCACTCATCCGGATGGATGACGAGCATGTTCTCGCCTTCATAGAAACAATCAACCGGGCAGACTTCCACGCAGTCGGTGTATTTGCACTTTATGCAGCCATCCAGAACGACATATGTCACGGCAGTTCTCCGTAGGCCGGATCTCGGGCAGGCGCATCAGGAAACAGCGGGCGCGCGCAGCACCGTAAATCCGGCATTCAAAGCGCTGAAAATGTTACGCCCTCACCTATCGTAATTCGAACGGCATGACAAGGCGCTGAGGTGCGGCGAGGCGGCGCGCCCGGCCGCCGCCCGCTACTGCGTAGATACGGCAACAGTCGCTCAGTTTCTTGCGTGTCCTGTGAGCGTAGCGCAATCTTGGATTGCGAATCATTTGCTCGCCCATACTATTTGCAACGAACCTGCTTTCGCGCGGCCGGCCCTTGAGGGGAGGGGCGGCGCTGCCTGAACAATGGACCGGGGCCACGTCAGCGGCAGGACGGGAAAGGCTCCGGCTGGGGATCAGACGTGCTTAACCTCACCGACGTCGAACGGCGAATACTCATCAACCAGTCGCGAATTCTCGCGGCGCTCTACCCGCTGAAAGCTGCGGAGTTCGAGCGAACCATCGAGATTTTGTCGGAAGGCTATCACGAGGCATGGGAGGAGGTTGTCCTCAGCGGCCTGAAGGAGCCTTATCTCAAGGAGGAGATGAACTTCATCTACCAGGTCCTTGAAATGTACGACTGGTTGCAGAAGTCCTATTACGCGCTGTCTTTCGAGGACAAGGTGCAGTTTCAGGAAAAGGCGCTCGTGTTCCCCGGTTTCCATCCCAAGACCGAGGGGCGGCAGGTCGCCTATGCGCGCTTCCTGATGGGCAACCTGGACCGGTTCGCCTTCATGGAGGTGGTCAACCCGTTCGCCGCGTCGCGCCCGATGCGTGAGGCCTACGCCGCCATGCTGAAACGCATGCCGCGGCATAGCGGAGAGGTGCTGACCGCCGCGCAGTTGAAGGAGATCCTCGCCGACATGGGCAGGGACGCTCCCGCCGAGCGGGAGGAAGAGGCGGCTGCCTAGTACGCCTCAGCTAAGAAGTCCTGACCCATTTGCCTCGGGCTGTACTAGATTCAATAGGTTGCTAGTACGCCTGATCCGCGAGAAGTCCTGAAAGCACTCGCGGTAAATGGGTCAGGACTTCTCGCGGGGCGTACTAGTACCAGGAGTCATAAATCGCTAAGACGGCGTCCTTTCACGCGGCGCTGGTGAACTTCGGATTTGGTCCACACGAACGGTTCGGCGGTGGCGTTGTGGCGTTCGACGTAGGCAGCAATGTGAGCTTTCAGTTGCTCGATTGACGTAAAGGACGCGCCCGCCAGCGACTGCCCCTGAAGGAG
>JBNKIW010000003.1:0-235354 GCA_050290865.1 Rhodomicrobiaceae bacterium | reverse complement strand
GCGCGCCGGACCATGCGCTGCTCGCTCTTCGATGCCCGCACCCAGCCTTCGAGCGTCGCGCGGGTCTCCGGATCAAGCCGGATCGGAGTTGCTCGGTATGCCATCCCAAGCTTGAATCATGCTTCGCCGTCGCGGCAAAGCCCGGAAAATGATGGGCTCACGATTACCCGGCAGACGTGGCAACTACGACTCACTCTCCAATGACGCCGGGTACTAGGCTGGCAGCGGTTCGCGGCGTTTCCGCCGGCGCAGCTTGTCAAGCCACAGATAGATGACCGGCGTCGTATAGATCGTCATCAATTGCGACGCCATGAGTCCGCCGATGATCGTCAGCCCCAGCGGTATGCGCAGTTCCGAGCCCGGCCCCGCCATCACCAGGAGCGGCACCGCGCAGAGCATGGCCGCAAGCGACGTCATCAGGATCGGGCGGAAGCGGTCCGCGCAGGCACGCCGGATGGCGTCCGCGCCGGACAGCCCCTCTTTGCGCTCGGCTTCCAGCGCGAAGTCCACCAGCATGATGCCATTCTTCTTCACGATACCGATGAGCAGGATGATGCCGATGAGCGCGATGAGCGAGAACTCGGTGCCGGTCGCGTGCAGGGTCATTAAAGCGCCGAATGCCGCGGAGGGGAGCGTGGACAGGATCGTCAGCGGGTGCGCGAGGTCTTCGTAAAGGATGCCGAGCACGAGATACACCGTCACCAGCGCGGCGAGGATGAGGAGCGGCTGCGCGGTACGCTGCTCGCGCTGGTGCCTAGTGTCGCCGGACAGCGCGATATGGACCCCCTCGGGCAGGTGCAGGTGCTCGATGGCGTCGAATATGCCGGTGAGCGCGGCGTCCAGCGTCACGCCCTGCTTGAGATTGAAACTCACGGTGATCGAGGGGAACTGTCCCTGATGATTGACGCGCAACGGCGCCGACGCCATCTCGATTCTCGCCACCGATGCCAGCGGAACCTCGTTGCCGCCGCGGCCGGTCACGGCGATGCGCGACAGCCCGCCCGGGTCGCGCTGCAGGTCGGGATTGGCCTCCAGGACAACCTTGTACTGATTGCGCTGGCCGTAGATGGTTGAAATCTGCCGCTGGGAGAAGGCGTTGTTGAGCGCGTTATCCACAGCGCGCATGGTCACGCCAAGCCGCGCGGCGTTCTGCCGGTCAACGATGAGGCGCGCTTCCGGCCCGCCCGCCTCCCGGTCGGTGTTCACGTCCCTCACGCCCTCGACGCTCTTCATGCGCTCGGCAACCTTCGGCGCCCATTCATCCAGTTCCTTGAGGTCCATGCCCCACAGCGTGACCTTATAGTAGGAACGCCCACCGTGTCCTCCCGAGGGGATTTCCGATGCCGGGAACATGCTCACCTGGACGCCTTTCAGCGCCTTCGTCTTCTTGCGCAGCCGGTCGATGATCTTCAGCGCGGTCGCCTTGCGGCCCGGCTTGAGCGTCATGTAGAAGCGCCCCAGATTGCTCGATCCAAACCCTGAGCGCCCGCCGACCGTGGCGCCGACGCTGGCCACATCGGGGTCGTCGAGCGCGATGGCGGAGACCTTCTTTTGCAGCGCCATGATGGCATCGAAGGAGATGTCGGGCGCGGCCCGCGTGTAGCCGATGACGAGGTTGGCATCCCCACGCGGGACCATGCCTTTTGGCAGCTGCATGAACAGCGGCACGCTCAGGCCGAGCGCGGCGAAGGTCGCCGCCGTCATCAGCCAGCGGTGCTGCAGCGCGAATTCCAGGGTGCGCGCGTAAAGGCGGGCGAGGCTGTCGAGGGCCGGTTCGATGATCCGGTCGAGCCGGGTTTCGCCGTGACGCGGCAACGCCGTCATGAAGCGCCCGCACAGCATGGGCGTCAGCGTCAGCGAGATGACCGCGGAAATCAGGATCGCAAATGTGAGCGTCCAGGCGAATTCCTGCATCACCGTGCCCATGACACCGCCCATGAAGAACAGCGGGATGAAGGCGGCGACGAGCGACAGGCTGATGGAGACGATGGTGAAGCCGACCTGGCGCGCGCCGGTGAGTGCGGCCTGCAATGGCGGCATGCCGCGTTCCATGTTGCGGTAGCAGTTCTCGATGACGACGATGGCGTCGTCCACGACGAAGCCGACCGATATCGTCAGCGCCAGCAGCGAGACGTTATCGAGCGTGAAACCGGAAAACCACATCAGGATCACGGTTCCCGCCAGCGACAAGGGCACTGCGAGCATGGCGGCAAAGGTCGGCACGCGCCGCCGCACGAAGACGAAAACGACGAGCGTCACCAGAACGACGCTGGCCAGGAATGTGAGCTTGAAATGCTCGATACTCTTGCGCAGCGTCGTCGTCCGGTCGGCCATGACCCATATTTTCACATCCGCCGGAATGTAGTCGCGCAGCTCCGGCAGAAGCGCATGTATGGCGTCCACCGTCTTGACGGCGTTGGCCTCGGCCGTCTTCTGGATGATGAGGAGCACCGCCGGGTCCTTGTTGAACCAGCCCGCGCTCAGCCGGTTGGAGGTGCTTTCCTCGACCTTGGCGACGTCGCCGAGCCGTAGGACCGTGCCACCCGCATTGCGCAGCACGATACCGGCATAGTCCGCGGGCGTCTGGAGCTGGCCGCCGGTGCTGATGGTGAACGACTTTTCTGCGCCGTCGAAAAAGCCGAGGGGGGTGACCTTGTTCGCTTCGGCGATGGCTCCGCGGACGTCCTCCAGGCCGATGTTGCGCGCCTTCAGCGCCTCCGGATCGACGGTGACGCGGACCGCCGGCTGCTGCGCGCCGCCGATCTGCACGTCCGCGACGCCGTCGATCCGGGAGATGCGCGTGCCGACGGTCAGGTCCGCGATGTCGTAGATGCTGGTCTGCTCGCGCACCGGCGAGGTCATCGCCAGGATCATGACCGGCCGGGCATTGGAATTGAACTTCCGCAGGGACGGCCGGCGGCCGAGATTGCCGGGAAGGTCCGCCTGCGCCGCGCTGATGGCCGCCTGCACGTCGCGCGCGGCGTCCTCGATGTTGCGGTCCAGGTCGAACAGCACGGTGATGCCGGTGGAGCCGAGGCGGCTCGACGAGACCAGTTCGGACACGCCCGAGATTTCGCCGATGCGGCGTTCCAGCGGCGCGGCGACCGTGGCGGCCATGGTTTCCGGATCGGCGCCGGGCTGATTGGCCGAGACACGCAGGGCAGGCATCTCGATATGCGGCAGGCTCGCGACCGGCAGCCGGAAGAAGGCAATGACCCCGGCGAAGAGCAGTCCGGCGCAGAGCAGCACGGTGGCGATGGGCCGGCGGATGAAGGGCGCGGAAATGTTCATGGCGCGGCCCCTTCGGGCGCGGCGGACGCGGGTTGGCGCGGCGGAAGCAGAGTGTCGCTCATCGCCTCACCGCCCTTCCGACAGGACATCATCCTTCACCGCCTCGGGTTTCTCCTGCGGCAGCGCGTCGAACCCTGTCGAACCGCCAAGGCCGCGCACGACGCGACGCTTCAGCCGGTCCATGGCCAGATAGATGACCGGCGTGGTGTAGAGCGTGAGCAGCTGGCTCAGGAGAAGCCCGCCGATGATGGTCACGCCGAGCGGCACGCGCAGTTCCGACCCCGGCCCGGTGCCGATGGCCAGCGGGATGGCGCCGAACAGCGCCGCGAACGTGGTCATCATGATCGGCCGGAAGCGCAAGAGGCACGCCTCGCGGATGGCGTCGAACGGCTTCATGCCGCGCCTGCGTTCGGCGTCGAGCGCGAAATCGATCATGATGATCGCGTTCTTCTTGACGATGCCCATCAGGAGAATGACGCCGATCAGCGCCACGAAGGTGAACTCGAAGCCGTAATATCCGAGCGCCAGCAGCGCGCCGATCCCCGCCGAGGGCAGCGTCGTCAGGATCGTGAACGGGTGGATGAAACTCTCGTAAAGGACGCCGAGCACGATATAGATGACGACGACCGCCGCCAGGATCAGCCAGGGCTGGCCTGCGAGCGAGGTGTTGAATTCCTTCACCGCCCCCTGAAAACTGCCGAGCATCGTCGGCGGCAGGCCGATACGCTTCACCGCGGCGTTGACGGCGTCCACGGCGCCGTCGAGCGAAACGCCGGGCGTGAGGTTGAAGCTGATCGTCGCCGCCGGAAATTGCTGCACGCGGGCGATGGCCAGGGGCGCGGTCGTCCGCTCGATGACGGCGAAGGTGGACAGCGGCACCTGCGCCGCGCGTCTCTGCGTTCCGCCCGAAGTGCTTGCGACACTGGCGGCGCCAGGCACGAAGACATGCTCCAGCGCGCGCGGATCGGTCTGGAAACGCGGATCGGCTTCCAGCACGACGCGATACTGGTTCGCCTGCCGGTAGATCGTGGAAATCTGGCGCTGGCCGAAGGCGTTATAGAGGGCGTTGTTGACGTCCTGCATCGACACGCCGAGCCGTCCGGCCGCCACGCGGTCCACCTTGATGAGCACCTGCGCGCCCGCCTCCTGAAGGTCGGAGGAGACATCGGCAAGCTTCGGTTCGGCGCGCAGCTCCGCAAGGAGGCGATTCGCCCACTGCGAAAACGATGCGGGCTCCGTGCCGACCAGCACATACTGATATTGTGCGGGGCTCCGGCGCGTGCCGATCTGGATGTCCGGAACCACCTGGAACGCCGATGAGAGGCCCGGGATCGCGCGCGCGGCGTCTGTCAGGCGTGCGGCGATCTGGCTGGCGCCCGCCTCGCGGGCGGGCCTCGGTTGCAGCGTGACGGCGAAATGGCCGAGATTGGGGGCGGGATTGGCTGTCCCGGTGCCGACGATCGACACCACCTCTTCCACATCCGGATCGCGGCGGATGACGGCTTCCACCTGGTTCTGCAGCGCCTGCAGGCGTTCGAACGAGACATCCTGCGGTCCGCGCGTCTCGGCGGTGAGGAACCCGGTGTCCTGGTCGGGCAGAAAGCCTTTCGGGATCGCCGTGTAAAGCGCGACGGTGATGAAGAGCGTCGCCACCGTGACCGCGAGCATGATGCCCTGGTTGCGCAGCACTACATCCAGCGTCACCTCATAGAGGCGGCGCATGCCCGCAATCGGCGCATCCGCGAGGCGTCCGAGCCACGAGCGGCCCTCGGCGCGGCCGCGTTCGAGCAACCGCGCGCTCATCATCGGCGTGAGCGTCAGCGACACAACGGCGGAAACGACGACGGTGATCGTCAAAGTCAGCGCGAATTCGCGGAACAGACGCCCGACGATGCCGCTCATGAACAGGAGGGGGATGAACACCGCGATCAGCGACATCGTCAGCGACACGATGGTGAAGCCGATTTCGCCAGCGCCCTTGTACGCTGCGCGCATCGGGCTGTCGCCGCGCTCGATATGGCGGACGATGTTCTCGATCATGACGATGGCGTCATCGACCACGAAGCCGGTGGCGATCGTCAGCGCCATCAGCGAGAGGTTGTCGAGGCTGAAGCCCGCATACCACATCAGCCCGAAAGCCGAGGCGAGCGATAAAGGCAGCGTGACGCCGGCCACCAGGGTCGCGCTCGCCGTGCGCAGGAACAGGAGCACGACGAGGATGACGAGGCCGATGCTCAGCATCAGCGTGAACTGCACCTCGGCGACGGAAGCGCGGATCGTCTGCGTGCGGTCGGCGACGATATCGGCGGCGACGCCTGCGGGCAGCGCGCGTTCGAGCCCGGGCAGGAGCCGCTTGATCCGGTCCACGGTTTCGACGATGTTCGCGCCCGGTTGGCGTTGCACATCGATGATCACGGCGGGCTTGCCGTTGTAGCGGCCGGATGCGTGCACATTCTCAAGACCGCTGACGATCTTCGCTACGTCCCGCAGGAGCACCGGCGCGCCGTTGGCGTAGGCGATGACGACCCGCTCATAGGCGCGAACGTCTTCGAGCTGGTCGTTGGCGCCGATGGTGTACGCTTTCTGCGCGCCGTTCAGCGTGCCCTTCGCGCCGGAGACATTGGCCGCGGCGATGGCCGTGCGCAGGGTCTCCATGCTGACGCCGTAAGCGGCGAGGCGCTGCAGATCGGCCTGGATGCGTACCGCCGCGCGCATATTGCCCTGCACCGTCACATGGCCGACGCCGGTCGCCTGTGCGAGGCGCGGCATCAGATAGCTGTCGGCAAGATCGCTCAGTTTCTCGAGCGAGACGTTTGGCGAGGAGAGCGCGAGGGTGAGGATCGGCGGGTCCGACGGATTGACCTTGGCGTAGGACGGCGGATAAGGCAGCCCCGCGGGCAGTTCGCCGCCAGCGCTGGAGATGGCCGACTGCACATCCTGGCCCGCGGCGTTGATGTCGCGATCGAGCTGGAATTGCAGCGTGATCCGGCTGAGCCCGTGGCTGCTCATGGAACTCATCGAGTCCAGTGCCGGGATGCGGCCAAGCTGGCGTTCGAGCGGCGCGGTGACGAGCGAGGCCATGGTGTCCGCGCTGGCGCCGGGGAGCTGTGTCGTCACCTGGATGACGGGGAAATCCACCTGCGGCAGCGAGGAGATCGGCAGGTTGAGATAGGCGAGCGCGCTGGCCAGCAGCACGGCGACGGCGAGCAGCGAGGTCGCCACGGGGCGTGCGATGAACGGCGTGGAGACACTGGGCGGGATGTCGTCGTGGCCGGAGGGGGAGGTCATGGCGCGCCTCCCAACACAGGACAGGCTTCCGGCATGTGCGGGAATGACTTCATCCGCCCTGTACGCACCGACCCGTCTCGCGCTCTCATTGCGGTTGCCCGGTCTGCCTTTCCGACGCAGTCATGCCGTCCGCACCGTTGCCGGAGCGGCTGACCTGACGCTCGGCGGCCTGCGCCGCGGCGGCGCCCTGCCCTTTCCGGCTCTGCTCCTGGCCGCCACGGCCCTCGCCGCGGTGACGATTGCGCCCATTCTGCTTCTTATCCCCGCCCTTCTGACCGCCGGCAGGCCGGCCGCCCTCGCCGAGCGAGATCTTCTGACCGTCCTGCAAGCTCGAAAATCCCGCCGTCGCGACGCGGTCGCCGGGCACGGCGCCGGATGCGATGACGGCCTCGCGCTCGTCTTCCTGCGCCACCTTCACAGGCGTGAGTTTCACCGTGTCGTTCGGCTGCACGACATAGACGAAGCGGCCTTCCGCGCCCTGCTGGACGGCGGCGGCGGGGACCACGGTCGCCCCCTCCAGCGTCTTCAGATGCACGCGGACGCTGACGAACTGTCCTGGCCACAGGCTCAAGGCGTCATTGGCGAAAGTGCCCTTCAGCCTCACCGTGCCCGTTGCCTGATCGATCCGGTTGTCGATAACCTCCAGCGCGCCTTCGCCGACCGTTTTGCCGCCGGCGCTGGCCGTCAGGGCCACCGCGCCGCGCCCCTTCGCCGCCATCAACTCGCCGATGACGGTCTCGGGCAGCGTGAACAGGACGGAAATCGGCTTGAGCTGGGTGATGACGGTGATCCCGCCGCTGTTCGGCGTGACCAGATTGCCGACATCCACCGCGCGGATGCCCGTCCGCCCGCCAATCGGTGCGACGATGGTCGTGTAATCGAGATTGGCCTTGGCGCTGTCGATGGCGGCCTGATCCTGCCGGACCTGCGCTTCGAGCTGGGCGACGGCGGCGCGCTGCGTGTCCGCCTGCTGCTTGGTGGCGTAATCGGTCCTGGCCAGCTTCTCATAGCGAGCGAGGTCGCGCCGGGCATTGGCGAGCAGTGCCTCGTTCATGGCCTTCCGCGCTACGGCCTGATCGTGGGCGGCCTTGTAGGTGACGGGGTCGATCTGCGCGAGCACATCGCCCTTCTTCACGTCCTGCCCCTCGCGGGCGTTGACGGCGATCAGGCGCCCGCTGACCTGGACGCCAACCGTTGCGGTGTTGTAGGCGTGAACGGTGCCGACGCCGTGCAGATAGACCGGCACGTTCGCGGTTTTCGCCGGTTCGGCCAGGATCGGCACGGGACGGTTGGGGTTCCCTTTGCGCATGGACCTTCCGCGGCGCCCGCGGCGTCTCATACGATGACCGGAACGGCCCGCGTTCTCCGCGGTCTGTTGCTCGGATTTCGGAAGGATCTTGTCTTTGTAGGTGAACGCCAGCGCCGCCAGGATCAGCAGCACGAATATGAGCGTCGGCAGAAATCTTCTCACGGAGCCTTGGCCTCGACTTTCGCGGGGATTTGCGCCTCGTCGCCAGAGGGCAATTGCGCGACGGCGGCGTCGGCGGGACGGTGCCAGCCTCCGCCCAGCGCCTTATAGAGCGATACCGCCGCAAGGAGACGGGACAGGCGCGCCTCGGCCAAGGCGTCCTCGGCATTGAACAGGGTCCGCTGAACGCTGAGCAGCGTCGTCAGGTCGATAACGCCGGATTCGAGCTGCGCCTTGGAAATCGTGTAGGCGCGCCGCGCCGAGGCAGCCGCCTTACGCTGCAGGGCTTCCCGCTCGGCCGTCTTGCGGTAGGCGACCAGCGCGTCCTCGGTGTCCTGGAACGCGGCGATGATGGTTTTCCGGTAGCCTTCCAGCAGTTCCATGTAGCGGGCGCGGTCGAAATCCTCTTTGGCGCGAAGGGAATACGCGCTCAAAAGCGGCTGCATCAGACCCGCGGCCATCTGGTAGAAGAGGCTGTCGGGGCGGAACAGCGCCTTCAACGCCGTGCTTTCGAAGCCGCCTTCGCCGGTCAGCTTGATGGAGGGAAAGAGCGCGGCGCGGGCGGCCGACACATCGAAGCGCGCGGCGGCGAGCCGGGCCTCGGCGGCGGCGATATCGGGGCGCTGCCACAGAAGATCGGACGGCAGGCCGGCTTTGATGCGCGGCACGCGGACGGCGAACAGGCTCTCGCGGCCCGGATCGAAATGCTCCGGAGGCACGCCGAGAAGCACGGCCAGGGCATGCCGGTATTGCGCGTAACTCTGCTCCAGCGGCGGGATCGTCACCTTGACATTGGCGGCGAATGTCTCCTGTTGCGCGACATCGAGGCCGGAGGCTGTGCCCGCGGCGTTGCGCGCCTTGATCGCCTCCAGCGTGCGCACTGCCGTGCCGAGATTCTTTCGTGCGATCGTGATCCTTCTGCGCATGGCCAACGCCTGGAAATAGGTCTGCGCGACGCTGGCATCGGTCGTGATAGCCACGACCACACCGTCGAAACGGGCGGCAAAGGCTGCCGCCTCGGCGCTGGCCCGTCCGGCGCGGTTCTTGCCCCAGAAATCGATCTCATAGCTGGAGGTCAACGACGCCGAGACGTGGCGCGACATGCCGCGTCCCGGCTCCTGCCCACCATAGCTTTGCCGCGCATTGCCGCGGAAATCGAGGAGCGGAATGAGCGGCTGCGTGGCGATGCGGACTTGTGCGTCGGCTTGCCGGATGCGCGCCATGGCGGCGGCAATGTCCATGTTCGAGCGGCGCGCGCGGGTGATAAGCGCGACGAGCGGCTTCGAGCGGAACATCTTGAACGCCATGTCGTATTTGCGCTGATCGCCGCGGGGTAGGGCGCTTGTGGAGAAACTGGCTGGCACATCGAGCATCGGAGACGGCACTTCCGGGTTGAGCATGCAGCCGCCGAGCGCCGCGGCACTGCCGAGGAGAAGCGCAGGCCTCACCCCCCGCGCAGCGCGCGTGAGTCTGCTGGTCATCACTCTCGCCCCCGTCACTCCCGTCTCCCGTGATCCCCCGGCTCGCGCGCCGGTCCGTCCTGCGGCGTGTTGTTGCCCAGGGACGGTACGCATCCTGCGAGCCTTTTCCGGCGCGAGTGCCCATCCGCCGGGGCTCGTCAGGTGAGGGGCATAGTGGCGGCCATATATGGCATTGTCGAGAACTTAAGTGTAACAGTCCTGTATCAATGCCGGGGCGCGGTGAAGCGGACTCGCGGTGCGGCAGGCGGCATACTCAGGGGGATTTCAGCATGTGGGATTACTTGTTTCTGCTGGTGGGCGTGGTCCTGGCGGGTGGCGGCGGTGAGCTGTTCGTACGCGGAACGGTGGGCCTTGCCCGGGCGGCGCGCGTTGCGCCCGGCGTCGTGGCCGCGACCGTTGCCGCTTTTGCCACGTCAAGCCCGGAACTCACGGTTTCCGTAACTGGCGCGCTGGCTGGAAAGCCGGGCCTCGGTCTGGGCGACGCGCTCGGCAGCAACGTCATCAACGTCGCGCTCATCCTCGCGCTGGCGCTGTTCTGGGGCACCTTTGCACCTCCGCGCGACACCGTCCGCCGCGATCTGCCGGTCGCGCTGGCCCTGCCGCTGATCACGGGGGCGCTTCTGTTCGACGGCGTTCTGTCCCTTTGGGACGGTGCGGTGCTGTTGATCGTGTTCGGCGTCTGGCTCTTCCTGATGATACGTGAAATGCATCGCCAGCGCAGCGTGGTGGCGGAGGTGATCGGTGAACCGAAATTCGGGCGAGCGGTGGTGGAAAGCCTGGCGGGAATGGTGTTCCTCGTCACGGCGGGCAAACTCATCGTCATCGGCGCGAGCGGTATCGCCGAGAGTTACGGCGTCGAGCCGTTCATCATCGGCGCGACCATCGTCGCCGTCGGTACATCGGTGCCCGAGCTGGCCACGACAGTCATCGCACGCATCAAGGGCCATGACGAAGTGGGACTGGGGACCATCCTGGGCAGCAACATCTTCAACGGCGGATTGATCGTCGGGACGGTGGCCGTCATCACGCCCATCCACGTCGATATGGCCACGGTTGCGCCGGCCCTGCTCCTTGGCGCGGTGTCCGTGGGACTGACCATTCCCGGCAAGTCCGGGACGCTGGACTGGCGGCGCGGCCTCATCCTTCTCGCGGTTTACGGGGTCTACCTCGCGGCGGTGCTGCAGGCGGGATAGGAGCGTGAGCAAGGAGGCCGGACGCCGGATCCGGCCTTCACAGTTTCGGCCGGGGCGAGAGCGCCCGCGGGCCTCTTATTCGTCGCGGTAGATGCGTTCGCGGCGTTCGTGGCGCTCCTGCGCCTCGATGCCCAGCGTCGCGATGGGCCGGGCGTCGAGCCGTTTCAAGCTGATCGGCTCGCCGGATTCTTCGCAATATCCGTAGGTACCGTTTTCGATCCGCTCCAGCGCGGCGTCGATCTTGGCGATCAGCTTGCGCTGGCGGTCGCGCGCGCGCAGCTCAAGGGCGCGTTCGGTTTCGGACGAGGCGCGGTCGGTAAGGTCCGGATGCTGCGCGGATTGCTGCAGGTTGTCCAGCGTTTCGCGGCTGGACAACAGAATCTCGTTTTTCCAGTCGAGGAGGCGCTTACGGAAATACTGCCGCTGGCGCTCGCCCATAAACGGTTCGTCTTCCGACGGCCGATAATCGTCCGGCAGAGCAGACCCGCCCATGGTACTCCCCTTGTCGATCTTTGCCCGAGTCTCGGTCACTCGCCGCACCGTCGTATTCGTGTAAAAACGACCCCATAGAGACAGCGCATGTGCGGCTCGTATTTAACCCGAAAAGCCGCTAAGTCAAGCTCAACGATCGCGAGGCGGACGTGCTCGTCCCTCTGAAGTCTTCCCAACGGCCTATTTCTACCATGGGGGATCTACCGGAGAGTTAAGCGGCCCGTATTGCCGCCCTTCCAGCAGCCCCGAGGGAAGTCCGGCCCCACTTGCCGCGCGGGCTTTCGGGACATCCGGCGGATCAGGGGCATTGGCGACTCGTTGACTCTAATACAGGTTTTCCGAAGCAAGTTCGCTTGCGCGCTCATGGCAAAGGGGGTGCGACCCTGCTTCTGGCTGCACCGGCTGCCCGGCTCCGGCTTCGAACCAGGGTTCGTCGCCCGTAAAATGCACATCGGCCACGGGTCGCATCGGGCTGCCCTCGTAATGGGCGAACAGGCGCCCTCGCGACGACATCGAAATGCCGGTGAAAAGGCCGCCGCGCCGCCCGTCCGCACGCGCCTCCAGCACCTTGACGAGGCCGGAGCGGTCGGCGAACTGGGTGATGCCGCCTTGGCCGAAGGCGAGAGTGACGTTCCCGAGCCGCGCGCCATCGACGATCATGTCCAGAATCGGGGCGGTCAGCGCGCCCTCATCCATGCGTCCGTCGGCGGCGAAAATGAAATTCTGCCCGGTGTTCTTCCAGGCGACCTCACCCGCGCGAGGGGCTCGGCGGAGGCGGTAGAACAGGTTCCATACGTCGCGCCCCATGGTGCGCAGCGTGCCGATCTTGGCCCAGCGCAGGGCGATCGGCACCGCGTCGCCGTCCATGGAAAACGCCCCGATCGTGCCGCCGGACAGCGATCGGTCGATGAATTTCATCCGGTCGTCGCCCAGGACGACGCCCGAGCCCTGCGCGGTCGGGTCGCGGGCGAACACCGTCTTGTCGAGAAGCTCGCTGCCGGGGATCTCGAAATTGGCGTTCGCGGTCATCGGGAAGGAGGCCAGATTGGCACGGTAGCGGATGCGGCTCGTTGCCGCCGGTTCGACGCCGGTTGCATCGACGTGCAGGATTTCCGGCTCGGGCGACGCGGGGCGGCCGTCCTCGTCCAGCGGGATGCCGAGCAGGAAATGGCCCGCGCTGTTGATGAGGTAGCCATCCTCGCTGAGAGCGAGGCCCTCGTCATCCGACGCGAAGGCCCGGCTGAAAACCGGTTCCCCCTCGGAGGTCACGCCGTTCTGCGAGCACACGAGATAGATCGCGGCCACATCCGTTTCCGCGACGCTTTCCACCGTCCCGTCCCAGGGCAGGGCAAAATCGGGCTCGATCGCCCCGCCATACTCGCGCGGGCCGGAAAACGCGGTCACGGCAAGGTTCCGCAATCCCGGCGCCGATGCGATCGCCTGGATGAGCCCCATGGAGGCCTCCTTCACATACAGCCAGATGTTAATCCTCCTTTAACCTGCGCGAGAAACACCAACGAAGGGTTAATATGACGTCAGAAAGCGGGTATGGCACTCCGTAGGTCTACGCATCGGCGAGCGGGCGCGGGCAGGTCTTTCGCAACCGAAGCGCTTGTCAGAGTGCCCGTCACACCTTTAATTAGGGCGACTGCAACCATCTGGAAATATCTGCATGCGTTTTGAAGGCACGAGCACCTATGTCGCGACCGACGATCTCCGGGTCGCCGTCAATGCTGCGATCGCACTGGAGCGGCCGTTGCTCATCAAGGGCGAGCCGGGCACGGGCAAGACCATTCTGGCACGCGAGGTCGCCACCAGCCTGGGCGCGCCGCTCATAGAATGGCACATCAAATCCACGACGAAGGCGCAACAGGGGCTGTACGATTATGACGCCGTCAGCCGTCTGCGCGACAGCCAGCTCGGCGACGAGCGCGTGAAAGATATCCGCAATTACATCCGCCAAGGCAAGCTGTGGGAAGCATTCACGGCGCCCCAGCGCCCCGTCCTTCTCATCGACGAGATCGACAAGGCCGACATCGAGTTTCCGAACGATCTCCTGCAGGAACTCGACCGCATGGAATTCCACGTCTACGAGACCGGCGAGACCGTCCGCGCGGCGCAGCGCCCCATCGTGATGATCACTTCCAATAACGAGAAGGAGTTGCCGGACGCGTTCCTGCGCCGCTGTTTCTTCCATTACATCAAATTCCCGGATCCGGAAGTGATGGCGGAGATCGTCGATGTGCATTTTCCCGGCCTCAAGCAGCGGCTCCTGCGCGAGGCGCTCACCATCTTCTACGACCTCCGCGAGGTGCCGGGGCTGAAGAAGAAACCGTCGACCTCGGAGCTGCTCGACTGGCTCAAGCTTCTTCTCAACGAGGATATCGACGCCGAAACCTTGCGTGAGCGCGACCCGAAAAGGGCTATTCCGCCATTGCATGGTGCGCTATTGAAGAACGAGCAGGACGTCCATCTCTTTGAACGTCTCGCCTTCATGACGCGACGAAAGAACAACTGACGCGGCGGAATTGGGGGCAGCAACCGTATTCTTCATCGTGTTTGTGATGTCCGGGCACTCGTGTATTCATGGTATAGACCGAATCATGCCGGGGACCAGAGGAGGCCTCATCATGCGTGGCTTTGCCAGACTTGCCGTTATTGCTGCCGCAGGAGCAGCGGGCGCCTGCCTTGCTTCGCCCGTTTTCGCGGCGACCAGCGCCTGGGAGCACGATGGCTCGCGGGTGACGCTGAAGGAGAACGGAGAAAAGCGCACGATCACCTTCGTCAGACCGAAGGAGAGCCTAAGAAAAGCGGGCGTGAGGAACGGCACGGTCCTGTTCGACGGCAAGGTGAAGAAGGACGGGCGCGTCTCGGGCTACGCCAAGATCTTCAAGGCGGGCTGCGAGCCGGTCGATTATTTCGTCGAAGGCACGATCAACAGTGCCGGGGGCAAAATCGTGCTGCAGGGACAGGCGCCGGTCTATTCCGGAAAGGATTGCCGGATCAAGGGCTACTCCGAGGATAGCAAGGACAGCATGCTCGTATTCCGCGGCCGCCGCGGCGGCGGGACATATGCCCGAAACCAGCCTTCCAAGCGCGACGACGGCAATGAGGATGCACGCGGGCGGCGGAAACAGAGGGACAGCCGGAGAGGCGACAGCGCTTCTGCCAGCCGTGACCGCGGCCAGCGCGACGACGCCTCCGTTGACCGGCAGTATGGGAGCGACGGGCAATATGACGATCGCCGGTATGACGACCGTCAGTATGATCGGGGCGACTATGCCGATGGCGACAACGCTCAGGCGGACGACCGCCGGCGCCGCAGCGACCGGCAATATGATGACGAGTATTACGGGGCGGATGATGAGGAATACACGACCTACCGCGACCGGACTTACCGCCGCCGGTATGAGCGGCCTTACCAGCCCTGGTGGCGCTACGGGCAGTGAACGGGCTGGCGCCGCGCGTCCTCAATGCGGATAGATCAGATGCACGGGCAGTGCCGTTGACTCTATCTCCAGCGGCGCCTCGCCGGACATCTCGCCGTCGAGCTGAATGGGGATGCCCGGCTGCCGGGGAATGGTGGCCCTCTGGCAGGGTATGATCCGAACGTCGCGATGACGCTCCGCTCTCCCGAGAGCAATAGCCATGATCACGCCCATCAGCGCGAACCGGGTGCGGGCGTTGATGATGACCGCATGGAACCCCGCCTTTTCCAGGGACTGTCGGCGCGTGAGAAGGAACGGGCCGCCATAGCGCGCGGCTTTGGCGATGATCAGCCAGCTGCAGCGATGGTGCTCGCCGTCGATCACGGCGTTGAACACAACGGGTGTGCGCGCCAGTTCGCGCAGCACGGGCCAGACATAGGCGAGTTTGCCGAGACGGCGTTTCCAACGCGTGTCGAGACGGGCGAGAACACGCGCGTCGAATCCGGCCCCGGCCATGGCGAAGAAACATGAACTGTTGGCGCGTCCGGCATGGATGGGCACCGCCGGGCCATGAACGAGACGGCGCGCCACGGTGCGGGGCCTGCCGCGAAAGCGGATCTCCTCCGCCAGGACGTTGCCGGTGCCGATGGGGATGATGCCGAGCGGCACGCCGCTGCCGACCAGCCCGATCCCGGCGCCGCGCACGGTGCTGTCGCCGCCCGCCGCAACGACGGCGTCATAATCGCCCGAGGCCGCGGCCTCCTTGGCGAGGCGGATATCCATCTCCAGGCTGTCGGCCGCGACGACGGACAATTCAACGCCCGCCGCTTGCAGTTCGCGGCAAACATTGCGAAGAAGCCAGCGCCGCCGCATGCCGGCGATCGCATTGTGAATGATGAACATCCTTCGCCGCGCCCGACCGGTTCCGGCGAGTGACGGACAATTGCGCTCCGCCACGGCGTGCGCGCTGCTGCGAATGCGCCACTGCATCTATGCTACCACCCCGCTTCGTTGGGCGGGTCTCCGGCTTTCGAGAACGTTGTTCATCTCCATGTTTGCGCTACAGATCATGGCAAACATGCGCGGGCCTTGAGCAGGGAAGAGCATCTCCGATTTCGAGACAAATTGCAAAAGGCAGGGAGAATTCCGCTGTCGCCGGACGCGCGCCGTTCACGCCGCAATCGTGATCAGCCGGTAGCCGACCCCGGGCTCGCTTTCGATGAATTGCGGGTTGGCGGGATCGTCGCCGAGCTTCTGGCGCAGATGGGCGATATAGATGCGCAGATAGTGCACATCGTCCTCATGCGCCGGTCCCCAGACTTCGCGCAGGATCTGCCGGTGTGTGATGATGCGCCCCGCGTTCCTGGCCAGCATGCGCAGAAGCTCGAACTCTTTGCGCGTCAGTTTCACATCGTCACCGCCGACCGAGACTCTGCGGCGCGGAACGTCCACGATCAGCTCGCCGATGACGAATTCCGCCGTTTCCGCCGTGCCCAGGCGCGAGCGCATTGCGGCGCGGATCCGGGCGAGCAGTTCGTCGATGCTGAAGGGCTTGGTGACGTAATCGTTGGCGCCGCTGTCCAGCGCGCTGACTTTTTCGGTCTCCCGCGTGCGCACCGACAGGACGATGATTGGCACATCCGACCATTCGCGGATGCGGCTGATGACCTGCTGACCGTCGAGATCGGGCAGGCCGAGATCCAGGATGACGAGGCCGGGCTGCGCCGTCGCGCATTTGGCGATGCCCTCCTCGCCGCGTGGCGCCTCGACGACCTCGTAGCCCTGAGACGTCAGGCTGATGCGCAGGAATTTGCGGATTTGCGGCTCGTCATCAACGACTAGAATACGATTCGTCATCACGCGGCCCCGGTTTCCTCACTCAACTGTTCCTGTGCGTCCCCCTCGGGAAGCACGGGCGGTTCGGTCATCGGCAGGAGGATCTCGATGGTCGTCCCCTTGCCGCCAGGCCCGTCCTTGGCCGCGATACGCCCGCCATGGGCCTCGATGATGCCGCGGCAGATCGACAGGCCGAGGCCGGTTCCGGCAATCTGCGAATCCCTGGCGCGGACCCGGTAGAAGATGTCGAAGACCGCATTGCGCGACTCCGGCGGGATGCCGATACCGTCGTCGGTAATGTGCAGGACGAGTTCGTTTTCCTTCTGGACCGCGCGCAAGGCGATCACGCCGCCATCGGCGGTGTATTTCGCCGCATTGTCCAGGATGTTGACCAGAACCTGTTCCATTAATACCGGGTCAACATGAACCGGCGGCAACGACGCGGCGATATCGAGAATAACCTGCCGTTTTTCCATCGGTTTGCCGAGTTGCTTCAGCGCGCGGCCCGCGATTTCGCGCAGGTCGAACCATTCGCGCTTGGGCTGCAGCGCGCCATAGCCGAGCCGTGTCATGTCGAGGAGGTTCTGCACGAAGCGGTTGAGGCGCTCGCTCTCATCGAGGATCGTCGTTACCAGTTCCTTGCGCTCGGTGTCCGACAGGTTCTCCACGGTGGTCAGCGTCGTGGCGGAACCGACGATGGAAACGAGCGGCGTGCGCAGATCGTGGGAAACGGAGGACAGAAGCGCGGACCGCAGTTGCTCGGTCTCGGTCAGGAGCCGCGCCTCTTCGATGTCCGAGGCCAGATTGGTCCGCTCCACGGCCACGGCCACCTGGTCCACGAGTGCTTCCAGGAGCCGCCACTGATCGGGCGCAAGCGGCCGCTGCCGGTCCCTGAACGACACACCGAGCAGGCCGACCATGCCGCGCCGGGTGCGCATCGGCAGGAACAGCCAGTCGGCGGCGGGCAGCGTGTCGGATTTCCAGCCTGCCGGGCGGCCGTGCTCCCAGGCCCATTCCGCCGCGCCCCAGTCCTTGAGCGCAAGCTGGTCCTCGGGCGGATAGCCCGCGGCGATGCGCAGCCGCCGGTCCTTCTGCGGCAGGAGCACCAGCGAGGCCGATTGCAGCGTTGACGCGACATGGTGCACCGCCGCCCACAGCACGTCCTCCAGCGAAGCCGCAGCGGCGATCTTGCGGCTGAATTCATAGAGGTTGTTGGTGCGCTGCGCGGAATGGCGCATGGACTGGATCTGCACTTTCAGCCGCGCTGCGAGGTTGCCGACCACGACGGAGACGATGAGGAAGAACACGATCGTCAGGAGATCGTCGCGCCGGAAGCCGGAGAAGCCGTAAAACGGCTTGGTGAAGAAGATGTTGTAGCCGAGAAAGCTGAGTATGCTGGCGAAGATCGACGCCCCGCGCCCGATATAGATGGCGATCAGGATCACCGCCGTCATGAAGACGAGCCAGATGTTCGGCAGCGGCAGAAACAGCGAAATCCCGTATCCGAGCGCCACCGCCACGGCGATGCCCGCCGTTGCCAGCGCGTAGGAGTCCCATTCCCCGGCAAGCTCCAGAAAGCCGCTGCTGATGACGTCCTTGCGCGCCTCTTCGTCGTCGGGCGAGATCAGGGTCACCTCGAACCGGGTGGCCTTGCGCATCAGTTCCTGCGCCACCGTCTCGCGCAGGAAGCCGGTCCAGCGGCGCGGACGCTGGCGTCCGAGCAGGAGCCGCGTGACGTTGCGTTTCAGAGCATAGGCGATGATTTCGTCGGCGACGCGGGATTCGGCGTGAATGGTCACGACCTCGCCTTCCAGGCGCTCGGCGAGACGCATGGCCTCGGCGATACGGTCCTTGGCGGCCTCGGGCAGACTGTCGTAGTAGGGCGTGCGCACATAGAGCGCGATCCAGGGAATGCGCTGGCGCTCGGCCATGCGCCGCGCCGAGCGCACCAGCCGCTTGGCGACGGGCGCTTCGTTCAGGCACACCAGGAGGCGGTCCTGCGCGGGCCACGGGCCGGGGATGGCGTGCGCGCGCATGTAGTTGACCATCTGCGCGTCCACCCGCTCCGCGGCGATGCGCATGGCCAACTCGCGCAGGGCGGTGAGATTGCCCTTCGAGAAGAAATGGACGATGGCGCGGCCCGCCTGCTCCGGCATGTAGACCTTGCCCTGGCGCAGGCGCTGGATGAGGTCGTCGGGCGGCAGGTCGATCAGCTCGATTTCGCTCGCCAGTTCCAGCACCTTGTCGGGCAGGGTCTCGCGCACCTGGATACGCGCGATGCGCGCCACGACATCGTTAAGGCTTTCGATATGCTGGATGTTGAGCGTGGTGTAGACGTCGATGCCCGCGGCCAGCAGGTCTTCGACGTCCTGGTAACGCTTCTCGTGGCGGCTGCCGGGGATGTTGGTGTGGGCGAGTTCATCGACCAGCACGATCTTCGGGCGGCGCTTCTGGACCGCCGCGATGTCCATCTCGCCGAAATAGCGTCCGCGATAGAAAATCTGCTGGCGCGGGATGGCTTCGAGGCCACGCAGGAGCGTTTCGGTTTCGGCCCGCCCGTGGGTTTCGACGATGCCGACGACGACATCCACCCCTTCACGAAGATGCGCCTGCGCCGCCTCCAGCATGGAGTAGGTTTTGCCGACGCCGGGAAAGGCGCCGAGAAAAATCTTCAGCTTGCCGCGCCGTTCGCGGTTGGCTTCCTCGAGCAGGGCTTCAGGTGCAGGGCGATCGTCGTTATGTGCCATGGCTCCCTATGGTGACCCAGCCTCCGTCCGCGGTAAAGCGTCAAGCGCCAGATTTAACCGCAACACGTTAACCCTCTGTTCTCCCAGGAGTGAGAACGTCCGGTCTTCTATATGGGAAGCGATGTGCTTCCAAACATCCCCTTCGGCCATGTTCCGGGCCAGGGCCACGCGTTTTGCCTGGGCGTAGGCGGCTTCGGGCGAGATGTGCGGGTCCAGGCCGCTGGCGGAGGTCGTGACCAGCTCGATGGGAACCTTGCGCTCGTCGCCCAGCTCGGCGCGCAGGGCCTTGGTGCGCTCGGTTATGTCGGCGATGAGCTGCTTGCTGGAGGGCGCGGCGTTCGAGGCGCCGGAGTCGGCGGCGTCGTAGTTCCTCGCGGACGGCCGGGGATGGAAATATTCGGGTTTCGTAAAATTCTGGGCGATCAGCTCCGAACCGATGATCTTGCCGTCCTTGACCACGAGACTGCCATTCGCCGCCGTCGGGAAGACGGTCTGCGCGATGCCGGTCACGGCGAAGGGATAGATCAGACCCGTGAGGACGGTCGTCAACAGCACCGCGACGAGTGCAGGGCGCAACTCTTGCAGCATGGGGGGGCCTCCTATATCAGTCCGGCGGTCGTGATGACGATGTCGATAATCTTGATGCCCAGAAACGGCAGCAGCACGCCGCCCACGCCGTAAACGAGCAGATTGCGTCCGAGCAGCGCCTCGGCGCTGGCTGGCCTGTATTTGACGCCCTTCAGGGTGAGCGGGATCAGGGCGACGATGATCAGAGCGTTGAAGATGACGGCCGACAGGACGGCGCTTGCCGGGGTGTGTAGCCCCATCACGTTGAGCGCGGCCAGGCTCGGATAGATGGAGGCGAAGACCGCGGGCATGATGGCGAAATATTTGGCCACATCGGTAGCGATCGAGAAGGTGGTGAGCGCGCCGCGGCTCATAAGCAGCTGCTTGCCGACGCGCACGACTTCCAGGAGCTTGGTCGGATCGCTGTCGAGGTCGACGAGGTTGGCGGCCTCCTTGGCGGCCTGGGTTCCGTCGTTCATGGCGACGCCGACGTCGGCCTGGGCGAGCGCGGGCGCGTCGTTCGAGCCGTCGCCGCACATGGCAACGAGCCGTCCCTCGGCCTGCGCATCGCGGATCAGGTCCAGCTTGCGCTCGGGCGTGGCCTCGGCGAGAAAGTCGTCCACACCCGCCTCGGCGGCGATGGCTGCTGCGGTGAGCGGGTTGTCGCCCGTGATCATGATCGTGCGGATGCCCATTGTGCGCAACTGGGCGAAACGGTCGCGGATGCCGGGCTTGATGATGTCCTTCAGGTGGATCACGCCGAGGACGTGCTTGTTCTTGGCCACCACCATGGGCGTGCCGCCGGAACGCGCGATGTCCTGCACGTGGCGCCGCAGCTCCGCACTTTCGTCCAGGCCGGCATAGCCGAGGATCGCGTCTTCCGCGCCTTTTCGCACCTCGCTGCCGTCCTTGAGATCGGCGCCCGAAATGCGGGTTTCGGCGCTGAACGGGATCGGGGTCGCCACGTCCGCGGCACCGGGCATGATCCCGAATCTCTTGCGGCCGAGATCGACGATGGACTTGCCCTCGGGCGTATCGTCGGCGAGCGAGGCGAGCACCGCAGCTTCCACGAACTCCTTGGCGTTGATGCCGGGCAGCGGCTTGAACTCGTCGGCCATGCGGTTGCCGAACGTGATGGTGCCGGTCTTGTCGAGCAGGAGCGTGTCCACATCGCCGCAGGCTTCCACGGCGCGGCCCGATTTGGCGATGATGTTCGCTTTGACGAGCCGGTCCATGCCGGCAATGCTGATTGGCGACAGAAGACCGCCGATGGTGGTCGGCATGAGCGTGATGAGGAGCGCCACGAGGAAGGTGATACTGACCGGATGGCCCACATAGATCGCGTAAGGCTGCAGGGTGACGACGACCACGAGGAAGATGGCGCTCAGGCCGACGAGGAGGATGGTCAGCGCGACCTCGTTCGGCGTCTTCTGGCGCTTGGCGCCTTCGACCATGGCGATCATCCGGTCGAGGAAGCTCTCGCCCGGGTGCACGGTTACCCGCACTTTCAGCCAGTCGGACACCACTTTGGTGCCGCCGGTTACGCCCGAGCGGTCCCCGCCCGACTCGCGGATGACGGAGGCGGACTCGCCGGTAATCGCCGACTCGTCCACCGAGGCGATGCCGTCGATGACGTCGCCATCGGCCGGGATGATATCGCCTGCCTCGACGAGAACGACGTCGTCGGTCGTCAACTCGCGGGAATGGACGACCTCGAAGTCCTGGCTGTGCTCGAAGAGGAGGCGCTTGGCCGACGTTTCCTGCTGCGTGGCGCGCAAGGAGTCGGCGCGGGCCTTGCCGTGGCCTTCCGCCACCGCCTCGGCGTAATTGGCGGAGAGCGCTGTGACCCAGAGCCAGAAGGCGACCTGCCCGTCGAGAGCAACCGTCGGACTGCCGTTGATGGCGCTGTCGAAGAACACGAAGGTGGCCATCACCGCGACGACCTCGACGACGAACATCATCGGGTTGCCGAAGAGGACCACCGGATTGAGCTTCCGGAAAGCCTCCGGCACGGCTGCAGTGAGGATCCTGCGATCGAACAGCGAGAATTCCTTGCGGGGTTTCATCCTATGCAATCCTTGACGTTTGCCGCTCAGAAGCTCTTGCCCGCGAGCATTTCGAAATGTTCGGCCAAAGGTCCAAGCGCCAGCGCGGGGAAAATGGTCAAACCGCCGACGATTATGATGACGCCGATCAGGACACCAACGAACAGCGGTGTGTGTGTCGGGAAGGTGCTGGCCGAGGGTGGAATGGTCTTCTTGGCGCCAAGCGTTCCGGCGATGGCCAGAATGGGGATGATGACGGCGAACCGGCCGATCAGCATGCACAGGCCCATCGCCGTCAGGTGGAACGGTGTGGCACTGTTGAAGCCTGAGAAGGATGAGCCGTTGTTGGCCGTCGCTGAACCGTAGGCGTAGAGCACCTCGGAAAGCCCGTGCGGACCGGCCTCGTGGATCGACGCGGCGAGGGCGGGCAGCGCAACGGTCAGCGCGGGAACACCGAGCATGCAGGCTGTCAGCAGGAACAGCGCCAGCACCGACAGCTTGATTTCCTTCGCCTCGATCTTCTTGCCGAGATATTCCGGCGAACGCCCGACCATGAGACCGGCGATGAACACCGCCAGCACGACATAGAAGAGCATGGCGAGAAGTCCTGTGCCGACGCCGCCGAAGATAATCTCGCCGATATGGATGTTGAACAGCAGGATGAGCCCGCCGAACGCGGTGAAGCTGTCATGCGCCGCATTGACGGCACCCGCGGAGGACGCAGTCGTCACCACGCCGTAGAGCGCGGAACCGGCGATGCCGAAACGGACTTCCTTGCCCTCCATATTGCCGGTCTGGGACAATGGCAAACCGTCGAGCAGCGGATTTCCCTGCAGTTCGGACCAGTAGACGATGGAAAGACCGGCGACGAACATCACCGCCATGGCGCTGAACAGAGCCCAGCCCTGCCGCGTATCGTTCGCCATCTTGCCGAAGGTGTAGGTCATGGCCGCAGGGATCGCGAAGATCAGCACCATCTGCAGGAAGTTCGTCAACGGGCTTGGATTTGCGTAAGGGTGCCCGCTATTGGCATTGAAGAAGCCGCCGCCATTGGTTCCGAACACCGCGATCGCGGTCTGCGAGGCGACCGGTCCTTGCGCGATAAGCTGGTTGCCGCCTTCGACCGTATTGGCGGTGACGTAATTCGCCAGGTTCTGGGGGACGCCTTCGGCAACGAGGATCAGGGACGACACGAAAGCTATGGGCAGCAGGATGTAATAGATGGAGCGCGTGAAATCGACGTAGAAATTGCCGACCGTCTTGCTCTGGGTTCCGGTGAAGCCGCGAATGACGGCGATCGCCACGGCCATGACGATTGCGGAGCTGAAGAAATTCAGCATCGTCGCGCCGGCCATCTGGCTGAAATAGGACATCTGCTTTTCGGGGTCGTAGGCCTGCCAGTCGGTGTTGGTGATAAAGGCGGCGGCGGCGTTGAAGGCGAGCGCGGGATCGAACGGGCCGAAACCGCGTGGATTGAGCGGCAGGACGTGCTGCAGGCGCAGGATCAGGTAAAACAGGAACATTCCGGCGAAAGTCATGACGATCGAGGACAGCGCGTAGCGCTTCCAGTGCTGCCCGACGCCCGGATTGACCCCCATGAGCCGGTATGTCAGCCGCTCCAGCGGTGCGAGCACGGGCGACAGCGGCGTCGGCAGGCCCGCATAGACGCGATACATGTAGGTGCCCAGCAGCGGCGTCACGCCTGCGATGACGACGCAGAAGAAGAGAAGTTGTGCGGTACCGTCGGTCATGTCCGGCTCCTGGATACTCCGTCCGGGATGGGGTTCTCCCCGGTTGGGGATGGCGAGGGGAAATCACTGAGGCGAGCGGCGGTCAGGTGCGGGAGGCCCGTGTCAGAACTTCTCCGCATGCACAAGCACGTACAGCAGATAGATCAGAAGGAACAGGGCCACGCCGCCGCCGACTACATATTCGAGTCCCATGATATGTCTTCCTCTTCAGTGCAGCCCGGTGGGCATCACATGCGTTCCGTCATAGTGATTGCCAGGACGCATATGAAGAACACGGCTGCCGTCATTGCGATGTAGACGATGTCGCCCATGCGCTGCTCCTCAGCGAATTCAAAAGTCTTACCCGAGGCAATTTGCGTGAGAATGCGTAAAGGAGCCATATGGATTGCGGTCCGCCGGCGTAAAATGTGCATAAAAGACGGAAGGGGTGGGCCGGGGCGCGGATTCTACAATCGCTGCGTCCGCGGGTACAGCGCCGTGAAGACAAGACAGTGCGCTCAAAGCGAAATAAAAAGGTCCGGGCTAATTTCCCCCAGCCCGGACCTTCCTCTGCCCCCCGGTCAACTGTCAGAATTCACTTAGAACCGGCAAGTCCGGATACTCGCCGTCAATTATGCCGTAACTGTGACAGTTCACTACAGCCGGAGGCTGTACCCGCCTTGTTGTCACAGACAAAAGAAGTATTCGCACTGCGGTCAGATGGTGGCGAAGCGCACGTCCTCCGCGGCGAAACCACAAGAAAAGCGCCCGTGTCCGGCAGAAAAGAAAGCGAATGAAGCCTTGCCACCCACCGCCCCCTGGCGGTGCCGCAAATACTTGCTGCGGGTACTACGAATTCGCCCAAGCCCCTACGCAGAACACGCTATACGTATTTCACGCTGGGGGGAGGCTGCCTACTGTCTTGCGGTTGCTCGCGGCAAGACCGCAATTAAAGCGGGTGCCCGGACGCGCCGCGTTAGCGTGCAAGCTATGAATGCGACGCATGGTTCCTTGGCGAGGCGACGAGTTAATGCGTTGATATTATTGAGTTTATTAGGGCGGAAATCGTATGTCCGCGATGTCGCGGAAGACAGCCGGCCGGACGAGCGGCGCTGTATTTGGGGCATCTCTGTGGCTAAACTACAACAGAGTAAAGGGGCAGGCCGGGCACGCCATCTCCTGCCCCGCGCCTTCAGCTCTGCGGCGCCGTCGAAACATCGCGGCCGCGAATCCTCCAGCCTGCTGCAAGGACGGCCAGCGCACCCGCCGTCGCCACCGTGAATTCGACCGCGCGGGCAAAATCATGGCCGAAATGTTCAAGAAGGAGGCCCTTCACGGCCGGATCCGTCGCAATCACCTGGCCTGCGATCCACCCCAGAAGTGCGCCGCCCGCCCATACCAGCGCAGGAAAGCGCGTCAGTAGCATCATGACCACGCGCGCGCCCGCCACGATCAGCGGAATACTGGCCGCAAGGCCGAAGACGAAGAGCGCCACGTGCCCGTCCGACGCGCCGGCGATGGCGATAACGTTGTCCAGGCTCATCACGATATCGGCGAGGGCGATCACGCGCACCGCCCGCCACAGCCGCGTGCTGGCCTCGATATCGTCGTTTTGCTGCTCCTCCTCGGGCGTGAGCAGCTTGAAGGCGATGTAGAACAGCGCCACGCCGCCCGCGATCTTGAGGAACGGCACGGTCATCAGCATGGCAACGACGAGCGTGAACATGATGCGCATGAGCACCGCAACGCCCGCGCCCAGCGCCATGCCCCAGACGCGCAAATTCCGCGGCAGCTTGCGGCAGGCGAGCGCGATGACCACGGCGTTGTCGCCCGCGAGCAGGATGTCGATCCAGATAATCTCCAGGACGCCGATCCAGAACTTGGTCATGCTCATGTCGGCGACGAGCCCGGTGAATGCGGCTCCCAGAGAAAATTCAGGCATGCCTACGCTCCTCAGCTCTTGGGATTATGCTCGCGCGGGTAGAAAAACGGAACATGCGGATGGACCGCAGAGTGCGGCAAAGCGCGGCATGCACGGGGAGGACCGCGCCCTCCCCTGCCCGTCGTTGTGTCGAATCAGCCGACGATCTCTTCCTCGCGGAAGGTGAGGCCGATTTCGATGGCCGCGTTCGCCGGGCTGTCGGAACCGTGCACCGAATTGCGCTCGATGTTCTCGGCGAACTCCTTGCGGATCGTACCCGGCTCCGCCTTGGCCGGATCGGTCGCGCCCATGACTTCGCGGTTCTTCGCCACCGCGTTTTCGCCTTCGAGCACCTGCACGACGATCGGGCCGGAGGTCATGAAGGAGACGAGATCGCCGTAGAACGGGCGCTCCTTATGCACCTCGTAGAACTTCTCCGCCTGGGCCTTGGTCCAGCGCACACGCTTCTGCGCAACGACCCGGAGCCCGGCATCTTCCAGCTTGGCGATGATCTTGCCCGTCAGATTACGGGCCGTTGCGTCCGGCTTGATGATGGAAAAAGTACGCTCGACTGCCATGGATAGTCCCGCTGATTGGAGTTGAAACCGTCAGGGGCGCTTATACAGAGCGGCGTACGGCACCGCAAGCGGGGAGCCTGCCCCTGTCGGCGATCTCCAACGCCATGGTGCTCGCACCCGCACCCTTGCAATTTCGCGAGATTTCGCCAAGCATGCGGCCATGCTGCATATCAACGAACTCTCCTACCGCATCGAGGGCCGCCTTCTGCTCGACAAGGCGACCGCCGGTATTCCGGACGGTCACAAGGTGGGCATCGTGGGGCGCAACGGCACCGGCAAGACGACGCTGCTGCGCATGATGCTGGGGGGGATCGCACCCGACGACGGGAGCATTTCCTGGCCGAAGACGGCGAAAGTGGGCGGCGTCGCGCAGGAGGCGCCGGACGGGGAGGAAAGCCTCATCGAGACGGTGCTGGCCGCGGACACCGAGCGCGCGGCGCTTCTTGCCGAAGCTGAGACCGCGTGCGACCCGCACCGCATCGCCGAAATCCAGATCCGCCTGAACGACATGGGCGCTCATGCCGCACCCGCGCGCGCCGCCCAGATCCTCGCCGGGCTTGGTTTCGACGAGGCGGCGCAGCAGCGCCCTTGCGCCGAATTCTCCGGCGGCTGGCGGATGCGCGTCGCGCTCGCCTCGGTGCTGTTCACCGCGCCGGATATCCTCCTGCTCGACGAGCCGACGAACTATCTCGACCTCGAAGGCACGCTGTGGCTGGAGAACTTCCTCGGTTCCTACCCGCACACCGTCCTCATCGTCAGCCACGACCGCGACCTCCTGAACAAATGCGTCGGCTCGATCCTGCATTTGTCCGACGGCAAGCTGACACTCTATTCCGGCGGCTACGACGCTTTCGAGGAAACGCGCCGCGAGCGCCAGCGCCTGCAACTCAAGCTGAAAAGGAAGCAGGACGACGCGCGGCGCCACATGGAGGCCTTCGTCGATCGTTTCCGCGCCAAGGCGACCAAGGCGCGGCAGGCGCAGAGCCGCCTCAAGGCACTCGCCAGAATGCAGCCCATCGCCGCCGAGATCGTGAGCGAGGTTCGCCCGCTCGTCTTTCCCAATCCGGCAGCGCCTCTCGGCAATCCGCTGATCCGGCTGGAAGAGGCGAGCGTCGGCTACAGCGCGGACAAGCCGGTGCTCAGCGGCCTCAATCTGCGGCTCGACAGCGATGACCGCATCGGCCTGCTCGGTGCCAACGGCAACGGCAAATCGACGCTTGCCAAGCTTCTTTGCGGCCGCCTGGACACGCTCGCCGGCCATCGCCGCGCGTCGAAGAAGCTGGTCTCGGGTTACTTCGCTCAGCACCAGCTCGACGAACTCAACCCGCAAGAATCGGCCTATGAGCACATCGCCGAACTCATGCCCGACGCCACGGAAGCGCAGAAACGCGCCCATGTCGCCGCGGTCGGCTTCGGCGCCGACAAGGCCGACACCGCCGCCGCCAAGCTGTCGGGCGGTGAAAAGGCGCGGCTCCTGCTCGCCATCGCGTCCTTCGTCAAGCCGCATCTCCTCATTCTCGACGAGCCGACGAACCATCTCGACGTGGACAGCCGCGAGGCGCTCATTCACGGGCTCAACGAATACGAAGGCGCGGTGATTCTCATCAGCCACGACCGCCATCTGATCGAAACGACCGCCGACCGCCTGTGGATCGTGCGCGACGGCACCGTGAAACCCTATGACGGCGATCTCGACAGCTACAAGGCCGAATGCCTCGCCGTTGCACGCGAGCAGAGGAGGGCCGCGGCGACCTCGGCCAAGCCGGTCTCCATGTCGCCTGCAAAAAAACGCCAGGACGAGCGCCGCGCCGCCGCCAGCGCCCGCGCCGAACTGGCTCCCTTGCGCAAGAAGATCGAGGCGGCGGAGCGCGAAATCGACACGATGACCAAGAAAATCGAGGCGCTCGATCACGCCCTTTCTGAACCGGAGATTTATGAACGAGAGGCAACGCGCGCACAGACACTGTTGAGGGATCGCGGGGCACTTGCAAAAGCGCTCGGCGAGGCTGAAATGGTATGGCTGCAGTTATCCGAAGACTACGAGCGTGCCCGGCTGGCACAGTCCGCCGCCGGTGCCGCCTGACATCCGTGAGGTGCCGGACATGCTAGGCAACATGACGAGAGCAGGTGCGGTACTGCTCGTGACATTCATTCTTGGCCACGCCGTTCAGGCGCTTGCAGCGCCCGTCGTCTCGTGCACCGGAGAGGAGGCGGTCCGTCCGGCGATGACACCGAAGCCATACGATTTTCGCGTAGCGGAAGGCCGGAATTGCATGGATCGCTGCATGGCGCGCTGCCGGTCGAAGAGCAGCAACCGCACCCAGTTCCAGATCTGTGCCCGGCAATGCGTGGTGTCCTGCGGGCGCTGACACCGTTACTGCGCGGCAAAGCTGACAGCGCGGCAGGGTCAGCGCGTCGTCCCCGGCACGGGCATCTGCGGCCTGCGGCCATTCGGATCGACAGGGAGAAACTCCACGCCGGTTGACTGCACCGGCTGCGGATAATAGGTCATCAGCCGCAGAACCTCCGGCGGCACGCCGACTTTCACCGGCAGCCCCAGATCGCGGGCCTCCTCCGCGGTCAGCGCGTAATCATGTGTCCAGTATCCGCCCGCCAGCTTCTCCGCGAGCGCTGCGGCGCGTTCCTCGCCGAGCCGTTCCCTGGTCAGTTCGACGGCGCCGCGCTTGACCTGGGCCAGCGCCTTCTCGCCCATGTCGGCCATGACCAGCGTCAGGTCGTGCACCTCATGAACGGGCTTGGAATCCCGCGCCTTGACGATGCTCGCGGCGGGAAAACCCGCTAGCTGCGGGTCGATCGGCCCGAGCACGGAAAACTCCCCCATCACGATTTCGTCGGCCGCCAGCGCGATCAGCGTGCCGCCGGACATCGCGTATACCGGCACGATCACCCGCACTCGCGCGGGATGCGCCTGCAGCGCCCTGGCGATCTGCATCGCCGCCAGCACGATGCCGCCGGGTGTATGAACGATAAGGTCGAGGGGGACGGCGCGCGGTGTGTCCTTGATGGCGGCGATGATCGTCTGCGCGTCTTCGAGATTGATGTAGCGCGACACAGGGAAGCCCCAGAAGCTGCGCCTTTCCTGGCGGTGAATCATAGTGATCACCCGCGTGCCCTCGGAGCGTTCGATAGCGCGGATAGTATTGGCGCGCTGCAGCGCCATGAAGCGCTCGGTCAAGAAAGGTTGCAGGGCGAACAGCAGCAGCAGGATCCAGATCACGGAGAAGAAATTTTCCATCCCTTTCACCTTCCATCAAGGTGGCGGCGCCACGCGAAGCCCTCACTTCAGCTACAAAAAACACAGCCCATCCGAAAATCTCGCATCGTCCGGACTTTTGCAGCATACAACCTTTATCTCGCCACTTTGTGGTATCTTGACTGAATGCCGGTTTTTAGCCTTTGTGCTGTCAATTGTGACGCCGCACATAGGGTGCTGGCGGGTCAGGGGTAGCCCTGCGGATGGCCGCCAGATGCGATATAGGACGTATATGGAAGGACAGTGAATAACCTTCGGGTAAATATTTTGCTTTCGCGCTTACTGGGCGACGCCAGGGTATGCTGGGCAAGCTTTTGAATTTGAAGTCTTTTCCCGCGCTCGGCCGAAATACATATATATATGAATGACCGGCACTCCTGCCGCCGGATGAGAAACCTGTGCGCGGGACCGGCCTTGTGGAGACGACAATGGCGGACAGCTTTGCAAGTTTGACCGAAGCCCGCATCACCACCCGCTTGGGGGAGATCAAGCGCCGCGTGATCGGGCTGGGCGAAGGGCTCGAGAACGAGGTGAACGGCCGGTCGGCCACATTCCTGAACGGCCTCATCGACGATCTCGCGGCCCATACCTGCAGGATCGCCGTCATCGGACAGATCAAGGCGGGAAAAAGCTCGCTCATCAACGCGCTGATGCGCAGGCCCGACCTGCTGCCGACCGATATCAACCCGTCCACGGCGGTCATCACCAAGCTGCATTTCGGCGCCCCGCCCGAGAAGGCCAACACCGCGCTGTTCCACTTTTTCTCGGACGAGGAATGGGACCGTATCATGTCCGGCGGTAGGGCGGGCGCCATGTCCATGCAGCGCCACTCCGCGTTCCGCCCCGAACAGCTGGAAACGCCGCTGGAAGAGCTGCGGCGGCGCGCCGAAAAGAGACTGGGGCCGAAATATCCCTCGCTCCTGGGCAAGCACCATCTTCTCTCCGCGGTGACGTCCTCCACATTGGAGCGCTATGTCAGCGCGGGGGATTACGCCGACACGCCTCACTCCGCCGAAGAAGGCGGGGAGGAGCGCTTCTACTCGGACATCACACGTACCGCGGATATCTTCCTGGAGGGGCAACCGCTCGGCTACCCTTCTGTCATCATCGACACGCCCGGCGTCAACGATCCGTTCCTGGTGCGCGATGAAATCACGCATGGCGATCTCGGCGAGGCCGACATCTACCTCGTCGTGCTGACAGCGCAGCAGCCTCTGTCCAGAAGTGATCTGGCGCTTTTGCGCATACTGAAAGGCCTGCAGAAGGACCGCATCATCGCCGTGGTCAACCGCGTCGATATCGTCGATGGCATAGCGACGAAAGGCGAAAAACTCATCGGACACGTCCGCGCCAGTCTGCGGCGGGAATTCCCGCACACCGAGATTCCCGTGATCCTGGCGAGCGCGCACTGGGGCAATGCCGCGCTCAGCGCCGACGAGGCGGAGATGGCCGACGTGCTCACCCCCGCTCTCGCCGATTATGCGGAGGTGCAGGCCCTGCATGGCGAGAACAATTTCGGCCGCCCCGGCGCCGGCTGGCCGGCGGAGCGGGTGGCCCAACTGCTCTACCAGCTTTCCGGCATCCCGGCGATCGTGGCGGCGATCTCGAAGCTCATCGGCCATTCGGTGACCGCCGAGCGGCTTCTGCCCGCTGCGTCCACCATCGGGGCCGTGGCCGACAACACCGCCATTTCCGTCCGCTATGGCCTGAAAACGCTGCAGGGCGCGCGTCCCACGAGTGCAAGAAATGCCGACGAATGGTTCCGCGCCAACGCCCTCGACCACCTGAAGCGGCTGGAACATCTGCTGAGCCATGTGGAGATGGCTCTGCAGGCGACGACGGCCGAGTTCACCGCCCTGGCGCATTCCGAACTCGACCGGCTGCGCAAATTCATGCACTACTCGGTGGACAGCTTTGCGGAGAAAGAGCGCGAAAACCTCCTGAAGCTCGGCATCTATGCGGCGTTCCGCGCCGAGTTCCAGGATGCGAGTTTCGTGTTGCGCTCGCAGCTCGCCGAGGACTTCTACACATATTTCACGCAAACCGCCAAGCAGCTTCTTCTCAAGCAGCAGGAGGCCGAGGCGGCGCTGCGCCAGACCGTGAAGGACGCGCTGCCCGACCTTGACGATATCCTGCGCTTCGGTTTCCAGGCCGCGGACGTGCCTGCGCCCTCCATCATCCCGCTCAGCAAGGTAACGGCTCTGGATATGGACGCTTTCTGGCAGGCGCGCGGCTCCCGGCCGGTCACCGCAGCGGATGCGGACGAGTTCAAGGCGCTGATCAACGGCGCATTCGTCGAGTTGATCGACGGACTGTTTCTCGCCGCCGACGAATCTCTGAAGGACCATGTCAGCGAGGCTCTGCGGCGTCTGCGCTATCTGAGCTACAGCGCCATCTATCCGATTGCGCAGCAACTGCAGCAGTGGGTCGAAGCGCACAAAGGCCTGACCGGCGCCGAACCGGCCGACGCGGAGGCCCGCGCATCAGCCTTGCGCGAGGAAATCCTGGCGGAAGGCCACGCCCATCTCTTGCGCTGTGAAAAGCTCGCCGTGGACGCGGCCGACGTCAAGCGGCAGTGCATCTATATGAAAGAGGGGTGAGCCCGTCCCGACAGAATCTACAGCTTGTGGGCGGAAGGTTTCCGATGCCACAAAATTCTGTCGGCGAGTTGTGAACGGACGCAATTGCGCCCATGTCGTGACCGAATATGGACACATTCCGGCTCGCCGCAATGGTGGCCGGGGCGTACTAGTACGCCTCAGCTAAGAAGTCCTGACCCATTTGCCGCGAGTGCTTTCAGGACTTCTCGCGGATCAGGCGTACTAGCAACATATTGAATCTAGTACAGCTTATCCGCGAGCCAAGTTCGTATAAGCGCGTGCGGCAAACGGGGTACGAACTTGGCTTGCGGGCTGTACTAGGCCTTGCCGCGTGTTTCAAATCCATCGGCACGCATTGTACGGTCCTGCTTCGGCGGGGACGGTCGCAACGCGGTGCGAAACAGATGAGAGGCTCAACAGGCTGGACGATGATCCGCATGACAACCGCGGCACGGGAGCGCTGAACCCATGCCGGCAGCAAAGGAAAGCCTGCTCCGCGACCTCGACGCCATGTGTCACGAACTGGCCGTCGCAGGAACGCTCGGCTGCAATCCCCGCCTGCGCTCGGCGGGGCGCGCGCTTGCGCGCCTCAAATCGGGCCTCGACAGGCCGATACGGCTTGCGGTCTTCGGAGAGGATCGCGCGGGCAAGTCATCGACCATCAATTTCCTCCTGAAGCGGCAGGCGCTGCCCTCGGGCGGCCTGGCCGGTCAGGCCGCGTATCTTCTGGTGTATTACGCCAGCGAACCGGAGATGTATGCGGTCGGCCGGGATGGAACCAGGACACGGCTGACCTCCCGGGCGGTGACGCGCATCGCCCAGCCGGAGTCGCCTGCGGATACGCCCGCGCCGGTGGCCAACGTCATTTACAGCGCCACGGACTGCACGGCGCCGCCGCCACCGGCGCAAACGGTTCTGGGCGGCCTTCCCAGCAACACGCCCTCGGCGGCCGGCAAGCTCGTCGAACTCGGCCTGCCGAACGACATCCTGCGCTCGGTGGTGATGATGGAAGCGCGCGCCTTCCCGCCCGCCAGTGCGGGCCCCGCCATCGCCGCCGCGTTCCGGACGGTCGATATCGCCATCTGGTGCACGCTCGCGACGCAGGCCTGGAAGGAAAGCGAACGCGCCGACTGGACGGCAATTCCGGCGGGGCGGCGTCGCAACGCGCTTCTTCTCGTCACCTACAAGGATGCTGTCCGCAACCAGAACGACGAACTGAAGATCCTCACCCGTCTTCGCCACAACACCACGCGGCTCTTCCGCGACGTCGTGCTGATCTCGCTGCGCGACGCGCTGAACGCCCTGGCCGCGGTGGATAGGGAAGAGGCCGAGCCTCTGCGCGCCCGCTCGAACGGGGAGGCGGTGGAAACGGCGGTCAGAGCGCTGGCCCACCATTGGCACCAGGACCGTCTGCACAAGGCAGAGCGCCAGTTGCGGCTCATCGCCGGGATTCTTCGCCGCTGCGACGAATTTCACGTGGATGCCCAGACGCGGGATTTCGTGGCCCGCCTGGAAAAAGCGGCCGCCGATCACCGGGCCGCCTGCGACATCTTCCCCGACGATGAATGAGAGCGCGTCGCGGGATGCAGAGGGGCGAACGGGAATTGTTCCCACCATCGTGCGATGTTAGTGTCGCCCCGAAGAGCCGCCGGACGGCGATGTGCGGGGCCGGAGACCGGCGCGTCGGGACGATCCGCAGTATGGCCGCGGGATTGGGAGCACGGGTGAGCCGATTTGAGACGATCGCGCCGCGGGACGGCGGTGTCGAGGTATGGCGAGTGGCCGGACGGCGGGGCGGACACTAATGCTGGACCCCAAGCAGCAGCGCTGCGCCAATTGCCGCTTCTTCTGCCAGGATCCCGATCCTGAAAACCGCCTTTATTTCGACGACAAGACCGGAGAGTGCCGCCGTGGTCCTCCTCACAGCAATTTCTCATGGTGCCGCACGCGGCTCATTCATTGGTGCGGAGAGTGGCAGCCGCGGGCAGACAAGACTCAGGAATGGCGCCGCCTCTCGACCCATCCCAAGGACGACCGTGCCGTCATCCTGTTCCGGCGCGGTGCATTCTGCAAGCAGAAGGGCATGATCATCGGCTACTGGAACGCCGCCTTCAATAAATGGCATGACGACGGCGACCGCCTGTTCGAATATGACGAGTTCACGAGCTGGATGGACTTGCCGGACCCCCCCGATGTTTGAATCCGCTGGCGTCAATCGATGAACCCCATGCTCCACGCTCTTTTCGCGCTCATCTTTGTCTTCTGCGTGATCTACGCGCTCGTGTCCGATTTCACGCGGCTGCGGATACCCAACGTGATACCGGTGGTGCTCGTTGCCTCTTTCGCCGCCTACGCTCTGGCGGGCGGAACGGGCAGTGTCTGGCCGCATCTCGCGCTGGCGGGGGCGACCTTCGTGCTGTTTTTTATTTTCTTCGCGCTCGGCTGGGTGGCGGCGGGGGACGCCAAATATCTGCCCGCTGTCATGCTCTGGGCCGGACCGGCGCAAGGCGCGCGTTTCGCGGTGTTGCTGGCGCTGGCTGGCGGGGCCTTCGCGCTCGGCCTCGTGGCGCTGCGCTATGCGTTGAACCAGTATCCGGGGCTGGCCGAGTTGCCCGTTCTGGCGAAGGTTTGCCGGTGGGCGCGCAACGGGCTGTGCCCCTACGGCATCCCGATCAGCATTGCGGCGCTGGCGGTGGCGCCGGCGATTTTCGCGGGGGGCGTCCTGCTGCATTAGCGATGTGGGCAGCGTCTATGCTCAGCGCCGGTTCACAGTCCGGACGCCGTGCGGTATGATTTATGCTTTCCATAACCCGACAGGACGGTTGCTGCTCCCTTGCCACACGATCTTTCGCCGATCCGCTATGTCGAACCCGTCTATCGCCCGCCGAGCGAAGCGGAGTCGCTCATCCTGCCGCTGACCGACGGCTGTTCCTGGTGCCGCTGCACGTTCTGCGAGATGTACACCGCGCCGCAAAAGCGCTTCCGCACCCGCAGCGAGGCCGAGGTCCTTGAAAGCATCCGCCGCTGCGCCGGCGCGTTCGGGGGTGATATCCGCCGCGTTTTCCTGGCGGACGGCGATGCGCTCGTGCTGTCCACGCGGCGCCTCGCCAATGTGCTCGAAGCCATCCGCCGCGAATGGCCCGGCGTGCGCCGTGTGTCCAGCTACTGCCTGCCGCGTAATCTGCGCCGGAAATCGGCGGCGGAGTTGCGCGACCTGGCGGCGCTCGGGCTGTCGATGGTCTATGTCGGCGCGGAATCGGGCGACGATGAGGTTCTGGCCCGGGTGAACAAGGGCGAGACCTATGCCACCACGCTCGACGCGCTGGAAAAGCTTGGCGAGGCGGGCATCAAGCGCTCGGTCATGATCCTGAATGGGCTGGGCGGGCAGGCGCTGTCGCGGCAGCATGCGATGAACTCGGCGGCGCTGATGAACGCCGCGCAGCCCGAATATCTGGCGACGCTGGTCGTGAGTTTTCCGAAGGGCGAGGACCGCTTCCGCGCCTGTTTCCCGGGCTGGGAGCCGCTCGGCGTCGTCGGTCTGATGCAGGAGATGGAGGTATTTCTTTCCGCGCTGGAACTGAGACGCACCGTCTTTCGCAGCGACCATGCCTCGAACTGGCTGATCCTGAAAGGCACGCTGGGAGCCGACAAGGAGCGCCTGCTGCGCCAGTTGCACACGGCGATCGCCTCGCCCGAGAGCGCCCCGCTGCGTCCGGCATGGGCGCGCGGCCTGTAGCGGGGTCAGTGGAAGTTGCGGCCCTTGGGCATCGTTTTCATAGCGAGGGCGTCGTGAAAGGTTCGCCTGCCGGTGGATTTGGGGATGCGGCTGTCCGCCCCATCCGCGAGCCTCGCCAGATGCCCGCTCATGTCGAAAAGTTCGCGGGCGATGACATGGATCACACCCTGCTCGCTCTGCAACTGTCCCCGCACGCCCAGAAGCCGCGCCGCCAGCACGATGCGCCGGTGACGCTCGAAGATCTTCGGCCAGATGATGATGTTGATGATGCCGGTTTCGTCTTCGAGGGTGGAGAAGATCACGCCGGACGCGGTGCCCGGCCGCTGGCGGATCAGCACGATCCCGGCCACGTTGACGATTCTGCCCGTCGGCATGTCGCGCAGACCGGCGGAGGGCAGATAGCCGCGCGAGCGGAAACTCTTCCTGAGCAGTGCCAGGGGGTGCGCCTTCAGCGACATGCGCAGGGTGGCGTAATCGGCCAGGACATGCTCGCCGAGCGTCATGTCCGGCAAAGCCGCGGTAGCCTCAGCTGGAAGCGGCGTGCTGCTCGTGGCGGCAAACAGCGGCAGGCTGGCGAGCAGGGCGGCGGGCGTGCCCGTGTCCGCATAGCGTGAAACGGCCCACAGCGCCTGGCGCCGGTCGAGGCCGATGGAGCGGAAGGCGTCGGCTTCGGCCAGCACCTTCAGCTTGGCGACGGGCAGCCTGGTGCGGGTGGCAAAATCGTCGAGCGAATGGAAGCCGCCGCCGCGCGTGGCCGCGATGGCCTGTGCGTCACCCGTGCCGAAGCCCTTGAGCAGCCGGAAACCGAGGCGCAGCGCGCGGCCGGGGCAACTGCCGCGCGTCTCCAATGTGCAGTCCCAGACGCTGTGGTTGATGTCCACAGCTAGTGCCTCGCCGCCGTGATCGCGGAAATCGCGCACGATCTGCGCGGGCGCGTAAAAGCCCATCGGCTGCGAATTGAGGAGTGCGCAGGCGAAGACATCGGGGTGATGGCGTTTGAGCCAGGACGACGCATAGGCCAGGAGCGCAAAGCTTGCCGCGTGGCTTTCGGGGAAGCCGTATTCGCCGAAGCCTTCGATCTGCCGGAAGCAGCGCTCGGCGAAGCCGCCGTCATAGCCGTTCTTCTTCATGCCTCCGATGAATTTTTCGCGAAAATTCTGGATCGTGCCCGCGTGGCGGAAGGTGGCCATGGCGCGGCGAAGCTGGTCGGCCTCGTCGGCGCTGAAGCCCGCAGCGACCATAGCGATCTTCATCGCCTGTTCCTGGAACAAGGGCACGCCCAGCGTCTTGCCGAGCACGGCTTCCAGTTCGGGGCTCGGGCATTCCACATCTTCCTTGCCATCGCGGCGGCGCAGGTAAGGGTGCACCATATCGCCCTGGATCGGGCCGGGGCGGACGATGGCCACCTCGATGACGAGGTCGTAGAATTTGCGGGGGCGAAGGCGCGGCAGCATGGACATCTGCGCGCGGCTCTCGATCTGGAAGACGCCGACGGTGTCGGCCTCGCAGATCATGTCGTACACGGCGGCATCGCCCTGGGGGATGGCGGCCAGCGCCAGGTTCTTGTCGGCTCGGATGGCCTCGATCAACCGCCGCCTTACCCGGGACCCGCCGTAATGCGTCTCCAGCAGTTCGAAGCATTTGCGGATACAGGTCAGCATCCCCAGCGCCAGCACGTCGATTTTCAGGAGACCGAGCGCGTCCAGATCGTCCTTGTCCCACTCGATCATGGTGCGTCTGTCCATGGCGGCGTTGCCGACGGGCACGATGTCTTCCAGGCTCCCCCGCGTGATGACGAAGCCGCCGGTGTGCTGGCTGAGATGGCGTGGGAAACCGCGTAACTCACGCGCGAGCCGCACCGCCAGCCGTATGTTGCGATCTTCCGGATCCAGCCCCGCCTCGCGGATGTGGTCCGGTTCCAGCCCCCGCGACCACGCCGTCATGCCCGACAGCGCCCCGATCACCTCCTCCGACAACCCCAGCGCCTTGCCGACCTCGCGGATGGCGCTTTTGCTGCGATAGGTGATGACGGTGGCGACGATCCCGGCGCGGTCGCGGCCGTATTTCTCATAGATGTGCTGGATGACCTCCTCGCGCCGCTCATGCTCGAAATCGACGTCGATGTCGGGCGGCTCGTTGCGCGCGGCGGAAATGAAGCGCTCGAACAGGAGGTCGATCTCGGCGGGGTTCACGGCGGTGATGCCGAGACAATAGCAGACGGCGGAATTGGCCGCCGAGCCGCGCCCCTGGCAGAGGATGCCGTTCGCGCGGGCGAAGCGGATGATATCGTAAACGGTGAGGAAATAGCGCGCATAGCCGAGCTTGTCGATCAGCGCCAGTTCACGAGCGACCTGATTCCGGACCTTCTCGGGCGCGCCTTGCGGATAATGCCGTTTCATGCCTTCGGCGGTGTGATGGGCAAGCGCTTCCTGCGGCGAGGTGAAAGGCTCGTAAGGTTCGTCGGGGTATTCGTAGGCCAGCTCATCGAGCGAGAAGCGGCAGCGGGCGGCGATTTCAACCGTGCGCGTGACGGCGGTCTCGTAGCCCGCATAGAGCCGCGCGATTTCAGCCGGACTTTTCAGATGCCGCTCAGCATTGCGTTGCAGGCGGTATCCGGCTTCGGCCAGGGTGCATTTCTCGCGGATGCAGGTGAGCACGTCCTGCAGGGGCTTGCGGGCTGGAATATGATAAAGACTATCACCCGCGGCCACCATCGGCACGCCGGTCTTCTCGCTGAGCGCTGCCAGCCGCGCAAGGCGCCGCGCGTCCTGGCCGTCGAAAGCCAGACTTGCGCCGATGAAGACATGGCGGGGGAAACGGCTCGCGAGTTCCCATGCGGCCTCGGCGAAATCAGATCGCGGCGGCAGCATAATAAATATCTGCCCCTCGCCATGCCGGATCACATCGTCGAGCCAGAGATAGCATTCGCCCTTCGGCGCCCGGCGGTTGCCGCAGGTGAGCAGGCGGCAAAGCCGCCCCCAGGCGGCGCGGTCCGTTGGCAGGCAGGCGATTTCCAGCCCGTCCTGCAACACCAGACGGCAGCCGGGAATATACTGTAATCCCAACGCCTTGGCGGGCTTATGCGCCCTGACCACACCCGCCACGGTGTTGCGGTCGCAGATCGCCAGTGCTTTGTAACCAAGTGCCGCCGCCGTTGCCGCCAGTTCCTCCGGATGCGACGCCCCGCGCAGGAAGCTGAAATTGCTGGCGGCCACCAATTCGGCATAGCCGCTCATGCGGCCCCGCACTTGCCACACAACACACCCAAAACATCATTCTTTTGTTCGGCCGCATGTACATTCCTTCGTCCCGGCCGCACGCAAGTGCGAAGCCGCACGCGCGCAGGGGCTGTCAAGGATGGCCGAAGGCCACCCGAAGGGCTTGTCCTTGACTGCTGCGAGCACGGCGGCATTCTGGCTCCGGGCGGGACAAGCGACCTCACCATCATGGAAACAATCCGTGCATGAACCAGTGCTGCCCGCCATCCGCGCCATAGACACCCTCCCGGTACAGCCAGAAACGCCGCCCCTTTTCATCCTCGACCACGTAATAATCGCGGGCCTGCGGGGTCTTCTCCTCCGCATGCCACCATTCCGGTGACATCCGCTCCGGCCCCTCGGCCCTGGTAACGCGGTGATGACAGCGGCGCCAGACGAACTGGCGCGGCGGATAATCCGGCACGGCGGCAATCGCCGTGATCGGCTCGGGACGCGGCAGCAGCGTCAGCGGGCGTGGCTGGGCAAGCGCCGGGGCAGCCGTCCCTTCATGCGCGAAAGCGGGAACCTGACGTGCCGCGCGCTCGGGCCAATGGCTTTCCTTGAAAGCGAAGCGCGTGACCGCCCCCGTGCCGAGCCGCGCCGTTACACGGTCCAGAAATTGCGAGACATGCTGCCAGTTTTCGGCGTCGCCGCCGCCACCATCCAGCAGGCTCGTCTGGCGGCTGTGCAGCGGCTCCACGCCCAGGGCGTAAAGCGCCACGGCATCGAAACCCGAAGCGGGATCGAACCGGCCTTCGAAGCTGGCCAGCCTCTCCTTCAGGATGGTGGTAATGTGCCCCGGCTCGCATCCCGCCCGCGCCATGCGGATCGCCAGCTCCGTCATGCCGTTCTGCGTGTCGAAAAGCTGAAGCGTGAAGCGGCGCGCTCCCTTGCCGTCTGCCGCCAGTTTTGCGGCAACATCCTCGATGAGGCGGCACGCCGTGCGCTCCAGCCCTTCGGGCGCGGTGAGCGGATCGGCGAATTCGGCGCGTGCGGCATAGACCGGCTCGGGAGTAAGCGGCGAGAGCGCTTCGCCATCGGCGCCCAGCGCCTGATCGAGGCGGCAGGTGATCGCCTTGCCGAACCGCGCCCTGAGGCTCGCGCGCGGAATATCGAGCAACTGGCCGACGGTCTTCAGCCCCAGCCTGTCGAGAAGCGCCGCGCTGTCCGCATCGAGCCGCAGCGCCTTGACCGGCAGGGGGGCAATGGCGCGCGCCTCCTCGCCCGGCGGGGCGATAATGGCGGTTTCCCTGCCGAAGCGCGCCAGGGCCCAGGCCGCGCCGGGTGTCCCCGCCATCGCCACACGGGCTGTGAGACCGAGGCCATGCAGATAACCGAGAATGCGGCGCAGCAGGTTGTCTTCGCCATCAAACAAACGCGCCAGCCCCGTGGCCTCGATCCACAACCCGTCCGGCTCGTCGGGGGCGGTCCAGGGACTGAAACGGTTGCACGCCGCCGCCAGCCGCTTCAGGGCCAGATGCTCGGCCTCCGGCTCATGCGAAGTCGTGGTCAGCATCGGCAGCATGGCGCAGGCATCCGTCAGCAGCATACCGGGACGCAACCCCTCCTCCAGCCCGACGCTGTTGAGGGCGATGACGCGCTTGCCGCCCCTGCCCGCCGCGACGACCGCGAGAGGTGAGTCCGGCTCATGCCGCCCGCTGCCGCCCGCCCGCCGCTTTTCGAGCCGGTCCGTTTTCCAGAAGGGCAGCCAGATGGAAACCACGCGTGACATCACTTTCGTCCTCAAATAGCGAAGCGGTAGGACAGGCAAAGATTCTTCCCAAGTCCCATTGTTGCGGCGGCAGGCCGCCCATGCGCTCAAGACCGAGCCGCAGCCGGGGCGGGCCAAGGAGAGGGACACTCCCGCGCCCCTCTTCCGGCAGGCTCGGCAGGGCGCCCACACGCCAGCGGCCATGCGCCGCCGTCGCACCGCTGCCCTGCCAGTGGCGGATGAGGAAAAGCGGCGTTGCTTTTGCATCGCGGTGTGGTTCTTTGCTGGCCGCGATCAGACAAGCATCGCGGCGTGATTCTTTGTCAGTCGCGATCAGACAAGCATCGCGACGTAGCTTGAGACGGCGGCTGGCCGTGAAGCCATAAAGCCGCTCTCCGGCCGGGAGCATGCCGACGACCGCGCCGAACGCCCCCGAAGTCACCGCCTCTTCGAGCGTCCAGAGCAAATCCTTCTCGCCCGGTGCCGTCACCACGAGCATCCGCTCAGGGACCGCCCCCAGAGCGGCAAGCCCATGCCCGTAAATCCGCCCATATTCCTGCGCCGCGCCGCCCGTACAGCAAAAGCAGATGCCTTTCTCCGCTGCTGCCGGGACGCGCGCCGCCAGTGCAAGAGCAAAGGCCAGCACCGCAGTCTCATCGCCCGGCGCGGCGCCGAGCAGTTCGTGAAAGCCGTCGCGCAGCAGCCGCAAAGGATCGCACTGCGAAGGGGTTGGGAGCGAGGCAGGGGAGGGCATGGCATGTGTGTTCCGCATTTGTTCCACAAAACGCCATATCACATGTCCTGTCAAGAGATGCTTTATATCGCGCTGGGCGATGCAAAAAAGGCGGCTGAGACAGCCCAAAGCTCACCGTTCAGTTCAACGGCGGGCTGCATCACACTTGCGGGACCGGGGGAATATATTTCCCGCACCAGCGTTGTAACCGTTTATGGTAACGCGCGCCCGCAGTGGCCGCCCCTTCGACGCACTCATCCCGGATCATCAGGCAGCATGGCCCCCGAAATCGGTTACTTCGCGCTTATCCTCGCCTTTGCCATCAGCCTCGTGCAGGCGACGCTCCCGCTCATCGGCGCCAGCCGCCGCGACATCACCGCCATGGCCTTCGCCGATTACGCGGCCATGGGGCAGATGCTGTTCATCGGGCTGGCGTTCGGCTGCCTGACCTACGCGTTCGTCGTTTCGGACTTCTCGGTCGCCGCCGTCGCCGCGAACTCGCACACCGCCAAGCCGATGCTCTATAAAGTGTCGGGCGTCTGGGGCAACCACGAAGGCTCGATGCTGCTCTGGGTGCTGATCCTGGCCGTCTTCGGCGCGGGCGTCGTGCTCTTCGGCGCCAGCCTGCCCGAGACGCTCAGGGCGCGGGTGCTCGGCGTGCAAGGCATGATCACCGCCGGGTTCCTCGCCTTCATCATCGCGACGTCGAACCCGTTTGCGCGGCTTGCCTTCGCTCCGCCCGAGGGCAACGGTCTCAACCCGATCCTGCAGGACCCCGGCCTCGCCTTTCACCCGCCGTTCCTCTATCTCGGTTATGTCGGCTTCTCAATGGCCTTTTCCTTCGCCGTCGCCGCGCTGATCGAGGGTAAGGTGGATGCGTGCTGGGCGCGCTGGGTGCGGCCCTGGGTACTGGCGGCGTGGTGCTTTCTCACCATCGGCATCGCGCTGGGGAGCGCCTGGGCCTATTACACGCTCGGCTGGGGCGGCTGGTGGTTCTGGGATCCGGTGGAAAACGCCTCGCTGATGCCGTGGCTCGCGGGAACCGCGCTCCTGCATTCCGCGCTCGTCGTCGAACGGCGCCAGACGCTGATGGGCTGGACGATCCTTCTCGCCATCCTCACCTTTTCGCTGAGCCTGATCGGAACGTTTCTCGTGCGCTCCGGCGTGCTGACGAGCGTCCACGCTTTCGCGCAGGACCCGGAGCGCGGCGTCTTCATCCTCCTCCTGCTGGTCGTGGCGACCGGCGGCGCCCTCACGCTTTACGCGCTGCGTATGCCGGGGCTGAAAGCAGGGGCGGCGTTCGCACCCATGAGCCGCGAGGCGAGCCTCGTCCTCAACAACGTGCTGCTCATTTCGGCGGCGGCCACGGTGTTCATCGGCACCTTCTATCCGCTGATCATCGACATGATCGGCAATGACAAGATCTCGGTCGGACCGCCGTTCTACAACCGCACCTTCGTGCCGGTGATGATCCCGCTCGTGCTGGTGATGGCCGCCGGGCCGGTGCTGAGGTGGAAACGCGACGAAATCCTGGCCGCGCTCGGACGGCTTCGCAATCCTGCCATCGCCGCCGGGATCGTGGTGGTGCTGTGCCTGGTGCTCGTGTCCTGGCGCGATGTCGTGGCCGCTCTGGCCATCGGGTTGGCGGCGTGGCTCGTCACCGGATCGCTCGCGGTGCTTGTCAGCCGGGTGCGGCTGATGCGCGTGTCGCCTGCGCAGTCCTGGAGCCTCGCCCGCACGACGCCGCGCGCCACTTACGGCCTTGTCATCGCGCATGCCGGCCTCGGCCTCGCCATTCTCGGCATTACCGGCATTTCCGCCTGGAGCAGCGATAAAGTGCTGATGATGCGCCCGGGCGAGACAACGGAGATCGCGGGCTATGACGTCCGGCTCGATGCCGTCGTACCCGTCAAGGGGCCGAATTACACCGCCGATCAGGCGCGCTTCGCCGTCACCCGCCATGGTGCGCCTGTGACGCAACTCGCCTCCGAGCGCCGTTTCTATCCGGTGCGCAGGCAGCAGACGACAGTGGCGGGCATCCGCAGCAACCTCGCGGCCAACATCTACGTAGCCATCGGCGAGCCGGACGGCAAAGGCGCGTGGTCCGTGCGGCTCTATCATCACCCGCTGGCGCTGTGGATCTGGCTCGGCGCGCTGATCATGGCGCTGGGCGGGTTCGTGTCGCTGACCGACAGGCGCTTCCGCGTCGGCGCCCCGCAGCGGGCGAAAGCCGCTCGCGCAACCACACCCATACCAGCGGAACAAGGCGCACAATGAAACGGCTTGCCGCGTTCATCCCCGTTGCCGCTTTCGCAGCCATCGCGCTGCTGATGGCCCTGCGCCTGACGGACGATACGCCGGGAATGCCGGCCGGCCTCCTCGACAGGCCATTGCCCGCCTTCGCTCTGCCTGCGCTGGAGCCCGAGGGGCAGGGCCTGTCGAATGCCGATTTCGGCGGCAAGGTGGTGCTGCTCAACGTGTTCGCATCATGGTGCCCGGTCTGCCGCCAGGAGCATCCGATGTTGATGCGGCTGGCGCGAAAAGGCGTGGCGCCGATGTACGGAGTCAATTGGAAGGACAAGCCGGGCAAGGGCGCGGAATGGCTCAAAACGCGAAAGAGCCCGTATGTGCGCGCCGCCGAAGACCGCGACGGGGCGATGGGCGCGCGGATCGGCGTCACCGGCGTGCCGGAGACCTATGTCATCGACAGGGCTGGCCGTGTCCGGTACCGCCATGAGGGACCGATTACGCCGAGGGTCTGGCGCGAGGTGTTCGAGCCGGTGCTCGCGCATATCAACAGGGAGCGCGGATGATGAGGGTTTGGCTCTGGCGCAGACTGACGGGAGCGGCCTTGGCGTTCGTGCTGGCGCTCTCCCCGGCCTTGGCCGTGACACCGGACGAGATGCTGAAAGACCCGGCCCAGGAGGCACGGGCGCGGGATCTGAGCCAGCATCTGCGCTGTGTCGTTTGCCAGAACCAGTCCATCGACGATTCCAACGCGCCGCTCGCCCATGATCTGCGCGTGCTCCTGCGTGAGCGCATCGCGGCGGGCGACACGGACAAGGCGGCGGTGGCCTACATCGTTGCGCGTTATGGCAATTTCGTACTCCTGAAGCCACCGTTTCAGCTCAACACCGCGCTCTTGTGGCTCGGCCCGGCCATCGTGCTGGCGCTCGCCGGGTTCGGCTTCTGGCGCTATGTGCGAGGGCGTGATGCGCCCGCCGGGCGGACCGCCGCAGTGGAGCCCTTCACCGAGGAGGAAAAGCGGCGCCTTGATGAACTTCTGAACAAGGGAGGCGCGTGAATGACGCTGCTCTGGATTGTGCTCACCGCGATGACGTCGGTCGCCGCGGTGCTCGTGGCCGCGCCTTTCCTGAGGCGGATGGATGAGCGGCGCAGCTCGTCCGAGCGCGAACTGGCGGTCTACCGCGACCAGCTCGCCGAGGTGGAGCGCGAGGCTGCCGCCGGGGTGATCGGCGAGGCGGAGGCCGCGGCCGCGAGCCAGGAAATCAAGCGGCGCCTGCTGGCCGCCGATCGCGCGCGCGAAGCCGCGTCCGGTGCTGGCGTTCCGCTCGCCTTGCAGAACAATAGGGTCGTGATCGCCATCGCGGGGTTCGTGGTGCTCGGCTCGACGATCCTCTATGCGGTCACGGGCAGGCCGGACCTGCCCTCCGCATCGCCGGGTGCGGCGCACAGACGGGCCGCCGCCGCGGTGGAGCAGCGGCAGGCCGCGACGACTCAGGCGACGCCGCAAACCGCCATGCCATCGCGTCCCAAGGCGCAGCGGCAGGGCTCCGGCGCGTCCAAGCTCGGCTCGGTGGACCAGATGATTGCGCGCGTCCGCGCCCGCGTGCAGAAGAACCCCGCCGACGCCGAGAGCTGGCGGATGCTGGGCTGGTCCTATGCCGCCACCGAGCGCTACCCGCAGGCCGTGGAAGCCTATGCCAAGGCCGTCGAACTCAAGCCGGACAATGCCAAATTCCGCGCGGCGTACAACGACATCGTGGCGAAGGCAAAAGGCGCCGGGACGAAGAAAGCCGCGGCGCCGGGCCTCAAACCGCTCAAGCTCATCGGTCCCGCGCCGCAGGCCAAAGACAAAGGCCCGACCGCGGCCGACGTTCGCGCCGCCGGGGCCATGAAGCCGGAAGCGCGTCAGGCCATGATCCGCAATATGGTCGAGGGGCTGGCCGGGCGTCTGGAGAAATCCCCGCGCGATGGCGACGGCTGGATCAAGCTTATCCGCGCGCGCAAGGTGCTGGGGGAGATAGACGCCGCCCGCGCCGCGCTGGGGAAGGCCATCGCCACCTTTGCCGATACGCCCGCCGAACAGAAGCGCATCCGCACCGCTGCCCGCGCCCTGGGCGTGGAGGAATAGGCGGGCCGCGAGAGCGTGCCCTGAGAGACCGGAGAGTGCCTTACGAGCGCTGATACAGCATGCGCGCGCGGATCGACCCTGGCAAGGTGCGGATTTCCTTGAGAATCTCGGGGGCGTCCGGCACAGCGCCTTCCGCGTCCAGCACGACATAACCGATATGCCCGTCGGTCTGGAAATACTGCGCGGCGATGTTGACCCCGTGCGCCGAAAACACGTCGTTGAGGCGGCTCAGCGCACCAGCCTCGTTCCTCTGCACCTGGATGAAACGCGTGCCCGTCGCGCGCTGCGGCAGTTGCACCTGTGGAAAGTTCACCGCGCCCCAGGTCGAACCGACGTCGGAATATTCGATCAGCTTGCGCGCCACCTCGGTGCCGATGCGTTCCTGCGCTTCGAGCGTCGAGCCGCCGATATGCGGGGTGAGGATGACATTGTCGAGCCCTTGCAGGGGCGAGGCGAATTTCTCGGACGCGGCCGAGGGTTCGACGGGGAACACGTCCACCGCGGCGCCCGCCAGATGCCCGTCCTTCAGCGCCGCCGCCAGCGCCTTATCGTCATAGACCGTGCCGCGCGCATTGTTGATGAAATAGGCGCCGCGCTTCATCGCCCGCACTTCCCGCTCGCCGAACATGCCGATGGTCTGCGGCGTCTCGGGAACGTGCAGGCTGACCACGTCGCTTTGCTGCAGCAGCGCGTGCAGCGACTCCGCGGGCATGACATTGCCGCGCTGCAGCTTGTCGGTGGGGTCGTGGAAGATCACGCGCATCCCCATCGCTTCGGCAAGTTCGGCAAGCTGGCTGCCGATGTTGCCGTAGCCGACGATGCCCAGCGTCTTGCCGCGCAGCTCGTTCGCGCCTGTGGCCGTCTTCTCCCAGCCTCCCGCATGCGCCGACACCGATTTGGGAAAAATCCGCCGGAACAGCATGACGATCTCGGCAATCGTCAGTTCGGCGACGCTGCGGGTGTTGGAAAACGGCGCGTTGAACACCGGAATGCCCATGCCGCGCGTCGTTTCCAGGTCCACCTGATTGGTGCCCACGGAAAAGCAGCCCACGGCAATGACGGAGCGCTGCCCGTCGAGCGCGGCGGCTTTGAGCTGCGTGCGCGAGCGGATCCCGACCATGCTGGCGGTCGAGAGCGCCTCGCGCAGCGCATCGCCCTGCAGCGCCTTGGTCAACCGCTCGACATTGGTGTAGCCGGCAGCCGCGAAGGCATCCACGGCGGTGGTGGAGATGCCCTCCAGGAGAAGGATTTTGATCTTGTCTTTGGGGCGCGAAAGGATGGTGCTCATGTGACCTTACGGATGTGCCGGTACGTTGCGAATGGTACCGGAACCCGATAACACCGCAACAGGCGGTATTCACCCTTTTTCTGCACCACCCGCGCTCACTTGGTCAGTTCGACGCCCGACAGCGACGTCGTGCGCAGCCTGTTCAGGCAGTCGGACGCGGGGCCGCTGTCGGCGCGGCAGTCGATCACGTCGTTGATGAGAATGCTGCCGATACCGTCGCATTGCAGCCGGTCGATGTCGAAGGCCTTGACCCCGCGCTTGGCCGCCCGCACGGGCGCCAGATCGAGCACGATGCGCTTGCCGATGATGCCGTCGGGCTGGAAGAAGACGAGGTCCAGCTTGATGACCGACAGCGCGCCTCCGCTGCGGTTGTCGACGACCATCAGCATCCGGCAGCCGTTCTCCGCCGGTATCAGCTTGTTGAGTTCAAGCCCCAGCGTGGGCGCCTGGACGGCCTGCGAATAGGCAGCCCCAGCCAGTGCGGCAAGGGCGAAACAGAAAGCGGCGATCAGGCGGATGCGAGAAAAGCGTTCGCGTCGCATGGGTATCCTCATTCCTGCGGCGGGAGAATCGTACCGCGCTTCCGCCATAGGACGGCGCGAACCTTGCGTGAAATTGGACGAGATAGTGTTTCACGCGCGAAAGCTGTTGAGAGAGGGCCTGCCGTTCAGCCGCCCGCTTTCTTGAAAGGCGCCAGATCGTTCAGAGCGCGCGCCTCCTCGGCGACGGCCCGCCGCTCGCGCCGCAGATAGCTGGCGACCGCATTGCGCAGGCCGGGATGCGCCAGATAATGCAGGCTGTAGGTCGCCCGAGGCAGATAGCCGCGCGCGAGCTTGTGTTCGCCCTGCGCGCCCGCTTCGACCCGCCCGAGGCCGTGCTCGATGGCGTATTCGAGGGCCTGATAATAGCACGCCTCGAAATGCAGGAAGGGGTGGTGCTCGACCGCGCCCCAATAGCGCCCGTAAAGCGCCTCACCGCCGATGAAATTCAGCGCGCCCGCGATCATGCGCCCGGCCCGGCGGCAAAGGATGAGGAGGATGCGCTCGGGCATCGCGGCGCCGACGATGCTGAAGAATTCGCGGTTGAGATAGGGTGTGCCCCATTTGCGCCCGCCGGTGTCCTGATAAAAGCCGAAGAAGGCGTCCCAATGCGCCTCGGTCATGTCGCGGCCCTGCACGCGCTCGATGGTGACGCCCGCCGCAAGGGCCTGCGCGCGCTCCTTCCGCAGCGCCTTGCGTTTGCGCGAGGCGAGCGCCTGGAGAAAATCGTCGAAGCTGGCGTAACCGGCGTTGAGCCACTGGAACTGCTGATCGGTGCGCTGGAGAAGTCCGGCCGCGCCGTGCCGCCGCCATTCGCCTTCGGTGAGAAATGTCACGTGCAGCGAAGAGGCATCGTGGAGGCGGACCAATTCCAGTGCCGCGCCCATGAGCGCCGCTTCGACGCGCTCCGCTGCGGGCGTGTCCGGCACGAGCAGCCGCCGCCCCGTCACCGGCGTGAAGGGCACGGCCGCCTGAAGCTTGGGATAATACCGCCCGCCCGCGCGTTCGAAAGCGTCCCCCCAGCCATGGTCGAAGACATATTCGCCGTGGCTGTGCGCCTTGAGATAGAGGGGCATGACGCCGACGACGCGGCCATCCCCATCCTTCGCGACGAGATGCTGCGGCAGCCATCCGGCACGCGCCGTGGCGCAGCCGCTCGTCTCCAGCGCGGCGAGAAAGCCATGCGACAGGAACGGATCGTACCGCGCCGGATCGGGATTGGCGCAGGTGTCCCAGTCTGCGGGCGCGACGCTGGCGATGGCGTCCTGCACGCCGACGGCGATGGTCTCAACCCCACCCATTACTCATCCCGCCGGTGCCGGAAGTCACTCACCCCGCCGCGAAAATCGCATCGATCTCGACCGCGGCATCCGCGGGCAGGCTGGCCACGCCGACGGCGGCGCGCGTGTGCCGCCCGCGCTCGCCGAGCACGGCTACCAGCAGATCGGATGCGCCGTTGATGACCAGCGGATGATCGGTGAAACCGGGCGTCGCGTTCACATAGCCGGTTAGCCGCAGCGCCTGCGTGACGCGGTCCAGCGAGCCGAGCGCCGCCTTCGCCTGGGCGAGGATGTTGAGGCACGCGACCTGCGCGGCCTTCCGCCCGTCCTCCACCGTCAGCCTGTCGTCCAGCCTGCCGGTCAGCACCTCGCCCCCATCGAGGCGCGGCAACTGCCCGGAGATGAACAGCAGGCCGTTGTGGAGGTGAAACGGAACGTAATTGGCGACCGCCCCGGGCGCCTCGGGAAGGCTCAGGCCGAGACCCGCCATCCGTGCTTCGCATTCGTCCGGCATTGCCGCCTCCTTTTGCTGAAATCGGTCCTGCGCTATTTCTTAGCAGGCTGAGCGGGAATGCCAATGCGCGTGCGCCGGGATCGCGTATTATTTATCCCGGGCGGGAGCGGACGACCGGCTGGCCGCGTCCTCCAGCCAGAGCGGCATGAAACGATGGAGCCAGCCCCTCAGCCGCGCGCCGTGCGTCAGATGCGCGAAGAGATGCTCGCCCTGCGGCCGCGCGCCGGGACCGGAAAGCCAATGGGCGGCGAGCGTGGTCCAGCGGCGGATGATGGCCTCCGTCGTCTCCGGGTGGAACTGCACGCCGAATGCCGCCGTGCCGTAGCGCATCGCCTGGTTCTCGAACGTCGCGCCCGACGCCAGTTGCACCGCGCCCCGGGGCAGTGCGAAGCCTTCGCCGTGCCATTGATAGACATGGCTTGGCCAGTCGAGCAGCGCACGGCCCGCCGCGCTCGGCTCGATCGGGAAATACCCTGCCTCGATCACCCCGTCCCTGCGGCTGCTCACCCTGGCACCGAGATGCTTGGCAAGCATCTGCGCGCCGAGGCAGATGCCGAGAAGCGGCTTCTCCTCCTTCAGTGGCACCTCCAGCCAGCGGATCTCCTGCCGGATATACGCGTCGGGATCGTTCGCGCTCATCGGACCACCGAAGATCACGGCTCCGGCGTGATCGCGCAGGGTCGCGGGAAGTGGATCACCATGACGCGGGCAGCGTATGTCCGGTTCGTAGCCGTGTTTCACGAGCCAGTGCCGCACATTGCCGGGCTGGGCGTCGCGCCGGTGGACGACGAGGAGCACCTTGCGCGGACGCGCCTCCGCGCCCGGCCCCTCGCGGCCGTTGGCGGTCGTCGTTCCACGGCGGGGCATTATCGAGGGCTGAACGTTCATATCCGGAATACTACTCATCTGCGCAGGCGTCTTCCCTCTCAGTACCGGCGTTTTAGCAGCCAGCCGATGAACGGCACGAGAACGAGATGCGGGATATAGCGCACGGCAAAGGAGAAGAAGGGCGGCAGGAGCCCGGGGACGATCAGCGTCTTGCGGCCCATGAAGCCGCTATAGATGACGGCGGCAGCGCGCTTCGGCGGCAGTGTTCCGGGCAGATGCAGGTAATAGGCGTCCGTCACGCCCATTTTTTCGTGGAAATGCGTCTTCACGGGGCCGGGGAGCGCTGCGGAAATACGCAGGCCGCGTCCCGCATACTCGAAAGCCAGCGCCTCGGTGAGCGCGACCACGTAAGCCTTGCTGGCGTAATAAGTGGCCTGATACGGCCCCGGCATCAGCCCGCCGAGCGAGGCGAGATTGAGCGTCCCGCCTTCCGCGCGCGCCAGCATTCCGGGCAGAAAATGCCGGGTGAGCGCAGTGAGCGCGGCGATATTGAGCGCCAGGAGACGGGCGAGGCGCTCCTCGTCCTGCTCCGCGAACGCTCCGCCAAGCCCGACGCCGGCATTGTTCACGAGGAATTCCGCGTACAGCCCGTAGGCGTCGAGGGCGAACTGCACGCGGTGCACGCAGTCCGGCTCCGTCAGGTCTATGGGCGCGATATAGACGTCGGCACCGTGGTCGCGCTGCAACTCGGCTGCCGCCGCTTCCAGCTTCTCCTCCGTGCGCGCGATCAAGAGCAGCGCGTGGCCGTCACGGGCGAATTCGTCGGCGAGACACCGGCCAATCCCCTCGCTGCCGCCTGTTATGATACAGACCGGCCGGCGGCCCTCATCATCGGGTCGTGGCTCATTCCCGCGCACATACCGGCGCGCCCATGCCGTCTCCAGCCGCTGTGCCCAGTTCGCCATCGCCGCTCACCCGTCGCCGTCGCGCACCATCTGCTTCAGGAGCATCCGGTCGCGCGCCGGCACCGCCAGCAGCTCGGCTGTCCGCCAGACGAGATTGTCTTCCAGCGGCGTGAGCACGCCGTCGGCGTAGACCACGCGCCACATCATGGTGATGATCTCGCGCTTGTCGTCGAGCGAGAGGCCGTCGCGCAGCACCGAGGTGAAGCGGTAGATGTCCACCGCTTCGCGCTCCTTCTGCTCCGCGAGTGTCAGGAGGTGGTTGACTTCGGCGGGGCTCAGCGCGAAATGCGAGGCGAGAAGCGCGGCGAGGTGTTCCGACTCCGTCTCGGTTATCGTTCCGTCGATGGCGATGGCGTGGACGAGCAGTGCGGAGGTTGCGATCGCCTTTTCGTTGGCTTCGAGTGGCTGACCCTTCTCGCTCCGGCTGAGAAGACCGTCAAGAAATGCGTTGATGCTCTCGAGCATGTGGTCCGGCTTCAAACTCCCATTCTGTTAGTTCAGATCGTATTCATCGTGGCAGAGCGAAGGTTAGCAGGGGGCGCGGGCGGTGACCATGAATAACTCCGTTAACGATGTACGGGTGATCCCCGTGGCGGCGGTCAGCGCCGCAATCTTCCGTGACGAGAAAGTGCTGCTGGTGCGGCGCGGGCAGGTGCCGGCGGCGGGGCGATGGAGCTTGCCGGGCGGGCATATCGAGCCGGGCGAGACGGCCAGGGACGCGGTGGCGCGCGAGCTGCGGGAAGAAACCGGCGTTGAGGCGCGGCTCACCGGAGTGGCCGATACCGTGGACGTGATTCGTCGGGCTCCCACCGGTGCCGTTAGCTTTCATCGGGTTGTCGTGGTGTATTGCGGACTGTGGTCGCGGGGCGAGCCGAGAGCGGGAGGCGATGCCGCCGCGGCAGGCTGGTACGAGATGAGCGAGCTGGCGCAAATGGACGTGACAGAAGGCCTCATGGATGCCGTCACACGCGCCTGGGCGAGGCTTCAGGCCGGGCCGCCATGAAATAGGCGGAAGCACGGGGTTGCATTGCCGTGCTGGCCATCTCACATCCGGCGACTGTCACTAATTTGCCGCATAAGTAGGTTCCGCAGTTCAAAGATGCAGAAATCGGCTTGTAAGAGGCAGATTGAGTTGTCAGTATGATGCAACTTTTAGTTTAGTGTTCAGGCATGATAAATCGAAGATTGTTCTCCGTGTTGGTTTTTCTCCTCGTAGCGGCGTGCTCCGGCGCAAGCGGTGCGTGGGCGCAGTCCAGGAAGCCTGCGTCTCCGGGAGATCCCGATGCGCGGCCCTATGACGTGCAAATCTACCGTTTGTCGGAAATCCTCGGGGCGGTCCATTATTTGCGGGCGCTCTGTGGCGCGGATGAAGGCCAGATCTGGCGTAAGCAGATGCGCGATCTGGTCAACGCGGAGGGGACCAACGCGCTGCGCAGGGCCAAGCTGCGTGACAGCTTCAACAAGGGGTATCGCGGTTACGCGCGTACCTACAGGACCTGCACGAAACCCGCTCTCGTGGCCATAAGCCGTTTCATGGAACAGGGCGCGAGTATTGCGAACAGTCTTGCGCAGGATAAATAGCCGCGGGCGGTAGGATGCTCTCGTGCCTGTTAAGGACAAAGCCAAGTCGTCCATTCCCCCAGGGTGCGGCTATGTTAGGAAGAACGCCTGGGAAGGACCGGTGGGATTGCTGGGAGCCAAAGCGTGTACCGGATGAGAAACAGCGAATTGCATCATGAAGCCTGCTCGGTCGTCGAGGAGCAGAAACAGGCCGCCCTCCGCTATATCATGGATGCGTGGCATGAGGCGCTCTACGACGGTATCGAGCCGGAGATGCTTGCCAACGCGGCGTTTTTCGCGGCGCTGTCGGACCTCGTCGCCACTTATGGCGAAGACGCCGTCGCCAAGATGACGGAAGGGCTGTCGCGGCGCATCCATCACGGCGAGTTCACGCTATATCGGGTTACCCAATAAGCCGAGACGGCGCATGGCCGGCACGGGGAAGGATGGTAGCGATGTGTCCGCCGCGTGGCCCATCATCCCCATAGCGAGTTGGAGAAAGAGCACCCCGCCGAAGAGGAACAGCACCGCACCCGCCACCTGATTGATCAGTTTCAACCGGCCTTCGTTGATACGCCCGCGCAGCTTCTCGATCAGGCGGGCCAGGACAGCCCACCACAGCAAACTCCCCGCCATCACCGACGCCACCAGGATGAGCGCCTCCAGGTAATTGGAGATGCCGCCGATAACCGACCCCAGCCCGCCAATGATCGCGAACAGCCCGAGAATGGCGCCCGGATTGGTGATGGTGAGGAAGAAGGTCTGCGGGATCACCCCGGCATGCGGCAGGATACGCCAGATCTGGAAACGCAGCGCGGGACGCAGCCGCTCCGGCACGATATCGACGATACGCCGCAGTTCCGCGAGGCTCGTGCCGTTCTTCTTGCGCATGAGCTTCGGCTCTGCGGTATAGAGCTTCACGCCGAACGCGATCATGATCACGCCGCCGATGAGCTGGATCTCCCACTTATGGTTCGCCATCACGCCGGATATCGCGGAGATGCCGAATGCCGCCACCGTCGCGATCAGCCCGTCCGCGAGCACCGCGCCGACCCCTGCCGCGAACCCGCCCCAGAAACCTCGTTCCAGCGTACGCTGAATGCATAGGATATTGACAGGCCCGACCGGTGCTGCGATCAGCACGCCAATCATCATGCCGCTCAGCACGAGTTGTGTGGTCGTCAACACAGTTTCAGGATGAAACACCGGTGGCTGGCCCCGTCAAATGGTTGGCAGAAAGGTGAGCTAGTTCGTACCATGACCTCGGCAGTCTCAAGCCTGCCACCTTGCAGTGAAAATTCTTTTGCCCGTGGGGAGCGGCCCGGATGCGATACCTGAAGAGAAGCGCGTTGATTCGGCACCTCGGAATCCCGATGTTATTCCTAGCGGCGCTGCCCGTGCTTGTCCATGCCCTGCCCCTGTCTCTCCCGCAGTCAGAAGCAGAAAAAGCGGGCGCTGAAAAGGTGGCAAAGCGAAATGGTGCGGGCGAAATCTTAAGGGACGTGTCAATCCTGCCCGCACCCGTGGCCCGAATGCGATCCGCCATCCTCGGCGCCGTGTCCGGCGGCAATATCGAAGACATGCGCATCCCCGTGGACATGAACGAGATCCCCCCTGTGCTCGCAGCCGGAAAAGTGGCTGATCCGATCGCCTATTGGAAGAAGATCTCCGGCGATGGCGAAGGCCGGGAGATCCTGGCAACCCTGGTCCAGCTTTTCCGCACCGGTTTCGTGCGCAAGATATCCCCGCAAGGGCATGAGATGTATGTGTGGCCGTATTTTGCCGAAATGCCGCTCGACAAGCTCACGCCCGCGCAGGAAGTAGAACTGCTTACGCTGGTTCCGGCCGCCAAGGCGAAGGAAATGCACGCAAAAGGTAAATACGACCATTTCCGTCTGGGCATCGGCGGCGATGGCGTATGGCATTTTTTCCAGTCCGGGGCGCAGTAGCCGATGCTGCCGCTCTACATCCCGCGCGCCTCGCCGGTCCATGACATGCACGCAGCGGTCAAGCTGCTGTTCTGCCTCGCTGCTAGCACCCTCATTTGCTTCATCGGGCCGCTGTGGCTCACCGCGGCCGCGTTCGCCGGGATTTGCGGTCTCTACGTTTTGGCGCGTCTCCCGATGACGGCGCTCCTTGCTGCGCTCCGCCCCATTTTCGTCATGTGCGCCATCATCTTCGCGCTGCAGGTCTGGTTCGCCGGATGGCAGACGGGCGCCGCCGTGGTCCTGCGCATCCTTGCGCTCGTCCTCATCGCCTCGCTCGTCACCCTGACAACGCCGCTTTCGGACATGATCGAGGCTATTAGCAGGGCGGCCCGTCCCCTTGAGCCGCTCGGCCTCAGCCCGCCAAAGCTGGCGCTGGCGATCGCACTCACCATCCGCTTCATCCCGGCGCTTCTCAAAGACATGCAGGAAATCCAGCGGGCGCGAATGGCGCGCGGCGGCCGGGCCTGGAGCGTGATGGCGCTCGGGCCGCTCATCGTGAAGATCCTGTTCATGACAAACGCGCTCGGAGACGCTATCGCTGCGCGCGGCTTCGAAAACCGGAAATAACCGCGCCGTGGAGGAACAGGCATGCGCATTCAGGATATCGCCTATATCGCCCTCTTCGCTGCGTTGACCGCGGTGCTCGGCCTCATTCCCAAGATCGACCTCGCGATCATCCCCGTCCCCATCACGGCGCAGACGCTCGGGGCCATGCTCGCAGGCTCGGTGCTCGGCGCGCGGCGCGGTGCGCTGTCGCAGGTTCTGTTCGTGCTGCTGGTCGCGGCGGGCCTGCCGCTCCTCGCGGGGGGACGGGGCGGCCTGGGGATCTTCGCCGGTCCGACCGTGGGGTTTCTCCTCGCCTGGCCACTGGCCGCCTTCGCCATCGGCGCCACCACCGAGCGGATGTGGACACAGCTCACCTTCTTCCATTCCTTCGCCTTCAATATCATCGGCGGGATCGTCATCATCTACGCGTTCGGCATTCCCGTGCTGGCGCTGGTGGCGGGATTGCCCCTCATGAAGGCGGCCGCGCTTTCGGCGGTATTTCTTCCGGGCGATATCCTCAAGGCGGCGCTCGCTGCTGCGGTGGCCATGTTCGTCAAGCGCGGCTATCCGCTGATTGAAAGCAGCCGCTGAGCGCCCCGCCATCGTCAAATCGACACAGAGCCGTGGGATGGTCCAAAGTCTGCCCGCGGAGGCCGGTGTGCCGCACCGCGGACCTCCGCCGGGGCCGGATGACAGTGGAAACACGGTAATTCTGTTTGCGCTCAGAGCGTTTGTTCCCGTAGTGGCAGTCGTAGCGAGCGCGCGGTGATTTGCGCCGTTCCGGGGACAGCCGCGCATGGCAGGGGATGAAGTGGCATGAACCATCCGCTTGAAAGCTTCATTCTGGGGTGGCGCGAGTGGGTTTCGGTCAACCAGCTCGGCCTTCCGGCCATCAAGGCGAAGATCGATACCGGCGCGCGCACCTCCGCGCTGCACGCCTTTTCCATCGAGACGTTCGGTCCCGAGCACCAGCCCAAGGTGCGTTTCGGCGTGCATCCGGTCGAGGGCCGCGACGACATCGAAGTTTTTTGCACGGCCACGGTGATCGACCGCCGCCAGGTGATTTCATCGAACGGCCAGTCCGAAATGCGCTTCATCATCCGCACGCCGGTCAGGATCGGCACGCGCGAATGGCCCATCGAAATCTCGCTGTCGAACCGGGAGACCATGGCGCACCGCATGCTTCTCGGCCGGACCGCGCTTGAGGCGCAGGCGGCGATCGTCCAGCCATGGGCGGAATTCCGGCAGGCGCATCTGTCCTTCGACATCTACAAGGCGCGAACCGGCCACCCGCCCGTCCGCCGGCCGCTGCGCATCGCTCTGCTCTCTATGGAGCCGGAGAACTATTCCAACCTCCGCTTCGTCGAGGCCGCCGAAGCGCGCGACCATGTCATCGAGCAGATCCGCACGCTGCGCTGCTACATGAACATCAATTCGCTGGCCAGCAACGTGCATTGCGACGGTGCGGCGCTGCCGTTTTTCGACGCCGTTATCCCGCGTGTGGGGGCGTCAGTCACGGCCTATGGTACGGCGGTGGTGCGGCAGTTCGAAATGACCGGCGCCTCCTGCCTGAACCCGGCCACGGGCATCGCCAATTCGCGCGACAAGCTGCTGGCGCATCAACTTATGGCTCAGAGCGGGCTGGCGATGCCGGTGACGGCCTTCGCCTCCTCGCCCCATGATACCGACGATCTCATCGCCATGGTCGGCGGTCCGCCGCTGGTGGTGAAGTTGCTCTACAGCACACAGGGAAAGGGCGTCGTGCTCGCGGAAAATCGAAAGCAGGCGCAGTCCGTTATCGATGCTTTCCGCAACGCTGACGCGAACTTCCTCGTGCAGCAGTTCATCGCAGATGCCGCCGGTCAGGACATCCGCTGCATCGTGCTCGACGGCAAGGTGATCGCCACCATGCGGCGGCAGGCGCCGCTGGACGACTTCCGCGCCAATCTGCACAAGGGGGGCACGGCGCATGGGGTCAAGATCACGGCGGAAGAGCGCCGCATGGCGGTGAAAGCGGCGAAGATCATGGGCTTGAAATTCGCGGGCGTCGATCTGCTGCGCTCCGAAGAGGGGCCGCTGGTTCTGGAGGTCAATTCGTCGCCGGGGCTGGGCGGGATCGAGAAGACCACAGGTGTGGATATCGCCGGGCATGTGATGGATTTCATCGAGTCCCGCACCTCCCAGCCGAAGGCGCGCATTCGGGGGCAGCTCGCCGCAGTCGTTTGATGTTGCAGGAAAAAATGCAATCGCTCGGCAATTCCGTTAATGCCTTGTTCCGGCTGACGGCGACCTGTGCTCCCCAAGGCGCCCCCAGGTTGCTAACATCCTGCTCACACCCGCCTTGCGCGCCGCACGACTAGGTGTTGATCATATTAGACATTCGTCAGAAGCTCTGGCATTATGCCAGGGTTGACCGCAGACAAAAACACGGAGGTTCATTATGGCGCTTGACGCACATATTGACGAGCTGTCCGGAAAACATAGAGCTCTCGATAGGCTCATTCAGGACGAAGTGGCAAAACTCTCCTCGGACAGCCTGAAAATTGCGGAACTGAAACGCCAAAAACTCATCCTTAAAGACCGAATGGCCCGGCTGCGCTCTTGTCATAAAAGCGTGATTTAGCACACAATAACCGCTCAACGAAGCCTCAGCGCCGCGGATTTACCGTCCACGGCGCAGCGGTGATGTCTGAGTAACGCTCGCTCGTCATTTTGACACGAAAGAGTGTCTTTCTTGGATGTCCCGGGTGGTTGTCTGCGCCCTGACGTGGATGTCGCGTCCTGGCTCGTGGAGCGGGAAGCCGTTCCGCTTGTTTCCTTCCCTGATCGAGAAGTGCGCACGTGGCGGTCTTGTTTGCCCTTCGCCGATGGTTTAGAAACCCGTTGAATTGACCGGCGCGGTTGCTTGTGCGGCATCTGCGTGCCTTCAAACCTATGGCCCGCCTGTTGCTGTGTGCGCATCTGCGCCACGGCAGCGGGGCGGCGCTGAAACGGGTCTTACAGCATCATGGGCGAAGCCAGGAAAGCCGGAAAACGGCCGGAGGCGCGTCTTCCGAAAGGAATGCGCGATGTCGGGCCGGAAGAGATCAGAGCCATGGAGCGTATGCTTGGCACCATCCGCCAAGTGTATGAATCCTATGGATTTGAGCCACTCGACACCCCGGCCTTCGAGTATACCGACGCGCTCGGCAAGTTTCTGCCTGACCAGGACCGGCCGAACGAGGGGGTATTTTCGCTGCAGGACGAGGATGAGCAGTGGATGTCACTGCGCTACGACCTGACGGCGCCGCTCGCCCGCTATGTTGCGCAGAATTTCGACACGCTCCCCAAGCCGTTCCGCCGCTATCAGACCGGGCCGGTGTGGCGCAACGAGAAACCGGGGCCGGGGCGCTTCCGCCAGTTTACGCAGTTCGACGCCGATACCGTCGGCACCGACAACGTGGCCGCGGATGCCGAGATGTGCATGCTGGCGGCGGATACGCTGGAGGAGCTCGGCATCCCGCGCGGGTCCTACGTCATCAAGGCCAGCAGCCGCAAAGTGCTCGATGGCGTGTTGGAGACAACTGGCATAAGCGGAGAGGGAGAAAAGGGGGCGGCACAACGACTTATGATTCTGCGAGCTATAGACAAAATGGATCGGCTGGGGATCGAAGGTGTCAAAGAACTCTTAGGTAAAGGCCGCAAAGATGCCTCCGGCGATTTCACAAAGGGGGCAGGCTTAAAGACGAAGCAAATCGATGGAATTATCAAATGCATATGTTCGGCCAAGTCTGCGGTAGGTAGGCATTTGGCTAAACGCCCCGCACCCGACGAAATCGGCAATTATGTTCTGGTACCAAACGCTCCCGGTGACCGCGATCGCACCGAATATTGGGCGAGAGTGGACAATTTTGGAACGCTCGATAGGTTACAAGAGCGGGTCGGCGCGTCTGAGCTGGCCAAGGAGGGGGTGGACGAACTTCGCAAGATCGCAAAACTCACCGAGGCAGCCGGGTATGGCGCCGGCTTGATTCTCATCGAACCAAGCGTTGTGCGCGGCCTCGAATACTATACGGGCCCGGTTTTCGAAGCCGAACTCACCTTCCCCGCCACGGGCGAGGACGGACAACCTGCCCGCTTCGGCTCAGTTGGCGGCGGCGGGCGCTATGACGGGCTGGTCGCGCGCTTCAAAGGCCAGAAGATCGGCGCCACCGGCTTTTCCATCGGCGTTTCACGGCTTTACACCGCGCTCCAGGCGCTCGGCCAGCTGAAGGCGGATGCGGCCAGCGCCCCCGTGGTGGTTCTCGTCATGGACCGCGAGCGCACCGGCGATTATTACCGGATGGTGCAGCGTCTGCGCGCGGCGGACATCCGTGCGGAAATGTATCTCGGCACTTCGGGCATGAAGGCGCAGATGAAATACGCCGACAAGCGCGGTGCGCCGTGCGTCATCATCCAGGGCGGCGACGAGTTGGAGCGTGGCGAGGTCACCATCAAGGACCTGATCCAGGGCAAGCAGCTCTCCGCCGAAATCACGGACAACGTGACTTGGCGCGAAGGCCGCCCGGCGCAGTTCTCCGTGAAGGAGGACGAAATGGTGGAGGCGGTGCACACCGTGCTCGCGCGTCACAAAGGTTAAGGAATGGCTGAGTCGGCGGCGCGTTTCGAGGCGCTTGAAGAGCAGGCGGCGAAGATCATGCGTGTTTTCGCGCGAGGCGGGTACGAGCGCGTGGCGCCGTCGCTGATCCAGCCAGCCGACATTTTCCTCGACCGCATCGGCGAGGCGATCCGCAACCGTACGTATATATTCACGGATCCTGACGGCTTAGAGTTGTGCTTGCGCCCGGACCTGACCATCCCGTCCTGCCGCCTCTACCTGGAACGCAACCCCGCCGCTGACTGCGAGGCGCGGTATGCCTACAGTGGCGCGGCGTTCCGTTATTCGCGGCGCAAATCCGATCCGTCGCGGCCGCGGGAATTCCGCCAGGCGGGGATCGAATGTTTCGGCGTGGCCGACCGCGAGCAGGCGGAAACGGAGGTGCTGACGCTGATCCTGGAGGCTCTGCGCGTGTCAGGGCTGAAGGATTTCCGCGTTCGCATCGGCGATCTGGGCCTGTTGCGCGCGCTTCTGGCTGCGCTGCCGATCCCCGAGCGGTGGCGCGAGCAGTTGCTGCACAGCTTCTGGCGGCCCAATGGTTTTCTCGCCGTGCTGAAGCGGCTCGCTCAGCCGCCAGCGCCTTTTCCCGATCCGCAGGTTGCAGATCTGGCCCGGCATCTCGATCCGCACGACCGCGAGCAGGCGGAGCAGCAGGTTGCCGCCTATCTTGAGACCAGCGGCATTCCCGTTCTGGGGCTGCGCACCATCGGGGAAATCACCGGGCGCCTGCTGGCCGCCGCCGCCGACATGCGTGAGCAACCGCTGTCCCGGTCCGTGGTGGACCTCGTCGAGGCCTATCTGGTGATATCCGGCCCGCCCGAGGCGACACTCGACGCCATCACCAAGCTGGCGACGGACGCCAAACTCGACCTCGACGCGGCGCTTGCCGCCGCCCGTCGCCGCTACGCCCTTTTTCGCAGCGCCGGCATAGCGCTCGACGCCGCCTTGTTCGGCGCCGATTTCGGACGCCAATTTGAATATTACACCGGCTTCGTGTTCCAGATCGAGCAACCTGGCCGCGGCGTCGCCGGTCTGATCGCAGGCGGCGGACGCTACGACGGCCTGCTCGGCGCGATCGGCTCGCCCCGGGACGCGCCCGCCATCGGCTCGGCCATTCACACCGAGCGCCTGCTGGCCGCAAGAGAGGAGGCCGCCTGATGGAGGACAAGCTCATCCTCGGCGTGCCGTCGAAAGGCCGGCTCATGGAGCAGACCGCCGCCGCATTCGCCCGGTTCGGCATGACATTCGTGAAGACCGGCCACAAACGCGGCTATCAGGGCGTGCTGGAAGGCGTGGAAAACGTCGAAGTGGCCTATCTGTCCGCCTCCGAGATTGCGCGCCATCTTCAACTCGGCCGCATCCATCTCGGCGTGACGGGCGAAGATCTCATCCGCGAGCACATTCCCGATGCGGACGAAATCTGTGAGATCCTGGCGCCGCTCGGCTTCGGCCATGCGGATGTCGTCGTTGCGGTGCCAGCCTGCTGGATCGACGTCACCACCGTCGCCGATCTGGAGGATGCCGCCGCCGAATTCTACCGCGAGCATGGCCAGCGCCTGCGCGTCGCCACGAAATACATGAACCTTGCGCGGCGGTTCTTCGCCGGGAAGGGGCTCGCGAGCTACCGCATCGCCGAGAGCCTGGGTGCGACGGAAGGCACGCCTGCCGCGCAGACTGCAGAGGTGATCGTGGATATCACGTCAACGGGGGAGACGCTGGTTGCCAACCATCTGAAAATCCTCGCAGACGGGCTGATCCTGCGCTCGCAGGCCTGTCTCGTTGCCTCACGTACGGCACCAGTCCCGCCAGCGGCAGAGGTGGCGCAGGCCCAGATCCGCGCGCGATTGGCGGCGAGCGCGTAGCGGATCCGCGTTCGCGATATTTTACCTCTTTCAAATTTCGAGTGGGCAGACCGCCCGCGTTTCCTGCCCGCAAACAAAGTGGCATTCCTTTGTTCGGCCGGGTGCCATTCCTCCGTCCCGGCCATGCAAATGCGGTACGCCGCCGCGCGGAAGCCGCTGTCAAGGCCGCGAAGCGCCCCGAAGGGGTTCTGCCTTGATAGCGGCTGAGCACGGCGGCACACTTCGGCGTGGCGTGGCAGCGCTGGCCGTACGCTACCCACTCGAAACTCAAAATAGCCGATATTCTTCGCGCGGCGCCGCTTCACGCAATTTGCACGGGGTAAAAAAGAAGTCCCTCCCGATACCAGGAGTAGTTTCATCGGCGGGTATTATTCCTGCCGGTCCTCCTGGGCGCCGAAGACGTCTTCGATCGAGAGTTCACGCTCGGGCTCCGGCTTGACTTCCGGCTCCGGCACAGCCTCGACCGCGGCAGGTTGGTCCTCGCTCTGGCCCAAGGCAGGTGAGGGCTCCGCCGTTTCCTCGGCGGGCAGAAGCGTGCCGGCAGGGTCGACGCCCTCGGCGGCTGCCTTCTTCTCCGCTTCCTTGCGCTCCTTCTCCAGCCGGTTGGCCGCCCGGCGCACTTCGTTGTCGAGATCGACCTGTGAGCACAGGCCGAGCGCAACGGGGTCCTGCGGCTGCAGATTGGCGGAATTCCAGTGCGTCCGGTTGCGGATCGACTCGATGGTCGGCTTTGTCGTGCCCACGAGTCGCATGATCTGCGAGTCGCGCAATTCCGCATGGTGGCGCAAGAGCCAGAGGATCGCGTTCGGCCGGTCGTGACGGCGCGACAGCGGCGTGTATTTCGGCGCGCGCTTGGTCTTGATCTCCGGCATCTGCACTTTCGATTTCAGGAGCTTCAGGCGGTATGACGTATTGTCCTGGGCGCGGCTGATCTCCTCGCGCGAAAGCTGACCTGAGGAAATGGGATCGAAGCCCTTGATGCCGTGGGCAACATCGCCATCGGCAATGCCCTTCACTTCCAGCACATGCAGACCGCAGAAATCGGCAATCTGGTCAAAAGTCAAAGAAGTATGTTCAACAAGCCAGACGGCGGTCGCCTTAGGCATCAATGGCGTTTGCGTCATAAATTCTCTCCCGTGTCCCGCAAGGTCCTCTTTGCGGGAGGTATTCTCGTTCGTGATGCTTGGAAGAAGCTTCGTTCGCACCAAAGCCTGGATTCATATAAGCCTAGACGGCCGAATAAGCAAATTTTCTCCGCGACCCGTAAAGGAACTGTAGCCGCGCGAGATATCCTGTCCCTGGCCCACGGGATTTGCGGATCTTGCGTCACCCCGCGACGTTCAGGATGATCTTGCCGGTATGGGCTCCCGCCTCCATGCGGCGGTGGGCGTCGGCTGCGGCACCCAGCGGAAAGGTAGAATCGATGATCGGACGAATGGTTCCCGCTGCGAGGAGTGGCCACACCCTGGCCTCAAGCGCGCTGGCGATGGCGCCCTTGACCTCCGGCGTCCGCGCCCGGAGCGTGGAGCCGGTCAGGGTGATACGCTTCAACATCATTCGCATGAGGTCCACGGTCACCTTCGAGCCCTGCTGGAAGGCGATTTGATGAATACGGCCGTCCTCGGCGGCGGCCTGGATGTTGCGGGCGACGTAATCGCCGCCGACCATGTCGAGGATGACGTCCGCACCCTTGCCGCCGGTTTCCTGGCGGATGACGGCGACGAAATCCTCTTCGCGGTAGTTGATGGCGCGGGTGGCGCCGAGCGCCGTGCAGGCCGCGCATTTCTCCGCGCTGCCCGCCGTGGCGAAGACGCGGGCACCGAATGCCGTGGCCATCTGGATGGCCGCCGTGCCGATGCCGCTGGCGCCGCCATGGACGAGAAACGTCTCGCCTGCCTTCAGCCCGCCGCGCTGGAACACATTCTGCCAGACGGTGAAAAACGTTTCCGGCAGCGCCGCAGCCTGGACGGCGTCGAACCCGGCCGGAAAGGGAAGCGCGGCCCGTTCGTCGGCCAAGCAGTATTCCGCGTAGCCGCCGCCGGTCACCAGCGCCGTGACGCGATCTCCCGGCTTGAAACGCTCCGCGCCGTCCCCGGCCGCCACGACCTCGCCAGCGATCTCCAGCCCGGGGATTTCCGAAGCGCCGGCGGGGGCCGGATAGTTCCCCTGCCGCTGCAGTACGTCCGGACGGTTCACGCCTGCGGCCGCGACACGCACGAGAAGCTCACGCGCCTTCGGCTGCGGCACCGCGATTTCCTCGAGCGTCAGCACCTCCGGCCCGCCGGGACGGCTGATGGCGACGGCTTTCATAGCGGTTGGAAGAGACATTCGCAGTGTACTCCTCGATGGGGCGAATTGCGCAGCGGTTTGCCGGAGTATAATGGTAAGCTCCTGCCGGAGCGCAAGCAAAGTTATGGAGATGCCCCATGGTCTGGGATGATGAAGCGCCGCCGAAAAAGCGAAGCAGGCCCGAGTTGGGCGCCGACCTTTCCGCGCTGTCGGTGTCCGAGTTGGAGGACTATCTCGGCGCCCTTGCCGCCGAGCGCCAGCGCGTCGAGGCAACGATCACAGCCAAGAAGGCGTCGGAGAGCGCGGCGGATTCCGTGTTCAAACGCTGAAGCCTCCGCGCACAGTCGCGCAAATGTCGTGCATCGGAAGTTTCTGGAACCGCGACAGTTACTTACGTAAGGACGCTCATACGGCGTCCGGAGTTACGAAAAATCTCGAAATGTGTAATTTTTTTGACTAAATTTTAATTGTTTGCAGCCCAAAAAAAGGCATCCCCCACAAGAAGGGACGCCCGGCCTCCCGCCAGGTGCGGTGTTTCACATTGATGCCTCTCCTATCAAACTGAAAGCCGTGGCCCTTTCCGCGGCTTTTCTTTTATGCCGGTGCGCGCCCTTCGACTCTCCCGTCTCCGAAGGAACGTTTCACCAGCGTCAGCCCCACGAACAGCGAAGCAACCAGCGCCAGCGCCACGGCGATGTCGCGGCCGTGAAGCGGCGCGAAAGTGAACAGCCCGCGCAGCCCGGGAATGGTGAACAGCGCGGCCAGGAGAGCCGCGTCCACGGCGATCACCACCCACAACGTTCTGTTTGGGCGGGTCAATTCCTCCCGTGTCGATGAGGCGAAGGACCGGTTGACGAAGACCAGCACCATATTGACCAGCACCAGCATGAGAAACGCCAGCGACCGCGCCTCGTCCTCGCTGCGCTGCTCGTAGAGGGCGAGGAGGAAGATGGCGGCGACGGCGATGAACGCACCGCCCCCCTGGATCGCGGCTTGTTTCAGCAGGTCGCTCGAAATCAGCGCCGCCCCGGGATCGCGCGGTGGGCGGTTCATGATGTTGCGCTCGTCCGATTCGGCCTCGAAGGCGATGGAGGAGACCGGATCTACGATCATCTCCAGGAAGGCGATATGCGCCGGCAGCAGGATCAGCGGCAGCCCGAACAGAAGCGGCATGAACGCCAGCCCGGCGACGGGGATGTGAATGGCGGCGACGAAGGTCATGGCCTTGCGCAGATTGTCGTAGATACGCCGCCCGAGCCTCACGGTCGCGACGATCGACTTGAAATCGTCGTCGAGCAGCACGATGGAACTCGCCTCGCGCGCGACGTCGGTGCCGCGCCCGCCCATCGCCACGCCGATATGCGCCGCCTTGAGCGACGGGGCGTCGTTGACGCCGTCTCCGGTCATGGCGACGATCTCGCCGCGGGCCTTCAGCGCGTTGACGATGCGCAGCTTCTGCTGGGGACGGACGCGGGCGAAAATCGTGGCCTTGGCGATCCGCGCTGTGAAGGCATCGTCATCCAGCTCGTCGATCTCCGCGCCGGTCACGATCTCATCGTCCGGAATGCCTGCCTCGCGCGCGATGGCCCGTGCGGTCAGCGGATAGTCGCCGGTGATCATCACCACACGGATGCCCGCCGTATGACATTCGCGGACAGCCGTGGACACGCCCGGCTTGAGCGGATCGCGCAGCCCCACCAACCCCAGATAGGTGAACGCGAAGCCGTGCTGCGTTTCCGCGCCATTGGCATCCTGAGCCACCGCCTTGGCCACGCCGAGGACGCGCATTCCACGGCTGGCCATTTCGTCGACCGCCTGCCGCATGGGCTCGCGTTCGGCATCGCCGAGCTTGCAGAGCGACGCGATGGACTCCGGCGCGCCCTTGGCAGCGGCGAGATAGGACCGGCCCAGTCCTTCGCCCTCGGCCTCGAAATCCCAGAGCTGCGTCATGGCCGGAAGCTCGGGACTCACGGGGTAGGTGCGCAAAAGCGTCGGCTCGCCAGCCTCGCTCATGCTCTGCCCGCCGAGATCGTGCAGTGCCCGCTCCATCGGGTCGTAGGGATTGATCTGGCTCGCCCAGACGCTGTGCTGCAGCACCTGCTGGATCGCCTCCGGCCATTCACCGCCTTCTTCGCCCGCCTGCCAGACGAGATGCGGCGTGCGCAGTTCGGCCACCGACATCCGGTTCTCGGTCAGCGTGCCGGTCTTGTCGGTGCACAGGACCGTCGCCGAACCCAGCGTCTCGATCGCCGCCGCCTTGCGCGTCAGCACCCGGACTTGGCTGATCCGCCACGCGCCCATGGCCAGAAACACCGTGAGGATGACCGGGAATTCCTCGGGAAGAAGCGACAGGCTCAGCGCCAGCCCGCCGAGCGCGCCTTTCAGCCACAGGCCGGAAATGAAACCGTAGAGCACAGCTGCAATCACGCACAGCGTCATCCCCACCGCCGCGAAGATACGCACGAAACCGCGGATCTGAACCTGCAGCCGCGGCGCCTCGGGCGTGATCCCGCTGAGGCTTTTGCCGATCTTGCCGATTTCGCTGCGAACGCCCGTGGCCGTGACGCGCGCATAGCCTGTGCCGGCCACGACCAGCGTCCCCGAGAACAAAGCGTCCTGCGGCTCGCGTCCCGGCTCGGCTTCCCGGCGCAGCGGACCTTTCTGCACGGGTACGGATTCGCCGGTCAGCAGCGACTCGTCCGCCTTGATGTTGTCCCCGCCGATGAGCGTGGCATCGGCCGGGATGCGGTCCCCCTCGGAGAGGACCAGCACATCGCCGCGCACCACGTCACGGCCCGGAATGCGCTGTCTGCGGCCGTCGCGAATGACGAGCGCGCGCGGTGCCGTCAGATCGCGCAGGGCCGAAAGCACGCGCTCGGTGCGCGTTTCCTGGATCACCGTGATCGCCACCGACGCCGTCGCCAGCACGCTGATGAGGATTGCCTCCGCCGTGTCGCCCAGCGCCAGATAGACGGCGCAGGCGGCCAGAAGCAGAATGAGCATCGGCTCCTTTAGCACCTCCGCCGCCACGCGGAGCGCAGAGCGGCTCTGGGCTTGCGGGAGTTCGTTCGGGCCGTCGGCGGCAAGCTGCGCTTCCGCTTCGGCGGCTGTCAGACCCGTCGGGATGTTTGCGCTCAAGATGCTGACCTCACGGATTGGCTATGCTGGAATCCGCCGCGGCCCCCGGGCTACGTCGCTTAGCAGCTGTGGACATGGCGTAAAACATAAACTTGGCGATTTTGCCCGGCGTTGCGCAGCGGGTATCTCGGTATCATTTCGTATGCTGCCGCTCCGCATCAAAGAGCATCATGCCCGCGACGGGTTAGCTGAGCGTTAGCCAAAGCCGGGCGAACTTGAAGCGCGATTGCCAATGGTGGGGAATGCCTTTTTCGCTTGGCTGCCGCCGCACGATTGGCGACACTGCGGGCCATGACCCCATGTCAGGACAGCCCGGACCCGCTCACCCCACTCGCCAGACTTCGCGCCGGGGGGAAGCGCGCGCTTGCCGATGCGCTGGCCGCCGTGGAACAAACACCGGACGCCCCGGCCACGGCTGCACTCATCGACGAGGCCTATCTGGCCGCGCGCGCGCATGTCATCGGCCTGACCGGCCCGCCGGGCGTCGGCAAATCTTCGCTCATCGACGCGCTCATCCGGCTCTGGCGCGGCGCGGGCGTCAGCGTCGGCGTGATCGCGGTCGATCCCTCCTCGCATCTGACGCGCGGCGCGCTGCTGGGCGACCGCATCCGCATGCGCACCAACCCCGAGGACGACGGCGTGTTCGTGCGCTCGCTGGCCTCGCGCGGTACACTGGGCGGGTTGACCGGGCTGGCCTTCCCGGCCGTGGTGCTGATGCGGGCGCTGTTCGACCGCGTGGTGGTGGAGACTGTTGGGGTCGGGCAGTCCGAGGCGGATATCTCGACGGTGGCCGACAGCGTGGTTCTCTGCGTCCAGCCGGGATCGGGCGATTCGCTGCAATTCATGAAAGCCGGGATCATGGAAATCCCCGATATTGCTGTGGTCACGAAGGCCGACATGGGCGCCGCGGCGCAGCGCGCGCTGGCCGATCTCAAAGGTGCGCTCGGGCTCGCCGGTGGCGGGATCCCGTGTCTCATGGTGTCGGTGACGGCGGGACAGGGGATCGACGGGCTGGTGGAGGCGCTCGATACACGCTTTACGACATTGCGCGGCGGAGTGCTGGAGGCGCGGCGGCGGGATCAGGCGGAGGGCTGGCTGCGCTCGTCCATCATGCAGGCTCACGGCCAGGACGGTCTTGCAGCCGCTGCGGCCGCATTGACGCCGTCCGCGGGGACGCCGCCTTTCGGGCAGGCCCGCGCCATCCTCGAACGGATGCACGTGGTCTTTGAGGACCGGTGAGCACGCGGACGCCTCACCCACCTTCGATCTCTTCGCGCAGCATCTCCAGTTCGAGCCAGCGTTCCTCCGCAGCGGCTAGTTCCTCTTGCGCCGCGGTGAGCGCCGCCGTGACCTCGTTAAACGCCTCGCGGTCGCGGTCATAGAGCGCGGGGTCGTCGAGACGCGCCTGCAGGGCGGCAATCTGCGTTTCGAGTTCGGCGATGCGGCCGGGAAGCGTTTTCAGCGCGTGCTGCTCGTTGAAACTGAGCCGCTTTTTCGCGGCAGGCGCCGCCCGGGCGGACGCGGCGGACTTCTCCGCCCGAGGCTTTGCGCGCGCCGCCTCCCTGGCCGCCAGCTCCGCGCCGCGCTGGGTGAGCATGTCGCTGTAGCCGCCTGCATATTCGGTCCAGCGCCCGTCGCCCTCCGGCACGATGAGGGCGGTCACCGCGCGGTCGAGGAAATCGCGGTCGTGGCTGATGAGGATCACGGTTCCCGCATATTCGCCGAGCATCTCTTCCAGGACGTCGAGCGTCTCAAGGTCGAGGTCGTTGGTCGGCTCATCGAGCACGAGCAGGTTCGACTGTTTGGCCAGCGCCCGCGCCAGCATCAGGCGTCCGCGCTCGCCCCCCGACAGCGCGGAGACCGGCGTGCGGATCTGCTCGGGCGCGAAGAGAAAATCGCGCATGTAGCTCGTGACGTGGCGCGCCTGCCCGCCGATCGTCACCGTATCGCCGCGGCCGCCGGTCAGCGCCTCGGCGAGGGTCCATTTCGGATCGAGGCTTTCGCGGTGCTGGTCGAGCGAGGCCATCTGCAGGTTGGTGCCGTGCCGGATTTCGCCCGTCTCGGGGGCAAGCTCGCCGGTCAGCAGGCCGACGAGCGTCGTCTTGCCCGAGCCGTTCGGTCCGGCGATGCCGATGCGGTCGCCGCGCATCACGCGCAGCGAGAAGTCGTTGACGATCGCGCGGCTGCCGAACGCTTTGCCGATCCCCTTCGCCTCGATGACCAGCGCGCCGGATTTGCCCGCCTCGGCTGCGGCCATGGCCGCCTTGCCCGCCGTCGCGCGGTATTCGCGCCGCGCCTGCCGTAGTGCCGCGAGCGCCGCCACGCGCCGCACATTGCGCTTGCGCCGCGCTGTCACGCCGTAGCGCATCCAGTGCTCTTCGGCGGCGATCCTGCGGTCGAGCTGGTGCTGGGCGCGTTCTTCCTCGGCAAGCAACTCGTCGCGCCATGCCTCGAACGAGCCGAACCCGGTTTCGATGCGCCGCGTCTGCCCGCGGTCGAGCCAGACGGTGGCACGCGAAAGGTTCTGCAGGAAACGGCGGTCGTGGCTGATGAGGACGAGGCTCGCGCGCTCCTGGCCGAGGCGCTTTTCCAGCCACTCGATGGCGGGCAGGTCGAGATGGTTGGTCGGCTCGTCCAGCAGCAGGACCGCCGGCGACGGCGCCAGGACATGAGCGAGGCCCGCGCGCCGCAACTCGCCACCCGACAGAAGCGCCGGGTCTTCCTCGCCGGTCAGGCCGAGCTGTTCGAGCAGGTAGCGTGCCTGATGCGGATCGCAGCTCGGTGTGAGGCCGGAGAGCACATAGGACAGTACGGTGGCATGGCCGGAGAGGTCCGGCTCCTGCGGCAGGTAGCGGATGATGGCGCCGGGCTGCACGAACCGCGTGCCGCCATCCGGTTCGATGAGGCCCGCGGCGATTTTGAGGAGTGTCGATTTGCCCGAGCCGTTGCGCCCGACCAGGCAGACCCGTTCGCCCGGCGCGACGGACAGGTCCGCGCCCTGCAGGAGGGGCGTGCCGCCGAAGGTAAGCGCGATATCGGTGAGTTGGATGAGCGGAGGGGCCATTCACGGGTCCGGATGTGTTGGTGTATGATGGGCAACGCCTCTATAGCGCGGGGAGGGGCTTTTGTCGTCCCCGGCGCGGTTGGTCCGGTGCGATGGCGGCAACGGAGCGGCGAGGCGCCACAAACAACAAGCCGATGGGGAGGAATACCATGGCAACCAGCACACAAACCGCCGTCACCCGGCGGATCGACCGTTTGCTTGCCGAATATGGCGAAAGTCATCAGCATCCCGTGAACAAGGCCATCCACTGGGTCATGGTGCCCCTCATCACCTGGACGGTGCTGGCGCTGCTTTGCGCTCTGCCCGTGCCGCAGGTGTTTAGCGCCGTACCTTTCCTGAACTGGGCCACGCTGTTCGCCGCGTTCGCCTGCGTCTATTACGCCACGTTGTCGCTGCCGCTCACTGCGGCCATGGTGGTGTTGGCGGCCCTGCTGTTCGGGTTGGTCGCGCTCTGTCAGGCGTTTGTCCCGCTGCCCTTGTGGCAAGTCGCCCTCGGCGTCTTCGCCGCGGCCTGGGTTTTCCAGTTCATCGGCCATGCGATCGAGGGGAAAAGGCCGTCGTTTTTCAAGGACGTGCAGTTTCTGCTCGTCGGTCCGGCGTGGCTGATGCACTTTCTTTTTCGGAAGGCGGGGATTCCGTATTGAGGGCATTCCCCCTTTATTGAGAAGCGCCGGAGTGCGGCGGGCTCGTTCTTCTCAGCGCGTCGCCGGATTGGAACCGTTCTTGCGTCTCGCCGCTCCCCGCTTTTCCGGTGGCAGGATGTCCTGCACGCTTTGATCGAATTCCATCATCTGCCGGAACATGCCCGGCGTCAGCAGAGATGCGGGATTGATCTGCACATCCGGCCGCGACAACGGCCCGCGCACGGCGAAGGTGATGCCGATCAGGCCCTCGCCATCGCGGCTGCCCAGAATGTCACCGAGGAGCGGAACGCCGCTGAATGGGGAGTTGAGGCCGTAAGCCGGTGTGTAGACGCCGGTGAGGTTGATCAGTTCGCGCCGGAAGTCGATGAAGCCGCTCACATTGATACCCATCATCGGGCCGTTGAGGATGCCGGTCCCCAGCTTGAACCGGCCGTGCCCGATGCCGAAGCGCACGCGCATCTCGTCGAAATCCATGCGCTCATACTGGGCCTGCTGCTGCGCCACCTCCCGGCTCCGCGCCGCCCGCCGTCCCTTTCTGCCGCGTGTCGCATTGGCCATCGGTTCGCTGATGATCGCGAAGCGGCGGGCGTAGAGATAGCCGACTTTGTCCCCCTTCTTCGTCCCGTCGAGATTCACCTTCAGCGATGCTGCGCCGCCCCGCGCCGAGCCGTAGAGCCCCACCAGGCGGAACGCGGAACCGGCGTTGCCGGCCATGGCCTGGAGAATGCGCGGCGCGCCTTGTTTGGCCTCCACTCGCGCGGCGACGGGTTGGTCGGCCAGCGAGCCATGCATGTCGAGATAGACGAGCTTGTTGCCGCGCCGCTTGGCTACGAGCCAGACGTTCCTGGCCGACGTCTTGAAGTGGCCGATAACCTTCTCGATCTGGGCTTTCACGTCCATGCCCGGCGCGTCCTTGGGCAGTTGCGGCTGGTCCGCGGTAAGCTTGCCGGCGGAGAACAGCGACCGGAAGAATTGCCGCCCGTCGAAGGACGGCCCGGAGACGCGGACGTCCCAAACGTTGTCGCGCTTCAGTTCTCCGCGCATTTCAAGCTTGGTCTGCGTGTTGAGCGTCACCGTCGGGAAGGTGAATGAAACGGGCTTGCGCTTTTCATTCAGATACACCACGCCGCGCACGGCAAGATCATCGCCGAGGAGATTGAGGTTCTTGAGGGTCGTCGCACCGCTGTCGTCGGTTTCCAGATCGACATTGAGCACGGCGCGCTGTCCGGGCGGCTTTCGCCAGCCCATGCTGGACAGGAGGATATCGGCGTCGGTGAGGTTGGCCTCGAAATGCAGACGCGGAGGCGCGTCCTTGCGCATTTGCAGGGTCAGCTCGGACAGGACTTTGCCGCGCAGGATATGATTCACGTCGAGGCCCGCTTCGCGGCGTGCGGCCTCATCCAGCACCGCCCGCAGCCGCATTGGCGGCTGATGCTCCGCAGGTGCATCAAATATGCGCTGCCAGGCCACCGTCACCGGCGTGCCATTCACCTTCACATTGCCCCGTATTTCGATCGCCTTTTCCGTCGTGTCGATATCGAGCTTGCCGCCGTGCACGCCTACGCCGCCGGGAAGGCCCGTGGCGCGGATGTTTTCGACATGCGTCCGGCCATTGAGTTTCATGTCCTTGAATTTCAGGTTTTTGATGAACGGCATGGACAGGCTGAACGTGGCGGTTGCGGTGCCGCTGACATCCGGGGGCTTGGGGAAGACTGCATCCACATAACCCAGGGGAGGATGGTTGATCAGTTCTATCATCGCCGCGGCGCTGGCTTGCGATTTGAAGTGTATTTCGCCACTCGGGATCTTGGGGCGCAGGTCGCCGATGATGAGTTCGCCGTCGGTGAAGTGGACGCGGTCGCCGGAGGGGACGGCGATATCCGCCTCGGGGACGACGAAGAAGAAGCGGTGGCCGGTGATCGAGGCCGTTGCCTTGGGTACGAGCAGCGGCGGCAGCTTAGGAATATAGTGAACCTTCAGCGCCTCCATATCGAGGCGGAAATCCACCGCGCTCGACGGCAGGCCGTGGGTGGACACGTCGGCGAGCATGTCGGCAGCGATGTCGACCTTTACCGCTCCGCCGGTAATCCGCCCCGCGGGCACGCGCTTGCCGACCCATTCGCGCCCGCCATTGGCCATGAAAGGCGGCCAGATGAGCTTGGCGAACGCGACCGGCATGCGGCTGATCCGTCCATTGATCCTGACAGCCGGAGACCGCGCGCCCTGAACGACGGAACCGGCAAGGCTGATCTGGGCGTCGGCGGCCTGGAGAAGGAAGCGGTTGATGATGACGATGCCGCGCTTGGGCTCATAGTCGCCCTGCAGCAGTAACTGGTCGAGCGGGATGACGGGGACACCGAATTCTTCGGCGCCAAGCGCAATGCTGTCCGATGCCAGCCGGAACAGCCAATGGCCGGTGGCGGGCTGGCGTTCCATGGCCCCGCTGAACGCGATATGGCTGCCGCCCCAGCGGAGTTCGGATGGCTTGAACTCGATGAGCCCCTTTTCGCGCGAATAGGCAACATGGAAAGCGCCCTGATCGATGACCGCGGCGTGCCTGTCGTCCCACGGCGCGTAAAGATCGCCGTCCTCGAGCGAAATGTTGATGTCGGCGGACAGGATGTCGCCGTTGCCCGCCAATTCCAGGTCGGCGGCGAGCGAGACCGGCAGGTTGAGCGATTTGGCCAGGGACAGCGCGGGCAATTCCTGGGCGAGTTCGCGCGGGACCACGTCGTCGCAGGACAGGGCGAGGGCAAGCTGCTGGCTCCGCCGGTTGATGCTCGCCCGGAACCGAACCTGCGACAAACCCGTGGAGGTCTTCAGCGCCACAGTGCCGAGCACGGCGCTGTTCTTGCCCGCATGTTCCAGATCGATCTGAACGGCCGGGACTTCCCAACTCGTCACCTGGTCGCCGCGGTCGAAATGGACGACGGCATCGCGGATGCCGAAGGTCGTCAGATATGCGGACTCGCCCCGGCGCGCTGCCGCGAAGACATCGTTGAAAGCCTTGGTCAGATTGATGGCTCGCGCCCTGGCGTGCGGATTGAATGCACGGCGGGGCAGGGCGGGGACATCAGGCGTCTGCGACGGGCGGATCGCCTGACGATAGTCCTGCGCGAGCGTCGCCTTGGGGGAGGGGGCGCCGAGGTCGGTTTTCGACTCCCGCGGATCGCCGAAGGACAGCGCCAGCCCCTTGTCCTCGGAATATTGCAGAAAGAGGCTCGGGCCGATGAGTTCCACCTCGCCCACGGCCAAGTGACCGGTGATAAGGGCGCGAAGGCTCACATCCGCCGAAGCCATCGGCGACTCCACGATACGGCTGCCGGTCTCATCGACGAGACTGACATCGGCGAGCCGGAACTCGATGCCGATGCCCGTTTCGGCGGTACGCAGCACCGCATCGCCGATGTTGAACGTCATGCCCGGGAGCGCGCGGTTCACTGCCCTTTCGACCGGTTCGGCAAGAAAGGTCATCGAAATCGGCGCGAAGCTGAGTTTGATGTACAGCGCGGTGAAAGCGAACAGGACGAGGAATGCGAGGCCTATGAAGGCGCGCCCGGCGAAACCGAGGAAGCGGTCCATCAAGGTCCGGGGCTGGCCGGGACGGCGGCGCCATCCCCACCCAAGAAAGGGGCGGCGGGCCGGCTGGGGCGGCTGGTATCTGACGAGGGCTTGTCCCCGCGGTGGTATTCTGTACCCGCCTGCCATCGGTCGCGTCTGCCGCCTTATGATAACTGTGGCCGTGCCGGACACGGCCATGTCCGCGAGCATCTTTACGCGGGAGGAAACGCCTCCGCAATCGTGCCGTTGCCCGGGAGCCCGTGCTTGTGCATACCCCCATCCCGCGACCAGGCTGGCGCGCTTGGACTTCTGCGCCAGATTATGTCACCTATCCACGGGAATGGTGGCGTATTCGAATGAGAAAAAGCGACAAAAGGAAGGCCAGAGATGCTGGAGCAAGGTAGCAAGGCCCCGGATTTCGAATTGACCGGCGACCAGGGTGAAAAAATCAAGCTGTCGAAGCTCAAAGGCAGAACGGTCGTACTGTTCTTCTATCCGAAGGACAACACGTCGGGCTGCACCAAGGAAGCCATCGGTTTCAGCGAAAAAAGGGGCAAGTTTGCCGCTGCCGGAGCGGAGGTCATCGGCATTTCCCCGGACAGCGTGAAATCGCACGGCAGGTTTCGCGAGAAGCACGGTCTGACGGTGACACTTCTCGCCGACGAGGACAAGAAAGCGATTTCGGCCTACGGGGCCTGGGTCGAGAAGTCGATGTACGGTCGCACCTATATGGGCGTGGAGCGCTCCACCTTCCTCATCGGCGCGGACGGCCGGATCGCGCGCATCTGGCGCAGGGTGAAGATCCCCGGCCATGTCGAGGCGGTGCTGGAGGCGGTCCAGGCGCTGTGACCGGCAGCGGGACGCACCACTCTCGCTTTTTACCGGCGCGGCGCGCCTCCCGGTAAGCCGGCGTATAGGTATTTATGGCAATAGTTCAGTGCCTGGGACGCTGCCGGACCTCTCAGGAACATCCGTACCGGTTGTGTTCCGGATGGTGGTGGCCTTTCGCGGCAATTTTTGCTTGTCGGTGCGCTGGATAGGTGCGACTTTCGCTGGCAGGGGGCATCACGTCTGCGCGGCGATCGTCTTTGCGTACACGAAATGATGGACCCGATTTCCAGGCTGGAGGCGTGAGGGGACTTTGAGCAACAGTCGTACACGACTTCCACTGCAAGAAGACTTAGGCAGGCAATGCGGCCTCAAGGCCATTGAAAACGCGGAGGCGCCGACTTAGAAGGATAGGGCGCCGCCCCGTCGGATTTCGGAGAAGGTGCGAATGTTTACCAAGAAGCCAGAGAAGCCAGAGACCGATATGAGTAATTACGAGTCGCAGAAGCCGATCACCAAGACGACGAGCAAGGCTGTCGGGGGGCCGGCGCAGTCATCGGGTCCTCTTTCCTCGCCGGCTTCCATGCAACCTCCTATGGGGGCCATGGCGCCGAAGACCGCCGCTACTACCGCTACGCCAGCTTATCGCGGGCCGGACCGGATGGCGCCTTCCATTATTGGCGAAGATCTGACGGTTACGGGTAACGTTCTGTCCAAGGGCGAAGTCCAGGTTGACGGGCAGATCCAGGGCGATGTGCATTGTTCCTCGCTGATCGTGGGCGAAAAAGCGCAGATCACGGGCGGCATCGTGGCCGAGGACGTGGTGGTCCGTGGACAGGTGATGGGGTCGATCCGGGGCGTCCGCGTGACGCTGCAGGCCTCCTCCCATGTCGAGGGTGACATTTTCCACCAGTCGCTGGCCATCGAGCAGGGCGCATTCTTCGAAGGCAAGTCGCGCCGTTCGGAAGACCCGATCGCCACGGCGCCGAAGATCGATATCGCCGCCGCATAGTCGAGCCGCGACAGCACGCTCGCCGGGTGCGCGGGTTTCTCCGGGCACATGCTGACGTGTCGGCAGAGCGACACGTCCGAGGGAAGGTGCGTGCGGCGGCGGCAAGTGTGTCGATGGGTATCCTTTTGTTCGACGAGCCTGGGACGGAGAGCAACCGTCCGGGCAATTTTTTCATGTCAGAGCGCCGTCTCTCTTGGAGAAGGGCGTCGGCAAGCGGTGGTTCGAAGCGCCTTGCAAAGCAACGGCACGAGTTGCTCCCGGCCGGAAGTGGCTCCTCAACTTGGCGCCGCGACCGGGTGAGGGGCGCTTGGCTGCTATCTGCGCGGGCTCGGCACGTGGCACCGCGCACCAGCTTTCTGGTGGCCGGACCCCGGCCCTCTCATAACTCGATCGGCTCCCACGGCGTAGCTCGCCTTTCCTGGCTGTTCCCGACGATTGTTATGTCTTGATAACGGCGCGCATGCGGTCGAAGTCCCCGCACGATAGCCATCGACGCCCAGCCTTCCAGAGAACTGAGCTCGGATGGGCCGCCATCGCCGCGAACTCGGCCACAATACCGACATCATCGCCTCGGCACATATGCGATGGTGGATTTGCGATGTTCGGCGCGCGGGGCCGCTGAAGCTCCTACGATGACAGAGAAATGCTATTGTCCTTACGCCGATATATATCGCCGGCTGGAAACCGGATGGAAGTGACGATGCAAAGGGGCAAGGTGCTGCCGGAAGTACACGCAGTATTCTTGTTAGCCGCGCGCTGGCATTTCGAAATTGATGGTGGGGCGTAGTCGAAATGGGGGAAGTCAAACATGCCGTTTCTTAATCAGGTTCTGCAGTTCGTGCAGCTGGGCGTCACGACTGCTGCCAAATTCATCAATCTGGCCTGGGCGTGGTCATTTCAGCAGATCGCGGCGGTGCCATGGCAAAACATCGGACAACTGCCGCTCTGGAAGATCCTTCTACTGGTCGCGGTCGCAGGCGGCATCGTCTATCTGTTGTACAAATCGCTGAGGGAACTGCTGGAGGCCGGGCAGAAAGCGCTGAGCGCCATCGCGACGCTACTCAGCGTGCTGATCCATACCATTCTGCCCCTGGTCCTCGCCGGGCTCGTGGCGGCCGCCGGCGCCTACGTCGTGAACAACGTTCACTTCTGAGGCAGGAACACCGCTGGCCGGGCCAGCGCGGTCCGGCCACGGCACGGCGCTGACACAGGCCACAGCCGTCAGCCGCCGCCGTCCAGCTTGCGCGCCGCCAGTTCACCATTGATGCTGTAGAGCTTGCTCAGCAAAGCGTCGAACCCGCCCGCGCCTGCGCCGGTGTGCAGGTCGATGCGCCCGACCTTTTCGACAAGCTTCTCCAGCGCCTCCAACTCCTTGAGCCTGAGCAGGAGCGGATTGTTCTCCATCAGCTTCGCCGTGTTCAGGAGCGAGCGCGTCGCGGCGGTCTCCTCCTGGCGGCGGATGAGATTGGCCTTCGCCGTGCGCTCGGCCTCGACGACCTTGTTCAGCAGTTCGCGCACATCGCCGGGCAGGATCACGTCCTTCACGCCGATCTCGCCGACCTCGGCGCCGAGCACCTTGACGCGGTTCTCGACATAGCTGCGGACTTCCTGGTCGATGGTGTCGCGTGCGGCGAGGATGTCGTCCAGCGTCCGCGTCGCCACCGCCTCGCGGATCGCGAACTGGACCAGCCGGTAAAGCGTGTTAGCGATATCGCCGGTGGCGGTCGCCGCCAGCTCGGGATCGACAACCTTGTAAAACGCCGTCAGCGTCACGCGCACCGCCACGCGATCCTTGGTGAGGATCTCCTGCGCCGTCACTTCGAGCGGCTGCGGGCGCAGATCGACCTTTGTGACGCGTACGGACCGCCCAACGGTCCAATAGGCATGGCGGCCTGGCGCCAATCGTTCCACGAGCTTGCCGTCCACGATGAGGAGCCCGGCTTCATGCGCCTCTACTGTCGCTAGCACGGCAATGGTGGTCCGGGTGAGATCGATCATTTCGAGATGGCGCTTGGAGATGCGCATCTCCGTGGTGTCGATCATGTCGACATCGACCTTGGTCAGTGTCTTCCAGAAGACGCGCGTCGTGTTGGGCAGCACCAGATGCTTCGGGTCGCCGTCGAAGGAGACGAGCCCCACCTGCGCGGGTCCGGCCTGCACGATCTCGAAAAGCTCCGCGGCCAATTCGGGGTGGGTGCGCTGCAAGCGCAACGCCCGCTCCGGCGTGATTTCGGCGCGCGCGACCTTCACCACTTCAGCGGCAAGCTTGAAACGCGGATCGAACGCCGAGAACCTGCCCGGCCCCAGCAGGCGCAAGAAACAGCCGTCGCGTGTCAGGAACGCCCGTTCGTCGTCCTTGACCGTGACCGTGAACCAGAAGCCGCGCCGTGGCATGACCGTACTCCCCCCAACTTGTGAAACGCTGATATCGGCAGCGAATTCAGGCGATTATGTGAAAAGGTTGCTGGCAGCCACCCACGGCGGACAGGCGGGCCGGGCCTTCAGCCTCACCGCTTCGCCATCCACGTCGGGCTGCGTCCAGAACGCCATCCGAAGACGGCGCCCTGCCGGCACCCGGGCGAAAGGCGCCGCGGTGAGGCGGTATCCGCCCCGGCGCAAAGCGCGTCCATCGCTTGCCGCATCGGCCTCGCCATTGGCCGCAGCCGCCGGTCTGGCCGAATTGGCTTGGAAAGCTGCCAGCTCCCCACAATTCGAGGCCCTTTCGGGCGAGTGACTTGGGATTCGAACCCAATACCTCAGGATTATGAGTCCCGTGCTCTACCCAATGAGCTAGTCAGCGGCGCAGATGAAGGGAATCGAACCCCCGCGCTCCCGGCAAAACCGGGCGCTCTACCTCTGAGCTACATCTGCAAGCTTTTCAGGCTTGCCTTTCGCGGAACACGCCAACCGCAGAGCGGCGCGCGCCAGCCGGGTCTCAGCGAGCCCAGACACATGGCGGCAGGCGCGCTGATGATAGCGGGCGTCAGGGAAAAAGTCTCGTCTCCTGGAACGAAAAAAAACGGCCACGGAGGGTGCCCCATGGCCGTTTCCTGCATCGCCAGCTTAAGCTTGGTCTTGTTTCGTCCTATTTGACGACTGCGAATTCGCCGTCCTTCACCGTGATCAGGATGCGCGCGCGCTCATCCACACCGTAGCGGTCTTCTTCGGTGAAGTTGAACACGGCGTGAGATGCCGCGATTTCCTTCTCGGAGAGGAGCGCCTTGCGCAGAGCCTCGTGGAACTCGGGCGTGCCCGGCTTCGCCGTCTTCGCCGCAACCGGCACGATGCGCTTGAGAACCTGGAGAGCGTCCCACGCATGGCCGGCGAACTGCGAGCGGGTTCCTTCGCCGTACTTGCCTTCATAAGCCTTGACGAATTCGAGGCCCGGCTTCTTGGTCAGCGCGCTGTCGGGCTGGTCTTCGGCCATCATCACGGGGCCGGACGGCATGATGACGCCCTCCGCCGCCTTGCCCGCAATGCGGATGAAATCGCGGCTGACGGCACCATGCGTCTGATAGATCAGGCCCTTGAAGCCGCGCTCTTTCAACGCCACCTGCGGCAACGCCGCACCCGTGCCGGACGCAGCAACCAGAATGGCGTCGGGCTTGGCCGCAACCAGCTTCAGCGCCTGTCCCGCCACGGAGGTGTCGGCGCGCGCATAGCGCTCTTCGGCAATGAGCTTGAGGCCCATCGGCTCACCAACGCCCTTGAAAATCTTCACCCAAAGGTCGCCCCAGGAGTCGCCGAAGCCGATCAGCCCCACGGTCTTGACCTTGTTCTTGACCATGTGTTCGAAGATCGCCTTGGCCATCAGGCTGACGGGCTGAGGCATGATCACCGTCCACTTCTTGCGCCCCGGCTTGAGCACCACCGGTCCGAGCGCGATCTGCGGTACGCCCGCCTCGAAGGCGACGTTGGAGACCGCGGTCGACGCCGGTGTCGTCGAGGAGCCGAGGATGACGTCAACCTTGTCCTCGGTGATCAGGCGGCGGGCGTTGGTGGTGGCCGCGGCGGGGTCGGCGCCATCATCGAGGATGATGGTCTTCACCTTGAAGCCGCCGATGCTTTCCGGCCAGAGGGCCATCGCCTTTTTCTCGGGAATGCCGAGCGCGGCGGCCGGTCCGGTCGTCGTGACAGTGACACCCACTTTCAGTTCCTGCGCGTGCGACGGAGCCAGGCCAAGGCCGGTGAGCGCGGCGAGCCCGGTAATGGCAGCGGCAAGCCGCGTGCCTTTGAAGAAGCGTGATCCGCTGTGCATGCATTCCTCCCTAATGAACAGCCATTTGTGTTTGCGGGCCGTTTTGGGCCTTCTTATTGACAAGACGAAAGCGTGCACCCGTTCAGGGGCGTCACGCTGTCAAGGCTTGCACTGGGGCGATGCGCCCCGATTATTCACCGGTATAATAATTATGTAGCATTACGTTTGTATGGCGTCAAACGGTGTATGCGCCGTCAAAACGGACGTTTCGGAAGGGGAGCGGCCCGCCGGAGCGGCGGTTTCGACGAATTTACCGGCGCGCCGCCGAACACAGCAATGCAAGGCATGTCTTTTGCTTTCCGGCGCATGTATACATTGCCGCGGGCGCGATGCTGCGGCAAACGTCCGCTTCAACAGTGATGGAATGGGAATTCATGGTCCAGCTCATACCGATCGACGAACGAACCGTCATTGCCGGACAGTTGCATCCGGCCGACCTGCCGGAGGTCGCGGCGGCGGGCATCACGCTCATCGTCAACAACCGCCCCGACGGTGAGAGCTGGGGCCAGCCGAAGGCGAAGGAAATTGCCGAGGCCGCGGCGAAACACGGCATCGCCTATGCCGATCTGCCGTTCAAGGCGCCACCGGCGATACAGCCGGCTCAGGTTGCGGAACTGGCGCGGTTCCTGGGCGAGACCGAGGGCCGCGTTCTGGCGTTCTGCCGCTCCGGTATGCGCTCGTCGGTCATCGTCGCCGCGGCGATGGTCGCACAAGGCGCGCCGCTCGTGGACGTGCTCGCAAAGACGGCCACGGCCGGATACGACCTGCGGCAGGCTGCTCCGTTCATCGACTATCTGGCGAACGCCGCACACGCGAATGTGAAATCGTCCTGAAAACAGCACCATGAGTGGTGTTGCGCTGTCATTGGCTGCTTTTGCCTGGACAGGCCGGCCGCCAGACGCTGCGCGTCATGCCCGCAGTTGTACGCGCGTTTCCTGGGAATTGCGGGAGAAACGAGCGCCTCAGGCCTGTTCTCGGCAAAAATTTTGCGATAAGGCTATCCTCGCAAACAGCGATTGGAAAACGAAGCCGGGGTGATCCTGCCTCGGCGTGTTAGCATTGGAATAGTCCGAAATGTTCGATATCCATCGGGAAGAAATCACCTGGGGCGGCCGTCCGCTGAAATTTGAAACGGGCCGCATTGCACGTCAGGCCACAGCGGCGGTGCTCGTTCAATACGGCGAGACCACCGTCCTCGCGACCATTGTCGCCGAGAAGGAGCCCAGGGCCGGCCAGGATTTCTTCCCCCTCACGGTTCATTATCAGGAAAAGACCTACGCGGCAGGCAAGATTCCCGGCGGCTTCTTCAAGCGTGAAGGCCGCCCGAGCGAACGCGAAACACTTATTTCCCGCTTGATCGACCGCCCGATTCGCCCGCTTTTCGCGGACGGGTTCAAGAATGAAGTGCAGGTTATCGTCACGGTGTTGTCGCACGACATGGAGAGCGATCCCGATGTGGCCGCCCTGATCGCCGCCTCGACCGCTCTGACGCTCTCGGGTGTGCCGTTCATGGGGCCGGTCGGCGCGGCCAAGGTGGCCTATATCGACGGCGAGTATGTCCTCAACCCCACTTGCGATCAGGTCAAGGAAACGGAGCTTGAACTCGTCGTCGCGGGCACGGCTGACGCGGTTCTGATGGTCGAATCGGAGGCCAGGGAGCTGACCGAGGAAACCATGCTCGGCGCGGTGACCTTCGGCCATGAAGCGTTCCAGCCGGTGATCGACGCCATCATCCGCCTCGCCGAGAACGCGGCGAAAGAGCCGTGGGTGATCACCGAGAAGGGCGCAAGCGAATTCGAAGCCAAAGTCAGGAAGCTGGCCGAGAAGGATCTCAAAAAGGCGTATCAGATCGCCGAGAAGCAGCCACGCCTCGACAAGGTCTCCGAGGTCAAGTCCAAGGTGCTGGAGGAACTGCTGCCCGAGGGCGCTGATTTGTCGGTGGCGGGCGAAATCGCCGGGGTCTTCAAGGGGCTCGAAAAGTCGGTCGTGCGCGGCAACATCCTGAAGACGAAGAAGCGCATCGACGGCCGCGACCTCGTCACCGTTCGTCCCATCGTCGCCGAAGTGGGCGTCCTGGCGCGTACGCACGGTTCGGCGCTGTTCACGCGCGGTGAAACGCAGTCGCTCTGTGTGGCCACGCTGGGCACCGGCGAGGATGAGCAGTGGATCGATGCGCTGGAAGGCACCTATAAGGAAAACTTCCTGCTGCACTATAACTTCCCGCCCTTCTCGGTCGGCGAGACCGGCCGCGTGGGGTCGCCCGGACGGCGCGAGATCGGCCACGGCAAGCTCGCCTGGCGCGCGCTGCATCCGGTGCTGCCGAAAAGGGAGGAATTCCCCTACACGCTGCGCGTCGTGTCGGAGATCACCGAATCCAACGGCTCCTCATCGATGGCCACCGTCTGCGGCTCCTCGCTGGCGCTCATGGACGCGGGCGTGCCGCTGAAGCGCCCGGTGGCGGGTATCGCCATGGGCCTCATCAAGGAAGACGATGATTTCGCCGTGCTTTCCGACATCCTCGGCGACGAGGACCACCTCGGCGACATGGACTTCAAGGTGGCGGGCACGTCCGAGGGCGTGACGTCGCTGCAGATGGACATCAAGATCACGGGCATCACCGCGGAAATCATGCAGGTGGCGCTGGCTCAGGCCAGGGAAGGCCGCATGCACATCCTCGGCGAAATGGCAAAAGCGCTGAGCGCCTCGCGCGCCTCGCTTGGCGAACATGCGCCGCGGATCGAAGTCATCACCATCCCGACCGACAAGATCCGCGAAGTCATCGGCTCCGGCGGTTCGGTCATCCGCGGCCTCGTCGAGGAGACCGGCGCCAAGATCGACATCAGCGACGACGGCACGGTGAAGGTGGCCGCCTCCAATCACAAGTCCATCGAAGCCGCCATTAACCGCATCAAGGCCATCGCTTCCGAGCCCGAGGTGGGTGAGATCTACAAGGGCAAGGTGGTGAAAGTCGTCGAGTTCGGCGCCTTCGTGAACTTCTTCGGTGCGCGCGACGGGCTGGTGCACATCTCGCAGCTCGCTCCGGGCCGCCCGAAGACGGTGAAGGAAGTCGTCAAGGAGGGGCAGGAGGTCTATGTCAAGTTCCTGGACATGGACCGCGGCAAGGTGCGTCTGTCCATGAAGGTGGTCGATCAGACCACGGGCAAGGAAATCACGCCGTCCGAGTCCGAGGCCGCAGAGTAACCAATGCGAGGCGGCGCCAGGGCGCTTGTCCTGGTACTGCAACCTATTGAATCTAGTACAGCTCATCCGCAGCAAGTTCGTATAAGCGCGTGCGGCAAACGGGGTACGAACTTGTCTCGGGCTGTACTAGTGCCGTCCGGCTCACATCCCTGGCGCGGTCTCGACAGGCCGGACGTCTGTGACGTCAACCTTCGCGGCCGATCGCCGGTTCTCGTTGGGGGTGGCCAGTTCGGAATGGCCGGGACGGCTTGCGCGCCCGTTCATTCTCCCCCAGCCCGCACATTTCTAAGGCGGTTGCCGCTGTGATATGCTGAATAATGATACGGGTGCGCCCCGCCGCCAGGGTGGGGCGGCAGTTGTTCGTATGTTCCGCGTAGCAGGGAAGAACGCCTCGCATGATCAACGGCTGGATCATCGTCACCGTTGCCCTGTCCTATGTCGGTTTCCTCTTCGCCGTTGCCTATTTCGGGGACAAACACGCAAAAAAGCGCGGGCCGGGCAAAAAGGCGCGCCCGACCATCTACGCCCTCTCGCTCGCGGTTTACTGCACCTCCTGGACCTTCTTCGGCAGCGTCGGGCTCGCCACGCAGACGGGCCTGGATTTCCTCGCCGTCTATCTCGGCCCGATCGTGGTCTTCGCCTTCGGCCGACCGCTGATTTCGCGCATCGTCAAGCTGTCGAAAGCGCAGAACATCACCTCCATCGCCGACTTCATCGCCGCGCGCTACGGTAAGAACCCCTATCTCGCCGCCATCGTCACCATCATCGCCGTCGCGGGCGTGCTGCCCTATATCGCGCTGCAACTCAAGGCCGTGTCGCAATCGGCGGCGACGCTCATTCAGCCGCTCGGCGCGACCACCCCGGTGATCGCGGCCGATCCGTCCAGCGACATCACCTTCATCATCGCTATGACCATGGCGGTCTTCGCCATTCTGTTCGGCACGCGCCACATCGATGCGACCGAGCATCAGGAAGGGCTGATGCTGGCCATAGCCACGGAATCCGTGGTGAAGATCGCTGCATTTCTCATCGTCGGCGCCTTCATCACCTATTCGATGTTCGACGGCATCGGCCCGCTGATCGATATCGCGGCGCAGAAGCCCGAGATCATCGGCCTGTTCGCACGCGGCTTCCATGGCGGCACGTGGCTGACGGTCACCTTTCTCAGTTCGGTGTGCATCCTGCTGCTCACGCGCCAGTTCCATGTGACCATCGTCGAGAACAACGCCGACAACGAGGTGGGACGGGCCACCTGGCTGTTTCCGTTCTATCTCGTCGCCATCAACGTTTTCGTCGTTCCCATCGCCATTGGCGGGCTTCTGACTTTCGAAAAGAGCACCGTCGATCCCGACATGTTCCTCCTGGCGCTGCCCCTTTCGCAAGGGGCGCGCGTCTTCACCATCATCGCCTTTCTCGGCGGGCTGTCGGCGGCGACCGCCATGGTCATCGTGGAGTCGGTGGCGCTGTCGATCATGGTCTGCAACGACCTGGTGATGCCGATCATCCTCCACCGCCGCCAGCTCGGCCTCGCCGAACGGCGCGACATGGGCACGGTTCTGCTCAACATCCGGCGTTTCGCGATCTTCGCGATCATGCTGCTGGCCTACATGTTCTACCGGCTGGTCGGTAACACTTACGGCCTGGCGACCATCGGCCTGTTGTCTTTCGCGGCCATCGCGCAATTCGCGCCCGCGTTCTTCGGCGGGCTGATGTGGAGCGGCGCCACCGCGCGCGGCGCCATCGCGGGCATTCTGGCGGGCTTCGCGGTGTGGACCTACACGCTCCTCATCCCCTATTTCGTCAAAGCCGGGCTCATGGCGCCTGATATCATGGAGCACGGCCTGTTCGGACTGACATTCCTGCGCCCGCAGATGCTGTTTTACATGAGCTTCGACCCGCTGAGCCACGGCGTGGTCTGGAGCATGCTGTTCAATATCCTCGCCTATATCACCGTCTCGATGCTGCGGGCGCCGGAGCCGATCGAGCGCGTGCAGGCGAATGTCTTTATCGAGGACAATTTCCCGCGCCCGGCCGCCGCGGCGTTCCGGGCCTGGCGCACCTCGGTCACCGTGGAAGACTTGATTCGCACCGTCGCCCGCTATCTGGGCGACGAGCGCGCGCAACGCTCTTTCGCCGACTACGCAGCTTCGCAGAACGTGGCGCTGACGCCAAAGGGCGAGGCGGACATCCATCTGATGCGCTTCGCCGAAAACCTGCTGGCCAGCGCCATCGGAACGGCGTCCTCGCGTCTCGTCATGTCGCTGACCCTCAGGCGGCGCAATGTGGGGATGAAATCCGCCCTCAAGCTCCTGGACGATGCCTCCGAGGCCATCCAGTACAACCGCGACCTGCTGCAGTCCGCGCTCGACCAGGTCCATCAGGGCATCGCCGTCTTCGACCGCACCATGCGGCTGATCTGCTGGAACCGCGAGTTCCGCGAGCTTCTGAGCCTGCCCGCGCATCTGGGACGGGTGGGCGTGCCGCTCGACCAGATCATCCGCCATATGGGCTCCAGGGAGGCCGACGCCGCTTCCTTCGACGATTTCGTCTCGCAGCGCATCCGTAAATATGTCGTCACCATGGAGGCCTTCCAGGAGCGTCTCGATGGCGGCTCGCGGGTCGTGGAGGTGCGCACGCACTCGATGCCCCAGGGGGGTATCGTCGCCACCTATTCCGATATCACCGGCCGTGTCGCCGCCGCCGAAGCCCTGGCGCGGGCCAACGAGACCCTCGAACGCCGCGTTCGCGAGCGCACCGCCGAACTGACGACCGTGAACCAGGCGCTTGCCGAGGCCAAGACCAAGGCGGACGAGGCCAATCGCGACAAGACGCGCTTCCTCGCCGCCGCCAGCCACGACATCCTGCAGCCGCTCAACGCCGCGCGCCTGTACACGACGAGCCTCGTCGAACGCCATCCGCCGGCCGAACTCGCGCATCTGGCCAGGAATGTCGACACTTCGCTGGAGGCCGTGGAGGAGATCCTCAACGCGCTCCTCGACATCTCGCGCCTCGACACGGGGGCACAAAAGCCCGAAATCACCACCTTCGCCATCGGCGAACTGCTGCAGCAGCTCAAAATCGAATATGGCCCGCAGGCGCAGGAGCGCGGCGTGGCGCTCACGGTCATGCCCTGCAGCCTGCCGGTGCGTTCCGACCGGCGGCTCGTCCGCCGCGTGTTGCAGAATTTCATGTCCAACGCCATCAAATACACCACGCGCGGCCAGGTCCTCCTCGGCTGCCGCCGCCGCGACGGGCGTGTGACGGTGGAAGTGCACGACACCGGGCCGGGCATTCCGAAATCCAAGCAGGCGCTTATTTTCAAGGAGTTCCACCGCCTGCATTCGGAAAAGCGGGCGGTCCACGGCCTCGGGCTGGGCCTGTCGATCGTGGAGCGCATCGCGCGCGTGCTCGGTCACAGCATCCGCCTCTCTTCGCAGATGGGACGCGGCTCGATCTTCGGGCTGGACCTGCCCATCAGTACGGAGGCGGTGCCGGAGAAGGTGCCAGGGGTCGCGAGCGCGCTGGCCCATGGCCAGTTCGACGGCTGCGTCGTTCTGTGTGTGGATAACGAGCCCGCCATTCTCGACGGCATGCGTTCCATGCTCGAAAACTGGCGCTGCCGCGTCCTGGCGGCGGTGAGCGCGGCTGAAGCGGAGAAACTGCTCGATGAGACGGGCCTTGCGCCGGAGCTCATTCTCGCCGACTACCACCTTGAGAATGCGACCGGCATCGGGTGTATCCGCGCCATCCGTGCCAAGGCTGGACACGAAATCCCGGCGGTCCTCATTACCGCGAACTACTCGCCCGACGTCGAAGGCGAGGCACGCGAGCACCACCTGCATCTTCTGCGCAAGCCGATCAAGCCGGCGGCTCTGCGCGCGCTGATGATGCGCCTCACGCCGCGCCGTACTGCCGCCGAGTAGCTCCCGCGCAAGCCGCCAGCCTCAGAATACCGTGCACACCGCCGCTACCGTCCGTATCATCTTGTTGCCGCGAGGGTCAGCACCCATGATATTAGGAGCAAGTCGACGCCGGGCGTGAGCACCGGCCCCGAGTTTTCCGCGAGGCGAATATGAACTTCTTCCGCACCGCTTTGCTACTTGCCGCGCTGACGGCCCTGTTCATGGCCATCGGTTTCGCGCTGGGTGGCAAGACCGGCATGGTGATCGCGTTCTTCGTGGCTCTCGCCATGAACGTCTTCAGCTATTGGAATTCCGACAAGATGGTCCTCGCCATGCACAATGCGCAGGAGGTGGACCCGCAGAGTGCGCCCGAGTTCTACACTATGGTGCGCCAGCTCGCCGAGAACGCGCAACTCCCGATGCCGCGCGTCTATCTCATCTACCAGGACCAGCCGAACGCCTTCGCCACCGGGCGAAGTCCCGAACATGCCGCGGTTGCGGCCACGACCGGCCTTCTCGACCGGCTGAGCCGCGAGGAGGTTGCGGGCGTCCTCGCGCATGAACTGGCGCATGTGAGGAACCGCGACACGCTCACCATGACGATCGCCGCGACCATCGGCGGCGCTATCTCGATGCTGGCGCAGTTCGGCTTTCTGTTCGGCGGTGGATCCCGCGACGGCGACAATCGCGGCATGGGCATCTTCGGCATGCTCGCGATGATGATCCTCGCGCCCCTCGCCGCGGGGCTCATCCAGATGGCGATCAGCCGCTCGCGCGAATACGCGGCCGACCGGCTCGGCGCCTTGATCAGCGGGCATCCGCTGTGGCTCGCCTCGGCTCTGCGCAAGATTTCGCGCGCCGCGGAGCAGATCCCCAACGAAGCCGCTGAGCGCAATCCGGCGACCGCGCATATGTTCATCGTCAACCCGCTGACGGGCCGCGGCATGGACAGTCTCTTTTCCACCCATCCCGACACGGAGAACCGCATCGCCCAGCTTGAGCAAATCGCCATGGAAATGGGGCAGGGCGCCAGTTATGAGGAGCCGCCAGCGCCGCGTGGACCATGGGGCGGTGGTCATCAGGGGGGAAAAGGGCCGTGGGGTTGAGCGCGGGGAGTTGCCGAATCGGATTGCGCCCTGCCATGATGCGTTTTCGCTGTGACCCGAAAGTAAGGCGGGGGACGTGTTCGCCTCTCTTCTATTTCGCCCGCGCGAGGACCGATTGAGCGCCGCTGACCGTGCTGGCCTCAAGGCCCGGCAGATGGCGGTACGCGTGCTCGCGGCCGTCCTGACCGAGCGACGGCCGTTCGACGAAGCCTTCGATGAAGCCGCCACCAGCGAGCCCTTCGCCGGCCTGGAGCCGCGCGACCGCGCGTTCGCCCGCGCCATCGCGACGACGGCGCTGCGGCGGCTGGGGCAGCTCCGCGCCATTGTCGCCACCTTCATCGACAAGCCGCTGCCGCCGAAGCGCGGCCGGCTGGACGAAATTCTGCTCGCCGCCGCCGCGCAGCTCGTGTTCCTGAAAGCGCCGCCGCATGCGGTGATCAATCTCGCCGTGTTCCAGGTGCGTGGCGACCAGCAGGCCAGGCGGTTCGCGCGTCTGGCGAATGCCGTGCTGCGCCGCATCTCGGAGAAAGGCGCCGCGCTCGCCGCCGCGCAGGACCCCGCCCGTCTCAACACGCCGGACTGGCTGTGGGAGCGGTGGGTCGCGGGCTATGGCGAGGACGAGACCTATCGCATGGCGGCGCAGCATCTCATCGAGCCCGCCCTCGACCTCACCGTAAAATCCGATGCGGCCGGCTGGGCGAAGCGCCTCGGCGGCGTCGCGCTGCCCACGGGTTCGGTGCGCACCACTGCCAAGGGCCGCATCGAGGAGTTGAATGGTTTCGCCGACGGGGAATGGTGGGTGCAGGACGCTGCCGCCAGCCTTCCTGCGCAACTTTTGGGGGATGTGCGCGGCAAGCTCGTCGCCGATCTCTGCGCGGCGCCAGGCGGTAAGACCGCGCAGCTCGCAGCCGGGGGCGCGACGGTCTGGGCCGTTGACAGTTCCGCCAGGCGCCTGGAGCGGCTCAGGGCCAATCTCGCACGCCTCAATCTCGAAGCCGAAACGGCGGAGGCCGACGCCAGCCTGTGGTTGCCGCCCGAGCCGCTCGACGCGGTGCTGCTCGACGCGCCATGCTCGGCCACGGGAACCATCCGCCGCCACCCGGATATCCCCTACCGCAAGACGTCGGAGGATATCGGCGAACTCGCGGCCCTGCAGCGCAAGCTTCTCGCCCATGCCATCACGCTCCTGAAACCGGGAGGCACGCTCGTCTACTGCACCTGCTCGCTGGAGATCGCCGAGGGACCGGCGCAGACGCGGCGGGTGCTGTCGGAACGCAGCGATGTCACGCTCATGCCGGTGCGCCCTGAAGAAATCGCCGGACGTGCGGAGTGGATCGACGAGAAAGGCGCCTTGCGCACGCTGCCGCATTATCTGAATTTGAGCGATCCGGCCTTGAGCGGCATGGACGGTTTTTATGCCGCACGGCTCGTCAGGAAGGAATGAGGCAAGAGTGGCGGGCCACGGATAAGCCAAAGAAGAATGCGAGACTCGAAAGAGTCCTACTCGGCGGAATGACCTTAGGATATCCGGGGAATCAACGTAGCATTCGCAGCAGAGATATTCTTCGTCAGAAACCGCCTGCCGCCCGGCGTCATGACCGCATTCGTTCCGGATGACGAGGGGTAAGTCCTGAGGAAGACCATGGTATCGGACATTATCAGCAGTCATGCCCGGGATGCTTTCGGCCTGGTCGGCGACGCAGGCCGTGCCGCCTTGCGCGCCGTCCGGACCGTGTCTGTCGCCCGCGCGCTGACCGGCATCCCGGCCGCCCATCACCTGCTCATCATCCCGCAGGATCTGCGTACCGCCGATCCGAGCTTCGCCAGTGAGCTGTATGACGGCTATTTCGGGCTGGCGGGTACCGTGGCACTCACCGGTTCGGAGTCGCCGTTCACCGTTCTGCCACCCAGCCCGCTCTGGCAGAGGGAGCTCTACGCCTTCGGCTGGCTCAACAACCTCAACGCCGCGCATGACGAAATCGCGCGCGAGAAGGCGCGGTCGCTGCTGTCGGAGTGGATCGCGTACAACCGCCGCGCGCCCAGCATCGCCTGGGAAACGAACATCGCCGCCCGGCGTATCATCGCGCTTCTGTCGCATGCCGGTTTTTTGCTCGAAGGGGCCACCGCAGGGTTCTACGATGGCATGATGGCGCAGCTCAGCCGCGAGCTTCATTATCTGAGCGTCGCCTGTGCCGAACCGGGCAGCACTCGCGCGCGCCTGCGCGGGCTCGCCGCGCTCCTGCTGGCCGGACTGTGCATCGCCGAACAGCAGAGTATCGTGAAACGCTATCTCCCGGTCTTCTGCGCCGAGTTGGAGAAACAGATTCTCCCGGATGGCGGGCATATTTCGCGCAACCCGGCGGCGCTCGTCGATCTGCTTCTCGATTTCCTCCCGCTGAAGCAGTGCTTCCTGGCGCGCGCTCACGAAACGCCGGACGAGCTGAACAGCGCCATCGACCGCATGATGGCCATGATCCGGTTCATGAGGCTCGGGGACGGTTCGCTCGCGCGCTTCAACGGCATGGGTGCCACGCGGTCCGATCTCACCGCCGCCGTGCTGGCCCATTCGGATGACAACGATATGCCGCGCCTCAACGCGCCGGATTCGGGCTATTGCCGCCTTGAGCGGGGGAATGTCGTGCTTATCGCCGACACCGGCGCGCCGCCGCCACAGATTGCCAGCGCCAGTGCTCATGCCGGCTTCCTGGCCTTTGAGATGACGTCGGGCATCGAGCCGGTGATCGTGAATTGCGGTGCCGCGCGCGACGAGAGCACGGAATGGGGAATGGCCTGCCGTTCGACTGCCGCGCATTCGACGCTCACCATCAGCGAGGCGTCCTCGTCGCGCCTGCTCAGGCGCCGCCTGCGCTACCCCACCCGGGACGTTCATTTTCTGTCCGGCCCGCGTCTGGTGCGCGGCGAGGTCAAGGAGGACAAAGGCGATCTCCTGCTGCGCGCCATGCATGACGGCTACCGCGACCGCTTCGGTTTCATCCATCAGCGCCGTCTGCGCGTCGTGGCCGCGGGCAATGTCATCGAGGGCATCGACCAACTCGCCTGCCCGCCGCAAAGCCGCCCGCTGACCACGGAAAACGACAATTTCGCCATCCATTTCCACCTGCATCCGCGTGTGTCGCCGCGCCTCGATGTGGAGGAGAACAGCGTCAGCATGACGCTGCCGGACGCGCAGCTCTGGAAGTTCCGCGCCGCGGGGGCGAAGGTCGAAATCGAGGAGAGCATCTTCCTTGCCGATCCGATCATCCAGAAGCGCAGCCTTCAGATCGTGGTGCGCGGGCGGTGTTCGTCGGAGGTGCAGGTGGTGTGGTCGCTGCGCAAGATCGAGACAAATGTCCGCGATCCGTCGCGCACGGGTTACAGGCCACGCCAGACGATCGAGGATCAGAGCTGAGGCAGATTATTCCGGCAGCGGCACGCCCGCCCTGGCGAAAGCCTCGGCTTGGCGCGCGCGCACGCCGTCCAGGCTGAAATCCTGGATGGTTTCGTGAAACAGCTCGTAGAAATTGATCTCCGCATCGAGATGCAGGAACACGCCGCCGAGACCGATCGCGGCGCGGTCCATGAAGACGAATTCGCGCGGCACTTTCAGCGGCCCCTTCTCGCGCAGACCTTTGTGCACGGCATAGGCTTCCTTGCGGCCATACTGCGCGGGCGAGACGCCCTCGGCGATGCGCCGCACGCGATTATCGAGCAGCGGGCCGTAGATGAACCGCGCCCAGATGGTGAGGATGTCGATCAGCTCGTTGGACAGTTCCCTCAACCCCCAGCTTTCGAAAGCGTGAACCAGGAGCGCGCGGTCGTCATGTTTGAGAGCGCGATGAAGGTCGATGACGCCACCCACGAAATGCGGGGTGAAGGTGCGGATGCAGCCATAGTCGAGCAGATTGATGCCCGCGGCGTGGCCGTCTTCCTCGAAGATCGTGTAATTACCGAGATGCGGGTCGCCGTGAATGATGCCGTAGTGATGGAACGGATACCACCACGCCCGGAACAGCGCCCGCGTGATCAAGTTGCGTTCTTCCTGGGGGCGGGTCTTGTATTCGAGGAGGCGCCGCCCTTCCATCCAGTCGAGTGTCAGTAGACGGCTGGTGGACAATCCGGGATACACGCGCGGCACGCGGATGAGCGGGTCGTTGTCGAAAATCAGCCCGTATAGTGTGGTGTGACGGGCTTCCAGGCCGTAATCCAGCTCCTCGCGCAGGCGCGCGCCGATCTCCTTCGCCACCTCGGCCGTCTCCACCGCTCCGTTGACACGCTTGTGGATGGCGAGAAGAAGCTTGAGCTGCTGCAAATCGGCCTCCACGGCGGATTGCATGTCGGGGTATTGCAGCTTGCAGGCGAGCGAGCGGCCGTCATGGCTCAGCGCTTTGTGCACCTGCCCGAGCGAGGCGGACGCCGCGGCTTCGTGACCGAATTCAGCGAACTTCGCCTGCCAGTCGGCCCCGAGTTCGGCGGCCATGCGCCTTCTGACGAACGGCCAGCCCATCGGCGGCGCCTGCGTCTGCAGCTTGGCCAGTTCCTCCGCATATTCGGGTGGCAGCAGGTCGGGGATGGTCGAGAGAAGCTGCGCCACCTTCATCAGCGGCCCCTTGAGGCCGCCCAGCGCGCTGGCGAGCGCCGTGGCGTTCTTCTCGTTCTCCATCCCCAAGCCGAGCAGGTAGCGTGTGCCCAGCGCCGCGGCGACACCGCCGACATTGGTCCCGACCTGGGCATAGCGCGCCAGCCGGCGGCTCAGCCGGTTGGATTCGTCGTCGGGCGGGGTGGCGTCGTTCATGGAGCCTCGCGGTGGCGTGGGGGCGAAACTACGCACCGGGAATATGGCGGCGTGACGGCGTCCGTAAAAGCCCTCCGCCCGCTCCGATCACGTCCCCGCCGTCTCGAACGCCTCCAACTCGTCGATCATCGCCTCGATGACGCCGAGCCCCATGGCCCAGAAATCCGGATCGCTCGCATCCAGACCGAACGGCGCCAGCAGTTCCTTGTGGTGCTTGGTGCCGCCCGCCTTCAGCATTTCCAGGTAGCGGTCCTGGAAGCCCGCCTCGCTCTGCTCGTAGACGGCGTAGAGCGAATTCACGAGGCAGTCGCCGAACGCATAGGCGTAGACGTAGAACGGCGCGTTGATGAAATGCGGGATGTAGGTCCAGTAGACCTCGTAGCCGTCGCCGAGCCGGATCGACGGTCCCAGGCTCTCGCGCTGCACCTCCATCCAGATTTCGCCAAGGCGCTCGGAGGTGAGTTCGCCGTCCCGGCGCTCGGTGTGGACGTGTCGCTCGAACTGGTAGAACGCCACCTGGCGCACCACGGTGTTGATCTTCTCCTCCACCTTCTGCGCGATGAGGAGCTTTTTTTCCTCCGGCGTGGCGGCGCTGGCGAGGATGGCCTTGAAGGTCAACATCTCGCCGAACACGCTGGCCGTCTCCGCGAGCGTCAGGGGCGTCGCCGACATCAGCACGCCCTGGCCGTTCGCCAGCACCTGATGCGCGCCGTGGCCCAACTCGTGTGCGAGCGTCATGACGTCGCGCGGCTTGCCGAGATAGTTCATCATGATGTAGGGGTGCGCGCTCGGCACGGTCGGATGCGCGAACGCGCCTGGCCCCTTGCCGTCGCGGACCGGCGCGTCGATCCAGCGCTTGTCGAAGAAGGTGCGCACGATGCCCGCCATTTCCGGCGAAAAGCGCTCATAGGCGCCGAGCACGATATTCTGTGCCTCGGTCCAGGGGATCGTGCGGCTGGTTTCGCTCAGCGGCGCGTTGCGGTCCCAATATTCGAGCTGTTTCTTGCCGAGCCAGCGCGCTTTCATGGCGTAATAGCGGTGCGAGATGGCCGCGTACCGGTCGCGCACAGCGGAGACCATCGCCTCGACGACCTCCGGCTCGACATTGTTGGCGAGGTGGCGGTCGGAGGTGACATCAGGGAAGCCGCGCCAGCGGTCGGAAATCTCCTTGTCCTTGGCGAGGATGTTGGTGATCAGCGTAAAGAGCCGCACATTGTCGCGAAACACCCTGGTGAGTGCGGCGGCGCCCTTGCGGCGAAGCCCCTCGTCGGGACTGACGAGAAGGTTGAGCGCCGGTTCGATGGTCAGCGCCTCCCCGTCCACCTCGAAGCGCAATGCGGTCATCGTCTCGCTGAACAGGCGGCTCCAGCCCGCTCGCCCCGTCATCCCTTTTTCGTGAAACAGCCGCTCCAGATCATCGGAAAGCTGGTAGGGCTTCTCCTTCCGCAGTTCGATGAGCCAGGGCCGGTAATGATCGAGCGGCGGGGCGGCCATGAGCCCTTCCACGAGCGCATCGTCCAGGCGGTTGAGTTCCAGCGTGAAGAACAAAAGCTGCGAGCCGATATTGGTTAGCTTCTCCTGGCAGTCGCCAAAGAATTTGGCGCGCGCGGGGTCGTCGCTCTTGGTGACGTAATTCAGAAAAGCGAACGAGCCGATCCGCCCCATCACGTCCTGAAGCGCCTCGAACTCCTGAAATGCGTCGAAAAGCCCAGCGCCGCCCTTCGCAGTCGCTACTTCGGCGAGCTTGCCCTGGTAACGGGCGGCGAAAGCCACCGCGTCCCGGTGCGCGTGCTGCAGGTCGCGCTGCAATTCGGCGCTGTCCGTCGAGGGGTAGAGATCTGCGAGGTTCCAGACGGGCATCTCGCCCAAGGCGGCATTGTCCGCGAACGTGCCACCGGGACCGCTGGCGGGCGCCGAATTCGGGAGATGCGTCATCGGTTTTTGTTCCTGTGATCGTTGCGAGAGCCGGCATAAACCATGCGCAATCACGCTGGCAATGTCAAAACACGACATCCCCACCGTCCTCTCACGCAACCATCATCCCCGGCCGGAGCCGCGGCTCTTCTGTCGTCAGCCGCTGCTCTTCCTGCCGCCAACGTAATGGTGCAGGAAACGGACATGCACCAGGACGTCCATGATGCTTGCGAACAGCAGGATCATGAACAGCGACGTCTGCGCGATCATCAGAAAGAACCACTCGATACAGCATACCACCAGCAGGAAAATGGAGCCGTACAGGTCGAACTGGCTGCCGCTGAAATTCCGCGAAAGGCCGTAGCGCGCGACGCGGCCCATCTCCAGATACAGCGCGATGAGAATAACGAAGGTGACCAGGGCGCCGTAGGTGACGACGAAGACGGGGCCCGTCGTGCCGATGAGATCGCCGGCGTTGAGGACATATCTGCTGCTGTGGAAAAAGCTTTCGAGCGCTTCGGGCGTCACCGGAACGGCGGCTTGATAATAGAAGGTCGCAGCGATGGCGTGATAGATGAGCCACGCGCCCATGAGCCATGTGAACATGTTTCCCCCTCCCCAGCCTCAAAACAACTCCGGTTGTTCTGTGACGAACGCTGACAAAGCGCAAGCCCGGTTTCTCAGGCTGTGCATGATTGCCTGACGGGCGGGTGCGTTATCCGGCGTGTTGTTCGGGTTGGGCGGCGCGGAGCCGTGCGGCATCGGCGATGATCCGGCGATGATCGAAGGCGAGCGAAGCCCTGCGCCAGCCCGTGACCCATTCCACCGCGCTGGCATCGTCCGCCGCTTCCGGATTCCCGCGCCAGGTCCCGGCGAGATAGGCCACCGAGCAGGTGTGGCCGCGCGGGTCGCGCTTCGGGTCGGAATACACGCCAATGAGCCGGAGCCTGGCCACTCTGACGCCCGTTTCCTCCCGCATCTCGCGGCGGCAGGCCGCCTCGGCGGTCTCGCCGATATCGACGAAGCCGCCGGGGAGGGCGTAGCTGCCCTTGAAAGGCGGGTTCTTGCGGCGAATCAGGAGAACGCGGTTCGTGCCGTCGAAAACCACGCAATCGACGGTGAGGAGGGGCGTGTTCGGCAGTGACATCGGCGTTTCCGTGAGGGGCGGCGAGGCGTGGCTGCAACAGTTTTATTCGCGGTCGCGCCCCGGTGAGGGTTTGCGGCGCTTCTCGGCCAGCCCGTAGGCTTCTTCCCGCTCGGACATCTCCGCCCAGATCTCATCCGGATGCACGCCGAGCGACGCCCACAGGACCGTCAGATGATAGAGCAGGTCGGCGCTCTCCGCGATCACACCGCTGCGGTCGTCCACGACGGCGGCAAGCGCGGCCTCACCGGCCTCCTCGACCAGCTTCTTCGCCATCTTGTGATTTCCGCCCGCCGTGAGCCGTGCCGTGCGCGGTGGCACAGGCTGCTGCTGGCGGAAATGAGCGTCGAGCATCTCCCACAGCCGGTCCATGACATCCTGATGCCGTACTTGTGATGTCTTCCGGCAAGGGGCGTTCACTTCCGTTCCTTTCGTTTTTTCGGACCTCCGCACGAAATGCCGCGCGAGCGCTGGCGGCGTGATCCTAACGGAACAGCATGTTCCTTTGTCGCGAGTGGCGCAAGACCTTTGGCCAAACGGCGTCAGTTGCTCAGCTTGTGCCATGCAAACACGGTCGATCTGTGTCGGGAAATGCGGCGATACGGCAAGCGCAGTGACGCGCTCGATCTGCCGTCGGAATCCAAGGCTTGCGGTTGCGGCCGGGATTGCCGTTGAGCAATGCCTATCTCGTCAGCACGCCGCTCAGTTCGGCCATGGCACCCGTGACCGGCGCGAACTCGAAACGTACCACATGCCGCCCGGCGGCGACCCGCACGGCGCGGAACAGCACGTTGGCGCGCAGGATTTCCGCCGGTTTGCCGTCCACCGTCGCGAACCACCACGGATGGTAGACGTCGTTCAGCACGATGAACCCGGCATTCGGCGTGTCAACCTCCACCTCGACGACAGTGTTCTCATACCGGCGCATCCGCAGTGACGTCGCGCCTGCGCCGCCATGCAGGACCGGCCCGGCATAGCCGTCCAGCAGGACGGTTTTCGTCGGGTCGAACCGCGGCCAGCTTCCATCCTTCGTAATCCGCGCGAAATTGGCGTTCTGCCAGCCACCGGCGAACAGAACACGCGGCAGAGCCCGTGGGTTCTCATAGATGTAGGCGTCACTGGTACGCGTCACGAGGCGCAGATCGCCGGGGCCGATCTTGCCGTCGATGCGGTTGATGGGCACCTGCGAGGCGATGTAGCGCACGCCGAGAAGATCGGCCATGGTCGAACGGTAGGACGGGTAGAGCGGTGTGAAATGGCGCTGGTTGACCTCGGCGACGCCTTCGCCCGCCCCGGCTGCGGACATCTCGGCGAGACGCAAGGGGTTGTAGCCGAGCGCGTGGTCGAAACCGTGCACCAGCGAGGCGTTGGGCCATTCGAAGCCGATGCCGACCATTTCCACGCGGTCGCGGCGCACCGATCCCGGCGGCTGGCGCAGATGTGTCTTCAAAAAGCTGATGGTGTCGTTCTTGCTTGCGGGGAGCAGGATGTCATAGTCAGCCGGCGGGCGCCCCGTGGAGTTGTTGGGGCCGTTGTTCACGGCGAGATCGGCGGTCATGAACAGCGCCAGGGCCGCCGTCGCGAGCTGCCAGTTCTCCCGCCCAAGACGCGCCAGAACGGCCATCAGCGCGAAAGCGGCAAGCGTGAATGCGAGCGCGATGGCGATCGGCTTCGCCGCCGCGGCCAGTTGACCGTGATACAGCGCGATGCCAGCGGCCATGACGAAAGCGGCGCCAAGGAGGCCGGGCGGCAGGGCGCGGCGCCAGAAGGGTATTGCCCCGGCGGGCGCGGTCAGATGGCGATGCACGGCGTAGCCCGCGAGAATGGCCATCATCGCGCCGATTTGGAACGTTGCGTCGGCGGGGCGGCGGAACATGTCCACGCCGGGCAGGAGATCAAAGAACAGCTTGAAGAGCGGCGTATACCGCCCCAGCGCGTAGATCACCAGGACCGCGAGCGCCGCGGTGAAGAAGCGGGCCTCCCGCCCCCACAAGGCGCCGCGCGTCAGTCCGGCAGCAAAGATGACGATGACCGGCAACGCGCCCACATAGAGCTGCCCCATATTCTCGCTGAGCGAGAGCGCATCGGCGGGCCATCCTGGGCTCGGCGGCCCCCAGAATGGCACCGAAGGATCGGTGGTGCCATAGAGACCGGGAACGAGCGCGGTGGCCAGGAGGGCCGGGTGCAGGGAACCGCGTACCGCCTCGGCAAAGATGATTTCGGGCCGGTTCGACGATTCGACGAACAGCATCGTCAGGAGGATAGGCCCGCCCGCCAGCAGCAGACACGTGGTCCCCGCGACGACAAGCGGCCCGAGCGTCGCCACGACCGCCGCGCGGCGGTTCGGGGCCGAGAGCCAGTGATGCACGACGTAGCCGGCGAGGATATAGCAGTTGAGAAGCGTCACCTGCCCCGGTCCGGCAAGCATGAGACCGAGGAAGACGCCTGCCGCGAGCCCGTACCACAGCGAGCGCCGGTCGAGCGCGCGTGCCAGCAGCCAGAAGGCGATGGCGAAGAACGCGAAACTCTGCACCTGAAGGATGTGCTGCACCCGCCACGCCGCCGACGCACCGAAAGCCAGCGCCAGCGCCGCGACCACGCCGCCGCCCGGATGCCAGCCGCGGTCCCGGAACAGCATCAGAATGGCGATAGCGCCCGCCCCAAGGAGCGCCAGCACCATGGCGTCGAGTTCGCGGAAGCTCGGCACGGCTTCGAACCACGCGAGCAGGAAGAGCGGCGAGAAGATCATCGCCTGCGGGTCGGCGATCTGCGGCGAGCCTGCGAAGACGTTCGGGTTCCAGAAAGGCGACTGGCCGCTGTGGAGCGCGTTGGCGAGGAATTGCACCTGCGCCTGGAAATGGGCCTTGGCGTCGTAGGGGATGGTGACTTCGCCGGAGAGCCATGGAAAGCTCAGCACGACCCAGGCCAGGGCAAGAACGCCGAAAGCCAGTGTATAACTCTGGCGGTAGGACGCGGCAGCGGGATTTCCCGGGATGGATACCGACAAATTTTGCCGGGTGTTCTGTTTTGGAGCAAATGGTAAGGCGGCGCAAATCCTCATCGTTTCGCCATTAACGGGGCGGAAACGAAATTTCGCAAGTTGATTCAGGAGGTAATATTGACGGGCGAAGTTGTGCAGCGGTATGCCCAGCGCGTGGGGACGGCTTCACATTCGCCAAGCAGATCCTGAAACGCGCCGCTCGTCAGCCAGGCATATTCCCAGAGCCGTGCGGGCCGGACCGGGTCGTCTACCGCGACCGAGTCCTCCGGCGGCAGGGCGACATGGCACATGATCAGCGGCGCCGCGCCTCGCAGGCCGGCGAGCCAGCGCCGCCACAGGACCGGCAGATCCGCTTTGGGTGAAAGGTCGTAGATGCCGGCGAAATCACTGTTGGCGGGGTGTCCCCGTGCCGCGGCGAGCTCTGCCAGCGCCCGCGCCCCCACAGCCCGGACGGCGGCAGCCTTCACGCCGCGCCACGCGCCCGGCAGACAGACCCGCACAGCAACCCGCGCCGCGGCCGGTCCATAACGCTCCTGGAGCATATCGAACAGCGCCTCGCGGATCACGGGGAGCTGGTGGACATGCTGATGGCCATCGACGAAGCGGGGGGGACGATCCATCGCGTCTTCGAAGCGGGCCAGTTGTTCGCGAATGGCGATCCTCACGCCTGCCGGGTCGAGCCGTCGGGTGAAGGCGCGCGATATCAGCGCAGGGAGGGAGCGCGCAGGCGCGATCCCGGCCGCGAAAGGGCTTGTGAAATCCAGGTGCAGGCCGCAATCAAGAAAGCCGCCGCGCACATCCCTCGCGGCCCACGGCCAGAAAGGCGAGAACACCATGGCGCTGGTGGCGGTGACGATGCGCCGCGCCGCCAGATCGAGAATGGCGCGATCCACGGCGGCATCCATGCCGTAATCGTCGGCGTTGAGGATGAACGGCCTCGCCACGTCCGAGCCCCCTCAGTTCGCCACTCTGTCGGGCTGCTGCGCCCGCACGGCCCTGCCGTCCTCGCCAGCGGCGGCCGGCGCGGAAGGTAATGCCGTCCCGGTGTCCTCCGCCACGATATAGAGCGGGCGGTGTTTGACCTCCTCGAAAGTGCGGCCCAGATATTCGGCGATGATACCGAGCGCCATGAGCTGCAGACCCGACAGGAACATGATGCCAACCGTCACGGTGGCCCAGCCCGGTGGCTGATCACCCATCACGAAATGTTCGAACAGCAGGTAGAAGCCGTAGAGAATGGCCAGGAGCGAGATCACTATGCCCGCAGCCGAGATCGCTCTGAGAGGCACCACCGTGAACGACGTCAAACCGGTGAAGCCCAGCGCCACCAGCCGCAGCATGCTGAATTTGGTCTTCCCCGCCACGCGCGGCGCCACCTCGAAAGGTATGCGCACGGTGTGAAAGCCGACCCAGGCGTAAAGCCCTTTCATGAAGCGGTTGCGCTCGGGCAGTTGCCGGATGGCATCCACGACCTTCCGGTCGAACAGGCGAAAATCGCCGCCATTGGCCGGGATCATCAACATGCCGCCCGCCGCCATCACGCGGTAATACCAGCGCCGGAAGGTGCGCTTGATCAGCGGTTCGCGCCGGCGCTCCTGCGTCGCACAGACGATCTCGGCGCCTCTGCGCCACTGCTCCAGCATTTGCTTGATGAGGGCAGGCGGATGCTGGCCGTCCGAGTCCATGAGGATCACGGCATCGCCGCGCGAGATTTCGATGCCCGCTGAAAGCGCGGCCTCCTTGCCGAAATTGCGTGAAAAGCGCAGGTAGCGAACGCTCGAATGTTGCGCGCACACGCCCAGCATCGCAAGCCGCGTGCTGTCGGTGCTGCCGTCGTCAACAACGATGATTTCCGCGCGAACCTGTTCGTGCTCAAACGCTGCCAGAACGGCTTCCACGACCAGAGGCAGGCTCTCAGATTCGTTGTAGGCAGGCAGGACGACGGAGACCAGAGGATGCTTCCAAGGTGGCGTCAACATGCCGGGAGCCCACGATAACGTAATACACTCGGGCTTGCCTACAGGTTCACCACCTTGATTTCAACCCAAAGTCGCGCATATCCACACAACACACGTAACGCGCGCGGGAGTGAGCCACGGGCTGGCAGTACTCAGAACGGGTTCCAGGTCTGGCGGTCTGTGAATTTCAGATAGGCGAGGTTGGCGCCGAGGCGCAGGCCGACGCCGGAACGGATCGGTATCATGACCATCCGGCCCTTGCCGAGCACGTTGATGCCGACGCCGCCAGCGACATAAGCCGACCCGCCGATACCGGTGAAGCGTCCGTAGATGGCTTCCGCGTCGGGCATGTTGTAGACCAGGAACAGGGCGCGCGACCCCTCCGCGCCAAAGTCGAGGCCCGCCGAGGGGCCTTGCCAGTAGATCTGGGCGTCCGGCTCTCCTTTGCGGTGCAAAGTGCCGTTGCCGTAGCGGAGGCCCGCCAGGAACGCGCCGCCCCCTTCGCCGCCGTCGATATAGGCATTGGGCTGGCCGAATTTCTGAAAGGCGTAGTTGATGGCTCCGGCGAACTCGGCCGTGATCGTGCCGAAAATACCCCGGCCCGCATCGCGGATTTCGGCGATGCTGAATGTATCTTCGCCCGGTCCCAACGGCTCCGGATACTGCCCCGGTTCATCCTCGGGGGGCAGGTCGGAGGATGCTGTCGGACCGTTCTGCCCCGTTGCCTGCTGGCTTGGGAGGATGTTCTCCGCCGGACGGTTCTCCGGCGCCCAGTTGCTCGCGAGGCGCTGCCGGCGCGGACGCCGCTCGGGAAGCGCGGGGATGGCCGCCGTCTTGGCCACCTCGGGCGGCTTGCGCGGTGCCGGCTTGATGGGAGCACGGGCGGCGGTACGCTGCGGCGTGGTCCCGGTTGTCTTCCGGGCATCCGCGGCGGGAGCCTTCGGTTTGGCGTCACCCGCTTCCCGGGCGGTCTTCCGAGGCTTCGCCGGCGGCGCTGCGGCAGGCTTGTCGAGAAGAACGTCGGCTCTGGCCAGCATGTAGCCGGACTTCTGGCCCATCACCGTCAGCAGACGGTCGCGAACCCGCTTCAGTTCGTCGAGCTTGGCGCAGGTGACCTGATCGTTGGGCGTGCGGCTCAACACGTCCATCTCGCCGACGAACAGCTCGATTTCCCTGTTGAACTCCTCGATCTTCTCGTCCTGAAGCGAGGCGACGCGCACTTCGATCTGTTCCTGGGTCAGGTCGGTTCTGTCGCGCAGCGACGCGAGCTTCGCCTGAAAGCGTTTCGCGCCATCGACGTTGAGGTCGCGGAGCGCCGCGGCGGTCTGATCGACGACAGCGCCAAAATCAGCGGCCGTGCATCCTGGGGCGGCGGGCGCGGCGGCGATCGTGCCAAAGCCAGCGGAGGAAACCAACATTGCAACGGCAAGAAGGAGTGAGCGTTTCATGCTGCGACCCATCTTCGATTTTGCGGCCCCGGCCTGTGCGCCGGACCGCTAACTGGCGGAAACAAACCTCGGATTCCAAACACCGGCACCTCTGAGACGAGGGCACCTCAGGCCACGGCGTCGCACATCCCCGGCGCCGACGGCATTACATCATGTTGCCGCGATTCGATCACGCCCGGTCAAGCGCGCTGGACACCCTGTGGATGAGCATTGATCAAACTTGCGGGTGGCGGAATTTGGGCAACAGGCAAGCTAAATCCGCACTGCCGCCGCGTCATGACGTCTATGAGGACGTTGCCGCTTTTCCTGGTGCGACATTCGTCCGGTAGCGGCACGGCGGTGCACCAGATTGCGACACCGGTCACGGAGCCCAGCGGTAGACCCATTTCTCGGTCAGCGGCTTGCCGAACTTGCGAATCTGGAAGGACAGGTCGGCAACCTTGATGCCATCGGGATAATATTCGATGCCGATGCGCTTGCCGTCGGTGAAGGGGTTCGGGCCGACCGAATAGGCCTTGATGTAGCCCGCGCTGGCCTTGACGGCGTAATCCCATTGCTCCTCGTCGGCGTCGGCCGACAATGCCCCGCCCGCGAAGTCGATCTGCAGATAGCGGGCGCCTTCGTTCAGGCCCTTCCCGACACGCGTGTCCACGACCTTCGCGATGTCGCGCTCGACGGGGATATCCGCCGTCCATGTCAGCCGGTAACGATAATTGTAGGTTTTGCCGGGCAGAAGCGGCGCCTTCGGCCGCCAGAAAGCGACGATATTGTCGTCATACTCGCCATTCGTCGGGATCTCGATGAGATCGACGCTGCCCTCGCCCCAGTCGTTCAGCGGCTGGACCCAGGCGCTCGGGCGCTTCTCATAGGCGGCGTTGATGTCCTGATATTCCTCGAAATTCCGCGCGCGCTGGATGAGGCCGAAGCCGCCGGGCGTGCCGCCGGAGAATACCGAATAGAGGATATGCGGCGCCGTCACCAGCGGCCGCCAGATCCAGTCGCCATAGCTCGTCAGGATGGCCAGGCCATCGGAATCGTGAACGCGCCCGCGGAAATCGTCGCGCAGCGTGTGGTCGGCGGGCCCGAAGAAGAACATGCTGGAGAATGGCGCGATCCCCGCGTGACCGATCTCGCGGCGCGGATAGAGCTGGCATTCGATCTCCATCTGCACATCGCCCGGCACGGCGCAGACGAAGCGGTACGCCCCGGTGACACTGATGCTGTCGAGGAGTGCATAGACCGTGACCGTCGTGTCGCCCGGCTTCGGCTTTTCGGCCCAGAAGGCGCGGAAACCGGGGAACTCCTCGCCGCGCGGCTGCGCCGTGTCGATGGCCAGCCCACGCGCCGACAGGCCGTAAGTCTGGAAGGTGGGCTTGGCGCGGAAATAGCTGGCGCCCTGGAAGACCAGGCACTCCTCGAAGACGCCCGGCCGCTCGATAGGGGAGTGGATGCGCAGGCCGGAGAAACCGCGGATGCCGTCCGGAATAGGCTTGCGCTTCTCAGCAGGGCCGAAATGGTACAGCGATTTGTGGTAGACGACCGGCGCCGCCATACCGTTTTCGACCAGGAAGATATCCACGGGGCTTTTGTAGATGTAACCGAGATGGAAAAGCTCCAGCCGGTAATCGAGTTCCTCCCCGTACCAGATCGCTTTCTTGGGATCGAATTTGATGAGACGGTAGTGGTCGTAGTCCAGGTCGGCGAGTTCTTTCGGGAATTCGTAGCGGCTCGGGTTGAAGGGCACGGCGGCCATGTCGCGCGCGCGCCGGTTCAGGAACTCCCATGAGAAAGCATGGGACTGATCCGCCCTCAGTTCGGTCGCCGACGCGCCTCCGCCGCGCGCGGCCGCCGCTGCGAAGGCGCCCATCCCGAGAGCCATCAGGAATGTGCGTCTGTCCAATACTGCCCCCGTTTGCACCACGAACCCACACAGACAAAAAGCATCACGCCCGCCCGGCGGCAGGCTTGGAAAGCGTTCCTCATGCCATCTCTGCCAGCGGGCCGCAAGGCGGGAGAGCCTTTATGATCCCGTCACATGCGGCATTCGGATCAGTTCTTCAGGTCCGGCTCGATCATATGCCCGGCGCGGTCGCGCTTGGCCGCGAGATAACCTGCATTCTGCAATGTCAACCGCGCCTTGACGGGGTGGCTGGATACGACGGCAAGCCCCGCCTCCTGGAGCGCGAGAACCTTCGCCGGGTTGTTGGTGAGCAGGCGCACCGAATTGTGGCCGAGTTGTTTCATCATCGCCGCGGCGAAGTCGAAACGGCGCTGGTCGAGGTCGAACCCGAGGATCTCGTCGGCATCGAACGTGTCGTAACCGGCATGCTGGAGCTTGTAGGCGCGGATCTTGTTGGCGATGCCGTTGCCGCGGCCCTCCTGGTCCAGATAGAGCAGGATGCCGCCGCCAAGTTCGGCCATGGAGCGCACGGCGCCCCGCAACTGGTCGCCGCAATCGCATTTGAGACTGCCGAACAGGTCGCCGGTAAGACAGGCCGAATGCAGCCTTGTGTACACCGGCTCGGCCGGATCGGGACGCCCGATGATCACCGCGATCTGGTCGCGCATCCCCTCGCCGCCGCGGAAGACGACGAACTCGGTTTCCCCCGCATCCTCCAGCGGCACCGGCGCCCGGGCGACGATGCGCGGGGTGGTCAGTACATTCGCGCGGTAGCGGGCGATATCGGCGATGTCCACGCGGACGAGGCCGCATTGATCCGCCTCCGCCGCCCTGGCGAGCGGCACCGTCACCGCAGCGGGGAGAAGATATGCCAGCCGCACCGCCTCCAGCGCCGACTTCTGCGCCTCGTCGGCCGTCTCCGGCGCGTGGCCGTTCAGGCGCGCACCGGTGTGGGAAACGATTTCGTGAACAGCCGCGGCATCCATGCCGGAAAGCGGCAGCACCGCCGGAACCTCGCCCTCATGTCCCAGCAGCCGCAATCGCGGCGGCGCGAGCACGAGCTTCGGCTCGGCCGATCCCGCTGCTTTTATGGCTTCCATGGCATGATCATCGACGCTTTCGGCCGCCGCCGCCAACAGGCAGACCCCGCTGGCGCACAGCACCACCGGGCGGCTTGAGCGGAGTTCGGCCAGTGCCCGCTCGACTGCGATTTCATGGGGATCGCCCATCAAACGCTTCAAACCGCCGTCAGCCATGTCAGTTTTGCTCCCCTTCCAGGTCTGCATGTAATAACACTTTGCACGGTTAAGCTACGCAGAACTTATGGTAACGGTGGCATGATCCGTTGAACACATCGGCAAGCATATCCTCATTACTTCCGTCCGGCGGTCCGGCAGCGGCGCTTGACCCCATTGCCGCGAGCGCTCCCGAGCGTCCCTATGTCGTTGCGCAGCTCGGCCAGTCCCTCGACGGTCGTATTGCCACGCCCTCCGGAGCCTCGAAATATATCAACGGTCCCGGCGCCCTTGATTTTCTTCACTCCGTGCGCGCCTCGGTCGATGCGGTCGTCGTCGGCATCGGCACGGTGATCGCCGACGATCCGATGCTGACGGTCCGCCGTGTGGAAGGGCGCAGCCCGGCCCGCGTCATCATTGATCCCAATGGGCGGTTGCCGGATGGCGCCCGCTGTCTGGCTGACGATGGTGCGGCAGTCTATATAGTGCGTCCAGCATCAAATTGCCACGCCCCGCGCGGACGGACGCTTGAGGTTGCAGCGGAAGGAAGAAGCTTCGATCCGGGGGCGATTGTCGAGGCGATGGCCGCGCGCGGCCTGCGGCGCATTCTCATCGAGGGCGGTGCGGAGACGATTTCCCGCTTCCTGGCGGCGCGCGCGGTGGACCGGCTCTATGTCCTCGTGGCGCCGATGCTGCTCGGCTCCGGACGGTCGTGCCTGCAAATGCCGCCTATCGCTGGGCTCGACGAAGCGCTCCGGCCCGCCTGCCGCGTCTTCCCGCTGGAGGGCGGCGATGTGCTGTTCGACTGCTGTTTCCAATCCACACGAGAGATAACGGGCCGGAAACGATGCCGGGACGAAGGAGGAGATGCGCTATGAACACCAGCCACGCCGCCAGCGAAGGCTACTCCGTCCTCGCGAAGGTCTTTCACTGGGCGATCGCGGCGGCCCTGATCGTCATGATCCCCGCCGGGGTGATCATGATGCGCATCGGGCCGGGCGAGGCGCAGAACATGCTCTACGACCTGCACCGGTCGCTCGGGGCGCTGGTGCTCGCACTCATGCTGTTGCGGCTGGCCTGGAGGCTCGTGCATGGCGCGCCCGCGCCGCTGCCCACGCTCAACGCCTTCGAGCGCGCTGCCTCCGGCATCGTCCACCGCCTGCTCTACGCGCTGCTGCTGGTGCAGCCGGTGATCGGATGGGCGGCGACCTCGGCATTCGGCGCGCCGATCATGGTCTTCGGCCTGTTCCGGCTGCCGGATTTCGTGGCCAAAAACGAGGCGCTGTCCAAGCAGCTCTTTCCACTGCACAACGTCATCGGGCTGACGCTGGCGGCGCTGATCGCGCTCCACGTCGCGGCGGCGCTCTTTCACTATTTCATCCGCCGCGATGGCGTGCTGCAGCGCATGCTGCCGTAGCGGAACGGCCCGCCCCCCGCTTGAGCATACCCGGAGGCAGGGGGCGGAAGAACCGCGGTTCAGGGCATCGCGCGCGCGGTGGCCCTGAGCGTGAAACGGCGCTTCAAGGCCTTCCGTCTGGGTTTGCGCGGGGTGCGTTCTTTGCGTGGGAAGAGAATGATCTCGGCGGTGTTTTCGCCACGAGGGGCGTTCGGCATCGGCGCGGACGCAGTCTCGGCGGGGGCGGAAGCGAGGCGCGCAAGCGCCGTCTCTTCCCGCCAGCGGCGGAAATCGACAATGGTACTCATGCTAAGAATCCAGTGTGGGGCGTTCACTTCGGGGTTGTCGGCCGCGGGCTATTGAGCGGTGCACGGCCTAAATCTGGTTTACCGCGATCGCGGCTAATGAAGGGTTAACCGGGCGCCAATTTCCTGCCGCATTTTTGCCTCGTTGCGGCGTTGCGACAGCGCGACGCAGTGCCGCCAGGGAACGCGCCGCCTGTCCCTCAGAGCCGCTCGATCGCAAGGCTGACGCCCTGACCCACCCCGACGCACATCGTCGCCAGAGCGAGGCGTCCGCCGGTCTTTTCAAGGTGGTGCAGCGCCGTCAAAGCGATGCGCGCGCCCGACATGCCGAGGGGATGGCCGAGCGCGATCGCACCGCCATTCGGGTTGACCTGAGGCGCATCGTCCGGCAGCCCCAGCCCGCGCAGGCAGGCGAGCGATTGTGACGCGAACGCCTCGTTCAGCTCGATGATGTCGAAATCCGCGAGCTTCAGGCTCAGCCGCTCGCAGAGTTTCTGCGTCGAACTCACCGGCCCGATGCCCATGACGCGCGGAGCCACGCCCGCCGTCGCCATGCCCAGCACGCGGCCCCGCGGGTTGAGCCGCTGCTCGCGCACCGCCGCGGCCGAGGCCAGCAAGAGCGCCGCCGCGCCGTCGTTCACACCCGCGGCGTTGCCCGCGGTGACGGTACCATCGGCGCGCACGATGGGGCGCAGTTTGGTGAGGGTTTCGAGCGTGGTCTCGGGACGGGGATGCTCGTCCACGGCCACGGTGACCGGCGCCTTTTTCGATGGAACGGTGACGGGCACGATTTCTTCGGCGAAAAAGCCTGCGGCCTGCGCCTCGGCGGTGCGCGTCTGGCTGCGCAGGGCGAAGGCGTCCTGATCCTCGCGCGAAATGGTATAGTCGGTGGCGACGTTTTCGGCGGTCTCAGGCATGGAGTCGACGCCGTATTGTTCGCGCATGACCGGATTGACGAACCGCCAGCCGATGGTGGTGTCGTGGATTTCGGCGGAGCGCTGGAACGCCTTTTCGGCCTTGCCCATGACCAGCGGTGCACGCGTCATGCTCTCGACGCCGCCCGCGATCGCCAGCGCGATTTCGCCGGAGCGGATGGCGCGGGCCGCCGAGCCGACGGCGTCGAGGCTGGAAGCGCACAGCCGGTTGACGGTCGTGCCGGGGATGGTGGCCGGCAGCCCGGCGAGCAGCGCCGCCATGCGCGCGACATTGCGGTTATCCTCGCCCGCCTGATTCGCGCAGCCGAGATAGACCTCTTCGAGCCGCGCCCAGTCTAGGCTCGGATGACGGGACATGATGGCCTTGATGGGGACGGTCGCGAGATCGTCGGTGCGCAGAGCGGCAAGCGCCCCGCCATAACGCCCGATGGGCGTGCGCACATGGTCGCAGATAAAGACATCCTCCAGATCAGGCATGCGGAATTCCTTCAAACATGACTGCCGCCCGGGAGCGGACCCGGCGCGGCTCAGGCTGCGTCACAATGCCTCAGAGGAACAGAGGAGTCGAGGGGTGGGCGCTGCTCCAGCCCCGGTGTTGTGCGCCAAGCGGCCACTCCCGGCTCTGCGGGGCATGTTTGTGGAAAGAATGCCGCCAGGATAGGAAGAGGGCGAACACCGTTGTGTGGGGCACCCGGGGCCCACGGCCAAGTGGGCCAACAGCCGGGCGGATGCCCGGCGTCCAGCAAAGACTCGCCGGGTGAGGCGGTGGCTGCGAAAGGATTCACTTATTGTTCGACTTCTCCCAAGCCGGCCGGTGGATGCCGACTCGTAGGGGGGATCACTGCCCGTATTGCGACTGGGCCGATCCGGTCATGTCCAGCGGCGACTGGGACTGCTTTTGCATGCCGGTCACCTCCATGGCCGCGGCGTAGGGCCGGTCTCCGGCGGCAGGCGGCGTGTTCTGATGCCCGAAAAAGGCGTTGCCCAGCTCGGTCGTCAATGCAATCAGCTCGCGTTGCACCCAGTCGTTGAAATGGTGGAGATGGGTCAGCAGCCTCTCGTCGCGGCGCGCATTCTGCAGATCGGTCTGGAAAGTCTCCACCCGCTCGAACGCGCGCCCGGCATTGCGCAGGCGGAACTCGCCGCGCAGTTGGCTGACCATGTGCTGGATCTCATCGACGCAGAATCCGATCGAGCGCGGCAGGCGGGTGTCGAAGATCAGGAACCGCACCGCCTCCACCGGGTCGAGGCCGCTGGCGTGAGCGCGGCGGTAGGCGTGATAGGCGGAAGCCGATCGCAACAGGATGTTCCACAGCCCCACCTGCTGTTCGTGCGATGCGTCCAGGCCGGCAGCGCGCTGCGCGAATTGCACGTCGAGCAGGCGGCTGGTCTGATCGGCGCGCTCGATGAACTGGCCGAGCCGGAAAAACGGCCAGATTTCGTCCCGGTACAGCGTGCTCGCGGCGACGCCGATCTCCGCGTAGCAGCCGCGCTTGATGATATCGCAGCTGCGCGACAGCCGCGATTCGGAGAAGTCGTTATCGCTGAAAGCCAGGAGCCGGGTGTAGAAGTCGTTGATCTGCAGCCACATATCGGTGGAGATCAGATGGCGCAGGGTGCGGGCGTTCTCGCGTGCGGCGCGCACGCTGGCCTGTATCGACGAGGGATTGTCGAGATAGGTCACATAATATTTGGTCACGCTGGCGGCATCGGCGTCGGAGAATTTCTCGTAGAAATTTTCCTCGTCCGAGTAGAGCGCGATGATCCACGCCCAGGAATCGACGCCCGTGCGCCCGCGGCGGAAGGACGAATGCGCCTCCAATACGCGGGCCATGCTCTCCGCCCGCTCCAGATAGCGCGCGAGCCAGAACGCGCATTCCGCATGACGCGACAGAAGCCGTCCGCTCATGGCGCATCCCCCTTGAGAACCCAGGTATCCTTGGTGCCGCCGCCTTGCGAAGAATTGACGACGATCGAGCCCTTGGGGAGCGCCACGCGCGTCAGTCCGCCCGGCAGGACCCAGGTGTCGCGCCCGGTGACGGCGAAGGGCCGCAGGTCCACATGGCGCGGCTCTATGGCGTCGCCGATCAGCGTCGGGCAGACGGAGAGGTTCACCATGGGCTGCGCGATATAGCTGGCGGGATCGCGCTTCAGGCGCTCGCGGCACGCGTCGAGTTCCGCCCGGGTCGCCTTCGGTCCGACACAGATACCGTAACCGCCGGACTCGCCGACCGGCTTGACCACCAGCCTGTCGAGATTGTCGAGCGTATAGCTCAGGGCGCCCGCCTCGCGGCAGATATAGGTCTCAACATTCGGCAGGATCGGGTCTTCGTCCAGATAATAGCGGATGATGCGCGGCACATAGGCGTAAACGGCCTTGTCGTCGGCCACGCCCGTGCCGATCGCATTGGCCAGCGTCACATTGCCTCTGCGAATCGCGCGCATCAGCCCCGGCACGCCGAGCATACTGTCCGGGTTGAACGCCTCCGGGTCGAGGAAGTCGTCGTTGAGGCGGCGATAGATGACGTGGACCGGCGTCGGACCGGCGACGGTTTTCATGAAGACGCGGTCGTCCTCGACGAACAGATCGCCCCCTTCCACGAGCGGCACCCCCATCTCGCGGGCAAGGAAGATGTGCTCGAAATAGGCCGAATTGAACACGCCGGGAGACAGGAGCACGATCTGCGGCTCGGTTCCGACGGGCGGCGCGACTTCGGCAAGCCTGTTGGCGAGCTGCACGCCGTAATCGGACACCGGCTCGATGGCGAAGCCTTCCATGATGTCGGGGAAGGCGCGTTGCAGCAGGTGGCGGTTCTCGACGACGTAGGACACGCCGGACGGTGTGCGGCTGTTATCCTCCAGCACCAGGAAGCGGCCCATGTCGTCGCGCACGATGTCGGTGCCCGCGACGTGGATATAGGTCCCCTCCGGCGGGTCGTAATCCTCCATTTCCTTGCGGAAATTGGCGTTCTCGAAGACCAGATCGGCCGGGAGCGTGCCATCGCGGAAGATGTGCCGGTCGTGATAGACATCCCAGATGAAGAGGTTGAGCGCCTTCACGCGCTGGCGGACGCCGGTTTCGATGATCTGCCAGTCGGCGGCGCCGATCACGCGCGGGATGACGTCGAACGGCAAAATGCGGTCGATGGCGTTGCGTTCGCTATAGACGGTGAAGGTGATGCCGAGCATCTGAAGCTCGCGCTCGGCGTCCTTTGAGCGCGCGGCGAGGTCGGCCAGTTCCATGCCCTGAAGCCGCTGGCGGAGCGGTTCCAGTTCCGCATTGGGATGGCCGGGGGTCCCCAGAAGTTCACAATAGAATGGACTGGCGTCGTATCTGTCGAGCGGCGCTGGCGTTGCGGGATCGCGCAAGACCGTGACGGTTGCCATTCTTTTCCTCGCGTAACTTGACGATACAGAGGGCCCTTTATCTTGTGAGTGGGATCGAACCTCTATGCCTCTGAAGAGGCTAACACAACCCTCGCAGGCAGGGGAAGGCGAAAGCCTGCCTAAAGGTTGGTCACCGACCGTGGAACGCGGCGAGAAATAAAAGGAGATGGGTGGAAAATATTTCCTGATGCTTCAGCGTCATGGCGAAATATTAATAATCCGTGTCTTCATATAAATGTGTACATGGATCTGTGATGCTGTCGTTGATGCTTGCGTGAGTATTTCATTGTCGTTTGGAATTGATTTCCCTGGCGTTGTCGCGATGTGCCAGGGCGAAGATATGGCTTTCAGAGATTCAGAGTTTTATGTCTGGCTGGAACGGAGCCGGGCACGGCGAGCCGCGAGCCTGTTTCGCTGAATGCCTAAGAAATGGGCACGGCGGCGCTTCAACTTTTTTCCGCGATCTTAAAGCCATGCTCACCCTGCCGTTTTAGGATGCCGTCCGCAGGCAGGAGTTCACGCGAGCGGGAGCATCACGGTGACCAGCGATGTACAGGGAATGAATGGCCGGTCCGGCGTCTCGACGCTGGCGGACGGCGCGGACATCGCCGGAGCGGCCCTGGACGACGACGACTTCCCCGGACCGCCGCCACGCTTCCTGCGCGAACGCGCGCCCCGCGGCGATGCAGCCGGAGCGGAGGACACCATCCCGTTCATTTCGAGGATTCGGCGCGCTGTCGGTGCGATGCGCGACCGGTTTCCGGATTGGGGCGCGGCCCTGAGGTTGATACGGGCAGGCCGGATGAGGCGTGCACCCTAATACAGCCGGCGAGCCAAGTTCGTACCCAGTTTGCCGCACGCACATTTTACGAACTTGGCTCGCGGAAAAGCTGTACTAGATTCAATAGGTCGCTAGTACGCCTGATCCGCGAGAAGTCCTGAAAGCACTCGCGGCAAATGGGTCAGGACTTCTTAGCTGAGGCGTACTAGTACAGCCCGAGCCATTCGCCGCACGAGCAAAAGGATCCGTCATGATCGAGCTTCTCAAGGATTTTCCCGCCAATGTGATCGGTTTTATCTGCAAGGAACGCGTCACCAGCGAGGACTACTCCAGAGTCCTTGTCCCGGCTGTCGAGAGGGCGCTCGGCCAGCAGAAGAAGATTCGCCTCTACTACGAGATCGATCCGAGTTTCGAGGCCATCGACCCGGGGGCAATGTGGGAGGATTTCAAGGTTGGCGTCGGGCATCTGTCGCGCTGGGAGCGCATTGCCGTCGTCACCGACGTCGATTGGATACGCCATACCGTCCGCATGTTCGGCTACCTCATGCCCGCGACGGTGCAGGTCTTTCCGCTCAGCGCGATGGAAGCGGCACGCGAGTGGATCGTTGCCGAGGACGCCGGTTGAGGCGTACCGCCCGGCGGCGGGTCCGCATGGGCACAGGTGTTTTCGTGTGGCAGAAGGATACGGAAGGCCGATGGTTGAGAAGGAACAGGACGCGCTGAGCAAGAAGTTCGACAACTTCTCCGCCCAGCTTGAGGCGCGGGTTCGCGAGTTCAAGGAGCGTGGCGCGTTCACGCCTGCGGACGAGGCTGGATCGAGGGCGATCCGCGATCGCCTGGATGCCATACGGAGAAAGCTGCATACCGCAGTCTCCGAAGGCGCATCCTGGGAAATCGTGAAATACGACCTGGAACGCGATTTCACCGGCGTGACCGAGGCGCTCACCAGCTTCGGAGAGCGGCTCGACGCCGAGACGGAGAAGCAGGCGGTCAAGCCTCGGCGCCGCTGAGTGCATCCTGAGGCTGTGGCGGGGTGGCGGCAGCGATCCGGCGTCTCAGATGTGGATCACGCGGCCATAGGCGTCGAGAACGGCCTCGTGCATCGCTTCCGACAGGGTCGGATGCGGGAAGACCGTGTGCATCAGCTCGGTTTCGGTGGTCTCCAGTGTCCTGGCGATGCCGTAACCCTGGATCAGCTCCGTCACTTCCGCGCCGATCATGTGCGCGCCGAGCAGCGCGCCGGTGGCGGCATCGAACACGGTCTTGATGAGCCCGTCCGGCTCGCCCAGGGCGATCGCCTTGCCGTTGCCCTGATAGGGGAAGCGGCCCACGCGCACCTTGTACCCTGCCGCCTTCGCCGCCGTCTCGGTCAGGCCCACCGAGGCCACCTGCGGCGTGCAATAGGTGCAGGCGGGGATGTTGTTCACATCCAGCGGGTGGACACCGTCCAGCCCGGCGATCTTCTCCACGCAGATGACGCCCTCATGCGAGGCCTTGTGCGCCAGCCAGGGCGGCCCGGCGACGTCGCCAATGGCGTAGAGACCCGCGACATTGGTCTCGCAATAGGGGCCGGTGACGATATGACCGCGATCCACGCTCACGCCCAGCTCTTCCAGGCCGAGAGTCTCGACATTGCCGGTGATGCCGATGGCCAGGATCACGCGGTCCACCGTTACGGTCTTCGCCTTGCCGTCCCCGAGCGTCAGGCTGACGTCTACAGTGTCCTTCCCCGGCTTCAGCGCGTCCACCTTCGCGCCGGTGTGGATGGTCATGCCCTGTTTCTCGAAGGCTTTGCGGGCGAGTCCCGAAATCTCCTCGTCCTCCAGCGGCAGAACGCGGTCGAGGACTTCGACAACCGTCGTCTTGGCGCCGAGCGTATTGAAGAAGGTCGCGAATTCGATGCCGATGGCGCCCGAGCCGACGACGAGCAGCGATTTCGGCATCGCATCGGCGACGAGCGCGTGTTTGTAGGTCCACACCAGGCGTCCGTCGGCCTCCAGGCCGGGAACCTCGCGGGCGCGCGCCCCCGTGGCGATGATGATGTGTTTCGCACTCACATCGCCATGGGGCTTGCCGTCCTTGCCCGTCACCGCGATGGCGCCTTTGCCTTTCAGCCGCGCGGTGCCGTCGATGACCGTGATGCGGTTCTTCTTCATCAGATAACCAACGCCATTGGCCAGCCGTCCGGCGACCTGGCGCGAGCGGGTCACGATTTTCGAAAGGTCGAAGCCGACATTTCCGGCGCTGAGGCCGAATTCGCCTGCGCGGTGCATGAGGTGGAAGATCTCGGATGAGCGCAGGAGCGTCTTGGCCGGGATGCACCCCCAATTCAGGCAGATACCGCCGAGATGTTCGCGCTCGATGACGGCGGTCTTCATGCCGAGCTGCGCTGCGCGGATGGCGGCGACGTAGCCGCCCGGCCCGGCGCCGATCACCACGAGGTCGAATGCGGATTCAGCCATGGTTCCTCCCGCTTGCAAGTCGTTTGCAACCGGAATAGCCGGTAATCGCGGGCGCCGCCAATGCTCTTTTCGGGGATGGCCCATGTTTTCGCGGATGCGGGACGGGGTCTTGCGCGGCGCGAGACATTGCCGTGTCGCATTGCCGACACGGATGTCCGTGTGGGCGGTTTGTCGTGTATCCGGCAGAGGGGTGCATTCTCATAACATGCTGAATATACGGAGAAAATTATCTAGACCAGCAACTGGCACCAACTTTGCAACTGTGGAGCCGAGACCGTCCTGAAGCAGGGAAGCGGCAGGACAACTTTCAAGGCTCTTTCAATGGCAAGGGGACATGCGATGCATATCGTCGTCTGCATCAAGCAAGTGCCAGATTCGGCGCAGATTCGCGTCCACCCGGTCACGAATACGATCATGCGGCAGGGTGTGCCGACGATCATCAACCCTTATGACCTTTTCGCCCTCGAACAGGCGCTGCGCCTGCGCGATGAGATGGGCGGCGAAGTCACCGTCCTCACCATGGGGCCGCCGATGGCCGAGGATTCGCTCCGCAAGGCGATGACCTTCGGCGCCGACCGCGCCGTGCTGCTCACCGACCGCTTCTTCGCGGGTTCCGACACGCTGGCGACCTCCTTCGCGCTGGCCTCGGCGATCAAGAAGATCGGTGAGACCTGGGGCGCGCCGGACATCGTGTTCACCGGCAAGCAGACGATCGACGGCGACACCGCGCAGGTTGGCCCGGGCATCGCCAAGCGCCTCGATCTGCACCAGCTCACCTATGTCGCGCGGATCAGGCAGCTCGATCTGTCGGGTGGCGAGATCATCGTCGAGCGGCGCGCGGAAGGCGGCGTGCAGGAGCTGAAGACCAAGCTGCCCTGTCTCGTCACCATGCTCGAAGGCACCGGCGACATCCGCCGCGGCTCGATGGCCGACGCGCTCCGGGCCGCGCGCGCCGAGGTGTTCAGGTGGAACGCGGCGGAGGCCGGGATAACCGATCTCGTCAAGTGCGGACTGAAAGGCTCGCCCACGGTCGTGAAGCGCGTTTTCGCCCCGTCGGCGAGATCGGAGAAGGCGGAGCAGATCGACGTCGGCGGCAAAGGGGCGGAGGAGATCGCCGACGCGCTGATGGCCGCGGTCTTCACGCGCCAGCCCGCGCTCGAGGACGAGATGAAGAAGATGGCTTCGGGTTATTGAGGAAGTTTTTTTCTCTGACGCCGGGCATCCGCCCGGCTGTTTGGCCCACTTAGCCGTGGGCCCCGGGAGCGCTACTGACAGTACGGTACCCGGGGCCCGCGGCCAAGCGGGCTCACCGCCAGCGCGGATGCGCTGGCGTCAGACACAAAGGAGGCAAGCCATGACCGGGAAGCCCGCGACACCAGCGGCAGGCGGCCGTGCAGGCATGAAGAAGGAACTGTCCGAGCACTTCAAGGCGTATAAGCACGTCTGGGTGTTCGTGGAGATGGAGCGCGGTGAGATCCACCCCGTGTCCTGGGAGTTGATGGGCGCGGGGCGTAGGCTGGCCGACAAGCTCGGCGTGGAGCTGGCGGGCGTGATCATGGGCACGGGCGGCGAGGCGGCACGGCATGCCGCCGCCGAGTGCTTCGCCTACGGCGCCGATGTGGCGTACATCGTGGAGCACCCCGTTCTCGCTGATTACCGCAACGATCCCTATACCAAGGCGTTCACCGAACTCGTCAACACCTACAAGCCGGAGATCCTGCTCCTCGGCGCGACCACGCTCGGACGCGACCTCGCCGGGTCGGTGGCGACGACGCTTCTCACCGGCCTGACCGCCGACTGCACCGAGCTGGACGTGGATGCCGACGGTTCGCTGGCCGCCACGCGCCCGACATTCGGCGGGTCGCTCCTGTGCACGATTTACACACTCAACTACCGCCCGCAGATGGCCACCGTCCGCCCGCGCGTCATGCCGATGCCAGCGCGCGGCGAGGGCAAGGTGGGCCGCGTGGTCGAGGTGACGCCAAACCTGGCTGAGGAGGACATCGTCACCAAGGTGCTGTCCTTCATCCCCGACCGCGACACCAACAAGGCCAACCTCGCCTACGCCGACATTGTGGTGGCCGGCGGCCTGGGTCTGCAGGCGGCGGAGAACTACCAGCTCGTCAAGGCGCTCGCCAGCACGCTCGGCGCGGAATATGGCGGCTCGCGGCCACTCGTGCAAAAGGGCTGGATCACCGCCGACCGCCAGATCGGCCAGACCGGCAAGACCATCCGGCCCAAGCTCTACATCGCCGCGGGCATATCCGGCGCCATCCAGCATCGCGTCGGCGTCGAGGGCGCGGATCTGATCGTGGCGATCAACACCGACAAGAACGCGCCGATCTTCGACTTCGCGCATCTCGGCATCGTCGGCGACGCCATGCGCATCCTCCCCGCGCTGACCGCCGCATTCGCTAAGCGCCTGTCCCCGCACCGCCACGATTTGCTCGCGAGCTGAAGGAGGCTCTCCCATGATCGAAGAAAAATTCGATGCCATTGTCGTCGGAGCCGGGCCCGCGGGCAATGCCGCCGCCTACACCATGGCGAAACGCGGACTGAAGGTGCTCCAGCTCGAACGCGGCGAATATGCCGGGTCGAAGAACGTGCAGGGCGCCATCCTCTATGCCGACGCGCTGGAGAAAATCGTCCCCGATTTCCGCGAGGAAGCGCCGCTCGAACGGCACATCATCGAGCAGCGCATCTGGATGATGGACGACCGCTCGCATTCGGGCATGCAGTATCGCTCCGACGACTTCAACGAGGAAAAGCCCAATCGCTACACCATCATCCGCGCGCAGTTCGACAAATGGTTTTCGCGGCAGGTGCGAGCGGCGGGCGCACTCGTCATCTGCGAGACGACCGTCACCGAACTGGTGCGCCAGGATGACGGCCGCGTCATCGGCGTGCGCACCGACCGCACGGGCGGCTTCATCCGCGCCGATGTTGTGGTGCTGGCCGAGGGGGTCAACGGGCTCCTGGGCGCGCGCGCAAACCTGCGTCCGGTGCCCACGCCTGCAAGCGTGGCGCTGGCGGTGAAGGAAATGCATTTTCTGCCGCAGGAGACCATCGACGCGCGCTTCAACCTCAAAGGTGAGGAAGGCGTGGTCATCGAGGCCGCGGGCACGATCACCAAGGGGATGACCGGCACGGCGTTCCTTTACACCAACAGGGAATCGATTTCGCTCGGCATCGGCTGCCTGATTTCGGACTTCACCGAGACCGGCGAGACGCCCTACGGCCTCCTGGAGTCGTTCAAGGCGCATCCCTCCGTTGGTCCGCTCATCGCAGATGCGGAGGTCAAGGAATATGCCGCGCACATGATCCCGGAGGGCGGTTACAACGCCATCCCGCAACTCTTCGGCGACGGCTGGCTGATCGCTGGCGATGCCGGGCAGTTCGTGAACGCGGTTCACCGCGAAGGTTCCAACCTCGCCATGACCACGGGACGCGTCGCGGGTGAGGTGATCGCCGCCATCAAGACGCGCCGCGACCCGATGACCGCGGAAAACCTCTCAGTCTACAAGAAGAAGCTCGACGAAAGCTTCGTCATGAAAGACCTGAAGAAATACCGCAACCTGCCCAAGGCGCTGCATAACAAGCACCTGTTCACGACCTATCCGCAGTTGCTTTCGCGGGCGATGCAGACCTGGTTCCGCGTCGATGGGCAGGACAAGAAATCGAAGGAGAACGAGATCGTGAAATCGTTCTTCCGGACACGGCGGTTTACCGGCCTGATCGGCGACATCTTCAGCGTCGCGCGCGGCTGGCGATAGGCCGCCGGGCGAACGAACAGCAACACATCAGCGTAAGGAGCCACCCGATGACCGCCATGCCCGAAACCGCAATCCGCGTCGAAGACAAGCTTTTCCAGAACCGCTATCTGGTCGATGCGGGCCGCCCGCACATCAGGATCCGCCCGCACACGACGCCGTCGGCGGCGCTCCTGTCGCTGACCCGCATCTGCCCGGCCGGCTGCTACGCGCGCACCGACACCGGCCAGGTGGAGATCACCCCCGACGGCTGCATGGAATGCGGCACTTGCCGCGTCGTGGCCGAAGCGACCGGCGACATCGAATGGAACTATCCGCGCGGCGGGTTCGGAGTGCTGTTCAAGTTCGGGTAAAGGACAGCCAGGCAGACGCGGTGTGGCGTTTGCCACCCGCTCGCGGCGCCGTATCGGACATCCTCCACCCCCGAGATGCGGTGCGGGGCAAAATGAATGCAATATCTCCGGCAGTGCAAAGCTTCTCGAGGTCAGCAATTGTAAGTTGAGTGAGGCACGAAGCCGCAGTTCCGCCAATATCTTAGCAAAACTCCCGGCACCCCTTTGCATTGAACCTGCACGGGGATAGACTAAGCAGACTTGCATCAGGCGGAGCGAGCATATCATGACCATTTCTCATGATCCGGCGCTAGTCATGTTGTCGGTCTTCGTTGCCATTACCGGGGCGGTCACGGGTCTGGCGTTAGCGGCAGGGTATCACCAGCGTTACCGGCCGAGCTTTTCATTCGCGCTTTTCAAGGGCTCCGTCGCCATCGGGGCGAGCATCTGGGCCATGCACTTCATCGCCGTGCTCGCGATACGGTTCCCGGTGACCGTGACCTATAACTTCGTGGAGACTCTGGTTTCGCTGACTGTCGCGATCATCGGCGCGGCGCTCGGTCTGCTCGTCGTCAACGGGAACCGGCTGGGCGCTGCAAGCAGCGTGGTTGGCGGCGCGCTGATGGGCGGGACGATCGCCGCTATGCACTATCTGGGCATGGGCGCCCTGCGCGGCTGCGCGATCGTGGAGCCCCTTCCAGGCGTCATCGCCACCTTGGGGCTGGCCATCGCCGCATCCACCCTGGCGCTGTGGCTGGCGTTCCGCCAACGCAGCACCGCCACGATGCTGACGGGCGGCCTGTTGCTCGGCCTCACCGTTCCATCCGTCCACTATCTGGCGATTGCCGCGACCGAATTCCGCCATTTGCGCGCCGTCCCGCGGATCAACTTGCCTCTGATCTCGAAAGAGGTGCTGGTCGCGGCGGTCGCTATCGCGGCTCTCGCTATCTGCGGCTCATTCGTTCTCCTGTTCGCCAGGCTCGCCCTGCGGGGCAGCGGCCAGGGGCGGCGCGTCGGCGAAAGCAGGGCGCGCTACTGACGCCCGCCGAACCGTATCCGCGCCGCAGTCTCTTGGACGCTTTGACATTTCGCATTCGCTTTCCCCATAGGAAGCATTAGCTTGCCCAGCAGCGGCCGATCGCGAAACGCCTCGGAAGGACGGCAGATGACAGCAACCGAACTCACCGGCTTCGCCCTGATCCTTGCCGCCGCGGCTGCGGTCCCCGGGCCCGACATCGCGGCGATCGTCGCCAGGAGCCTCGGTGGCGGCTTTCGCCGGGCCATGCCGCTGATTCTCGGCATCGCGGCTGGTCACGCCATCTGGTTGGCCGCCGCCGTCACTGGCCTCACCATGCTCGCCAAGGCGTTCGGCACGGCGTTCGTCGCGGTGAAGATCGCGGGCGTGCTCTATCTGCTCTACCTCGCCTGGCACCTATGGCGGGCGCCGGTGGAGCAAGCGGGAGAAGAGACCGCGCATCGCCCTGGACACCGCGAAGCATTTCTGGCCGGCTTCCTGGTGTCGCTGAGCAATCCGAAGGCGGTGGTCTTCTTTGGCGCCGTCGTGCCTGCAGTTCTTCCGGTCCACAATCTTGAGATAGTGGACATCGCAACCCTGATTGCGGTGAATTCGGTGACATTGATCACAGTCTTCGCGTGCTGGGCGATGATCGCCGCGAGGGCCCGCGTGCTGCTGCGCAAGGCCGGGCAGCGGCGTGTCCTGAACCGGGTCTCGGCCGCTGTCATGGCTGGAACCGGCATCGCCGTTGCGGCGCGCTGACCGTTTGCCGCCAGGAGTTGTTAACACCCATGGGGGGCGCGTTAACACAATGTACATCTTTAGGTTGCAAGACTCCCCCGAACTCAGGGCTTGTTCTCTTTTTGTTCGTGAGGTATAAGGCTGCGCATGACCACACGCTACGAATCGACCTACCTCGACGGCGAGGAACCGATGACGCTGATTTTCCCGGAGGGCATGTTTGAAGCCGTGCCCTACGAGATCCGCCTGCTCGGGCCGTGGAGCGGGTGCAGCTACGGCAACATGGCCAGCCTGAAACCGGCGCAGCGCGCGGAAATCAGCAGCCAGGGTTACACAATCGTTCGCGAAGGACGAATGCTCAACGCCGCCTGAATTGGCGTCTCCGGGGGTGGTGCGGCGTGCACCGCCCCTATTCTCCGAAGACGCGCAGCGCTGCGGCAACCGCTTCCGCAATCGCCCCGCCAAGGGCCATCACGATCAGCCATTCCAGCCCCAGCTTGAGATTGCGCCAGATATTGGCCCGCACGCGCACGGTGATGACCTGTTCCGGCAGGGCCATATCGCCCACCATGCCGTTCGCGTCCACGCTGCGCGCGGCGACCACCACCTGGAGACGGCGCTGTCCGCGGCCTGTCGGCGTTACCGCCCAGCGCCAGCGGCCGAATGCTTCGCCCCCGGTATTGGTGTCGGGACCGTCGAAAACCCACTGCGTTTCGGGGCTGAGCGGCTCGATGGTGAAGCCGCCGTCGGGCGCGCGCAGCATCACGCTCATGGCGCTGGTGACCAGCAGGTCATGGCGGATCGGCTCGCCCCTTCCGTCGATGCCCTTGGTCAGGGCGTCGGTGTCCTCGGGCGCGATACGCACCTCGACGCGCTCGGTGGCGGCGGTACGCATGCGGCGCGGAATGTTTTCCACAAGTTTTCCGGCCCGGATATCGCCCGTGCGCTGCGACCGGCGCTGGCCCGCGCGTTTCGATGCCTGCCGCGCGTCAGCAACGGCGGGAGCGCGCTTGCGTGCCGCTTTCGAGGCGGGCGGCGGTGTTGGCGGCGTGGTCACGGGCGTCTGCGGGGCCGAGCCGCCCCCGCGCAGGCGCATTTCGTCAAGGCGTGACGAGGGGGGCAGTTTCGGTTCCGCAGACGAACCGCCGGTCCCGTTATCGGTGGCGCCGCCGCCCTCGCTCTTCGCCTGCGGACGTAGGGACGATTGCTCGTCCGCGCCCCGTGCGGGCGGGGCGTCACGTTTCGGCGGGGCGGGCGCGGGGACGGGCGCCCCCTCCTTTCCGCGCGTCAATATGAGAGGTGGTCCCTGCTCCGGACGCCGCGGCATGGGCTTGGCCGACATGCCTGGCGGCGGACGCCGCACGGGCTGCGGCGGCGCTTCCTCCCTGGCCATGGGAGGCGCGGATGGTATGCCAGGGCCATGGCGGCGCGGGGTGGCCACCATGCCATAGTCTTCGTCGTTCTCTCCGGCTGACGGGGGCGTCTGCCGCGGGAGATCCGCCTTCTGCGAGCGTGGCGCGGATTGCGATCGGAAGCCACTCTGCCGCCTCTCGTTCTCCTGAACGATCTCCAGCTCCAGTTCATCGTCCGCGGCGTCCGTGTCTTCCGCTTCGGCTACTGGTGTCCCGAATGTCGAGCGCTCCGGCGCCTGCGCGGGCTGCGGCACTGTCTCGCGCGCCATCGGCGGCGGTTTCGCCGGCGCAGCGCTGGCGGGGCGGCTGGCGACCTTGGCGCCGCGATTGCCGTAAAGCCACGTCATGGCATTGGTGAAGCCGAGGCCGTTGTGCTTGACGATGTCGGCCGCCGGACTGTCGATCTCGCGGGCCAGCGCGGCCAGGACGAACGAGCCATCCACCTCGATGCAGTTGAGGCGGCGGGCATCGTCGGACGCCGTCTGCAGGACGCGCTCGACCTTGTAGCTGGCGCGCAGGTCGAATTCGCCGGGTGTGTAAAGCGTGGCGAGATTGCGGTTCACGGTATCGGCGATGCTCGCCTTGATGGCTGCGATATCGACGCGCAGGCCTTCCAGGAGGGAGAAGGCGTCGGGGTCATCCATCAACGCGAAAAGGAGATGTTCCAATGTGACATAGCGATGCGAACGCTGCTGCGCCGCTGAAATCGCACGCCGCACCGTGGCACCTAGATAGGCCGATTGCTGTAAATCGGTCGCGAAACCGGATGTTTCGGCCACGCCTCCTCCATGGTCCGCCAGAACCGCAATTGGTTAACTCTGAATATCGCAATCGGCGCCCCCGCGGAAGCGTTTTCGCGCCACAGATGCGCCACGATTCGGGCGCGTACGCCCGCAAAGAAGTCCTGAGCCATATGCCGCACCCACTCACAGGATTTCTTTGCGGTCAGGCGTACTCGCAAGCTATTGATTCCAGGCCGGCAAACGGGGGGCGAACCTGGCGAAGGGCTGTACCGGTCCCACCGCCAACGGAACCTTCGCCGCCTCGCCCGCCGACGACTGTTTATGCGGGGCCCGCGAACCGCTATAAGCGTCCCGCTGGACCAACTTCGCGAGCCGCATCCATGGACAATAACGCCGTGTCTGACACCCCCCTTTCCCCCCATGCGCACGCCGTCATCCTGTCCGAGGCGCTGCCCTTCATGCAGCACTACGATCAGGAAGTCGTGGTGGTGAAATATGGCGGCCACGCCATGGGCGATCCGGAACTCGCCGAGTGCTTCGCCAAGGATATCGTGCTGCTGGAGCAGTCGGGCGTGAAACCGGTGGTCGTTCACGGCGGCGGCCCGCAGATCGGCTCGCTGCTGGACCGTCTGAACATCAAGAGCGAGTTCGCCGGCGGACTGCGCGTGACGGACGCCGCCACCGTCGAAGTGGTCGAGATGGTGCTCGCGGGGTCGATCAACAAGCAGATCGTGGCCGAAATCAACCAGCTTGGCGGGCGCGCCTGCGGCATCTCCGGCAAGGATGCCAACCTGATGATCGCGCGCAAGCTGGAGCGGCGGGTCCGCGACCCGGAGTCGAATATCGAGCGCGTGGTCGATCTCGGCTTCGTCGGTGAGCCGGAGCAGGTCAATCCGCGCATCCTGGAGGTGATCACGGGTGGCGATCTCATCCCCGTGGTGGCGCCGCTGGGCACCTCCAGGAAGGGGGTGACCTACAACATCAACGCCGACACTTTCGCCAGCGCCCTCGCGACGGCGATGAGGGCCAAGCGCCTGCTGCTGCTGACGGACGTGCCGGGCGTGCTGGACAAGGGCGGTAAGCTGATCGAGAAGCTGACGGTCAGCGAGGCGCGGCGCCTGATCGCCGACGGCACCATCACCGGCGGCATGATCCCGAAGGTGGAGAGCTGCATCGACGTGGTGGAGGCGGGTGTCGAAGGCGTGGTCATCATCAACGGCAAGGTGCCGCACGCGGTGCTGATCGAGTTGTACACCGAGCACGGTGCGGGAACGCTGATCGAACGGGGTTAAGGGTGCGGGGGATTGATCCGCATACGTAATGCGCGTAGGATTCATGCCGCCCGTTGCAGCTGATCGGAGGGCCCGCCGTCTTGCGTAACTTCCTTATCCGTCTTGTCGTGGCAGCGGGTCTTGCGGGTCTCCTGGCGAGCATAGTGCCCATGTCCTACGCGCAGTTTTTCGTTGTGACGGGGATGGCGCTGCTGTTGATGTCCGGATTTGCGGTCCTCTTCCGTTCCGAAACGGACCGGCCACATGCGGGAAGCAGATCCCCATCGACGATCGTTGACTATCCACCCGACTGGGGACACAGCCACGATGGCCATCATTTGGACGGTGGCGGCGATGGCGGAGGAGGCGGCGGCGGGGGCGACGGCGGAGGTGCGTGATTTCAGGGCCTGCATGCTTCGCCACCCCCGGCAACCGGCCGTCACTTCTCCTTGCGATACTCGTCGAGCTTCTTCTTTGCCATGTCCTTCAGTTCGCTGGCCTTTTCCGACGCCTTCTCCGCGGCCTCGCTGGCTTTCTGGCGGACCTTGTCCATGGTCGTCTGCTCGGTGAGCGTGTAGTCGGGCGCCTTGAGCAGCACATCCTTGGTGAGCGGCACGATGATCTGGCGCGCGCCATCCTTTTCACCATAGGTGATCGCCTGATAGGGCAGCGCCACCTGCTTGGCGCCCACGCTCAGAAAGCCGCCGACGCCCAGCACGATCGTTGTTACCCGGCCGCTCCTGTCGAATAGTACGTCGCTGATATAGCCGACCTTTTCGCCGGACGCATTGGTGACCGGCTGGCCGATATAATTGTTCATGCGCCACTCGCCCGCGGCCTGCTCGGTCAGGAACGGAGTCGCCGCGTCCTGCGCCTGCGCGAGGGCGGGCAGAGCAACGGCCATGAGCGCCGCTGCGAGAAAAGCCGATTTCATGCGATGTCCTTTCACGTTCCGTAACCTTTCCGGGGAGTAAAATGTGCCCTGCGGCGGGCTGTGGCAAGAGCGGTGCAGCACGGCCCGAGCGGGCTTGCGCGAAAACTCGCCGCAAATTCACGCGCCGGCGGGAGGATGGGGTAAACACGCAGCAGCGCTCAAGCGTCGCGTTTAACCTTTCTTGAATGCCGTTCTGCGACGCTTATATCGTAACGGAGTGCCGCCAGGGCTCGGTTGCGCGCGAAAAGGCGATGAGGAAGAGAACGCGCAACCCGACATGTAAGGTCGCTTGATGAGGGCTTTATAATTATGTCGCCTATGAGTAACCCCCTCCTCCTCGGGTTCGAGGAAATCGACCGCCTGCTCGACCGGATCTCGAAGGCGTCCGGCGACGGCTATCCGCCATACAACATCGAACGGCTGCCCGCATCCGACGGGCAGGGCGAGCGCCTCAGGATCGTTCTCGCCGTCGCAGGCTTCACGCGCGACCAGCTTGAAGTTTTCGTCGAGGATAACCAGCTAACGATAAGGGGCAGGCAGGAAAACGACAGGTCGCGCACCTACCTTCATCGAGGCATCGCAGCACGGCAGTTCCAGCGGTCGTTCGTTCTTGCAGAAGGGCTGGAAGTGCTACCGGCCGAGCTGCACAACGGCTTGCTGTCTATTGAACTGATACGCCCAGAGCCGAGCCGCCGGGTCAATAAAATCGAAATCAAAGAACGCGACTGATATGTCGCGCCAGTGAACAGGGGAGGAACAGCGCCTCGCGCGCGCATGAGTGCACGAGGTGTGTAGGTTACAGCGCTTCGAGCGGGAAACCGATAAGGAACCGTCCGCGAAGGGCTTTAGTGGAGGAAGTCAGATGCCATACAGAGAGTTCGACATACCCGCTCCTCTCGTGATGTCGGAGATCGAGTTCGCCGCGCTCGGAGATGGCGAGATCGCTTACATCAAGACCCTCGACCCCGTGGCCGCGCGGACCATCTATCCGCAGGTGGAAGGACTGGACGGGCTGCCGCAGGACATCAAGATCTTCGCCGTCCATGCTGCTGATGGCACGCCGCTGGCCCTCACGGACACGCACTATGCCGCAATCGCGAATGCGAAGGAGCACAACCTCGAACCGGTGAGCGTGCATTGATGCGTCTGGCGTGTTCCGGCGGCTTCTGACGGCGGAGCCAGCGCTCCAAGACGCTGGCAGCCGAAGGCTGCGGACCGGGGCACCAAGCTTTGGACCGCACATGCGGCGCAAAGCGCGACGGCCTCCCACCGCATACATCTCTTGCACATCCGCGCCGGCGATTGTCCGGCGCTCATTTTTTCGCTAGTACGCCCCGCGAGAAGGGAGGCTCGCCCCTTCCGGCTCACGCATAGCAGGCCGCAGCAGGCTGCTGCTCCGCGGCCGTGCCCTCGACCGTGGCGACGATCAAATCGTCTACGACCGCCCGAAGCGCCGTCTGCTCGTCGGTTCCCGCCTTCAGCGCATTCTCATACACGCCGAGTTGCCGCTCCGCGCTGGTGCCGCGCGCCAATATGGTTCGGATGTGCTCAACCTCGGCCACGCAGTCGAGCGCCTCGGCGTCCTTGCGGATGATGGACAGCAACTCGTCAATGAGGCTGGCGAAATCCACCATCTCGGCCTTGCCGAAGTCGATGAGATCGCGGTCGATGCCGTAGCGCTGCGCGCGCCAGCGATTTTCCAGCAGGAGGAACGGCGCGTAGGTGCGCCAGCGCTGGTTCTTCCGCCGGAGACGCCAGAGCATCCGGCAGATGCAAAGAAAAAGGGCCGCCAGCGCGACCCCGTCATCCAACAGCGGGCAAATATCGGTGATTCGCATTTCCAGCGTCGGGAAACGCGCCGATGGCCGCAAATCCCACCAGATCTTCGATGCATCCTCGATGACGCCGGTTCTGATCAGGAGGGTGGCCGTGCGCTGATACTCCGCCCAGCTTGAGAATTGCTCGGGCAGCCCCGTGCGCGGCAGCGTGTCGAAGATCGTCATGCGGTAGGACTTCAGGCCCGTGGGCCGCCCGCACCAGAATGGCGACGACGTCGATAGCGCGAGCAGATGGGGCAGGAAATAGCTCGCCTGGTTCATGAGGTCGATGCGCATGTCGTCGTCCTCGACGCCGACATGGACATGCATGCCGGAGATGAGGAGGCGTTGCGCGATCATCTGCAGATCGGCGGCGAGTGCGTTGTAGCGGTCCTTGTCGGTGTGACGCTGGTCCGCCCACGCGGCGAATGGATGGGTGGACGACGCGATCGGCGCCAGCCCGAAAGGCGCCGCGCAGTCCGCCACCACGGCGCGAAGCCGCGCCAGATCGGCCCGCACCTCCTTGACCGACCAGCACACCGTGGTGCCAACCTCGATTTGCGACCGCATGAATTCGGGGGTGACCTGTCCGCCCCTGGGCGCCAGCGCCTTCTGGCAATTGTCGAGAAGCTCAGGAGGCGGATCGACTGCGAGATCGCGGGTTCTTTTGTCGACGAGGAGATACTCTTCCTCGATGCCTATGGTGAGACTTGGTTCTGGATGCATGAAACCATCATCTTCGCGGCACTCCCGTCCCGTGCGAGAGCAGACATCTTAGCCTATACCAAATTTGCTAAGAAAACACGGGGACTGTACGTCGCAGCGACATGTCCTTGTTGTAAATTGATATAAACTGTTTTTACACACGCCCGAACTTCTTATGTGAGAATGTATCAACAGGCGGGATCGCACCGCGGATTTGCTGGCGCGGATCTTGCGCAACCGTTGCGACCCTGCGTCGCGTCGCTATCTGGCGGCAAGTGCAATAGAGGACCGCTGAAGGCGGCTTGCGGCATGATGGCGCACTGTCCGCCCGCCGGAAACCGGCATCCGGTTTTCCAGAAAGCGCCTGGACCTAGGATTAGAACAGTTCTAAATTGCGCCGGAGCAAAGACAGGGAGCTGCCGTGAAACAATTTTCCCAACTCACCGAAGCCGAGATCCTTGCGCTCGCCATTTCGCGCGAGGAGGAGGACGCCCGGATTTACGTCGCCTACGCCGATGGGCTGCAGGAGGATTTCCCCGCTTCCGCCAAGGTCTTCCGCGAAATGGCCGAAGAGGAAGACGAGCACCGCCGCTGGCTGATCGAGCTGTTCCGGCAGAGGTTCGGCGAGCACATTCCGCTTATTCGCTCCCAGGATGTGCGCGGTTTCACGCGGCGGAAGCCGATCTGGCTGATGCGCCCGCTGGGGCTCGACGCCGTGCGCCGCCAGGCCGAGGAGCTCGAATACGAAACGCGGCAATTCTACGAACGCGCACTGACGCGGACCACCGACGCCGGCACCCGGAAGCTCCTCGGCGATCTGATCGCCGCCGAGCGCGGCCATGAATCGCTGGCGCAGCGGCTCACCGAATCGCACCTCACCCTCGATGCGCGCGAGGAGGAGGCGCAGACCCGCCACCGCATGTTCGTGCTGCAGGTCGTTCAGCCGGGTCTCGCCGGGCTGATGGACGGATCCGTCTCCACTCTCGCGCCGCTGTTCGCCGCGGCCTTCGCGACCCACGACACCTGGAGCACGTTTCTCGTCGGCATGGCGGCGTCGGTCGGGGCCGGTATCTCCATGGGCTTTGCCGAGGCGCTGTCGGACGACGGCTCGCTCACCGGGCGCGGGCGGCCCTGGCTGCGCGGCACGATCACCGGCCTGATGACGACGCTCGGCGGCGTCGGGCACACGGTTCCCTATCTCATCGGGGATTTCAACGTCGCCACCAGCGTGGCCGTGTTCATCGTGTTCCTGGAGCTGTGGGCGATCGCCTGGATTCGCGCGCGCTACATGGACACGCGCTTCCTTCAGGCGGCCTTTGAGGTCGTCCTAGGTGGCGTGATCGTCTTCGGCGCTGGTGTCCTGATCGGCAGCGCTTAGACAGGCATCTTCGCGAGGTACTCCTTGGTGAGCTTCTTGCCGAGTTCCACCGCGGGCTGGTCGAACGGGTCCACGCCGAGCAGGTCCGCGGTGAGGATCGTCTCCGCCATGAAATGCATCATCAGCCAGCCCAGCGTGTGTTCGTCGAGGCGCGCATATTCGATGATCCTGACCGGCCGCTTGTGTGCGACGAAGGCGTCGCCGATGGCCTTGGACTGCGCCATGACCAGTTGTCCGACGGTGTGCCCGCCCAGATAGGGCGCGCCCGCGAGCGCAGCCAGCGCGGTATCGACAGGCGCGGTGTCCTCGGCCGGGAGCCTGGCGCTGCGAATGATCGTCGTGAGGTGGTGCTGCGCGCCGCCGAGATAGAGCTGCAACTGGCTGTGCTGATCGACCGGACCGAGCGCGGCCACGGGCGTCGTGCCCTCCCGGTCGCACTTGCCCAGACTTTCCGCCCAGAGCTGCACATACCAGTGCGAGAAGCGCGCAAGCCGGTCGGCATAGGGCATCATCACCATGGCGCGGATACCGCGCTCTCTGGCAAAAGCAGCGCTGAGAGCGGCGCCCAGGGCGGGGGGGAAATCCGCCGCGGTCTTCGCGGAAATCACGGCTTCGATGGCGGCGCGGCCACCGGCACGGAAGGCTTCCGCATCAAGGCCGCGGCCGATCGCCGGCAAGAGCCCGACCGTCGTGAAGGCCGAATAGCGTCCGCCGATGTCGTGCGGATGCGGCAGCATCGGGATGCCCAGCGTGCCGAACAGGCTACGCAGGCCGTTTGCGACACCCGGCCGCTCCGCCTCGGTCACACCGAGGAACATTTTCGGGATCGCGCTTTCCAGTCCGGCCGCCTTGATGCGCTGCATGGCGACGAGTGTCTGGCTCAGGGGTTCGGCGGTGCCGCCGGATTTGGAAATGACGATGAAGCGTGTCGTGGCGAGGTCGAGGACGTCGAGGCCCTTCACCAGCGACAGGGCATCGAGATTGTCATAGAAGCGCAGGCGCGGCCGTTCGTTCTGTCCCAGGCGATCGTCGCCGGGGATGAACCAGCCGCCGAGCTGCGCCAGCGCCTGCCCGCCGAGGCTGGAGCCGCCGGTGCCGAAGATCACCAGTGTTCTGGCGCCCTCGACCAGCCGCGTGTAGGCCGCGCGCGCTTCGGCGATGTCGTGTTCCTCATAGAGGATGCGGATATGCGGCAGGCTGCGGCTCCGCGCTTCTTCCCGCAAGGCCTCGAAGCGAGGCGCGAGCTTGTCGAGCCAGACCTGCAACCCGGCGCGGCTGAGACCGGCTGCACCGATCGCTTCATCGAGGCAGGCATCTATGGAATGGGTGACGGTCATGATGGAGGGCCCCGCTTGGTGGTCTTACGGCTACGCTTATCGCACAACCTGCCTGCGGCGCCACTACGACCGTGCGTATGGACGCATCTTTCCCGCGGAAAACTGAGAAGCGACCGTTGCGCCGCGAGAAGCGCAAGCCTCCCGCTGCTCAGGACGGCCGGATGTGACGCGGCGAGAGTTCAGTGGTTCGTCGCGGCATGCGCGGGGACGGCCCCGGTGGTGGTGCCGAAGCCCTCCGGCTTGCCGACGACCGTGATGATAAGATTGCCCGGCTTGATGAAGCGGCTGGCGACGCGCCGGATATCCTCCAGCGTGACGGCCTCGATCAACTTGCCCCGCCGCTCGATATAGTCGATGCCGAGATTCTCCATCTGGATGCCGAGCAGCGTCCTGGCGATCCTCACGCTCGAATTCAGGCGCAGGGCGTAGGAGCCGGTCAGATAGCGCTTGGCGTTTTCCAGCTCTTCCGACGTCGGTCCGTTGGCGGCGATGCGCGCCAGTTCCTCGCGGATGACGTCGATCGACTGTTTGACGGCCTTGTTTTCGGTCGCCACGCCGCCAAGGAAGATGCCCGCGCGGTCGAGCGGGTAGAGATAGGTGTAGACCGAGTAGGCGAGCCCGCGCTTCTCGCGGACCTCGTGCACCAGCTTGGATGCGAAGCCGCCGCCGCCGATGACGTAATTCAGGATATAGGCGGGGATGAAGTCCTGGTCTTTGCGCTTCAGGCCCTGCTGGCCGAAGGTGACGACCGATTGCGGAACGTTGACCGGGATGACCTCGGCCACGCCTTCGTCGCGCCACTTGGCCTCCGGCACCGTTTTCAGCTCGGCCTTGGCGGGCAGCGCGCCGAAGACATCGTCCAGCGCCTTGCCCAGTTCCTCCGCGGTAATGTCGCCAACCACGGCCACGTGGAGGACGTCGCGCGCGAACGAACGGCGGACATAGCCCTTCAGGTCGTCCTGCGTGATCGAAGCGACCGCCGCCGGAGTGCCCTTCACCGGATTGGCGTAGGGGTGTCCGGCGAACACCAGCTTGAACCACGCATTGGCGCCGATCTTCTCCGGGTCTTCCCCGTCCAGCTTGATGCTGGAGGTGATCTGCTCGCGCATGCGGTCGATGGCGTCCTGGTCCATGCGCGGCTCGGTCAGCGCAAGACGCAGCATGCGGAACGCTTCGTCGCGGTTCTTGGTGAGGGTCTTCAGGCCGCCATTCATCGTGTCCCGCGTCGGGGAGAAGCTCATCTGGATGGCGAGGTTTTCGAGCCGCTCGGCGAATTCCTGCGATTTCAGGTTGCCCGCGCCTTCGTCCATCATGCTGGCGGTGAAGTAGGCCAGCCCTTCCTTGCCCGCGGGATCCTGGCAGGTGCCACCGCGGAAACCGAACTGCATGGCGATGAGCGGCAGGGTGTGATCCTCGACGAGCCACGCCTCGATGCCTTTGGGACTGACGACTTTTTGGATTTTCATGGCCTGTGCGGGTGAGACGTGAATGATGATGAGGAGAAGAGACCATAGCGCGGCGGCCGCGGCAAGATGCCGTCCGCGGAACACCGGTCCTTGCGGTTCAGACCAGCAAAGCATCACTTAAACCTCAATGAACTGAGTTGGAGGGCCCGGATTCGGCTGCCTTCCCATTGGTGGCGACCGCCTTCTTTTCGGGGATCATCTGCCCGGTCACCGAGCGCCGGATATCGAGATACTTGCCTGCGGCTGCCTGGATATCCGCCACCGTCACCGCGGCGAGACGCTCGGCACGGTTGTTGACGTCCTCGATGGTGCGGCCCGTGACCAGTGCCCAGCCATAGGCGCGGGCGAGATTGACCTGGTTGTCGGCGTCGTAGATCAGTTGGGCGATCTCGGCATTGCGCACGCGGTCCAGTTCGGCTTCGGTGACGCCGTTCTTGCGCACATCGTCGATGACCGCATCCATGGACGCTTCGATGCTCTCCAGAGAGCTGCCGCTGCCCGCGACGGCGTAAAAGCCCAGCCGTCCGGCGTCGAGAAGCGAGCCAGAGAACCAGCCGCCGGCGGCCGCCGCCTTCTTTTCCTCCACCACCAGCTTTTTGTAGAGCCGGCCCGTGTGCCCGGAGCCGAGGATGGAAGCGAGAAGCTCCAGCGCCTCGGCCTCGCGCGGCCCCGCGGTGCGGTAGCACGGCGCCAGATAGTGGCGAGAGATGGTCTCCTTGGCGACGCGCTCGTCTTTCAAAATGATGCGGCGCGCGGCGCGCGGCTCCGGCTCGCTCACGCGGTGGCGGACGAGCGGCGCATCCGAGGACTTCAGCGGTCCGTAAATTTCCTTTGCGAGGTCAAGAACCTCCGGCGGCTCGACGTCGCCCGCCACGACGAGGATGGCGTTGTTCGGAGCGTAGAAACGCTTGTAGAACGCCAGCGCATCCTCCCGGTCGAGGCTGCGCATCTCGTGTTCCCAGCCGATGATCGGAATGCCGTAGGGGTGCGCGAGGAATAGCGTCGCGCCCATCTGTTCCGACAGGATGCCGCTCGGCTCGTTGTCCACGCGCATCCGCCGCTCCTCGAGGATCACCTTGCGCTCGTTGGTAACGTCGTTCTCGGCCAGGCGCAGATTGACCATGCGGTCGGCCTCCATCCCCATGACCAGCCGCAGCCGGTCCTTGGCGACGCGCTGGAAATAGACCGTGGCGTCCTGCGTGGTGAAGGCGTTGTCCTCGCCGCCATTGCGGGCGATGATCTTCGAGAACTCGCCGGGCGCGATCTTCTCCGTGCCCTTGAACATCAGGTGTTCGAGGAAATGCGCGATCCCCGACTTGCCAGCAGGCTCGTCCGAGGAGCCGACGCGGTACCAGACCATATGGCTGACGACCGGGGCCCGGTGATCGGGGATGACGACGACCTGCATGCCGTTCGCAAGGGTCGTGTGTGAAACCTTTGGCCCGATGGCGAACGCGGAGGAAGACGACGCAGCAGAAATCATAAGCAGCACCACGGAGGCGAGAAACCGTCCCTTGAACATACCAAGCACCTTGCCGGTGAACGATGACGAGCCTTACCGCCTAAACCAGTGCGCCCCGCCATAACAAGTGAAAAATCGGTAAGGCCAGTGCAGTCGTCAAGATTGCGGCGCGCGCGAGCATAAAGGGAATGCGAATCCCCACAAGCGAACGGTTCGCCTGTTGACGCTTCTTTAACGCTGCTGCGCGAATTATCCGTCCTCTCCGGAGCGGCCGCCCAAAGTCTTGTTCAGCGCCTTGCCGAGCTTCGACGGGCAGTTCGGGCCATCGAATTCGTTGATGCCGCCCTTGCCGTCCCAATTGCCCTCGCGGCAATACCTCTCCCGCTCGGCGGCCTTGGCTTCGGCCTCGGCTTTCTTCATCTTGTCCGGATCGGCGGGCCAGGCCTGTTGTCCCGCAGCGACACGCTCTCCCGGCGGCGGCAGGGTGGCGGTCGATGGCGGAACGACGATGCCCGCCCGCTCGGGCAGATCGTCCTCGTCGGTCTTCTTGCCGTTGAGGTTGATGCCGACGGCATCAAGAATGGGAGCGTCGAACTGGACGTCAACCCCGCCAGCCGCCCCGCAGCCGCTCAAGCCGACAGCGCTTCCCAGCACAAAGGCCAGCGCCACCCCCGTCATGCTACGAAAGGTAATGCCCATCACAGCCACTCGACTCCCTCGAATCGTGAAACGATCCGCATTTTACCGCATTTTCAGACTTTTGTGTGGCCCATTTCTGAGCAAACCGCAACTCTATTCCGCAGTGCGGCTGTGTTACCCTGGCGCCACGGTCAGCCCCTGCGCGAGGCGGGATTCATCGCCCAGTCCAGCAGCAGGCCGATAACGCCCGCTCCGATGGCCACGTCGGCAACGTTGAAGATGTACCAGTGATACCCGGCGTAGTGGAACGAGAAGAAATCCGCCACGGCGCCGTGCATGAGCCGGTCGGCGGCGTTTCCCAGCGCTCCGCCGATGATCAGCCCGAGCGAGAAGGCCGACAGGCGCGACGCCGCATGGAGCATCCACAGGATCAGCGCGACCACCATCGCCAGCGAAAAGCCGATGAGCGCCAGACGCCCCGTCTCGCTGTCCTGGCGCAGGAGGCCGTATGACACGCCGTGGTTCCAGACCAGCACCAGATCGAGGAACGACGTCACCGCGACCTTGCCGCGCTCGGCGATGCGGTAGACATCCAGCATCCAGAATTTGTGGCCCTGGTCGAGCGCCAGCGCCAGCACCGCGGCGGAGAAGCCGATGGCGCCCGCCGTCCGCCGCAACAGGGGCGGCGCGCCCGTCTGCGAATCGATGGTGCTTTCGCTCATGAACTGCCTCGATCGCCGGATCTGCGCCGGCTCGCCATTACATAGGCACTATCTGCCCGCTCGCCAAAGCTGGCGCAAGCCGGAAATCGGCGCGCCGCACGGGGCCTCACCGCCGCTTCCTTCCGTTCCCCTTGCACGCCACGGCGAAATCGATGTGGTAATGCTGATCATGGCGGAACCAGGCGCGCCGGTTCATGAATTTCAGGCGGCCCCGCAGCGCGCGCCCCGAGGGCGCCGCGAACAGATGTTTGAGGAGCGGAGGCTCGAAGATCACACGGCGGATCCGGGCGCCGTTGGCTTTGGCGGCGGCGTCGAGCGCGAGAAGGTGCTTGGCCATCGCCTCGAAATCGATGCGCATTCCGTCCCGCCTGCCCTTGTCGTCGAAGCGGATGGCGTAGCCGAGCATGTTCGTCACCGATCCCGTCAACTCGCGCACTTGGCCTTCGCTGTCGCGCACCGGCACCATGAAATCCACCGAGGTTCCGTTGGCATGGGTGCGATGCGGCCGCAGCCGCCCGCCCCAGGGCCACGACGCCTCGGCATAGACGAAGCGGAGGGCGGGGTCGCTGGCGGCGAGCGCGGCGTAGGCGTCGCGGAGGGTGTCGCGAACGGCACCGTGCATGAATGTCCGTCCTGTGAGGAAGCCGCCGATGTGGTAGGCGCGGTAATTCGCACCCGAATAGGGCAGGCGCTTCGCGTTCTCCAGCCGCCCGTGCACGGCGTTGCCATAGCAGACGCTCGGCTTGCCGTCGTCGATGGCCAGATAGACGATGGCCGTGGCATATGTCGGGACGAAGACGAGTCCCAGCGCCCCCAGCGCCATCAACAATTTCCTCATCAGCCCCCTCCATAACGCCAGCCTTCCGAGCCGACACAAATACAGATTTCAAGCGCTCAGGGCATCAGCAATTTCCACGAACCCTTGAATTGGCAGGGCCTTGCCGTTCGCCGCAGGCGGGATATTATCGCCGGAAGTCCCGGCCGTGCAATTCACCCGCCGGTTACTCGACAAAGATCGTTCTTGAGGAGCCCGGTTCCACAATCGGCATGTTTTTCGGATAGTGACCACACGTCAGGATCAGCTCGACGGCTGAGTGTCAGGAGTATTTTATGACGAAGGCAGTGAGAATAGTACGCATATTGTCTCTGGCGATAGCCGCAGCACTGGTTCTGGGGAGCGCGTCGGCCGGCGCCGCGGAATTTACCTACGACGCGAAGGTCAACAAGCGCGTCGCGCGCAGGCTCAACATTCCGGTGTTCTTCGCCCTCCCGGCCAGTGCCCGCGCCGCGCTGCCGGGCAACATCGACATTTCCGACAAACTCGTGGACTTCAAACACCCCGATGCCAAGGATGCGGCGGGCGACGTCGGTCTGCGCCTCGTCGTGGCCAAGCGGCGGGGAATCGCCAGACGTCTTGCGGAAAGCGGGCTGGTGAAGACCGGCGACATCCTCCTCAGCTTCCGCAGCGAATGGGGCGGCGCCGGGCCGTATCCGAACGTGCAGATGGGCATCAGCCACTCGGGCGTCGCCTATGTGAAGGACGGCGTCGTCCACAATATCGACAACCCGCTGAACCACGAATATCTCGGTCAACTGGACAGCGACCACTACCGCGAGCTCCGGCTCATTCATGTCATCCGGCCCCGCAATCTGGATGCGGAGGACCGCGAGAACATTGCGAAATGGGCCACGCGTCTCGTCGCGAGCGCCAAGCGCGTCTACCCGAAAAAGATCAGCTTCAACTCCGATTACAACGCGCCGAAATACCGGCGGGGCAAGTCTCTGACCTTCGTGCGGCACCTGGCGCGGACCGCGCTCGGGCAGAACCCTCCCGGCAACACCGGCATGTACTGCTCGGAATTCGCATGGTCGCTCCTGGCCCTGAAGGACTGCGACCCCGACCGTACGGCAAAATCCTTCGCGCGCGGACGCACCATATTCCGGTGGTCGGGCATTCCCCGCTGCGTCAGGCAGATCATGACCCCCATGCGCGCGACCGACTCCTACATTTCCAGCCACAGCCGCTGGAAGAACGCCGGGCTGGCCGAAGGGCCGCTCATGGTAATCGACGCCATGAACCTGCCCGAGGCGGAAAAGAAAAAGGCGCTGCACGGCGTCTTCGTCACCAATCCCCGGGGCCTCGCAAGGCTTTCGTCGGGGCACCGCAAGGTGGCGAAGCAGATGCAGCCGAAATTCGCGGCGCTCGAAACGTATTACAACGGGGTCAGCGGGGACCGCATGACGGGCGAGGCGAAGGCCATCAGCAAGCGGTTCAACAACGAAGTGCCGGACAATTACTCGCCGACCTCGTTCCTCATCAACACGTTGCTGCCGCCGAACAGCCGCTACCGCACGATGGATTACGTCGCCACCATCGCGTTCGAGTGAGATGGCAATGCGGCAATGAGAAACGCCGGCGCGGGTGACGCCGGCGTCGCCGGTTCTGCGAAGAAGACCGTGCTCCGGCGATGGGCGGCGTAGCCCATCCCGGAGGCGCCGTTTCAGTTCTTGCTCTTGTCCACCAGCGCGCGCTCGGCGATCCAGGGCATCATCGCACGCAGCTTGGCGCCGATCTGCTCGATCGGATGCTCCTGCGACTTGCCGCGCATGGCCTTGAAGCTCGTCTGATTGACGCGGTTCTCCAGCATCCAGTCGCGCGTGAAACGGCCGGACTGGATGTCGTCCAGCACGCGCTTCATTTCCGCTTTGGTCTCGGGCGTGACGATGCGCGGGCCGGTGACGTACTCGCCATATTCCGCCGTGTTCGAGATCGAGTAGTTCATGTTCGCGATGCCGCCCTCATAGATGAGATCGACGATCAGCTTCACCTCGTGCACACACTCGAAATAGGCCATTTCCGGCGCGTAGCCCGCCTCGACCAGCGTCTCGAAGCCCGCGCGCATCAGCTCGACGAGGCCGCCGCACAGAACGGACTGCTCGCCGAACAGGTCGGTCTCGCACTCTTCCTTGAAGGTGGTCTCGATGATGCCCGCGCGGCCACCGCCGATTGCCGCCGCGTAGGACAGCGCGATCTCATGCGCATTGCCGCTGGCGTCGCGCGCCACCGCGATCAGGCAGGGCACGCCCGCGCCGCGCTTGTATTCGCCGCGCACGGTGTGCCCGGGACCCTTCGGCGCGACCATGGCGATGTCCATGCCCGCGCGCGGTTCGATGAGGTTGAAATGAACGTTGAGCCCGTGCGCGAACAGGAGCGCCGAGCCGTCGCGCATGGTGTTCTTCAGGTCGGCGTTGTAGATCTCGGCTTGCAATTCGTCCGGCGTCAGCATCATCACCACATCGGCCCAGGCACCCGCTTCGGCGACGGTCATGACCTTCAGCCCCTCCGTCGCTGCCTTCTGGGCCGAAAGCGACGCCTGCCGCAGCGCAACCGCCACCTCGGAGACCCCGGAGTCGCGCAAGTTCAGGGCGTGGGCGTGGCCCTGCGAGCCATAGCCGACGATGGCAACTTTCTTGCCCTTGATGAGATTGAGATCGGCATCCCGATCGTAATAGACGCGCATGCTGTCCCTCCTCATTGGGGGTTGGCGGAAACCGGACGGCTGGATGGGTGAGGCCGGGCGGGATTGAGCCTGTTGGATTGTCACGCCGTGTTATAGCGATTGAAGGCGGGGTGCAATGGTTTTGGTTCATGGCGGCACAAAGGAAAACCGCCCTTCCGTCTGGCACTCAACGCAAAATGGCAGTCCTTCGCGCGGGCGGTTGCCCGCGCCTAAACCATCCTTAACGCCTGTGGAGTAAATGCCATGGCAGAACACCCGCTCCGGAGTGCCCCGCCATGCCCAAATCGAAAAAATGCATTGTACACGAGTATGGCGACGCGCCGCCCTTGTCCATCTCGCCGGAGAAGGTCTGCTTCATCATCTTCAAGGTGCGCGAGTTCGATGTGAAGGGGGAGGCGGTGGAGCCGGACCCGGGCTCCAACCCGTCGGATGACAGGATGATTGCCGTGCTCGAAGACCACGAGGACGACCCCGTCGTGGAGGAAATCACGTCGCTGATCGACTCGCTGTCCGAGGATGAGGTGGTAGACCTCGTGGCGCTGGCCTGGCTTGGCCGCGACGACAACACGCTGGCGGACTGGCTCACCCTCCGCGACGAGGCCTCGCGCGCCTACCAGTCATACGCAAAGCACACGGCCGCCTATCTGCTTGGTATGCCGCTTCTGAGCGATCAGCTGGAGGAGGCGCTGTCGATGTTCGGGCAGTCCTGCGAGGAATTCGAGATCAACCGGCTGTAGGTACGCCTAGTACGCCCCGCGAGAAGTCCTGACCCACCTGCTAGCTGAGCGCTCACAGGATTTCTTAGCGGTTAAGCGTACTAGCAACTTATTGAGTCTAGTCTAGAAAAACCGTCATCCCCGCGAAAGCGGGGATCCAGGACGGCCACAACGCGCTGGTCTGCTGGATTCTCGCTTTTGCGGGAATGACAACGACATTAATCTCTCCATCATCGCCAGTCGCCGAAGACGGCGTTCATCAGCGCCAGCGCCGCCACCGCCGCCGTGTCGGCACGCATCACGCGCGGCCCGAGCGACACCGGATAGACGAACGGGTGCGAGCGCAGCATCTCACGCTCTGCGGGGTCGAACCCGCCCTCCGGACCGATCAGCAGCGCCACCGGCCCGCGCGGCACCCGCTCCAGCGCCTCGATCGGCGACGCCAGAGACGCTCCCTCATCGGCGAAAATGAGCGCGCGGTCCACAGGCCACGTCTTCAGCAGCGTGCCGAGTTTCTCCGGCTCGGCAACCTCGGGCAGGCGCAGAACGCCGCATTGCTCGGCTGCTTCGATCGCGTTGGCGCGCATCCGGTCCAGATTGACGCGCTCGGCCACGGTGCGCCGCGTGAGTACCGGGCGCAGCGCCGCCGCCCCCATCTCCGTCGCCTTCTGCACCATGTAATCGAGCCGCGCCTTCTTCAGCGGCGCAAAGAGATACTGAATGTCCGGCCCGCCGGTCTGCGGACGGGTCTGCTTGTGCACGGTGAGTGTGCAGGTGGTGCGCCGGGTCACCATGAGTTCGGCGAGCCATTCGCCATCCCGGCCATTGAAGATGAGGATCTCGTCGCTGGTGTGCAGACGCATGACGTTGAGAAGGTAATTCGCCTGCGCGGGCGAGCACAGGACGGTCTCATCCGTGCCGAGCGGGGCATCCACATAGAGCCGGACCGACGGCGTATCGTCGCAGGCGGCTTCGTGCGGCGATTCGTTTTCTTCCATAATCATGTCCATAAGGCCGATTAACTGACCCGCGGGTTTCTCGCAAGTGCACTCCACTATAGAATGCCCGTGTTTTTTTGTTGTCCCACCGCTTCGCTGCATTAGGACGGTATTGTTGTCCTACCGCTTCGCTGCTTGAGGACGAAACAGGGGAGACCCCGATGCCAGCCAGTCTGCAAGCCTCCGACGCCCCGCCCGGCAACTGGGTGGACCGTTACACGCCGGGCTGGGCACAGGGCTATCTGCGGCTGATGCGCGCCGACCGGCCTATCGGGACCTGGCTGCTTCTGTGGCCCTGCTGGTGGTCCACGGCGCTCGCGGGCGTGGCCGCCGGGCGGACGCTGCCGGATTTCTGGCATCTGGCCCTGTTCGCGGTGGGCGCAACCGTCATGCGTGGCGCGGGCTGCACTTACAACGATATCGCCGACCGCCATTACGACGCGCGCGTCGCACGGACGCGGACGCGGCCCATTCCCAGCGGTCAGGTGAGTGTGGCGGCGGCGGTGGTGTTCATGGTGATACTCGGCTTCATTGGTCTCGCCGTGCTGGTGCAGTTCAACATCTTCGCCATTCTCACGGGCATCAGTTCGCTGGTGGTGGTGGCCGTCTATCCGTTCATGAAGCGCGTCACCTACTGGCCGCAGAGCGTGCTCGGGCTGGCGTTTTCCTGGGGGGCGCTGATGGGCTGGGCGGCGGCCTTCGGGCGGCTCGACGCGCCCGCATTCCTTCTTTACGCGGCGGCTGTGGTCTGGACGATTGGCTACGACACCATCTACGCCCATCAGGACAAAGACGACGACGCCATTCTCGGCCTGAAATCCACAGCTTTGCGCTTCGGTGCCAAAACCAAGCCCTGGCTGACGCTGTTTTTCACGGCGACCGTGCTGCTGCTGGCGGCGGCGGGAGGCACGGCGGGCGCAGGATGGCCGTTTTTCATCGGACTGGCGCTCAGTTCGGCTCATCTCGTCTGGCAGGTCGTGACACTCGACATTGACGATCCCGCCAACTGCCTGCGCCGTTTTTGTGCGAATAGGGATTTCGGCGCGCTTGTCTTTGTGTCCCTTCTTGCCGATATGTTGTTCTGACAACGAAGACAGAGATAAACGCCACACATGACAAGCACCATCGATGCCACGGAGGGGCCGGCGAGCCTCGCCGGGGATGCAGATCTTTTGCAGGGGGCCGTGCGCGAGGCCGGGGCACTCGCGTTAACCTATTTCGAACGTAAAATCGAAACCATGCGGAAACCCGACGGCACGCCCGTGAGCGAGGCGGACCTCGCCGTGGACCGCCTCCTGCATGCGCGGCTGACGGCTGCACGTCCCGGCTATGGCTGGCTGTCGGAGGAAAGCGCCGACGACAAGAGCCGCACGGGGCTGCGCGCGGTCTGGGTCGTGGACCCCATCGACGGCACGCGCGGCTTCCTCGAAGGGCAGACGGACTGGACGGTGGTCGTGGCGCTCGTGGTGGATGGCCGGCCCGCGCTGGCCAGCGTTTTCAATCCCGCAAGGGACGAGATGTTCACCGCCCGGCGGGGGCAGGGCGCGTGGCTGAACGGCAGGCGCATGACCGCCGGCGACGCTCCCGCCATCGAGAATGCCCGCATGATCGCCCCGCAGAAGATGTTCCGCCGGGGCATCTGGGCCGAACCCTGGCCGGAAATGCAGCATTTGCGGGTCCACTCCATCGCCTACCGGCTGGCGCTGGTTGCCGCGGGCCGCGCCGAGGCGACCATCTCGCTCGGCGAGAAAAAGGAATGGGACATCGCCGCGCCCGCGCTTCTTGTGGAGGAGGCGGGGGGCCTGATCACTGCAATTGACGGTTCCGCGTTTACCTTCAATAAAGAAATCACACGGCTGAATGGCCTTGTTGCGGCGGGCCATGCATTGCATGAATTGCTGATTGCCCGTACAAAGCAGGTGGCGGCGGCGTAGCATGCCGCGTTAAATTTCTCCGTTGGTGTGCATGACAGAAAAGACGGCAAAGCAGCTTCTGCACCTCGTTTTCGGCGGTGAACTGACGTCTCTGGACAGCGTCGAGTTCGCCGACGTGGACAATCTCGACATTGTAGGCGTTTATCCGAACTACAAGCAGGCCTATGATGCCTGGAGGGATGCGGCTCAACGCACCGTCGATAACGCTCTGATGCGCTATTATATCGTGCACATGCACCGCCTCCTCGACCCCAGCGACGACTGAGGGCGCCGCGAGGATCCGTCACTCCAGCCGAAAGTGCGGGCATGAGCCCAGCGCGCTTTGAGGGAACCGGCACATGCTCAAGCGGTTGATGCGTTCCCAGGTCTTCCTGAGCGGGGCTGGCGCGCTGGTGGCCAACTATATCCAACTGGTCTTCAAGACCTCCAAGGTCATCCGCGAGCCTGCCGATGTGAACGCGCGGCTCGCGCAGGAAGCGCCGTTCATCGCCGCGATGTGGCATGGGCAGTTCCTGATGATCCCCGCCGTATCGCCGGAGACGATCACCGTCAAATGCATGGTCGCGCGCCACGGCGATGCCGAAGTGGTGGGCCGGGCGCTGCAGCGCTTCGGCCACGACCTGATCCGCGGCGCGGGGTCGGGCGGAAGAGCCCGGCGCAAGGACCGTGGCGGCGTGGCCGCTCTGCGAGCGGCGCTGAAGACCCTGGAAGAAGGCGACACGGTCGCCATGACCGCCGATGTACCGCCAGGACCGGCGCGCGAGGCCGGGCTGGGAATCGTCACGCTGGCGCGCATGTCGGGCCGGCCCATCATCCCCGTGGCCACGGCGACGAGCCGCTTCGCCACCGTCAGCACCTGGAGCCGTTTCACCGTCAATCTGCCCTTCTCGCGCCTCACCGTCGTCACCGGCTCCCCGATCCATGTCGCTGCGGACGCGGGCCCCGAGGAGATGGAAGCCGCCCGGCGGGCTGTCCAGGCCGGGCTGAACGTGGCTACGCGCCGCGCTTATGAACTCGCTGGCGCCGACGCCGCGCTGGCGACGCCGATGAGCGCGGGCGGGAGCGTGGCGCCGGGACTGATCCTGAAAACTTATCGTGGCATTACCCGCGTCCTGCGGCCCATCGCCGGCTCGCTCCTGCGCCGCCGCTGCCACAAGGGCAAGGAGGTCCGCGAGCGTCTCGGCGAACGCATGGGCATCGCCAGCCGGCCGCGCCCCGACAAGACGCTTCTCTGGTTCCACGCCGCCAGCGTCGGCGAGACCAACATCGTGCTGCCGCTGATGGAGGCGCTCCGGCGCGAGAGGCCGGATATCGGCATCCTCCTGACCACCGTCACCGTCACCTCTGCGAGCATCGCCGCGGCCCGCCTGCCGAAAGGGGCCATCCATCAATTCGTCCCGCTGGATTCACCCGCTTTCGTCAACCGCTTCCTCGGCCACTGGCGCCCCGATCTGGCGCTGTTCACCGAGTCGGAGATCTGGCCGAACCTCATCCTGGAGGCCGACAAGCGCGGCATTCCGCTGGCGCTCCTCAACGCCCGCATGTCCGACCGCTCCTATCAGCGCTGGGAAAGACTGCCCGGCCTCGCGCGGCCGCTGTTCTCGCGTTTCGCGGTCGTCCTGGCGCAGAGCGAGGCCCTGGCCAAGCGTCTCGCCGCTCTGGGCGCGCGCAAGGTCATCGCCGCCGGGAACATCAAGTTCGACGCCCCGCCGCCGCCGATCAATCCCGCCGAGCTTTCGCGGCTCGGCCAGGCGATGCGCGGGCGTCCCGTCTTCCTAGCCGCCAGCACGCATCCGGGCGAGGACGAAATCATCGCCCGCGCTCACAAAGCGATCAGCGCCCAGCGTCCGGACCTCCTCACGATCATCGTCCCGCGCCATCCCGAACGCGGCGCCTCCATCGCCATGATGGTCGAGAACCTGGGGTTGAGCGTGGCGCGGCGCTCGGCAGGCGGCGTGCTTACGCGCCAGACCGCCGTCTATGTCGGCGACACGATCGGCGAACTGGGCCTGTATTACGCACTGGCGCCTTTCGCGTTCATCGGCGGGTCGCTCGTGCCGCATGGCGGGCAGAACCCCATCGAAGCCGTGAAGCTGGGTGCCGGCGTGATCGCCGGGCCGCACTGGCACAATTTCCCCGATGTCTACAAGGCGATCGCGCTTCGCGACGGCTGCCGTTTCGTGATGGACGGCGACAGCCTCGTCGGCGCCATAGCTGAGTTGCTCGACGACCCGGTGGCGCTGGCCCAGATGCGGGAGGGTGCCGAAGCGGCGGTGGCCGAGCTTGGCGGCGCCATGGAACGGACTTTGGAAGCGCTCGAACCGTTCCTGCCGCCCAAGAGGGCGCCGGGATTCGGCGGGGCGGCCTATGCGCCTTGAGCCGCCGAACTGGTGGTATGGCGAGCGCACGGCCGAACGCCTGAAGGCGGCGCTGCTTGCCCCTGCTGGCGCGATGTATGGACTGGCTGGAGAGGCGCGCTTCGCCATGGCCCGTCCCTATCGTCCGGCGCTTCCGGTCATCTGCATCGGCAATTTCACGCTCGGCGGCGCGGGCAAGACGCCGCTCGCCCTTGAAATCGCACGGCTCGCACGCGACTGGGGATGCCGCCCTGCCTTTCTCTCGCGCGGCTATGGCGGACGGATCGCCGGACCGCACCGGGTCGAGATGGAGCGTGATACGGCACCGGATGTCGGGGATGAACCGCTCCTGCTCGCGCGCGCCGCGCCTGCGTTCATCGCGCGCGACCGGCAGGCCGGGGCCAGGGCCATCGAGGCGTCGGGCGCCGATCTCATTATCATGGACGACGGCTTTCAGAACCCGGCGCTGGCGAAGGATCTATGCCTCATCGCCGTCGATGCGGGGACCGGGACGGGCAATGGGCGGGTGTTTCCCGCAGGACCGTTGCGGGCGCCTCTCGGGGCGCAGATGCGGCGCGCCGATGTCATCGTCATGATCGGCGAGGGCGAACTGCCTGCGCGGCTTGGGGGGCGGGCGGCGAAGGCAGGCATTCCGGTCATGCGCGCGGGACTGGAGGCATCGGACGACGCCGCTTGGCTGCAGACGGCACCCGCCGTGGCGTTCTGCGGCATCGGGCGTCCGGCGAAGTTTTTCACCACGCTGGAGCGTCTCGGTGCGCGTCTGGCGGCGGCGATCCCCTTTCCCGATCATCACGTTTTCACCGCCGAGGACGCCGCGCTTCTGCTGGACACGGCGGCGCGGGCCGGCGCGACGCTGGTCACGACGGAGAAGGACTGGGTACGTCTCACGGGCGCGGGGGGCGCGTTGTCGGAGTTGAAGGGCAAGGCGCGAACGTTGCCGGTACGGCTGCGGGTGGCGGATGACGATCAACCGCAGCTCACGGCGTTGTTGCTGCGGGGGCTGGGGCGGGAGTAGGCGAGGGGATAAGGGCTGCGAGCACACGCGAATTTATTCATATATTACATGCAATTTAGCCGAATTTATAGCAATCACGTTTAATGCGCATAAGATAAATTACTCTATTGGCACGTGTTATCCATCTGATCTATTGGTGGGGGCGTCAAGGAATTTGAGGCACGCCATGCCAGAATCTCTCCGGTGGGATATCGGACCTGAGCCCGCGCAGTTTTCGCCTGACAGGGAGTGCGGGCGCGGAAGAACACGATTCACACCTCGTCAAGCGATACCGGATCATGATACTGTGCTTGATACCAGAGTTACTGGTATTTCTCCTGATGTTAACGCACCGATAAGCGAAGCACAGTATGGAGAAGGGATGGAAACTGTTCCGAGGCGTGAAGTCATGAGTCGGGAAGAAAAAGCGGCTTTGATCCCCAACTGGGCGGCGCTTCTGTTCGCCAGCGGCGTCCTCATCGCCATTACCGGTTTCCTTGCGGCATGGTTGTTCAATAGCGCCATTCCCCTCATGATCATGACGGCTGGTCTCGCATGCAGCGCTGCTGGCATGCACACGGCGGAACGCAGGATCGAGTCCGCGCACACACCCTAGCCACAACCTCCGCGCGAAAAACGCCACAATTGCCACTATAAGATGGGCCGAGTTCGAACGACGCGCCCGAGGGCGTGTTATGCGACATCGAAGGGGGAACGTTCGATGCCCACAAGTAACGCGGGGAAAAGACGGAAACGTGGCCGCCTCCTGACGTGGATCACAGACGTCATGGTGCCCGCCGCTGAGATCCACACCGCACGCCGGCTCATGGCGCTCGCGGTCCTCGCAGCCGCGACAACCGGATTTCAGATTGTCGCCCCGATCGACGAACCCGCCCGCATCTTCAGATACGCATGCATGGTGATGGGCGTGGCGGCAGCACTCTGGCTGGTCGTCCTCATGTTTTTTCCGCCGAGAATACGAATCCCTGCCGTGGGAGAGCCATCCACCCCTCCAGATCCGCCAGCGCACGGCTCGTAAGGGCGCGTTTCCGGGCCGCCGCCTTCTCGCGCCCGCGCAGACGCTTGCCGTCCGTGCTTTTCACCGCGCCGACCGGCGGAAACAGTCCGAAATTCACGTTCATGGGCTGGAACGAGCGCGTGCCGCCCTCCTCGTCCGCGATGTGGCCGCCGGTGATGTGCGCAACCAATGCGCCCAGCGCTGTCGCAGGTGGTGGTGGCGTGACCTCCCGTCCCAGCCGCTCCGCCGCCGCGTACCGTCCGGCCACCAGCCCGATCGCCGCCGACTCCACATAGCCCTCGACGCCCGTCACTTGGCCCGCAAAACGCAGCCGCCGACAGGCGCGCAGCCGCAAAGCGCCGTCCAACACCTTCGGGCTGTTGAGGAACGTGTTGCGATGCAAACCGCCGAGCCGGGCGAACTCCGCCTTCTCCAGCCCCGGTATCAAGCGGAAAACGCGCGGCTGCTCGCCATGCTTCAGCTTGGTCTGGAAGCCGACCATGTTCCACAAGCTGCCCAGCGCGTTGTCCTGACGGAGTTGCACCACGGCATGGGGACGCTCGCCATCGCGGTGCGGGTTGCTCAGTCCCACGGGTTTCATCGGCCCGAAACGCAGCGTCTCGGCCCCGCGCGCGGCCATCACTTCGATGGGCAGACAGCCCTCGAAATAGGGCGTGTCGCGCTCCCAATCGCGGAACTCCGTCTTTTCCGCGGCCAGAAGCGCGGCGATGAAGGCAGCATATTGTCCGGCGTCGAGCGGACAGTTGATGTAGTCGGCGCCGGTCCCGGCGGGGCCGGGTTTCTCGTAGCGCGACTGCATCCATGCCACGCTCATGTCGATGCTGTCGCGGGTAACGATCGGGGCAATGGCATCGAAAAAGGCCAGCGCGTCCTCGCCGGTGAGGGACTGGATCGCCGCAGACAGGGCGGGCGAGGTTAGCGGCCCGGTGGCGACGATGACATTGTCCCAGTCCTCCGGCGGCAGCCCCGCGATTTCGCCGTGCTCGACAGTGACGAGCGGGTGCGACGCGAGCCGCGCCGTCACTTCGGCGGAGAAGGCTTCGCGATCGACGGCCAGCGCGCCACCCGCGGGCAGCTTGTGCGCGTCCGCCGCAGCTATGATCAGCGAACCACAGCGCCGCATCTCCTCGTGCAGAAGGCCGACGGCGTTCAGCGCGGCATCGTCCGAGCGGAACGAATTGGAGCACACCAGTTCGGCGAACGCGCCGGTCTTGTGCGCCTCCGTCAAGCGCTCCGGGCGCATTTCGTGCAAGGCTACGGGGACGCCCGCCGCCGCCACCTGCCACGCGGCTTCCGAGCCAGCCAGCCCGGCGCCAATCACATGAATCGGTTTCGCTGTTGCCATAGAGCGACGAGTGGCGCGAAACGACATGTTACGTCAAGACCCTGGCTTCTCAAACTGCGCCTGCAGATGATATAGACCGATTAGTCTGGGGTGTGACATGGGCAAAATAATGCGTATCGGCATAGTCTCGATCCTTCTGATCCCGCTGCTGGGCGCTGTGGGCTGCACTTTCGAGCGTGAAGGACCGGCCGCCTATCATTATCAGGAGTTCAAATCCCGCGAGCCATCGGGCAACACGGTGTTCGTCTGCCACGCTTACGGCTGCCAGAAGCAGACGCCCGTCAAGTTCCGCGAGACGCAGGTGAAAAAGATCGCCGCCCTGATGCGTAAGACGAAGAAAGCTGACACCGCCGCCGAGGAGCGCCGCGCCGTGGCCTATGCCGTGGGCTGGATGGAGCAATATGCCGGCGAGATTGCGGGCACCAAGAACGACCGTCCGGGGATGGACTATGACGGCTCGGGCGATCCGGGGCAGCAGGACTGCGTGGACGAAGCGACGAACACCACCAGCTATCTGCTGATTCTGCAGAACAACGGCCTCCTGAAATATCACACCGTGGGCCGGCCCTTCTCGCGCGGCAACATCCTGCGCGGTGTGTCGAACTGGCCGCATTGGACCGCCGTTCTATGGGAAAACCGCAACAAGCAGAAATGGGCCGTCGATTCCTGGATCGGGCCGAACGGCGAGAATCCGGCGGTCGTCGAAGCCGAGAAATGGTACCGGAAGGATCTGGCCAACCTGCCCGCGCCGCGTACCTGATCGCGGTATCTTAACCCCGCCTTAAAGCCCGTTGTTTAATTTTCGGAGAAAGCTAAGTCTTCAGCCGGATTGTAACGGGTACGGGCGATGAGGTTTGCATTGTGGCCAGCGCGAGCCGAGCGGCAGGAGGATGCCGCTGCTGAGCCCGTGTCCGAGGCCGCTCCCCAGCCGCTCCCCTATTTCCCCGGCGATATGTCTCACCTGAACGGCGGGGGCCCCTACTATTTCGGCGCGCCGCAGGGCTTCGATCTCGGTATGCAGCCGGTGCAGCCTCTTGCCGGACTGCCCCCCTATATGCCGCATATGCCGCTGCCCGCGTTCCCGATGGCCGCTCCCGAGCCGGAGGATGAGCCCGCGCCGCTCCCCGCGCCGCCCCGTACGGACGCCGCCAGCCCTTTCCGCCATCTCGCCGCATGGGCCACTCTGTGCGCTGGCTTCATCGCCCTCATGCTTGCAGCCATTTTCTACTACTACTCTCTGATCCTGCCCGACCCGCGAGCCGCCGCACTGGCCAAAACACCGCCGAATGTGAGGATCCTCGCCGCCAACGGCGCGTTCATCGCCGAGCGCGGCATGAGGCGCGACTACGTTACTCATGACCGCCTGCCGCGCGTGCTCATCGACGCCGTCATCTCGACCGAGGACCGCCGTTTCCCTTACCATTTCGGCTTCGATCCGTCGGGCCTCGCACGCGCCTATCTGAAGAACCGTGAGCGGGGCGAAATCGTGCAGGGCGGATCGACGCTGACCCAGCAGCTCGCCAAGATCCTTTTCCTGGAGCGAAAGCGCACCATGCGGCGCAAGATCGAGGAGCTGTTCATCGCGCTGTGGCTGGAGTGGAAGTTCTCGAAGGACGAGATCCTGGAGCTGTATCTGAACCGCGTCTATTTCGGTTCGGGCAATTACGGCATCGGCGCCGCCGCCTACCACTATTTCAACAAGCGCACGGAAGACCTCGCACTCCCGGAAGCGGCGCTGCTCGTCGGGCTGATCAAGGCTCCGTCCTATCTCTCGCCGCGCGCCAACCGCAGCGAGGCGGACGAGCGGACGGGCATCGTGCTGACGAACATGCTGAACGCCGGGTTCATCGACGATAAGGCCTACAGGAAAGCGCTTGCCAGCCCCGCGGTGATCAGCCGGCCCGAGCCGCCGCTCCCCGGCTTCGAATATGTCATCGACTGGGTGAGCGAGACGGTGCCCGCCCTCGTCGGCGACGCCCGATCGAACCTGATCGTCGAGACGAGCCTGGATTTCGACTTGCAGCGCAAGACCGACGCCATCGTCCGCAGCGTCATGGAGGGCAAGGGCAAGCCTGCCCGCGCCGGACAGGCGGCCGTCGTGATGCTGACGCCCGACGGGGGCGTGAAGGCGCTCTTCGGCGGCATGGACTACGCGCGCAGCCAGTTCAACCGTGCGGTGAAGGCGCTGCGCCAGCCTGCATCCAGTTTCAAGCCGTTCATCTATCTGGCGGCGCTGGAGGCCGGTCTGACGCCCGACAGCCTCGTCGAGGATAAGCCCGTCAAGGTCGCAGGCTGGACACCCGCCAATTCCGGCTCGTCCTATCGCGGTAGAATTCCGCTGAAGACGGCTCTGGCACAGTCGTCGAACGCCGCCGCCGTGCGCCTGATGCAATATGCGGGGACGAGCAAGGTCATCGGCGCCGCCCACCGCCTGGGCATCACCTCCCGCCTCGACGTCGGACCGACGCTGGCGCTGGGCACAGCGGAAATCACGCTTTTGGAGATGACGGCCGCCTATGCCAGTTTCGCCAATGAGGGGATGGGGGTGCTGCCCTACATCATCACGCGCATCCGCAACGACAAGGGCCGCGTTCTCTTCAAGCGCAAGGTCAATGGGGACCGCCGTGTCATGCCGGCCCGCGTCGCCGGTCATATGAACGAGATGCTGAGCGCCGTCGTCACCAGCGGGACGGGCACCGCCGCCGCCCTGTCCGGGCGTCCCGCCGCGGGCAAGACTGGCACGTCGAGCGGCTACCGCGACGCATGGTTCATCGGCTACACCGCCGATTACGTTGCTGGCGTGTGGCTGGGCAACGATCGCCGCGCCCGGATGCGGTTCGTCACCGGCGGCAGCCTGCCCGCCTCCATCTGGCGGCAGATCATGGAGAGCGCGCATGAGGGGCTGCCCGTGCGGGCGTTGCCCGGCACGCGCGGCATGATCGCGGGACGCGGGCCGGTCCACACGCTGTCCGCTACGGACCCGCGCGCCTTTTCCCACCCCGCCCACAGCCGGGGACGGCGGCGCGCTGCGCATTGAGCCAAGCAATTTTGACGTGCGCGCCCGGCTCCGCTAAACAGACATGTCAACATTTAGCGGCAGCAGCGCAAATACCCGCCCATGTCCCACAACACCTTCGGCCATCTCTTCCGCGTCACCACCTGGGGCGAGAGCCACGGGGCCTCGATCGGCTGCGTCGTGGACGGCTGCCCGCCGGGCCTGCCGCTCACCGAGGCCGACATCCAGCCCTATCTCGAGAAGCGCCGCCCCGGCCAGTCCCGCTTCACCACGCAGCGCCAGGAGGCCGATGCCGTCAAAATCCTCTCCGGCGTTTTCATGGACGCCGGCGGCCGGCAGGTGACAACCGGCGCGCCGATCTCGCTCATCATCGAGAACACCGACCAGCGCTCGAAGGACTACGGCGACATCAAGGACAAGTACCGTCCGGGTCACGCGGATTACACCTATGAAGCCAAATACGGTATTCGCGACTATCGCGGCGGCGGGCGGTCTTCGGCACGCGAGACGGCGATGCGGGTGGCGGCGGGCGCGGTGGCGCGCAAAGTTGTCCCCGCCGTGCGTCTGCGCGGTGCGCTGGTTCAGCTTGGCCCGCATGAGGTCAACCGCGACAGGTGGGACTGGGCGGAGGTGGAGCGCAATCCGTTCTTCTGCCCTGACCCGGCGAGCGTAGCGCCGTGGACAGCCTATCTCGACGATGTGCGCAAGCGCGGCTCGTCCTGCGGTGCGGTGGTGGAAGTGGTGGCCGAAGGTGTGCCCGCCGGGCTTGGCGCGCCGCTCTACGGCAAGCTGGATCAGGACATCGCCAGCGCCCTGATGAGCATCAACGCCGTGAAGGGCGTCGAGATCGGCGCCGGGTTCGCTGCTGCCGCTTTTTCAGGCGAGGAAAATGCTGACGAAATGGGCATCGGCCCGGACGGCAGGCCGGTTTTCCTGTCCAACCATGCGGGCGGCATACTCGGCGGCATCTCGACCGGCCAGCCGGTCATTGCCCGCTTTGTCGTGAAACCAACGTCTTCTATCCTCAATCCGCGCCGGACGATCGACACCTCGGGCCGTGAGACCGACATCGTCACCAGGGGACGGCACGATCCTTGCGTCGGTATTCGCGCGGTGCCCGTAGGTGAGGCCATGCTGGCGATTGTGCTGGCCGATCACACGCTGCGCCACAGGGGGCAATGCGGAGCCGGGCGGTAAACGGCGGTTCGCCGCAGTAGAGAGGAGACGACCGCCGATGCACGCCGACGCGCCGGTACCCGAATTCGTGGAACGCGGCTTTCATCTCCGCTACGGCAAGGATGCCGGGGATTTCCGCTTCAACATCATGGCGTTCCTGACCGTATTGATGGGGGTATTGTTCGCTGCGACGGGCTATGACGTGCTCCTCGTCCTTGGCGCCGCGACGGGAGCCGCCGCCTATTACTTCTATCCGCTGATCGAGAAGAAGCCGCGAATCGGGGCGGGCGAATACGGCGTCTTCATCGATGGATTCGGCCTCGTCGCGTGGCGCGGCATCGCCGACATCCAGCTTGTGACGCTGGCGACGCGTTTCGAGGAAACGCACGAATTGCAGATCCACCTGAAGACCTCGCTGGGGCAGGCCCTCGTTGCCGACTGGCGGCGCCTGCCGGTGTGGCGGCTCCTGATGAAGCTGCCCTGGTCGATGACGCCGGACAATGTGGTGCGCATCGCGCTGGCGCCATTCGCTCCGCCGCCGGAATACATCCACGGACAGTTCACGAGGCTGTGGAAATATTACCGGTAGATGCGGCGTATCAGCGCGCGAACGCCCACAGCCGCGCCGCCAGATAGGTCAGCGCCGGAATGACCAGGATCGACACCATCATCGACACCATTTTCGGCAGCCCGTAGGTGGCGACGGCATGAAGCACCAGGAGGCTCGCCAGAAAGCCGCTCACCGCCACGGCGAAGAAGCGCGGCAGCGTTTTGACGTAGCCCTGCCCTTCGGCGAACGTGAAATGGTGGTGGCCGAGGAAGGAAACGCAGAACGCCGCCACAAACCCGGCGAGGGAGGCGGCATAGGGTGAGCCGGTCAGCCGTTCGAGCATGAGCCAGGCGACCGCCATATGTGTGAGCAGGGCCGCAACGCCGACGATGCCGAAGCGCGTGATCCGCCGGGCTTCAGCGAGCATCGTCTGCATCGGCGCTCCTCTCGTATATCCGGTCCACGATGTAAATCGGCCGTCCCTTCACCTCGGCGAAGACCCGGCTCAGATATTCGCCGATGATCCCGAGTGTCAAGAGCTGCACCCCGCCGAGAAACAGCACGATGGTGACGAACGAGGCATAGCCGGGGATGTCGCTGCCGAACAGGACCGTCTTGCCCACAATGACAAGGGCGAGCAGGAACGCGGTCACCGCGGTGAAGAAGCCGAGATATCCCCACACATGCAGCGGCGCGGTGGAGAAATTGAACAGTCCTTCCTGTGCAAGGAGCCACAGCCGCCAGAAATTGAACTTGGGTGCGCCGCTTCTGCGTGGGGGGCGCACGAAGTCGATCTCGGCGGTCGAGTAGCCGACCCAGGCGAACAGCCCCGGCATGAAGCGCGAGCGCTCCGGCAGACGGCGCAGCGTTTCGACGACGCGGGCGTCCATCAGCCGGAAATGGCCGACATTCTCCGGGATGGGGGTATCGGCAATGCTGTTGAAGACTCGGTAGAACCACTTCGCGGTCTGGCGCTTGGCGAGCGTGTCGGAACCGCGATCCTGGCGATGGGCGTTTACGACGTCGTAACCCTCGCGCCATTTGGCGAGGAGCAGCGGGATGGCGTCGAACGGGTCCTGGAGATCGGCGTCCATGGGGATGACGGCGTCGCCGCGCGCGTGGTCTATGCCGGCGGACAGCGCGGCTTCCTTGCCGAAATTGCGGCTGAGATCGACGACGCGGACGCGGGTGTCATGTTCGCTGAGCGCGACGAGTGCCGCGAGCGTGCCGTCGCGGCTGCCGTCATTGACGAAGATGAACTCGACTCGGTGGCTGCCAAGGACGCGGTCAGCCTCCGACATGAACGGCGCTATGGCCGCTTCTTCGTTGTAACAGGGAACGACGATCGAGATCAGCGGATCGGCTTTATGAGGAACAGTTCGGGCCGGGGATACGCTGACGCGCGCGCTCATCACGGGCTGTCGCCGTTCCGGGCGGCTGCCGGCGGCAGAATCGCCCAGTGTATCAGCGCCGTCTTCGTGCCGTAGCGGTAGGGTATGGTGAACGTGCCCATGGCTGAGAAGCGTCCCAGTTTGGCAAAGGTGGCGGCCCAGTGTTCCGCGTGTCTTTCAGGCCAGAGGACGAGCGCGCCCTCTTTTGCCAGCCTTTCCGGTGTTACCCAAGGATTTTTGGCAAAATCGCCGTCGATGAAGGCGGAAGGATGGCGGTGCGAATTGGCCACGGCGACGCTTGCCTCCCAGGTCGGTCCGGCAACGATGGCCAGCGGGTGCCCGCCGGTGTGGGCGGCCCAGATCTTTTCGGCCTTCGCGGCCAGTTCGCTGCCGTAAAGCGCTGTGCGCGCAGGTCTTTTTGCGTAGGCTGATCCAAGCACGACGGACAATCCCACACCCACCGGCGCCGCCACGAACAGAGCCGCCCAGACGGCGATCATCGCGCGGTGGCGAAGCCGGTCGAAACGCGGCGCCAGCCAGATGGCCGCGGCAAGGCCCGTGTAGCAGAACATCGGCGCCGCCCACATGTCTCGCAGTCCCCGGCCGGAGACGAGGCTGGACAGTACGGTGATCGTCACCGGCGCGAAAGCCAGCGCAAAGACGTACCGCTCGGCGTCCGAGAACCGCCGCCACGAATGGCCGCGCCTCCCCCAGGCAACGCGCCCCGCCATTCCGGCCGCGACCATCGCCAGCGCGCCAGCGTGATCGGCGAGTTGCGCGAGCAGAAAGCCGGCTGCACGCGTGATGCGCCCCAGGCCGTGGAGCTGCGCCGACCGCGCGCCAGCCCAGGCGAAGGGCTGAAAATCGTGCTGGACCAGCCAAAGGAGTTGCGGCGTGAACAACGCCAGCGCGACCGCCGCGCCGATATACGGTCCCGGACGGGCGAGCGCTGCGCGCCCCCGTGGGAGGATCAGCAGTGCCACGGCGAGCGCCGACACCAGAAAGACGGCGCTGTATTTCGCGTAAAACGCCAGCGCGATGACGGCGCCCAGGCCGATCCACCAGCCCAGCCCGCGCGCGTTCATCGCCCGCCACAGGAGATAGGGCGCGGCGGCCCAGATTGGCATTTGCAGCACATTGGCGTTGAACTCGGGCGTCGGGATATTTGCGTAATAGACGAGGCTGAAAAAGGCCACGGCCAGGAGTCGCCCGCGTTCGTCCACAACCTTGCGGCCCATAAGCCAGATGAAGATGAAGCAGAGCGCGACGGCAAGCTGGCTCAGCAGGTAGACCGACCAGATGGCGCCATCCGAGAGTTCGAGCGCAGCGCCGGTCAGCCACGCCTGCAGTGGAGGATGTTTGTAATAGCCGAGCTGCCATTCCCGCGCCCAGGCGATGTTCTCGGCCACGTCCAGCGGGACGTTTTCAAAGACCAGCGCCGGAATAACCGTCCACAGGACGATCTGACCGGCGATGATCCCGAGGAAAGCATTCGCGACACCGAAGGTTGGTTTCGCATGTTCCGCAATTTGCGCTTCGGCCACCGGTCACTCCCGTTTCTCGACACCATTCGTTGAGAAAAGTTTGGATGAGCAACCTTGAGTGGAGTTATCCCCGGCGAAGGCATAGCGGCGATATCTCGCGCGCCCAGCCATGGAATGGCCGGAAACGGCATGCTCTTGTCATGCTGCGGGCAACCCAATAGAAGGCTGAACCTATGCGGAGACGCCTTCGGGAACCGGCGTCCGGAAAGAGCCAGGGAGAAACGGCGTGAAACTGTCATTCAAGATCATGGTCATGGCTTCAGCGCTGGCACTCGGGCCAGTGGCGGCGGCACCGCAGGCGATCGTCCAGGAGAGCCGGCCGGTGGCAACGCCCGAGGACATGGCGGCGAGGGAGCGCGCCGCGCGCGATCTGATCGTGGAATTGCTGCCCGTCTCGCGCACGCCCGAGATATACGAGGATGTTCGGCGGACCGTGCGCGACGTCTATCTGCCCGTCCTGCGCGACGCCGCGACGGGGAACATGCCCGGCACGCCCGCTCCCGACGCCGAGATGGCCGACGGCATGGCCAAGCTGTTGACGTTCCTGACCTATGCGCTCAAGGCCAGCGACGAGATAGCTCCGGTTCTGGAGAAGAATCGTGACGCCATGATTTCCGACATAGCTGCATTGCTGGCAAAGCACAGCAGCACCGCCGAGATCAACAATGCGCGGGAGTTGCTGCGCAAGACGGCGGCCCGGAAAGGATTCGACACCCTCTACGCCGTCTCCCGGTTGGTCACGGGCTTCACCTACGAGGAAACGCGGAGCATGCAGGCGTTTTCTGCGTGGGCCAACGGGGCTGCAGCCGGCATGTCCTTCGCGACCCCGCCCGGCAATGGCAGCACACCGCCCCCTGCCAAGGTCGCCAAGGCCCAGGCCCTCGTCAACGACATCCTGGCGGTCTCGCGTCTGGACGACATGGCGGCCCACCTCTTCCGTTTCGCGCGGGAAGTCGCGCTTCAGGCCGTCCCTGCAAACGAGGAAGAACGCGAGGACTACAAGAATCAGATCGACCAGTACGAATTCACCTACGGCATGCAGAAGGGCATGGTGATCGGTATCGCCCCGCCCATGCTCGCGCAGGCTCTGACCGATGAGCAACTGGAGAAGCTGCACGGCTTCGTGCGCTCGCCCGCCTTCGCCAAGACCTTCACGCTTTTTTTCGACGTGGTGCGCGCGGCAACGGCTTTTACGGTGCAGGACATCAAGGAAGTCCAGGATTTCGTGGAGGAGACGCAGGCCGGCCGCGGGCTCCACCCGCGCGGTCCGGAAGAGGAAGCGCGGGCCGAGGCCGACTGGGAGGCGCTGCGCCGGAAATGGGCCGACAAGCTGATGGCGAGCCTTTCACCGGAGACGCGCGAAGGGCTCGAACGGTCGGCGAAAGAGTTGCAGGCGCTCGACATGCCCGTCGTGCCCGGACCGGGGATGCTGGAGAAGCCATTGTAAGCCGGAGTGCGGTCGGCCTCTCCCGCCGTGGTTCAGCGAAACGCCTCGCCCGGCTTGAGGCCGATAGCCTTCAGGATGATTGCCAGCGGACAGAAGCGCGTGAAACCCGCCTGAAACAGATTGGCTCCGACGAAGGCGGTCACCCACAGCCACGCCGGATGGTGCAACTGGGACAATGTGAGGCTGAAGAGCACCACAAGCCCGGCAAACGACATCACCACGCGATCGATCGACATTTATGAACTCCCATCTTGGCGGTTGCTGCAAACGCCCCGCTGGCCTATCACTGATCCCCGGATTGCAGAACAGTAATCCTGATCAGGACGATAGCCGTCGCGGGCGATTGACATTCATATATTCGAATATATATAAATACGCAACCAGAATGCCACTTAACCCCTCGCGCTGCGCGTCAGGGCTGTGGCGGCGATGTTGGAGCAGGGTTGGTCATGAACGCTGAATGGCGACGCACACTCATAATACTTCTCGGCGGCCTCACCATGGCCCTTGCCGTGACACCGGCAACGCGGGGATGGGCCGCGTCCGAGACGGCGCCGGTCTTCAAAGTTGCCGAGGAGGATGTTGACGACCTCAAGGCCGTCTACGCCACCATCCACGGCAAGGATCGCATCGACGCCCGCGTTCGCACGGGCGGCACCGTAGCTTCGCTCAAGGTGCAGCGCGGCGCGCAGGTGAAGGCCGGGCAGGTGCTGGCGGTGATTGCCGATCCCAAGATCGCGCTCAAGATGAAAGCGCTGGATGCCCAGATCATCGCCGCAAAATCGCGTGTCGAGAACGCCCAGACCGAACTCGATCGCGCCGAGCAGCTCATCAAGCGCGGCATCGTTTCCCGGGCGCGCTATGACCAGTTGAAAACCGCATTCGACGTCGCCACCAACGACCTGAAGGCCGCGCAGGCCGGGCGCGCCGTCGTCGAGAAGCAGATCGAGGAAGGCCAGGTTCTCGCGCCCGCCGCGGGCCGCGTGCTGCAGGTGCCGGTCACCGAGGGCAGCGTCATGCTGATGGGCGAGAGCGTCGCCACCATCGCCGCCAACGGCTATCTGCTGCGCCTGGAACTGCCCGAGCGCCACGCGCGCTTCATGGAAAAAGGCGCCGCCGTCAAGGTGGGCGTACGCGGTCTCTCGCCGGACGAGAGCGTGTCCCGCGAAGGCCGTATCACCCGGGTATACCCTGAATTGCAGGGCGGGCGCGTCATCGCCGACGCCGAGGTCGCCGATCTGGGCGACTATTTCGTCGGTGAGCGCACGCTGGCCTGGATTTCGGCGGGCAAGCGCAAAACGATCGTCATCCCGCGCAGCTACACCTTCCAGCGCTACGGGCTTGACTACGTGAAAGTGAAGCACGGTGTGGGCGCGCCCATCGAGGTCGTGGTGCAGCTTGGGCGTCCGGTCGAAGATGGCGGCTCCGGCGAAGGCCCCCGTGTCGAAGTGCTGGCAGGCCTGAAGGCCGGTGACGAACTGGTGCACCCATGAGCGGAAAGAACGGTAAGAACGGCGTGGGGCTGGGCATTTCCGGCCATCTCACGCGGATATTCATCGTGTCGCCGCTGACGCCCCTGTTCCTGCTGGCGGCCTTTGCGCTCGGCCTCGTCGCGCTCTCAGCCCTGCCGCGCGAGGAAGAACCACAGATTTCCGTGCCCATGGTGGATATCTCCGTGCGCGCCGACGGGTTGAAGGCCGAGGATGCGGTCAAGCTCGTCACCGAGCCGCTGGAGACCATCATCAAGGCGATCAACGGCGTCGAACACGTCTATTCCAGCACCCAGGACGACCGCGCCCTGGTGACGGCGCGCTTCTTCGTCGGCACGTCTTCCGACGAAGCCATCCTGCGCGTCCACGAGAAGATCCGCGCCAATCTGAACCGCCTGCCGCTCGGCATCCCCGAGCCGCTGATCGTCGGGCGGGGCATCGACGACGTGGCCATCGTCACGCTGACGCTGGCGCCGAAATCCGGCGCGGCCGCCCGCTACGAGGACAATGCGCTCTATCACTTGGCCGAGGATCTGCTCGTCGAGATGGCCAAGCTGGACGATGTCGGTCTGTCCTACATCACCGGCGGGCGTCCGGACCAGATCCGCGTCGAACCAAACCCCGAAAAGCTGTCGCTCTACGGTATCACGCTGGCGCAACTCATCGGCAAGGTGAAGGAGGCCAACCGCTCCTTCCTCGCCGGCCGCATTCGCGGGGGCAATCAGAGCATCGGCGTGGTCTCCGGCGAGACGCTGCGCGGCATTCCCGATATCGGCCTCCTGCAGTTGACCTCGCGCGACGGCCGCCCCGTCTATGTGCGCGATGTGGCCAATGTCACCGTCGGCGCCAAGCCTTTGGAGCGGCGCGCCTGGCACTTCCGTAAAAAACCGGATGGCTCTTTGGAGCGTGTCCCCGCGGTCACCGTCGCGCTCGCCAAGCGCGCGGGCGCCAACGCCGTGGTCATCTCCGATCGCATCACCGAGCGCCTCGCCGAACTGAAAGGCAAGCTCATCCCCGATGACGTGGAAGTGATCGTCACGCGCAATTACGGCGCCACCGCCAACGACAAAGCCAACGAACTCCTGTTCCATCTCGCGCTGGCGACCGTGTCCATCGTGCTCCTAATGGGCATCGTCATCGGCTGGCGCGAAGGCATCGTGGTGCTGATCGTCATCCCGACGACGATCCTGCTCACCCTCTTCGCCTCCTATCTGATGGGCTACACCATCAACCGCGTGAGCCTGTTCGCGCTGATCTTCTCCATCGGTATCCTGGTGGACGACGCCATCGTGGTGATCGAGAACATCGCGCGGCACTGGGCGATGGACGACGGACGCAGCCGCACACAAGCCGCCATCGACGCCGTTGCCGAGGTGGGCAACCCGACCATCGTCGCCACGCTGACCGTGGTCGCGGCGCTCCTGCCGATGCTGTTCGTCTCCGGCCTGATGGGGCCGTATATGGCGCCGATCCCGGCCAATGCCTCGGCGGCGATGGTGCTGTCCTTCTTCGTCGCGGTGATGATTACGCCGTGGCTGATGCTGCGTATCGCCAGCCACCATATCCACGGCGGCGGCCACGCCGAGGAAGACGACGGCGGCTGGCTCGGACGGAGCTATGTCCGCAGCGCGAAGCCGATCCTGAAGACGAAGAAGGATGCGTGGCGCTTCCTCGGCCTCGTCGGCGCGGCCACGCTGATGTCGCTGATGCTGTTCGTCACGCAGTCGGTGACGGTCAAGCTGCTGCCCTTCGACAACAAGCCGGAACTTCAGGTGGTCGTCGATCTGCCGCGCGGGTCCTCGCTTGAGGAAACCGACCGCGTGCTCGCCGCCGCCGCCGAGCGTCTGCGCGGCATCGAGGAGTTATCCTCCGTCCAGGCCTATGCGGGCACGGCTGCGCCGTTCAATTTCAACGGTCTCGTACGCCACTACTATCTGCGCAGCGAGCCGGAACAGGGCGATCTGCAGGTCAACCTCACGCCGAAGGACGAGCGCCACCGCACCAGCCACGATATCGCGCTGGAGGCTCGCAAGAAGCTCGAGGGCCTGCCCGTGCCTGAGGGCACGTCCATCAAGGTGGTTGAGGTTCCGCCAGGACCGCCCGTCATCGCCACGCTGCTCGCGGAGGTCTACGGCCCGGACGCCGACACGCGCCGCGAGGTGGCGCGGCAGTTGCGCGGCATCTTTCGCAGCGTGCCGTTCATCGTGGACGACGACGACAGTTTCGGCGTCCAGGCGCCGCGCCTGCGGGTGGCCATCAACCAGGACAATCTCGAATTCCACAAGGTTTCGGAAAGCGATGTCTACGATACGATCCGCGCCTATATGAGCGGCGTGCCCGTGGGCTATTCGCATCGTGGCGGGGGGCGGCATCCGGTCGAGATCGCCGTGCAACTTCCCAAGCGCGAACTGTCGGTTTCGGCGCACACGCTGTCAACGCCCGTGCCCGCCAACGCGCTGCCCGGCGAGCGCGGGATCGTCGAACTGGGCGACATCGTGAGCCTGAAGAGGGAGCGCGCGTCCTATCCGATCTTTCGCCACAACGGCCGCAACACCGAAATGGTCATGGCCGAACTGGCGGGCGCCTATGAAGCGCCGCTCTACGGCATGATGGCCGTCGCCGACGCCATCCACAGCCACGATTGGGGCAAGCTGGGCAAGCCCGAAATCCTGCTGCACGGCCAGCCGCGCGACGACGCGAAAGCCGCCGTGCTGTGGGACGGCGAATGGGAAGTCACCTATGTCACCTTCCGCGACATGGGTGCGGCGTTCGCCGTGGCGCTTCTCGGCATTTATATTCTCGTGGTGGCGCAGTTCGGCTCGTTCCTCCTGCCGCTCGTGATCCTCACGCCGGTGCCGCTGACGCTGATCGGCATCATGATCGGACACTGGCTGTTCGGAGCGCCGTTCACGGCGACGTCGATGATCGGTTTCATCGCGCTTGCGGGCATCATCGTGCGCAACTCGATCCTGCTCGTCGATTTTATTCGCCACCGGCGCGCGGATAACATTCCGCTCCGGCAGGCGCTCCTGGAAGCCGGTGCGATTCGGTTCAAGCCGATCCTGCTGACCGCGCTTGCGGCCATGATCGGCGCGGCGGTAATCTTGTTCGATCCCATCTTCCAGGGACTTGCGATATCGCTCCTGTTTGGGCTAGCCTCTTCGACACTGCTCACGGTACTAGTTATACCGGCGATTTACGTGGTTCTGCGGGATGATGGGCGTGCTATGTCGTGATGTCATCATAATTCGCCCATAAACGCGATCCGTCAGATCTTTCCGTCGCATACTGATTTTGTCGGCGGGGGGTGGGCGACGGGGAGGGAAGATGAGTTCGGAGCCTGTACTCAGCGGACGGGTCAGCGGCGAATGCCTGGAACTCGCGGCCGGGGGATCGTGGACGGCGCCTCACGCAGCGGCGCTGGAAGTGCTGATCGACGGCCACGTAGATCACGAGGCTCCGGGCGCGCGAAGCTTGGCCGTGGACATGAGCGAGGTGCGCGAGTTCGACACCTTCGGCGCCTGGCTCCTGGAGCGGCTCGTCCGCGCCTGGAGAGTGCGCGGGCGCGATGCGCGGATCGTGGGTCTGCCTGAGCATTACAGCGGCCTCCTGGAGGAAGTCCAGCACGCCAATCTCAAGGGTGTCGGGCCGGTCAAGCGTCCGAATGCCCTGCTCGCCAGCCTCGACTGGCTCGGCCGGTCCATAGCGGAAATCGGGCGCGACGCCATCCCTTTCATGAGCATGCTTGGCGCGACGGGGACAGCCCTGGTCCGGGTCATCCTCCACCCGGCCCGGTTCCGCCTGACCTCGGCCGTGCACCATCTCGACCGCGTCGGCTGGCAGGCCGTGCCGATCGTTCTGCTCATTACTTTTCTTATCGGCTGCATCATCTCGCAGCAGGGTTTCTTCCATTTCCGCAAATTCGGCGCCGACACCTATGTTGTGGATATGATCGGCGTGCTGGTCCTGCGCGAGATCGGCGTGCTCATCGTCGCCATCATGGTGGCGGGCCGGTCGGGCAGTTCCTACACCGCCGAACTCGGCTCGATGAAGATGCGCGAGGAGGTGGACGCTCTGCGCACCATGGGCTTCGACCCCGTCGAGGTGCTGATCCTGCCGCGCGTGCTGGCGCTGATCATCGCCATGCCGATCCTCACCTTTCTCGGCTCGATGGCCGCGCTCTATGGCGGCGGGCTGGTGGCGTGGCTCTATGGCGGCATGAGCCCGGATATCTTCCTCGCCAGGCTCAAGGAAGCCATTTCGCTGACGCATTTCAAGGTGGGTATGATCAAGGCGCCGTTCATGGCCGCCGTCATCGGCATCATCGCCTGTTCCGAGGGGCTGCGCGTCAAGGGGAGCGCCGAATCGCTCGGGCTGCAGACCACGAACTCGGTCGTGAAGTCGATCTTTCTCGTCATCGTCCTCGATGGCGTCTTTGCAATCTTTTTCGCCTCAATCGGGATGTAAGCGGACACGACATGTCAGAGCCCGTCATCAGAGTGCGCAACCTGACCGTCGGTTTCGAGGACACAACCGTTCTCGACCGGCTGTCGCTCGACGTCTACCGGGGCGAGATCCTCGGTTTTGTCGGCGGTTCGGGTGCGGGCAAGTCGGTGCTGATGCGCACCATCATCGGCCTCATCCCGCAACGCTCCGGCCGTATCCAGGTCTTCGGCCACGACGTCGGCACGACGGATGACCGCGAATCCGCCGCGGTGGAACGCCGCTGGGGCATCCTCTTCCAGCAGGGGGCGCTGTTCTCCTCGCTGACCGTGCGCCAGAACATCCAGTTCCTCATGCGCGAATATCTGCATCTGTCGCCGCGGCTGATGGACGAGGTCGCGCTGGCCAAGCTGGAAATGGTCGGCCTCACGGCGGCGGATGCCAACAAATATCCATCCGAGTTGTCCGGCGGCATGACCAAGCGCGTGGCGCTGGCGCGTGCGCTGTCGCTCGATCCGGAGATCCTGTTTCTCGACGAGCCGACCTCGGGGCTCGACCCGATCTCCGCCGGCGATTTCGACGCCCTCATCCGCACGCTGCAGCAGACGCTCGGTCTGACCGTTTTCATGGTGACACACGATCTGGAGAGCCTGCAGGCCGTGTGCGATCGCATCGCCGTGCTCGCCGACGGCAAGGTGGTGGCGGAGGGGACGCTCGACATGCTCATGATGTCCGAACATCCCTGGGTCAAAGCTTATTTCCGTGGCAAGCGCGCCAGCCAGCTCCTGCGCTCGCCTGCACAACCAGCAATGTGAGGGGCGCCCGATGGAAATCCGCGCACGCTATATACTGATGGGGGCCTTCACGCTTGGCGTGATCGCCGCGATTTTCGGCTTTCTCTACTGGATGCATGCGACCGGCGGCTTCCGTGACCAGGCGGAGTACCGCATCCAGGTGGAGAACTCGGTTTCCGGCCTGCTGAAAGGCTCGCCGGTGCTGTTCAATGGCATCAGGGTGGGCGAGGTGACCGACCTGCAGCTCGATGCCCGGAGACCGAGCCGGGTCATGGTGGCGGTCGCTGTGACACGCAACACGCCGATCCGCGCCGATACCCGCATCGACATCGATTTCCAGGGCCTGACTGGCGTCGCCTTCATTTCCATGTATGGGGGCACGCCGAACGCGCCGCTGCCCCCGGCGAAGGACGGGTCGCCGGTCCTGGTGGCGAACACCAACGGGCAGACCATGGGCCAGGCCGCCCGCGACGCGCTGCACCGCCTGAACACCATCCTCGATGAGAATTCCGAGGGGTTCCACAACACCATCAGCAATTTCAGCACCTTCTCGGATGTCCTCGCCAAGAACTCCGATCGCGTGGACAGCATTCTCGCCGGTCTGGAACGGATGACCGGCGGCAAAAAGGGCGCCGCGGGCCAGCAACACGACCTGAGGGCGGCATCCAGCTTTGAAGGCGCGGCGAAGTCCTTCAAAGGCTCTTTGGTGGTCAACGACCCGACGGCGCTCATCGCGCTGGATACGCAGAATGTCCTCATCCGCAACGGTGGCGAGGAAACGCCGGCACGCTGGGCCGACAACCTGCCGAGGCTCTTGCAGGCGCGGGTCGTCCAGAGCTTCGAGAATGCCGGGTTCCTCGGCTCGGTCGCGCGCCCGAGCGACAACGCCACAACCGATTTTCAGCTCGTGATCAACGTCGGCGATTTCCACGTGACGGCAAAGCCGAAGCCCAAGGCGGATGTGGGGATTACCGCCAAGATCCTGGACGACGGGGGTAAGATTCTCGCGGCAAAGGTCTTCCACCGGACGCAGCCGGCCGCTTCGGCCGAGGAGACGGCCGCGATCGCCGCGCTCAACGCCGCGTTCGTCAAGCTCGAGACGGACCTCGTCGTGTGGGCGTCGAACGTCCTCGCCTCCCAGGTGGTGGAGGAACCCAAGAGCGAGGAACCAGCGCCGGCGGAGGAACCCAAGAGCGAAGAACTGGCACCGGGGGAGGAGCAGAAGAGCGAAGAACTGGCGCCGGCGGAGAAAAAACCGGCACCGGCGGAGGCTGAGGCGAAGGACGAAGCGCCACCTGCCGAAGAGACGGCGAAAGCTCCCCCTGCGGGAGACGGCGCCCTGCCAAACAACCCCTGATCAGCCGCCGAACGCCACGTCATGCATGATGCGGCCGGGGAGAAGCGTGAACGCTCCGGCTGCGACGAGAGCGCCCGCGAAGAACCATATCATCGCCCTGCGGTGCCGCTCGTTCTGATGACGGCGCGCTGCCAGGACGGCCAACGGCAGGACGCCAAGCATCCAGATCGGCAGCAGGTGGATGATGCTGAAACCGGCCCACTGCCGGATCTCGTGGATCCAGAACGAACTGGCCGCAACGACGATCATGAGCGTTACCCACACATAGCCACGCACGCGATGACCGGCCGAGCCCTTCCCCACAGCCAGTTGCGCCACGCCGAGGACGAATGCGGCCATGGCGGCGAAAGCATGAATCTGAATGGCGGGCGATGCACTCAGGAGTGGAGCAAGCGACATGAAAGTGTCCGGTGACGACGGCTGGGCATGATATTGCCGGGTTCCGGCGTGCCGTGCAATCCAAGCTTCCCCGACGAGGCCCGCGCGCTTATGCTCCGCTTCTGCACGCCTCCCCGGCCCGGGGCTTGCATCACGGGCTGCCATGCGGTTGTGTGTCGGCGCGCGGCTCATTCGCGCATCGGATAACGGAAAGCCAGAATGCTCAGCTATTTGTGGATCGCCTTGGGCAGCGCGCTGGGGGGCATGGCGCGGCAGGGGCTGTCCAGCGCCGTTTCGCACGCGTTCGGCGCGACCTTCCCCTGGGGGACGCTCATCGTCAATATCGCGGGGTCCTTCATCATCGGCCTCTTCGCCACCCTGACCGGCCCGGACGGGCGCATCTTCGCGGGCACGCTGTCGCGGCAATTCGTCATGATCGGCGTGTGCGGCGGCTTTACGACGTTCTCTTCCTTTTCCCTGCAGACCCTCAGTCTGGTGAACGACGGCGAATGGCTCTATGCTGGGCTGAATATCGGCGCATCCGTCGTCCTCTGCCTGATCGGGGTCTGGGCCGGACATGCGGCTGCGGTCTCCTTCAACGCGCTCAAATGGATGTGATCCCCATGAAGCTGCCCCGCGACGCGATGCTGCTCCGCATTTTCATCGGCGAGGACAAGAAATACGGGCGCCAGCCGCTCTATGAGGCCATCGTGCTCAAGGCGCGCGAAATGCAGCTTGCGGGGGCGACCGTGCTGCGCGGGCCGATGGGTTTCGGACGCTCCAGCCGCATGCACACGACGAAAATCCTGGCGCTGTCGGAGGATCTGCCCCTCGTGATCGAGATCGTCGATACCGAGGACAAGGTGAGGAAGCTAGTCGAGGTCCTCAACGGCATGATCGGCAGCGGACTGGTCACGCTGGAAAAGGTGCAGGTGCTGCAATATGGCGGGCCGGAGAACGGCGGCTGATCTGGCGCCCGGCCAGCGGCGGCGTCAATCCGTGTCGAGCCTGGCAAAACGGCGCAGATCGTCGAAAATCTCGGGCTGACTGACGATCCGCGGAACTTTGTTCTGGCCGCCCAGCTTGCCGCGGACTTTCATCCAGCGGCCAAATGCGCCGGGCCGCAACGTTACGATATGCGGGGGGGCGAGCTGTCCGCCCTCGCGATGCGCCGCATAGTCGGCATTGGCCTCGATGAGCGCGGCGTCCACACGCGCGGCGAAGCTGCCGAGCCGGGATTGGCAGGACGGGGCCGCAAATTCGATGAGGTAGAGATGCGCGTCGACGCCGTCGCCACGGGCGGCGTGCAGCGCGCCGACGCAGAATTCAGCCACATCTGTGCCGATGGCGTCGGCCGCCCCGGCAACCGCCGCCTCCACCTCCTCGGCTGTGACGTGCTCGCCGAACGCGGAGAGGAAATAGCTGGTCCGCCCGGTGACAATGAGGCGGGGCGGGTGCCGCTCGACGAGACGGACCGTGTCGCCCAGCACATACGCCCACAGCCCGGCATTGCTGGAAAGCACGAGCGCATAGTCCTCGCCCGGCTCGGCATTCGCGATCCAGTACCGCGCAGGGGCCTCGCTGCCGAGTTGCGCCCGCGGCACGAATTCGTAGAACAGCCCGTTGTCGAGCAGCATGCGCAGGCCCGCCTCGGGATCGCGGTCGGCAAGCGCGATGAAGCCTTCGCTCGCCGGATACACCTCGCGCGGCTCGGCATGGCCGCCTTCCAGCAGCTCGCTGAACCGATGGCGGTAAGGGACGAACGACACGCCGCCATGCACGATCAGTTCGAGATTGGGGTAGAAATGTCTGAGCCGCTGCTGCTCGTCCGGCCTGAGCGCCATCACCTCCTTGAAGAAGTGCAGGAGCCAGCTCGGCGTGCCGCTGATCGAGCGGATGTCCTCGCGGAGCGAGGCGGGCGCCATTGCCCGGACCTTCTTCTCCCAATCCGGCTCCAGCGCGAGGGCGAGCGGCGGAAACGCGCGCAGACGCGCCCAGTGCGGCATCGCCCTGGCCACGATACCGCTCAGATCGCCCGCGAACACGCCCGGAGCAAACGCCTGCAGATCCGTGCTGCCGCCGAGGATGAAGTTCCTGCCGCCGAAAATGCGGCTGGAGGGCCGCGCGGTCAGATGATGGACGAGCACATCGAACGCGGCGCGGCGGTTGGAGCGGTTCATCGCCGCCGTGACGGGGACGTATTTCGTGCGGCCCGTGGATGTGCCCGACGTCAGGGCGAAATAGGGGATAAGTCCGGGCCAGCTCACGTCGCGCAAGAGCGGGAAGGGCTGCCGCCAGTAATCCGCCCAGAAATCCTCGTACCGGCGCAAGGGCACGCGCGACTGGAAATCCGCCACCGTGCGGATCTGCGCGAAGCCGTGGTCGCGCCCGAACTTCGTATGCCGCGCCCGCCGGACCAGCCTGAGCAATTGCCGTTCCTGGACGGCGGCGGGTTTCTCCCTCGCGAGTTGCGCGCGGCGGAGCCAGGCATAAAGGCGGACGAGCGGTGTTGCGTCGATCATGGCGGCGGCTGGTCCTCGGCGGGCGTGAGCCACGTTAAGCGGGGGAACTCGCGCCGGGCTGTCTCTGGCGTGAGCGGCAGCCGGATGGTGCGCCCGTCACGCCAGGGGGGAGTTGATCGCGCATCGCCGACAGTTCGTCCGACGGCTCGTGTCCCACCCAGTGCAGCGCATATGTGCTGTCCATGTCCATGGCGTCGGAGATGATCGGCCCGTACCAGCTGGTGCGGATCTCCGCGGTCACCGGCCCGCCGCCCCGGACGGGCCGCCGCGGCGCCAGCGTTCGCCCGAGGATCGCGAAAGAGCGGACCATTCGCAGAAGGTTGCGCAGACGCCTTGCCATCCGGCCCTCCAGCCGTCGCAGCCACTGTCCAACGGCCTCCTGATTGTATAGGGATGGTCCCGGCGTGCAATGGAACGGCGGTGCGCCGCAACCTGTTTGCACGGGCATTTATTCTGATGCGGCGCAATGGTCATCCGCAGGGCGTGGCGGCGGGATGGATGCGTAACCGAAGAACGAATACCATGAGACGGGATCGCCGGGACAGCGTCAGCGCGCTGGTGCGCCGCCAGGATCGCGACCGGTATTGGGCCACGCATCTGGCGCCCGCGCCGCAGCGAGTGCACCTCTTCGCGCTCTATGCCTTCAACATCGAACTGGCGCGCGTGGCCGAACTGGTGCGCGAACCGCGGCTCGGCGAAATCAGGCTGCAATGGTGGCGTGATGCGCTTGAAAGCGAGGCAGGCGGGCACCCTGTGGCAGAGGCGTTCGCTGAGACACGCGCGGCCTGTGACCTGCCGGAAGAACGGATCGCGGCCATGATCGACGCGCGCTCTTTCGACGTCTGGCGCGATCCGATGCCCGATATGGCGGCGCTGCGGCGCTATCTGGAGGCAACGGCGGGTGCGGTCTTCGCGCTGGCGGCGTGGATCGCGGGGGCACGCAGCGAGGCTGTGGCCGAGGCTGCCACACATGCGGGTGTGGTTTACGGGTTGACGGGCCTGATGCGGGCGCTTCCCGTTCATGCCGCGCGGGGGCAAGTTTTCCTCCCCGCCGATGTGCTGGGCGCGCGGGGCATCGGGGCGGATGAGATCGTTCGCGGTGAGGACAGCGAGACGTTGCGCGCGGCGCTGGCCACCTTGCGCGATATTGCCGGGACGGAGCTGGCCGCTTTTCGCGAGCGCTTCGCGGCGCTGCCCGCCACCGCCCTTCCCGCGTTCCTGCCGCTCGTCCTTTCCGGCCCCTACCTGCGGAAACTCGCGGGCCCCGGGCACCGGCCGTTGCACGAAATCGCGGACATCAACCCGCTCAGCCGTTTGTGGCTGATCTGGCAAGCGCATCTGCGTGGACGGGTGGTTTGAGTGCAGCCAGCACAAAATGCGCCGGGGGCCGCGGCTTCTCTGTCTCAGGGACTGGCGTCTCCGTCCCAAGCTCGCCATTTTGCGCCGTTAAGAGATCCTCCTAATTCTATGGGCAGAAGGGGAATACCGGGAATGGGCATCGAAAAGGCAACCCTCGACGAGGCGGCACGGCCACCGCACAACGGCTTTATGGCAAAAATCGGCGGGCCGCGGTTTCTGGTCGCCCAGTTGTTCACCATCGTCGCGACCATTCTCGGCGTCTATCTCGCGGGCTATGTCGGTTTTCAGCGCACCCTGGAATACGACCGCTTCACCAAGGCGCAGCAGCAGGCGAGCCTTCTCGAAGCCCTCCACGCGGAGCTGAAGGACAACACCACGCGGTTGCGCAAGTTCGTCAACACTATGGACACCAGCGGCGCGAAGAGGGTCTATGAATGGCCGCGCCTGCGTCTTTTTGTCTGGCGGGCCGCAGGCCAGACCCAGGCGGCGTTCGACGTGCCGGGCAGCGCGCTCGGCGGAATCCAGGCTTATTACGACGAGACGGGCGACATGCTGACCGGCGAGCGCGGGCATCAGCTGTTCTCAAACTCAACCGGTTCGTACACTTACGACCGGAAGAAATTCAAGGAACGCCTCGACGCCCAGGTCAAGACGGCCGAGACGGTGCTTCTGCCGTCTCTTGTCAAAGCCACCGCAGTGGCAGCGGAAACGGTCAAGAAATATATGAATGTCGACCGCTGAAGCGGTCGGCTTCTGCCGGGCAGGACGGGCGCCCGGGGCTGGCATTTCACGGCGGCATTGCCTAATTATGCCGTGTCATTCCTGTTCCGGAGTTGAAGATCATGCAGCGAGACCTCGCGTCCCGGCGCAAAGTGCCCGCCGTCAAGGTGGGTGCCGTTACCATCGGTGGCGGCGCGCCCGTCGCCGTGCAGTCCATGACCAACACGGACACCGCCGATATCGAGGCGACCGTGGCCCAGGTCGCGCAACTCGCCGCGGCGGGCTCGGAGTTGGTGCGCTTCACCGTGGACCGCGAGGACGCCGCACGCGCCGTGCCGCGTATTCGCGAACGGTTGGCTGCGATGGGCGTCGATGTGCCGCTCATCGGCGATTTCCACTATAACGGCCACCGCCTGCTCGGCACGCATCCCGCCTGCGCCGAGGCGCTCGATAAATACCGCATCAATCCGGGCAATGTGGGGTTTCGCGACAAGCGCGACCGCCAGTTCGCCGACATCATCGAAATTGCGCTCACGAACAACAAGCCGGTGCGCATCGGCGTCAACTGGGGCAGCCTCGACCAGGAGCTTCTGACGCGGCTGATGGACGAGAACGCCGCCCTCCCCCGCCCGGCGGACACGCGCGACGTACTGCATGAGGCGATCGTCCTGTCCGCTCTCCTTAGCGCGGAGCGCGCGCAGGAACTGGGCATGGGCGCGGACCGCATCGTGCTGTCGGCCAAGGTGAGCGCGGTGCAGGATCTGGTGCGCGTCTATTGCATGCTGGCCGAACGGGGCAGCTACGCCCTGCATCTCGGCCTGACCGAGGCGGGCATGGGGACGAAGGGGATCGTGGCTTCGACGGCGGGTATCGCCATCCTGCTTCAGCAGGGCATCGGCGACACGATCCGCGTATCGCTCACGCCCGCGCCGGGGGAGGCGCGTACGCGCGAGGTGGAAGTCGCCCAGCAGATCCTGCAGACCATGGGCCTGCGCGCCTTCGTGCCGGTGGTGGCGGCGTGTCCGGGCTGCGGGCGCACGACCAGCACGCTGTTCCAGGAACTCGCCGCCGACATCGAGGCGCACATCGCTGCCTGCATGCCCGAATGGCGGAAACGCTATCCCGGCATCGAGACGCTGAACGTCGCGGTGATGGGCTGCATCGTGAACGGCCCGGGCGAGTCGAAACATGCCGACATCGGCATCAGCCTGCCAGGGACGGACGAAACGCCCGCCGCGCCGGTCTTCATCGACGGCAAGAAGGTGATGACGCTGCGCGGCCCCGGCATCGCGGACGAGTTCAAAGCGCTGGTCGCCGATTACATCGAGCGGCGTTTCGGCGCTGCCGGGGGATAAGCGGCACCCGGCGATCATGCCCGTCGTCTCGCTTTCCACCGCGGATCAACTTCCGCGCAATAATCCCATGTTATGACATCGTAATTCCATCGCGCCATTCGGCTGCCCGCCGGGCGCCGCGATCACTAGCCTGCCGAGCAGACGCAACGCCCGCAAACGCCCCAGGGCACGACTTGCGGTCCGGAGGACCATACGATGCAGAAACGAGTCACCGAAGAAGCCCCGGTCGTGAAGCCCGCCGAGGCGGAGCCCGCCGGGCTGGCCGAGACGGAAGCTGCGCGGCGGCTCACGGAGTTCGGTGAAAACGCGCTGGAGGAGCATGAGGTCAGCGCGCTCGCGCGTCTCGCACGCTTCTTCTGGGGCCCGATCCCCTGGATGATCGAGATTGCTGCGCTTCTCTCCGCCGTCCTCGGCCATTGGGAGGACCTCGTCATCATCCTGGCGATGCTGTTCACCAATGCCGGCGTCGGCTTCTGGGAGGAATTCAAGGCCGGCAACGCCATTGCCCTCCTCAAGAAGCGCCTCGCGCTCAAGGCGCGGGTCAAGCGTGACGGGACGTGGAAGGATGTAGAGGCGCGTCACTTGGTGCCCGGCGACCTGGTGCTGGTCAAGCTCGGCAACGTCGTCCCCGCCGACCTCAAGCTCACCGGCGGCTCCTATCTCAGTGTCGATCAGTCGGCGCTGACGGGCGAGTCGCTCCCGGTGAACAAGAAGATCGGCGATCCGGCCTATTCCGGCTCGATTGCGCGTCAGGGCGAGATGACCGGCGTGGTCACTGCCACCGGCATGAAGACCTTTTTCGGCAAGACCGCCAACCTCGTCCAGCAGGCCAGCAGCGTCTCGCATTTCCAGCGCGCCGTTCTGCGCATCGGCAATTTTCTGATCCTGGTGACGGTCGGCCTCGTGGCGGCGATCGGGCTTGCCGCCCTCTTCCGCGGCGACCCGTGGATGGAAACCCTGCAATTCGCTCTCATCCTGACCGTGGCGTCGATCCCCGTGGCGCTTCCGGCGGTCCTGTCCGTCACCATGGCCATCGGCGCCGAACGGCTCGCCAAGATGCGGGCCATCGTCTCGCGCCTCGTGGCCATCGAAGAGATGGCGGGCATGGACATGCTGTGCAGCGACAAGACCGGCACGCTCACGAAAAACGAGCTGACGCTCGGCACGCCGCGTCTGGCTCAGGGCGTTTCACGCGACGATCTGATGCTGGCGGCGGTGCTGGCGTCGCATCGGGAGGCTCCCGACGCCATCGACGCCGCGATCCTCGTCGCCGCGCCCGGCAGCCCGCCGTCCGGATACGCGGTGCGAGCATTCCGCCCGTTCGACCCCGTGGCGAAGCGCTCGGAGGCCGATATCGAAAACAACGGCCAGCGTTTCACGGTCGTCAAGGGCGCGCCGCAGGTCGTGATCGATCTGTGCGCCCTGGACGAGGCCGAGCGCCGCACATTCACGACGGCCGTCGATGAAGACGCCGCGAAAGGCTACCGGACGCTCGGCGTGGCGCGCGCCGACGAGGAAGGCAAATGGCGCTTCCTCGGCCTGTTGTCGCTGTACGACCCGCCGCGGGACGACAGCGCCTCCACCATCGCCACCACCCGCGGGATGGGTGTCGATGTGAAGATGGTCACTGGCGATCACGAGGCGATCGCCAAGGAAATCGCCGGACAACTCGGACTTCCCGAGAATATCGTCGTCGCCGACACCATTTTCGGGAAAGACGGTGGCGAAGCGGACGCCTCGCGCATCGCCGCGGCCGGCGGGTTCGCCCGCGTGTTCCCCGAGCATAAATTCAAGATCGTCAAGGCGTTGCAGGATGACGGCCATATCGTCGGCATGACCGGCGACGGCGTCAACGACGCCCCGGCCCTGAAGCAGGCCGATGTGGGCATCGCCGTCTCGGGTGCCACCGACGCCGCGCGGGCGGCGGCCGACCTCGTGCTGACCGCGTCCGGCCTGTCGGTGATCACGACGGCGATCGAGGAAGCCCGCCGCATCTTCGAGCGCATGACCAGCTACGCCATCTATCGCATCGCCGAGACCATGCGCGTGCTGCTGTTCATGACGGCGAGCATCCTGATCTTCAATTTCTACCCCGTCACCGCCATCATGGTCGTGCTGCTGGCGTTGCTCAACGACGTGCCGATCATGATGATCGCGTATGACAACGCCCCCGTCGCGCGCGAGCCTGTGCGCTGGGATATGTCGCGGGTCCTGATCATCGCTTCGGTTCTCGGCATCTACGGCGTGATCGAAAGCTTCGGCCTGTTCTGGATCGTCAAGGATTATCTCGCCCTGCCTCTGCCGGTCGTGCAGTCCCTGATCTTCCTCAAACTGCTCGTCTCGGGCCACCTGACGATCTACCTCACGCGCAACAAGGGCGCGATGTGGGATCGCCCATGGCCGAGCTGGAAATTCGTCGTGCCCTGCGAGTCGACGAAGGTCGTCGGTACGCTGGCGGTGGTCTATGGCTGGTTCATGGCGGCGTCGGGATGGCCGCTGGTGCTCCTGGTCTGGGGTTACACGCTGGTGACGTTCTTCATCGCCAGCGGCGTCAAGATCGCGGTCTACCGCATGCTGGATCACAGGGTCACGCATCACGCCCGCCATCTCGCGCGCATCGAAAATCATGTCGCGGCACAGCCCCACCACCACGCCTGACGTCAGCGGGTAAAAACAGGAGATCCCCATGCAGAAAACGGCTCCCGCGAGGAAACAGGACTTCGCGCTGACGAGCGTGCCCGCCTTCTGGCCCGTCGCCATGGCCGCCGAACTGGTGGAGCAGGAGGCGGAGCTGATGGCCAAGAACCTCAAATTCGCCGAGGAGGAGATCAAGATACACGGGGAACTGCGGCCCACCCTCGCGACGCCCAACCGCGTGCGTCTCGATCTGCGCACGATGACGCTTCGCGAATACGGCAAGCCGGGCGGCATCCCTACTCTCGTGGACGCTCCGCATGCGGGCCACACCGCGACAATCGCCGACTATCACAAGGGGCAAAGCCTCGTGGAGACCCTTCTGGCCAACGGCGTCGGCCATGTCCTCCTGACCGACTGGAAGTCGGCCACGCAGGACATGAAGGATCTTGAGATCGACAATTACCTCGCCGAAGTCCTCATCGCGATCGACGATCTCGGCGGGCGGGTCAATCTCGTCGGGCTCTGCCAGGGCGGCTGGATGGCGACCATGGCGGCGGCCCGCTTTCCGGACAAGGTAAACTCCATCGTTCTTGCCGGCGCGCCGATCGATACCGATGCCGGCAACGGTCCGATCAAACGCATGGTCAAGGAATCCCCGCTGTCATACTACGAGGAACTCGTGGCGCTTGGCGGTGGGCTGATGCTGGGCAAGTTTATGCTCCAGGGGTGGAAGAACATGCACCCCGAGCAGCATTATATCGAGGATCACGTCGATCTCTATGAGCACATCGACGACCCGACATATGTGGCCAAGGAGGAGACGTTCGCCCGATGGTATGAAAATCCGATCGACCTCCCGGGACGCTGGTATCTTCAGGCCATCGGCCAGCTTTTCAAGGATAACCGGCTCGCCAAGGGTGAATTCGTCGGACTGGGCCGGACGCTCAACCTGCGCGACATCACCTGTCCCGCCTATCTCCTGGCGGGCGCCGACGACGACATCACGACGCCGGAGCAGGTGCTCGATGCCGCGAAATATCTGGGCACGCCGAAGCAGAAGATCGTGCAGAAGACGGTACCCGGCGGCCATATCGGCCTGTTCATGGGTGCGCGCACGCTCAAGGACGAATGGCCGGAGATCGCGCGCTGGATCGGCGGGCAGTAGCTGGTTCCCCCATCGGCTCTCAGCCCCGCGTGCCCCGATTCGCAAAACGAATCGTATGCGGAATTATGCGTGAGCGTCGAAACGCCTGAAAACGTTCGAATGGGGATTATTTGGCAGCAGAATGATCGTGTGCGGCGAGACGTCCCGCCTCCTACCGCCCCCGCAAATGCCCGTTCGCGTGCGCATCCTCGGCGATCAGATTGGCCAGAATGCCCTCGCGCAGGCCGCGGTCGGCGACACGCAGGCGCTCGCAGGGCCAGAGCCGCATCATCGCCTCAAGGATCGCGCATCCCGCCAGCACGAGGTCGGCGCGCTCCGGCCCGATGCAGGGTTGCGCCGCGCGGCCCTCGTAGCTGAGCGTCAGAAGCTTTGAAATGACGGTGCGGACCTCGGCATCGGACAGCCAGCATCCGTCCACCTTGGAGCGGGTATAGCACGGCAGCCCGAGATGAACGCCCGCCACCGTGGTTACCGTGCCCGACGTGCCGAGCAGATGCGCCCCCCCGCCCGCGATCTGACGCGAAATGCCGTGTGCCTTCTCGAAGGCGTCGAGTTTCAGGAGCACATCGGCAACCATGGCTTCGAACAGCGACTCATCGACATGGCAGCCGCCATACCGCTCCGAGAGCGTGACCACCCCCACGGGCAGTGATGTCCACGCGGCGATCGCGTTCTGCACACGCACGCGCTCGCTCATGGTGTGGCGCCTGGACGGTGCGATGCGGCGCAGGTCGACCCAGATAAGCTCCGACGAGCCGCCGCCGATATCGAACACCAGCGCCCAGTCGCATTCGCGGTCGATCAGCGAGGCGCAGCCGGCCACCGCCAGACGCGCCTCGGTTTCACGGCTGATGACTTCGAGATCGAGGCCGGTTTCGCGGCGCACACGGCCGACGAAGTCGCCGCCGTTCTTCGCCACGCGGCAGGCTTCCGTGGCGATGAGGCGCGCGCGGCGCACGTCGCGGCGCAGCATCTTGTTCGAGCAGACCTTCAGTGCTTCCAGCGTTCGCGACATGGCCGCCTCGGAGAGCACGCCGGTCTGGCTGACGCCCTCCCCCAGCCGGATGATCCTGGAAAAGGCGTCGATGACCTGAAAGCCGCGGCGCGAGGGCTTGGCGACGAGCAGGCGGCAGTTGTTGGTGCCGAGGTCGAGAGCCCCATAGACGGGCAGAGGCGGCTTCGACAGGCCCGAAGAGGCGGAAACATGCCCGTTGCCTGTGCCATTGGGAGAGGAGCGCTCCCTCTCCCCGGTGGCCAACGGACCGGCTGCGTGCCCCCGCATGGCAGGAACACTTGCGTCCGCGCAAGGTTGCACGGCGCCGTCTCGCTCGCCCCTGTTCGTCACTGCAACTCCCGAAGGATACGTGGTGTTTCCCCGCATTCACCGTTCTGTTACTTTATCAGCGCCGCGGCCGCCGTAAAGCCTTTCTGCATGCAAGTGTGAGGCAAGCGAGCGGGGCTGCGTGCGAAAATGCGCGCGTATACTTAATCACGGCCATCGTCTCGACGTGCGGAAAGGATCGCCGACGCGCCCCAGGGCGGCCCGAAAGGGGGCCCTATCCTTTCGCCGCGGCGACCAGCGCCCGCAGACCCTCGCGATAGGTGGGATAGGCCAGCGTCACGCCCAGCGTTTCTTTGATGCGGCGGTTGCGCACGCGCCGGTTCGCTTCGTAAAAACTCGCGGACATCGGCGACAGATCGGCCTTCTCCCAGGGGACGACCTCGGGCGGCGGCGCGCCGAGCAGCTCGGCGGCGAACATGCCGACCTCCTGCGCCGGAGCCGGCTCGTCATCGGTCACATTGAAGACCCCGGTCGCCTCAGCGCCCGCATGGATGCCGGCAACGACCGTGTTGGCGATGTCCTCGACATGGATGCGGTTGAAGACCTGGCCGGGCTTGTCGACATAGCGCACCTTCAGCATCTTCAGCCCGTCGACCGGGCTGCGCCCCGGCCCGTAGATGCCCGACAGGCGGTAGGTCTGCAGCGGCAGCCCCCGCTCCAAGGCAAAGCGCTGCCATGCTTCTTCTGCCGCCACCCGCCGGGCGGCGCGCTCATTCTTCGGCTGCGGCGGGGTGTCCTCGTCCACCCAGGCGCCGCCATGATCGCCATAGACGCCGACGGTGGAGAGATAGCCGATCCAGCACAGTCCATCTGCCCTGGCCAGATCGCCGCCAAGCTGATTGAGGACCGGGTCGCCCGCCTCGTCGGGAGGCGCGGAAAGGAGGAGATGCGTTGCCTCCGCGATGGCCGTGGCCACGTCGTCCGAGGGGCCGTCGCCGGGGAACACCGCCGCCTCATAACCGAGGCTCCGGATAGCGGCCGCACTCTCTTCGTTGCGAGTGGTGCCAATGATCCGCCATTCCGCGCTTTTCAGTCGCGCCGCGACCGCGGCTGCAGAATAGCCGAGCCCAATGCAGAAAAGTACACTCATCACAAGACCTCGCAAGGCGATTCAGACAACTCTGCTAGCACGTCCGGGTCCGTTTCTTCCTGCAGCAGGTTGCCGCGCATTCTCTGAATTATCGGATCATTGCTTGGAACCATCTGGCGCAGCGCCCAGATCGCCGCCGCCCGGACAACCGGATTCGGATCGCCGACAAGCGCTGCAGTCCTGGCGAAAAGGCGTGGATCGGCGTGAGGGGCGTAAATGCCATCCGGCGAGATGTTGTTGCCGGTGGCCATCAATACATTGCGAAGGAAACGGTCGCGCCCGATGCGTTTCACGGGCGTGCCCGCGAATGCGGAACGGAAGGCGGCATCGTCCAGCGACAGGAGATCGGACAGCGGAGCCCCCGCCGTCAGGGCCTGCGCGGCAAACTTCGCTTCTCTGGCGGTCTCAGCGAACTTGTTCCACGGGCACACGGCGAGACAGTCGTCGCAACCAAAGATGCGATTGCCGATCGCGCGCCGGAACTCACGCGCAATGTGGCCCTTGTGCTCGATGGTGAGATAGGAGATGCAGCGCCGCGCGTCGAGCCGGTAGGGCGCCGGAAAGGCGTTTGTCGGACAGGCGTCGAGACAGCGGCGGCAGGTGCCGCAGTGATCGCGTTCCGGCGCGTCCGGCGGCAGGCGCGCGGTGGTGAAGATGGCGCCGAGAAACAGCCATGAGCCGAGGCGGCGCGACACGAGATTGGTATGCTTGCCCTGCCAGCCCAGCCCCGCCGCCTGCGCCAGCGGCTTTTCCATCACCGGCGCGGTATCGACGAAGACTTTCACATCTTCGCCGGTCGCCCGCGCGAGCCAACCCGCGAGCCCCTTCAGCTTGCCCTTCACGATGTCGTGATAGTCGCGGCCACGCGCGTAAACGGAGACCGCGCCGCGCCAGCGCTCGGCGAGGATGGCCAGCGGATCGGCTTCGGGCGCGTAGTTCATGCCGAGCATGACGATAGAGCACACATCCGGCCACAGCGCTGCCGGGTGCCGCCGCCGCTCCGCGCGCGCTTCGAGCCAGTCCATGCCGCCATGCAGCCCCTCGGCCAGAAACGCCGTCAGCCGCTCGCCCGCGGGCCCGATGCCGTCCGGCGTCGTCACGCCCGCCGCGTCGAAGCCCTCGCGCCCCGCCCGCTCGAACAGCGCAGCCTTGACGGTCCTGGCCGAATGCCGCCGGTCCGCTCCCACAACGCTGTCGATGGCCTGGGTCAAAAATCAAGCTCCGCATAAAGACGTGGCGGCGCCACGCCAGGCAGCCGGTCCGCCAGCAGCGGGCGGAAGGACGGACGCGATTTCAGGAGCGCGTACCACGCCTTGGCCTCCGGGAACTCGTCCCACGGCACCTCCCCGAGATAGTCCAGCACCGACAGATGCGCCCCGGCGGACAGATCGGCGAAACTCAAAGTGTCGCCCGCCAGCCATTTCCGCGTGTCCAGCAGGTGGCCGATATAGCTGAGATGATAGCGCAGATTGGCGCGCCCCGCACGGATGAGATCGGTATCCGGCGTACTGCGCCCGAGGTCGGCGAAGCGCTGATAGAGCTTTTCCTCCAGGAGATAGCGGCTGGCTTCTTCGTCGAGCTTGCGGTGGAACCAGTCTGCGAGCCGCCGTACCTCCGCGCGCTCCGCTCCCGCGCCGGGAAACAGGAGATTGCGCGGTATGCCCTCGCCATTGGTCTTGGTGTGGGTTTCGCCGAGATATTCGGAGATCGCGTAAGCCCCGGCGAGAATGAACTCGCCGCGCTCCATCAGCACGGGCAGCGTCCCGGCGGGGTTGAGCTTGAGGAACTCGCGCCGCCAGCTCCATGGCCGCTCCTCGTCGAGTTCGACCACCACGCCGCATTCGCCCAGCGCCAGCCTGATGGAACGCGAGAACGGACAGAGCGGGTAATGAATGAGCCTGAGCATGACCGGAACCAGGGAGTAAGCACAATTGATGTGGCGTCTCACAGTCGCCTTCACCCTTGCCGAGAGTGCGCAAGAGCGGTTGCGCGACATGAGCCACGTGCGAAACCTACAGTTTGCCGGTATCCCTTAAGTCTCCAGACTGCCCTGAACGAGCGTGCGGCAATGTCGAAGACAATTCGGAGACGGGACACCCGCGACCAGCCCCGCTGAAGCGGCACCGCAAATGCTGTTTCCGATGACCGGTCACAGACATTTGTACGCGACGCAATATCAGCAAAGGGTTAACCCGCGCCCCGGACTGGCACGGAAATCACCCGCGCCGGCGCCGGAACACCGAGGTTGTGCGCTGCTTGCCAACGCCACCACACAGGGTATTACGCGATTCCCACCTGGGGGTGTCGAGTGCGGAATACGTAGACCACAGCACTGCACCGCGTTCCTGTGTCCATCATGCCGCGCCGATGTGTCCGCCGGCCTACGCCTGATGCAGCGAAAACTCGCCTTTCGGCCGGAAGCGGACGAGGTAGCCCGGCACGATGGTTTCCAGCGCGTGCAGCTCGACGCCCAGCGCCTCAAGCGTGCGGCCTTCATCGATGGCTTCGGCGCTGACGACATTGTCGGTCTGCAGAAGCCGAACCTGATCGACCGTCAGCGGCGCGTTCGGCAGGAGTTGGAGGAAAAAGGCCTGGAGTTTCGCCCACCAGAACGGCATCGGGAAATAGAGGCGGCGGCGTCCGGTGTATTGGGCGACGAGGTCAAGCAGCTCCCGGAAAGTGTAGACGCGCGGGCCGCCCAGCTCGTAGACGACGCCCGGCTTGGCGCGGCCGTCCAGCCCGGCAATTACGGCCTGTGCGGTGTCGCCGACATAGACCGGCTGGAAGCGCGTGCGTCCACCGCCCAGGAGCGGTATCGCCGGGGAGATCAGCGACATGGCGGCGAAGCGGTTGAAGAAATCGTCCTCCGGCCCGAACATGATCGACGGCCTGAGGATCACGGCGCCGGGAAAGGCGCGCGCGACCAGATCTTCGCCCTCGGCCTTGGTCCGGGCATAGGCGGAACTGCTCAGGCGGTTGGCGCCGAGCGCCGAGATGTGCACAAAGCCGCGCGCCCCTGCCTCCTTCGCCGCGCGCGCGGTCATTCCCGCGCCGACGGCCTGGAGTGTGCGGAAGGTCTGCTTTCCGCCCTGCTGGAGGATGCCGACGAGGTTGATGACGGCGTCCGCGCCCTCGACGGCGCGGCGGATCGTGTCCTCATAGCGCAGATTGGCCTGGACGGCGCAGATCTGTCCGACATTGCCGAGGGGTTGCAAATGTCCGGCAAGGTCCGGCCGCCTCACGGCGACGCGCACCCGGCAGCCCGTACGTGCCAGCGCCTGAACCACGTAGCGCCCGACGAAGCCGGAACCGCCGAAAACCGTTACCAATGCCGAACTGTTGAGCGCAATGGCCATATATCACCCGCCGAATCAGAAGAGACGTGCCGCGTTAACCCTCTCTTCTCCTTATACCGGGAATGAGCGGTTTGTGAAGCTGCGGCAGTATCGCAATGCGCCGCTGCCTCTTCTTTCCCGGCATCAGGTCGGCCAGATTTTCCTGAGAAAGGCGTCGAACCACCGCACCGTCAGGCGCGTGGACGTTACCCAAACCTTGGTGAACAGCGGTGGCGGTTTGGTGCCGGGGGCGAACTCGACCCGGATGACCTGCTGACGCTCCACCGGTGTAAAAGCACGCTGGAACTCATTCGGCAGCGCTGCTGCGTAGGGTTCGATCCGCTTCACCGTGCCCCGATAGGTCTGCAAGCCGGTCGAGATCTGCACCTCATCACCCGGCCTCACCTGATACAGCGTACCTGTCGGCAGGTAGCCGAGGACGAAAAGTTTTTCGCCATAAAGGTCGAACAGGGGGTCGCCCGCCCGCAGAACCGACCCCTTGCTGGCATGACGGCGCCCGATGACACCGTCGATGGGCGCGCGCAGGCGGCCAGCGTCATAGAGACGTCGAAGATCGCCGATCGCCTTTCGCACTTCGCCCAAGGCGGCCGTCAGCGACGCTATCTCCTCGTCGAGGACGCGCTTCTCGGCTGTCAGTGTCTGCAGATCTGTCTGGGCGCGGTATTCGAGTTCGATGGAATCCGTGCGTTGGTTGAGAGCGGTGGTCCCGTGGGCAAGCATCCGGCTCAGTTCCTCGCGGGCATGTGTGGCGATCTTGCGCCGGTTCTTCGCCAGCGGCAGAAGTGCCCCGACCACGTGGCTGCGGACACGCAATTCACTCAGCTTGCCCTGCCTGGCCGCGAGGTCGGCCGTGAGGCGCGCGATGGTCTCGGCCACGTTCTGGGACGATCCGACCGCGGCGACCTGCCCGGCCTTGACGACCTCGCCCTCGCGGACGGCAAGATCGCGCACCGTGATGGGATATTCCGCGGCAACGGCGCCCGGCTCGCCGAGGACCAGTCCGTCGCTCCTCAGATAGAACAGGCCGCCGAAGAACAAGTCGAACAGCCAGAACAGCAGCAGAAACACGGCTGCAAGATACACCCAGCGGATCAGGCCCAGACGCCGCACCCGTCCTTCGACGGGCAGTTGCTGCGAAGGGAAACGCTTCTTGAGAAAACGCATCATGCCTCCACTTGAGCAAGGATGCGGCGCGGGATGTAGTTGTCCACATCGGTATTGCTGAAGATGAGTTCCATCACTACCGCCACGATCCGGATCGCGCGATCCAGCGTGAACTGGAGGATCGTGAAGAGCGGCACATAGAGGACGAGCCGGAGCGGACTTCGGACTCCGGCCGTTGCCGAGGCGGCGAGAGAAATGACATTCATGAGAAACTGAGCAATTAGCATCGTACCGATAACCGTCAAAGAAAACGCCTGAAAGTAATACCACAAATAGAGTATATAGAATGGAAACACGATTGCCGGAATGACTTCAAACCCGAGAACATCCAGGTAAGCTATGGCATCGAGCAGGCGGAAATTTTTGCGGAACGGGTTGAGGGCGCCGCGATACCTGCGGAACCAGACCTCGATGAGAACGCCGTCCCAGCGAATGCGCTGCGCGATATAGGCTGCCACCGTGCCCGGCACGCCCGTGAGGGCGCGCGATTCGGACGAAAATTGGATGCGCCAGCCGGCGCGGCGCAGCTTCATCGTGATGTCGGAATCCTCGCCGGTCTGGACCTCTTCGCCGCCGACCTGCTCGATGGCCTCCCGCCGGAAGGCGCCATAGCCGCCAGAGACGATGGACAGAGTGCCGATTGCGTCTGAAACGCAGCGGCCCAGGGAAATACTTATTGCATATTCGATTGCCTCGTGCCGCGTGATGAGGCTGTTCTCCGCATTGCGGACACCAAGACTGCCGCTTACGCCGCCGACCTTCGGGTCCGCGAAGGGGCTGAGCAGTTCGGCGAAGGCGTCGCGGTCGAAGGTGGTGCCGACATCGCAGATGATGACGATCTCGCCGGTGGCGGACTGCATGGCGAGATTGACGGCCGCGTTCCGGCCGCCGCGCTGTTCGAGCCGGATCACCTGATCGATCTTGCCCTCGCGCTGAAGCTGCTGAGCGATCATCGCCGAGTCGTCGGTCGAGCCGTCATCCACGAAGATCACCTCCACGCCGCCGGGTTCGCCCATGAGCGTCTGCTCGGCGATGGACTCCACGGTCCGGCGCAGGCGGCTTTTTTCATTGTGACCGGCGAGCAGGACGCTCACCGAAAGCCCGGTCCTGACCGGCGGGACCCTGCGCCGGAACAGCAGCGTGCTCGCCGTCACGACGGCGCCGATGAAAAAGCGCGGCACCTGGAACAGGATCGTGAACCAGAAGAAGACCACCAGGCTCTTCAGGTCGAGCGAGGCGAGATATTCGATCGAAGACATGACGACGAGCCTTTCGGGACACCCCTGGCAGATGGTTGCGAACGTGGCGGTCGAGGTCCGGTCCCGTCATGTCCGGGCAAGCAAAAGTTCCGTCATCTCGGCGTCTAAACCCGGTAATACTCCCGATACCACGAGATGAACCGCTCCAGACCGGCCTCGACGGGCGTCTTCGGAGCGTAGCCCAGGTCCGCCGCGATATCGCTGATGTCGGCGCGGTCCGATTCCACTTCGCAGAGATCAATTGGCTGCAGGTTCTTCTTCGCTTCCCGCCCAAGGATCTCCTCGATGATGCCGATGAACTCCAAAAGCTCCACCGAACTGGCGGCGCCGACATTGTAGAGACGGTAGGGCGCGGATGACGTTGCCGGATCGGGTGCCGCAGCATTCCACGACGGGTCGGGCCGCGCCGGACGGTCTGCTGCCCGCAGAACGCCGTCCACGACGTCGTCGATATAGGTGAAGTCGCGCGTGCAGCCGCCGTAATTGAAGACATCGATCGGTTCGCCAGCGAGGATTTTGCGCGCGAAGATGAAAGCCGCCATGTCCGGCCTTCCCCATGGCCCGTAGACCGAGAAGAACCGCAGGCCTGTCGTCGGCAGGCCGCAAAGCTGCGAATAGACGTGAGCCATCAGCTCGTTCGATTTCTTGCTGGCGGCGTACAGGCTGAGCGGATGGTCCGTGCAGTCGTGCACGCAGTGGGGCAGCTTGGCGTTGCCGCCATAGACCGAGCAGGATGACGCGTAGACCAGGCTTCCCGCACTGCCATTCCGGCAGCCTTCGAGAATGTTGAGAAAGCCTGCCATATTGTTGGTGATATAGGCCTCGGGCGCGTCAAGCGAGCCGCGCACGCGGACCTCGGCGGCAAGATGGATCACCCGGTCGAACTTGTCGGCGGCGAAAAGCGATTGCATCGCCTCGTGGTCGGCGACGCTGGCCATCAGGAAGGTGAAATTCTTCGCCTGCTGAAGACGGCGCAGGCGCGCCTCTTTCAGCGACGGGTCGTAATAGGCGTTGAGATTGTCCACGCCCGTCACCTCGTCGCCGCGGTCGAGAAGCGCCTTGGTGACGAATGCGCCGATGAAACCGGCTGCGCCGGTGACGAGTGTCTTCATGGCACGCCTACCTCCTTCCCGCCGGACGGCCGCGCTTTTGCGGCGGGGCGGCCTTCGCCCAGGTCAGGACGTCCTCGATCCCTTCCGGCAGATCGATGCGCGGCTGAAAGCTCAGCAGTCTGCGCGCCTTCTTCAGGTCGGGGCGCCGGTTCAGCACGTCGGGTTCCGCGCCATCGCCAATGACGATCGCGGATGAGGACTGCGTGATGTCGCGGATCATCTGCGCGAGTTCCAGGACGGAGACTTCGGTCGTATCGCTGCCCAGATTGAACGTCTCGTTGCGGCTCGCGTGATCGAAAAGGCAGCGTTGCAGCCCTTCGGCGAAGTCCTGCACGTGGCACCAGGAGCGGGTTTGCTGTCCCGTGCCCGTCAGCCGGATGGTTTCGCCGCAGGCGGCACGCCTGACCATCTCGGTGAGCGCGCCGCAGCAGGTGGGGGACGGTCCGTAGACGTTGAAGGGCCGGACGATGGTGAAGGGCAGGCCGTATCGTTCGGCGAAAGCCCGCACGTAGAATTCGGCGGTCAACTTGGCCGAGGCATAGCACCACCTGCCGCCCCCGGTCTGAATGATAGCGGGCGCGGTTTCGTCGAGACCTTGCGCCGAAACGCCGTATATCTCGGACGTGCTCAGGTAGAGAAAGCGCTTCAACTGGGGCAGGGAATGCGCGAAACGAAGCGCCATTTCCGTCCCGGCGACGGTCACATCCATGGTTTCGATCTGCTCACGCGGCACGCGCCGGATACCGAGAATGGCCGCGGCATGCACGATGGCTTCGAAATCCTGCGGCAGACCGGCCCACGCCGCGGCATCGGTCACCGAGCCTTGCACATAGGTCAGGCCAGGGTGCCGTGTGACGCGCAAATAGGGCAGGCTGCCGGAACCGGGCGGCGCGGAGTCGAGCACCGTCACCTCGTGGCCCGCCTCCAGAAGCTGCTTGGCGAGGCGTCCGCCGATCAGGCCGCCGCCGCCCGTTATCAGTGTTTTTGCAGCGTCCTTCACCGCGTGGACCTCCCTCGCACGCCCTTTTCAGGCCTTCACGATTTTCGTGCCGACAATCCCGCGGCTGCCGCAGGCGTTGCGCGTGTCGATGATGAGTTGCGCGTTGTCGACCATCGTCTCGTAGTCGATCTCGTCATGATCGGTGTGGATGATGACGGCGTCGTATTTCGCGATCTTGGTGGGGGACCAGTCCGCCGAGCGAAGCTCCGGGGTCGGCTGCGGCCCGTCTTCCGCAGGGAGGACGGGAACGAGCGGGTCGTAATACGAAACCTTGGCCCCGCGCTTGCGCAGCTCGCGAATGAGCGCAACCGCCGGCGTCTCGCGGAGATCGTTGATGTTCTTCTTGTAGGCAACGCCAACGAGGAGAACGCGGGCGCCGAACAGGCTGCATTTCCTGCGCACATTGAGGGCGGCGTTGAGCCGATCGGCCACATATTTGGGCATCATCTGGTCGATTTCGCCGGCCAGTTCGACGAAGCGGGCCGTCAGCCCGTAGGAGCGCGCCCTCCAGGACAGGTAGTAGGGGTCGATGGGGATACAGTGGCCGCCCATACCCGGACCGGGCTGGAACGGCATGAAACCGTAAGGTTTGGTCGAGGCGGCCTCGATCACCTCCCAGACGTCGATGCCCATTTCCGTGAAGAGGATTTTCAGCTCGTTCACGAGACTGATGTTGACGGCGCGGAAGATGTTCTCCGTCAGCTTGACGGCCTCGGCGGCATCGGGCGAGGAAACCGGTGTCACCTCCTTGATGAACGACCCGTAGAAACGGCAGGCGAGATCGAGTGCCGCGCGCCCTTCGCCGCCGACGACCTTCGGTGTCGTGGCGATATCGTAGTGGAGATTGCCGGGATCGTGGCGGTCGGGGGAGAACGCCAGGAACAGGTCTTCACCGAGCGTCAGCCCGCGCTGGCTGAGCAGGTTGCCGAGCACGTCCCGCGTCGTGCCCGGATAGGAGGTCGACTCGAGGATGACGAGCTGCGCGGGCCGCGAATACTGCAACAGCGTTTGCGCCGCCGTCTCGACATGGGAGAGGTCCGGCTCGCGGTACTGGTTGAGCGGCGTCTGCACGCAGATGATGAGCACGTCCGCGTCGTGCGCCAGGGAAAAATCCGTGGTCGGCACGAGGTGGCCGTTCTTGACGAGCTTGGTGATGACGGTGGACGGAAGGTCGCTCAGATAGGATTTGCCCTTCTCCAGAGATCCGATCCGCGTCTCGTCGATATCGAAGCCGAAGACCTGCAGTCCCGCGCCGTGCGCCGCGGTGCAGGCGAGATGCAGCCCGACCGGCCCCATCCCGAAAATGCCGACCAATGCCTTTCTGTTGTCGATGAGACGCCGCAGCCTCGTATAGGATTCGGCCCGGCCGGACGCCCGGTCTGAGGCGCGCATCCGCAACATCGGGCGGTCAAGCATGGTGTGCTCCTCGGAATAGCTGCGGTATTTCGACGCCCTCACGGGCTTTTCTCGCGCATGGCTGCCGGGCGTTAAGCCTCGACGAGCAGCGATGCGATCGCGTCACCCTCGGAGACTTCGGCCGAAATCTTGATCGGGACATCGGTCGTATCGCGCATGGTCTCGCGGATACGGCTCATGATGTTTTCCCGGACGTCCCTCGCCGAGGTCTCCGGAAAGCCGATCACCGCAGCACCGGCGCCCCGTGTGCCGACGAAGTCGGTGCCGCGCAGCACCCCGGTGACAGCATCGACAGCGCTCAGGAGGGCGGTATTGGCCGCCATGGGCCCCATCTCGTGCCGCAGCGTGTCGAGATTCGGGAATGACAGGCGCGCCACCGCGAAGGGCCTCTTGTAGCGCTCAGCCACCCGCATTTCCTGCATGACCAGCAGCCGGAAGTCCTGCGGCGAGTAGGCGCGTGTGCGCTTCTCGAATGCCGCACCGACCTCGAATCGCGGCAGCCGTCCCTCGCGCAGCGCCCGGATGGCGTCATCCGTCAGATCGTAGTGAAACCAGTCGGTGGTCTTGGCGTCGTCCGCTGTCGTGATCGCCCGGCAATCCAGGCAGGCGAAATGCACCGCTGGCTGAGAATTCGAGGCGTTGCAGGACGCGCAGGTGACCATGACGCCCGGCTTGTCGTAGTCCTTGCCGAAATGGCGCAGAATTCGATGGCATTTCGGGCAGATCAGCAGTTCGCCCTGTCTGAAATGCGACTGCGCTTCCTGCGCGCCGCACCGGTAATGGTGGACGATCTCCTCCTCCATGATGTCGGCGCCGCCGCAGGACGGACAGGCCTCGAACACGTTGAGGCGCGACGAGCCGCACCGGCCGCAGATTTGCGTGCGGGTAAAGAAGCGGCGGTGCAGAAGGCCGGCATCCGCGAGCAGCTCCAGTTGACGCCGCGGGGAGGCGACGAGCCCGAGGAGCGGGTATTCCACGACATTGCGCGTTTCCGGCGTGAGCACGCCTTCGATCGCCACGGCGCGCGAATAAGCGAGACGGAGCGTCATCAACTCGGCGCGATCTTCGCGCACGGCATTGTATGGAAGTTCGACGAGCCGCCGCCAGATCGGCGCGAACGTCTGCTTCATCTCTGAGAAGCTTTCAACGTTGAGGTTCGCGCGTGAAAAGTCGCTTCTGAGGCTCGGATTATTGCCAAAATCGGCGACCGGCAAGGCCGGATCGGCTGCTCCGGCGAGTGCGGTCGCCAGGTCGGCGGGGTCGACGCGCCTTGTCAGCAGGATTGCGGCGCTGGGCTCGGCCGGGTCCTCGGTGAACGTATCGCCGGAATAGGCTGGAGCGTTGCCACCCAGCACGAGAAAGCAGGCCTCGACGGGCCGGTCCGGATCGGCGGCCACACCGGGGCGGATATATGCGCCGCCAGTCTCCGCCCTGTCAGCCAGAGACTCGACCGCGCGCTGAAAGTTCTGTTCCCACAACATGCGCGAAACATGAGGCATAAACCATAAAATAGCGTTGAGGTGCAACTGCAATCGAAGCGTGTGTTGCTCCGGGCTTTGGCGGCTGTGGCTCAGGCGTCCGGCAAGTGGCCTGCTGTCATGGCTCTGCCCTCGCGGGGATGCGAGCACGTTGTGCCCGGACAAGCGGCATCTCACCCATCCGGCCACGCGTCTTTCATAAATATCCCGACTAATACAGTCAGTAATTTCCTTTGTTCCAGCGGCGCCGCCAAGGCAGTGGGCCGAGTTTCGCCACCCATCGCATTTCCTGTTGTTAACTTGCCACGCTGCCATTGAACCGCCACAGCAAAGCGATTCGGTGCATAATGATGCCAATTGGGGGACAGGGGCAGGGCGCATGGCTGTGCGCCCGGAGCGGGGGGCATTGACCTACGGAAATCCTATGACGCCGACGAATGAACTGCCGGGGCTCGATGAGGCCATCGCCCTGACTGTGGAATATCTGCGCGCTGTGATCGAACGGCCGCCGGGACATCGCGGCGATTACGGCTACGATATGTGGGTGCCCGCGGTGGCGACCGCCTGGGCGCACAAGGCATCGGGCGCCGAAGCGCTCAAGCGCGAAAGCCTGGCGCGGCGCGCCTCGCCGGTGTTCTTCGAAGCGGCGTGGGAACTCTGCCGCCGCGGCCTGATCCGGCCCGGCATCCGGGAGACGGGGGGGCAGGCCGTCGCGGGGGGGTGCGGCTATTCGCTGACCATTCTGGGGCGGGAGTGGCTGGCGGACAACAACGACGCGTGCCGCTTCGTCACTCTGCAGCCGGGCGGGCTGGCCGACGCTTTGGCGCGCTACCGGAGCCGCTTCGGCGACGGCTTCTTCCAGCGTGTGCAGGAAGCCGTGCGCTGCCGCAATGCGGAGGCGTGGGTCTCTGCGTGCGTCATGGCCGGGGCCGCCGCGGAAAGCATTCTGCTCGCAGCGGCCGTCGCCAGGACCGGCAACGAAGATGCGGTCCTGAAAGCTTATGGCACGGCGAATGGACGCAAGAAGCTCATCAACGACATCACCAATGCCGTGCCTCAGCTCGCGCGCCCGTTCTCGACCATCGCCGGTCTGGTTGCCTTCTGGCGCGATGACACTGCACACAGCCAGGCGACGGTCATCACGGGACCGGAGGTCGAGCAGGTCCTGCGCGAGTTGCTCCAGCTGGCGCAGTTCACGGCGGACAACTGGGAGGCCCTCACGGAGAACACGAAAGCAGCAGGAAGACGCGGGCGCCAGTCACAGGCGGCGCAGAAGCGGGAACCTGCCGCCCCACCGGCCGAGGCCGAAGCTGAAGCGCCGGAAGAGGAGAAGCCGGCGGGCGAAGCCGATGTGGCGAAAACAGAACCCGAGGCACTTCCTGGGAACGACGGAGAGGAGCCCTTGGCCAAGGAGGTGGAGGACCAGGCCGTGAGTGAAGGGGAGGAGCAGGCTCCACCCGACACGGAGCCTCTGCCTTCCGAAGAAACGCTCAATGCTGAAAGTGCTACGGCCTGAGGGCGTCCGTTAGAGCAGTGCCAGTTCAGCCAGCGCCGCGCGCATCGCCGCGGGCATGTCATCCGCCTCGGCGGCTTGGGCCGGGCCGATGTCGCCGGGTGCGTCTTCCGGCGCCAGATAACGCCAGCCTTGAAATGCGCGGCGCGGTTGCGGCCTCGTCGCGATGAGCGGTTCGCCAAGCACGATGGCGCACAACGAGCGGCCTTCTCCATCCGTCTCCAGGCGCAGATCCAGGATCTTCTGGCGCGTCTGGATGACGCCCCTGATCACCCAGTAGAGCGAACCACCACCGAGGATGGCGCCGCGTTGCCGGGGCATCTGGCGGGTGCGGTGCGCGAGTTCCGGCGTCTGGCCCGCGGTTCGCATCCGTTCGAGGCGCATGGCCTGCCACACAGCGAGTTGCTCAACGCTGTCGACACCCACGCAGAGTTTGACGAGATGCATGGTCCCCTCCCTCATTGCTGCCGGCCGGGCGCGCGGCCGATCCAGCGCGGCACGCGGCGTGCGTAGGCGTCCCACGCCTCGCCGAAGCGCGCGCGCAGATGGGCCTCCTCGCGCCGGATCGCCAGCCGCTCGACGGCGAACGCAGCGGCAAGAGCCAGAGGGATGAACCAGCGAACGGGCGTGACGAGGCCCAGCCCGGCGAGCAGCAGCGTATTCCCCAGATAGATCGGATTCCGCGTCCAGGCGAACGGTCCCGCGGTGACGAGACGGCTGGCGGCATGGTGCGGCAGGATGGAGGTGTGCGCCCGCGCCATGATGGCCATGGCGGAGATATCCAGGAGAACGCCGCAGATACCCAGCGCCAGCCCGAGCAGCCGCCCGCCAGCGCCGAGCGATATCTGGAAAGGAAAGGCGGTCTGGAGTGCGAGCGCTGCCAAGGCCGTAATGGCGTAGATGAAGGGCGGCCACGGAACTGCATTGGGCCGGATTTCCGGATGGGTCGTCATGGGGCTACGGTCTTTCCGCTTCGGCTGTCCCAATAGGATCAGGTGATGCGAAAAAGCAAAGAGAAACCGCCCGCCACGTGATCCGTGGCAAGACTTCTGACAGGCTGAAATAAAGTTTCAACGTGTTTTCAATTGTTTACGCGGCGCGGATTGAGATACAACTCGGTCTCCTGCCTCTCCATTTCGGGCTCGATCGTGCCCCGCCTCAGATCCCGCGACAGCGCGCGGATATGGCGCTCGCAGGCGCGGCGAAAGCGCAGCATCCCGCAGAAGAGTTGCAGCGTGTTGTTCAACCGCGGATTGTCATGATCCTCACGGACTTTGACGTCCCATCGGCCACCGATGTCGAGAACGCGGCCGTTCAGATGGCCGATACGCTCACCCGCCTCGTCATAGAGCGTGTAATCGGCGCCGATGGCCATCCAGTCGCGGCGCAGCCGGTAGAAGCGTACGCGTTTGCCATCCGCGACGAAGAAGGAATAGGTCTCCGGAATGAACGGCCATTTGCGGCTTGAGCGCTCCACCGTCACGACCTGTTCGTGTCCGGAGAGATTGACGAGGAACGACGGCACCGGGAAACCGCGTGCGCCGAGCGTCAGTTGCAGACTGCGGGCGAGCATCAGGTCCATGGTGCCTCGCCAATTCATCGCCTCTGAAAACAGTTTGACGACCAGACGCTTTTTCATGCCCTCGGCTTCATGCCAGGCGCCGCGGCGATAGGTCAGCAGGCCGGTGCGTTCTCCATTGACGTTCACGGCGCCGATTACGTCGGAATCTTTGCTGAACTGGCGGGATTTGGCGCGGTGCTTGGTGTGTTTGAACAGGCCGAATTCGACGTCGTTGAGATCGGTCCACCAGAGATCGACCGTGTACTCGGAAAAAGTTACATTCGCCGTGCTTGCCATGAATGCCCCCGCCCAATTGCGAATCACTATGCAAATGGTGAGGGATACGCGGCAACGGGACCAGTGGCACGCAACCTCGCGCCAATGGCTGTCCACAGGAGACAGCGGCGCGGGCAGGCGGCCCCGGGGCGTCAGAAGAGTTTGCCGCCGTCAGGCACCTTGTGCGTGGGCGCGATCAGGACCACGTCGCCTTCGGCATCGGGAAAGCCCAGCGTCAACACCTCGGACATGAACTTGCCGATCTGGCGCGGCGGGAAATTGACCACCGCCGCCACCTGCCGCCCGATCAGGGCGTCGGGTGTATAATGGCGGGTGATCTGCGCCGAACTCTTCTTCACTCCCACATCGGGGCCGAAGTCGATCCACAGCTTGATGGCAGGCTTGCGTGTGCCGGAAGAATGCTGAGCGTCGATGACCGTTCCGACGCGGATATCGACCGTTTCGAAATCGGCATAGGTGATGCGACGCGGCTGCTGAGGAGCGTTCATGCGGTATCCTGGGTGGGGAGGCGGAAGGGGATTGGGGCATACAGCGAGTTAATGCGCGTGCCCCGCGAGGAAAGCAGGACACGCCGCACATGTGATCATACGCTGCCACCCGCACGCGTATCGTTCAAAACGCCGCCGCCTCAGTCTTCGCCCGGCGACTGATACGTTGGCTCGGTGGCGTGTTTCTCGGTGACCACCTTGCTGTTCAGCGCAAAGCCCCGTGGATATTTGTCCGCCAGCTTATCAACCGTCTTCAGGACGGTCTCGTCGGCGGCTTTTCCTTCGACACGAATGGACTGGTCGGTTATCTCCACAGTCCCCCGTTCGAGATTGCGCAAAAGTTGCAGGGAATGTAGCGCGGCCGCCATCCAATTGTCAGGCGTGGTCTCCACGACGCCGGTCCTGACATAGCTTGCTTGGCCGAACAATTCGCGGGCGGCGGTTTCCAGAACCTTCTTCTTGCCTTCGTCGGGAACCACTCCGGTCATGCTCAGATGACCGTTACTGTAAATCGCGGTCCATGTCGGTGCCTCGGACGGCGGCTTTATGCCGGAGATCTCGACATGCACGCCAGTCGGGCGCCCTTTATCGACACGGTCCCACGCTTCCTCATAGAGCGCGCTCGTCGCAGCCACGCCGCCAAGCGTCACCTTGTCGCTGTCGACGTTGGCTGTCCCCGTCTCCAGGCAGCTCAGGACTTTCAGCGCGAAATTGACGCTGCCGACCTTCACATTGGTCCTTGCGGTGCCTTTGGCGGATTTCACGCGATCTTTTATATACACGGACGCGAAGTTCGCCTTGACCAGACCGAGGAGCGTCTTGTGGTCTTCCTCGGAGGGCATGGTGCCCTTCAATTTGATCCGATCAACGTCCTTCTTGATACGCAGTGAAAAGGCGGGCGTTTCCGCGCCCGCGGCCCCTTCATCAACCGCGCCGCTCTTCCGCGATGCGTCCCGCAGGCTTTGTTCCGCAGCAAGTTGCCCCGTCACGAAAAGGAAGCCCGCGCTGAAAAGAAAGGCTGCCCCAAGACTGCCAAATAGAAATAGAGCCCCGCGCGGTTTCCCAGGCTTTTCCCCGGACATTATGCTGGCACTCCCAAACCAACTGGAGCTGCAAAGATGACCCCACAGGCCCTGCAAGCGGTACGCCTAACAGAACTTCCCGACATCTTCAGCTTCAGTTCGTTGCTATGTTGCTCGTCTGACCCATACCGCAGCCGGCCCTTAACGGGTGAAGCTTCTTATTTTACTCTCACCGGTCTGCAACCAAGCTTAGTAGTGCGAATTCACAAAATAACCAAAGTTTACGGATTTTCCAAGAGCAAGCTGCGTCACGCGTCGAAAAAGTTGCGAATACGTTAATGCGGCCGCTCAGGCTTTCCCGCTGGTGTGTGTTTCCCACAAGCGGTGGGCCGCCGAGGCTCCTGTCGGCCGTACTCTTTCCGCTCTCCCGGCTGCCGCAATCCGGGAAGCCGCCCAGACGGTGAAAGAAAAGGGGGGCGCCAGAAGGAACACCAGCGCACCCCTTGTATGTGGGCTCGTCTTTATTCGGCCGCGCGAATATCTTGCGGATCTCCGGTGATGACGGGAAGAGTCTGCTCATCACCCGTCTCCGGCTTTCCGCCTTCCCGCGCGCGCTCGGCGGCGATGAGTTCGTCACGATGCACCGCGACCTTCTTCAGGCGGCTCATCATGCCGCCCGTGCCAGCGGGGACAAGGCGGCCGACGATGACGTTCTCCTTCAGGCCGTCCAGTGTGTCCACCTTGCCGTTGATGGCGGCTTCGGTGAGCACGCGCGTCGTCTCCTGGAAGGACGCCGCCGAAATGAAGCTGCGCGTCTGGAGGCTGGCCTTCGTGATACCGAGAAGCACCGGATTGCCCTTCGCCGGGCGTTTGCCTGCCGCGTCGAGGATGGAGTTGGCGTCTTCCAGCTCAACGCGATCGATCTGTTCGCCCTTGAGGAAGTCGCTGTCGCCAGCGTCTTCGATCTCCACCTTCTGCAGCATCTGGCCGACGATCACCTCAATATGCTTGTCATTGATCGTCACGCCCTGCAGCCGGTAGACCTCCTGGATTTCATTGACGAGGTAGGAGGCCAGCTCCTCCACGCCCTTGATGGCCAGGATGTCATGCGGTGCGGGATGCCCGTCGAGAATGAACTCGCCCTTTTCGATACGGTCGCCTTCCTGCACGCTCAGATGCTTGCCCTTCGGGATGAGGTACTCGACGGGCTCCAGGTTGTCCTCATCCGGAACGATGGTGATGCGGCGCTTGTTCTTGTAGTCGCGGCCGAAAGCGACCGTGCCCGACATCTCCGCGATGATGGCATGGTCCTTCGGGCGCCGCGCCTCGAACAGCTCGGCCACGCGCGGCAGACCGCCGGTGATATCGCGTGTCTTGGCCGACTCCAGCGGAATTCGCGCCAGTTCGTCGCCCGCCTTGATGGGCTGCCCCGGCTCGGCCGTCAGAATGGCCTCCACCGACATCAGGTAGCGTGCCTCGCCGCCACGCGGCAGTTTCAGAAGCTTGCCCTTCTTGTCCTTGACGCACAGCGACGGTTTGAGAACGTTGCCTTTCGGATGGGCGCGCCAGTCGATGATGACCCGCTTGGTGATGTTGGTGATTTCGTCCGTCTGCTCGTTGACCGAGAGGCCTTCGACCAGGTCTTCGTAATCGACCACGCCGTCCACCTCGCTGAGGATCGGGCGCGTGTAGGCATCCCATTCCGCCAGACGCTGGCCACGCTTGATGGTGTCGCCTTCATCGACATGGAGACGCGCGCCCTGCGTGATCTTGAACGTCGCGAGTTCCTTGCCGGCGTCGTCGAGGATCGCGACCGCCATGTTGCGGCTCATGGCGACGAGCTGGCCTTTCGAGTTGCGCTGGATGCTGCGGTTGCGCATCTTCACCTTGCCCGCGAAGTTGGACTCGATGAAGGATGACGTGACAACCTGCGCGGTGCCGCCGATGTGGAAGGTGCGCATGGTGAGCTGGGTGCCCGGCTCGCCGATGGACTGCGCGGCGATGACGCCGACGGCCTCGCCGAGATTGACGCGCGTGCCGCGCGCCAGGTCGCGGCCGTAGCATTTCCCACAGACGCCGTTGCGGGTCTCGCAGGTGAGCACCGAGCGAATGCCGATTTCCTGGATCAGCGCTTCTTCGATGGCGCGCGCGTCCGCCTCTTCGATCAGATCGCCCGACTTGATGATCACTTCACCGGTGGCCGGCGCGACGATGTCATCGACAGCCGTGCGGCCGAGCGCGCGGTCGCCGAGCGATACGACGACCTCGCCGGACGAGATCACGGCGGCGATCCTGATGCCTTTGTCGGTGCCGCAGTCGTCCTCGGTGATGATCGAATCCTGGGCCACGTCAACGAGACGGCGCGTCAGATAACCGGAGTTGGCCGTCTTCAGAGCCGTATCCGCGAGCCCTTTGCGGGCGCCGTGCGTCGAGTTGAAGTATTCGAGGACCGACAGCCCCTCCTTAAAGTTGGAGATGATCGGCGTCTCGATGATTTCGCCCGACGGTTTGGCCATCAGACCGCGCATACCGGCAAGCTGTTTCATCTGCGCCGGAGAGCCGCGGGCACCGGAGTGCGACATCATGTAGATGGAGTTGGTCGGCATCTCGCGGCCGGTCTCCTTGTCGGTCTGCACCGCCGAGATGCGGTCCATCATCTGGTCGGCGACCTTCTTGGTGCACTCGGCCCAGGCATCGACGACCTTGTTGTACTTCTCGCCCTGCGTGATGAAGCCTTCATTATACTGGCGCTCATAGTCGCGGACGAGTTCCTGCGTGTCGTGAATGATCTTCGCCTTCGTCTCGGGCACCACCATGTCGTCCTTGCCGAAGGAGATACCGGCGCGGCAGGCGTGATTGAAGCCGAGCGCCATGATGCGGTCGCAGAAGATGACCGTCTCCTTCTGGCCGCAGTCGCGGTAGACGGCGTCGATCAGCTTGGCGATGGCTTTCTTCGTCAGCACCTGGTTGATGAGATCGAAAGCTACGCCGGGCACGCGCGGCAGCACCTCCGACAGGAGCATGCGGCCAGGGGTCGTTTCGTAGACCTTGGAATACTCCTTGCCGTCCAGGTCGATGCCGGTGAAGCGGCCCCTGACCTTGGTGTGAAGCGTGACGGCGCCCGCATCGAGTGCGTGCTGAACCTCCGCGATGTCGCCGAAGATCTTGCCCTCTCCGGGTTCCTTCTCGCGGAGGAGCGAGAGGTAATACAGGCCGAGCACGATGTCCTGCGAGGGAACGATGATCGGCACGCCGCTCGCCGGATGCAGGATGTTGTTGGTGGACATCATCAGCACGCGGGCTTCAAGCTGCGCTTCGAGCGACAGGGGCACGTGAACGGCCATCTGATCGCCGTCGAAGTCGGCGTTGAACGCAGCGCAGACCAGCGGGTGAAGCTGGATGGCCTTGCCCTCGACGAGGACCGGCTCGAACGCCTGGATACCGAGGCGATGCAGCGTCGGCGCGCGGTTGAGCAGCACGGGATGCTCACGAATGACCTCGTCGAGGATATCCCAGACTTCCGGCTTCTCCTTCTCCACGAGCTTTTTCGCCTGCTTCACGGTTGCGGCGAAGCCTTTGGCGTCGAGGCGGGAATAGATGAAGGGCTTGAACAGCTCCAGCGCCATCTTCTTCGGCAGGCCGCACTGGTGCAGCTTCAACTCGGGGCCGACCACGATGACCGAGCGGCCCGAGTAGTCCACGCGCTTGCCGAGGAGGTTCTGGCGGAAGCGGCCCTGCTTGCCTTTGAGCATGTCGGCGAGCGACTTCAGGGGGCGCTTGTTGGCGCCCGTGATGACGCGGCCGCGGCGGCCATTGTCGAACAGGGCGTCCACGGCTTCCTGGAGCATGCGCTTTTCATTGCGGACGATGATGTCCGGCGCGCGCAGTTCCATCAGCCGCTTCAGACGGTTGTTGCGGTTGATGACGCGGCGGTAGAGGTCGTTGAGGTCGGACGTGGCGAACCGGCCGCCGTCGAGCGGCACCAGCGGCCGCAGCTCCGGCGGGATCACCGGGACGACGGTCAGGATCATCCATTCCGGACGGTTGCCGGATTCGATGAACGCCTCGATGACCTTGAGGCGCTTGGCGAGCTTCTTCGGCTTCAACTCCGACGTCGATTGCTGGATTTCGACGCGGATTTCGTCGCGCAGGCGCTCCAGGTCCATAGCGATGAGCAAACTACGGATAGCTTCGGCGCCAATGCCGGCCGTGAAGCTGTCCTCGCCATACTCCTCCTGCGCCTTGAGATAGTCTTCCTCGGAAAGAAGCTGTTTTTCCTTCAGCGGCGTCAGGCCGGGCTCGACGACGATATAGCTTTCGAAATAAAGCACGCGCTCCAGATCCTTCAGCGTCATGTCGAGCATCAGGCCGATACGGCTCGGCAGCGACTTCAGGAACCAGATGTGTGCCACCGGCGCGGCGAGTTCGATATGGCCCATGCGCTCGCGGCGAACCTTGGTCAGGGTCACTTCGACGCCGCATTTTTCGCAGATGACGCCCTTGTATTTCATCCGCTTGTATTTGCCGCACAGGCACTCGTAATCCTTGATCGGACCGAAGATGCGTGCGCAGAACAGGCCGTCCCGCTCCGGCTTGAAGGTGCGGTAATTGATAGTCTCGGGTTTCTTGATTTCGCCATACGACCAGGACAGGATCTTCTCCGGGCTTGCGACGGAGATCCGAATCTGGTCGAATGTCTGAGTCTGGATTTGGGGCGCAAAGAGATTAGTGATCTCTTGATTCATCCGTAACTCCTGTTGGCAAGCACACCCTTGACCTTTTTACTGCACCGGGCCGCATGTGCGAGGATTGCGGTCCGATGAGCTGATGCAAGGTCGCGGCTGTAAACTTCCCGTTTCTCAGCGTTAACTCTGGCATGAGCGGCCGATCCTCTTGCACCAGCCGCTCCGGCGTCTTGTATCTCTTTACGCCTTCGGTTTGATCTCGGACGGTGGCGTGAGGCCCGAAGCCAGTTCCACATTGAGCCCGAGCGCGCGCATTTCCTTCACCAGCACGTTGAACGACTCCGGAATGCCGGCCTCGAAAGTGTCGTCGCCGCGCACGATCGCCTCGTAGACCTTGGTACGGCCCGCAACGTCGTCCGATTTCACCGTCAGCATTTCCTGCAAAGTGTAAGCGGCGCCATAGGCTTCCAGCGCCCACACCTCCATCTCACCGAAGCGTTGGCCGCCGAACTGCGCCTTGCCGCCCAGAGGCTGCTGCGTGACAAGGCTGTAGGGGCCGATGGAGCGCGCGTGGATCTTGTCGTCCACGAGATGATGGAGCTTGAGCAGATATTTGTAGCCCACCGTGACCTTCCGGTCGAATGCTTCGCCCGTGCGCCCGTCGAAGAGCGTTACCTGGCCGGAGGTGTCTAGCCCGGCGGCCTTCAGCATGGTCACGATATCGGGTTCCGCGGCCCCGTCGAAGACCGGCGTCGCCACCGGCACACCTGGGCGCAGGTTCTCCGACAGCTCCAGAAGCTGGCTGTCGTCGAGGACGTCGATGGTTTCGTCGCGGCCGTAGATGTTGGTCAGCATCGTCTTGAGGCCGGCAATCTCCTGCTGCTCCTTGTATATGTCGACCGCTTCCCCGATCATCCGGCCGAGACCGCGGCATGCCCAGCCGAGATGGGTTTCCAGAATCTGGCCGACATTCATGCGGCTCGGCACACCGAGCGGATTGAGGACGATGTCAACCGGAGTGCCGTCCTCCAGGTAAGGCATGTCCTCGATGGGGACGATATGACTGATCACGCCCTTGTTGCCATGGCGGCCCGCCATCTTGTCGCCAGGCTGCAGCTTGCGCTTCACCGCGACGAAGACCTTGACCATCTTCATGACGCCGGGCGGTAGCTCGTCGCCGCGCTTGAGCTTGTCGATCTTGTCGACGAAGCGCTGTTCGAGGCGCCGCTTGGCGTCGTCATACTGACGGCGGATGGCTTCGATGCCCGCCATCGCGGCCTCGTCCTTCAACGCGATTTCCCACCACTGGCTGCGCGGGACGTCGGAAAGGGCTTCCTCGGAGACGGTCGAACCTTTGCGCATACCCTTGGGGCCGCGTGCAACCTCCTTTTCCATCAGGATGCCACGCAGACGCCCGTAGACGTTGCGGTCGAGGATCTGCAATTCGTCGTCGCGGTCCTTGGCGAGGCGTTCGATCTCCTCGCGCTCGATCGCCATGGCACGCTCGTCCTTCTCGACGCCGTGGCGGTTGAAGACGCGCACCTCGACCACCGTACCGGTCACGCCGGGCGGCAGTTTGAGCGACGTGTCGCGCACGTCGGACGCCTTCTCGCCGAAAATGGCGCGCAGAAGCTTTTCTTCCGGCGTCATCGGGCTCTCGCCCTTTGGCGTGATCTTGCCGACCAGAATATCGCTGGGCTTCACCTCGGCACCGATATAGACGATACCGGCCTCATCCAGGTTCTTCAGCGCCTCTTCCGAGACGTTCGGAATATCGCGGGTGATTTCTTCCGGCCCGAGCTTGGTGTCGCGCGCGGTAACCTCGAACTCTTCGATATGGATCGACGTAAAGACGTCGTCATACACGATCCGCTCGGAGATGAGGATCGAGTCCTCGAAATTGTAGCCCATCCACGGCATGAAGGCGACGAGCACGTTCTTGCCGAGCGCGAGATCACCCAGGTCGGTCGAAGGGCCGTCGGCGATGATGTCGCCCGCCTCCACCCGGTCGTTCACCCGGACCAGAGGCCGCTGGTTGATGCAGGTATTCTGGTTCGAGCGCTGGAACTTGCGCAGCCGGTAGATATCGACGCCGGACTTGGACGGGTCGGCCTCCTCCGTTGCGCGGATGACGATACGGGTCGCGTCGACCTGATCGACGACGCCGGTGCGGCGGGCGGCGATCGCCGCGCCGGAATCGCGCGCCACGACGGATTCCATGCCCGTGCCGACCAGCGGCGCCTCGGCCTTGATCAGCGGCACGGCCTGGCGCTGCATGTTCGAGCCCATGAGGGCACGGTTCGCGTCGTCATTCTCCAGGAACGGCACCAGCGCGGCGGCTACCGAAACGACCTGTTTCGGCGACACGTCGATGAGGTCCACCTGCGACGGCGGGACCAGATGGACGTCGCCCGCATGGCGGCAAACCACCAGATCCTCGACGAAACGGTCGTCGTCCGATAACTCGGCATTGGCCTGCGCGACATAGTGGCGGGCCTCTTCGGTCGCCGAGAGGTAGACCACCTCATCCGTCACCCCCCCTTCCTTGACGCGGCGGTACGGACTCTCGATGAAACCGTATTTATTGACCCGGGCGAACGTCGCCAGCGAGTTGATCAGGCCGATATTCGGACCTTCCGGCGTCTCGATCGGGCAGATACGGCCGTAATGCGTCGGATGCACGTCGCGCACCTCGAAGCCGGCGCGCTCGCGCGTCAGGCCGCCCGGCCCGAGCGCCGACAGACGGCGCTTATGGGTGATTTCCGACAGCGGGTTGGTCTGGTCCATGAACTGCGAGAGCTGGGAGGAGCCGAAGAATTCACGCACCGCCGCCGAAGCCGGCTTGGCGTTGATGAGATCCTGCGGCATCACCGTGTCGATATCGACCGACGACATGCGTTCCTTGATTGCCCGCTCCATGCGCAAGAGGCCGATGCGGTACTGATTCTCCATCAGCTCGCCGACCGACCGCACCCGGCGGTTGCCGAGATGGTCGATGTCGTCGATCTCACCCCTGCCGTCGCGGAGGGAAACCAGCGTGCGGATGACGGCGAGGATGTCCTCCGAGCGCAGCGTGCGCACCGTGTCCGGGCACTCCAGCTCCAGGCGGATGTTCATCTTCACCCGGCCGACCGAGGACAGGTCGTACCGTTCGGCGTCGAAGAACAGGCCCTCGAACAGGCCTTCGGCCGCCTCGATGGTCGGCGGTTCGCCGGGACGCATGACGCGGTAGATGTCGAGAAGCGCACTTTCGCGGCTGCTGTTCTTGTCGGCGTGGAGCGTGTTGCGGATGAAGGCGCCAGTCGTGACATGGTCGATGTCGAGAAGCGGCAGCTGCTTGATGCCGTTCTTGCGCAACGCTTCGAGCAGCTCCTTCTCGATCTCGGTACCGGCCTCGCCGTAGATCTCACCGGTTTCCATGTTCACGATGTCTTCGGCAAGATAGCGGCCGTAGACCGCCTCGTCCTGCAGGAGAACGTTCTTCAGGCCCTCCTCCGCCAGCTTCTTGGCCTGGCGGGCCGACAATTTGTGCCCGGCCTCGATCACCACCTGGCCGTTGGCGGCATTGCGGATGTCGTAGGTGTATTTCTGGCCGCGCATGCGCTCCGGCACGTAAGCGAGCTTCCAGCCGCCCTTCTTCGTGTCGGCGGTCAATGTGATGCGCTCGTAGAAAGTGGTGAGGATATCCTCGTCGTCGTAGCCGAGCGCGTAAAGGAGCGTGGTTACGGGCAGTTTGCGGCGCCGGTCGATGCGCACATAGACGAGATCCTTGGCGTCGAATTCGAAGTCGAGCCAGGAGCCGCGATAGGGGATGATCCGGGCGGCAAAGAGCAGCTTGCCGCTGGAATGGGTCTTGCCGCGGTCATGGTCGAAGAACACGCCCGGCGAGCGGTGCATCTGGGAAACGATGACGCGCTCGGTGCCGTTGATGACGAAGGTGCCGTTCGAGGTCATGAACGGCATGTCGCCCATATAGACGTCTTGCTCCTTGATGTCGCGGACGGAGCGGGCGCCGGTTTCCTCGTTGATGTCGAAGGTGATGAGGCGCAGCTTTACCTTCAGCGGGGCGGCGTAAGTCATGCCGCGCTGCTGGCATTCTTCCACATCATATTTCGGCGCTTCGAACTCGTAGGCGACAAACTCAAGCTGGGCACGGCCGGAAAAATCTGATATAGGAAAGACAGAACTAAAAACAGCCTGAAGCCCCTCGTTTGGGCGCCCGCCTTTCGGCTCTTCGACCATGAGAAACTGGTCGTAAGAGTGCTTCTGCACCTCGATAAGGTTGGGCATTTCAGCCACTTCGGCGATGCGGCCGAAGCCCTTGCGCACCCGCTTGCGGCCGATGAAAGATTGCGCCATTTCATCTCCTCATAATCACTCGTAAACGGCTCGCCACAAACGCGCCGGCGCGGGCGCTTGTGGGGAACCGTCATGTTGTCGACCCGCAATGAAGGGGGGAGGCTTCATGGGCCTCCCGCCCCGCGGCATTACTTGATCTCGACGGTCGCGCCGGCGGCCTCGACCTTCTTCTTGATTTCCTCGGCCTCTTCCTTGGGCACGCCTTCCTTGATCGCCTTCGGAGCGCCCTCGACGAGGTCCTTGGCTTCCTTCAGGCCAAGCCCGGTGATGGCGCGCACTTCCTTGATCACGTTGATCTTCTGGGCGCCCGCGCTGGCCAGGATGACGTTGAATTCAGTCTGCTCCTCGGCTGGTGCCGCGGCCGCGTCGGCTGGACCGGCCATCATGACGGCGCCACCGGCGGCCGGCTCGATGCCGTATTCGTCCTTGAGGATCTTTTTCAGTTCGGCGGCTTCGAGAAGGGTCAGCCCCACGATCTTTTCCGCCAGGGTTTTCAGGTCAGCAGTCATTTTCTATCCGTTTCCATGTCTTTAATCTGGTGCAGCGCGAGCGCACGCAACCGATCTCAACTCGTTGCCCGTCAAGCCGCTTCCTTCTGCCGGTCTTCCAGTGTCGAAAGAATGCCGGCAATGTCGGAAGCGGGCGCGCCAATCGCGGCGACCAGATTGCCTGCCGGGGCGCCAATCATGCCTGCGATGGTCGCGATGAGTTCCTCACGCGACGGCATGTTGGCAACCTCATCGACCCCTTCCGGGTCGAGCACCTTGTCCCCCATCGCGCCGCCCAGGATGACGTATTTGGCATTGTCCTTGGCGAAACCGCGGGCGATCTTCGCCGCGGCGACAGGGTCCTCGGAATAAGCGAGCACCGTCTGGCCCTTCAGGTAGTCCGCCATACCTTTGGCGGGATTCCCTTCTAGAGCGATTTTGGCGAGCCTGTTCTTGGTGACGCGGACCGAACCGCCTGCCTGACGCATGCGGCGGCGGAAATCCTGCATCTGGGCAACTGTGAGACCGGCATAGTGAGCCACCACGACAACACCGGCTTTCGCAAAGATGCCGCCGAGTTCCTCGACGAGCGCCTGTTTTTCGGCTGTTGGCACAGTCTTCTCCAGTCACTTTGGCGGAAGAGACCATCCCCGCCGCGATGCTCGATCGATCGCGGCAAGAAGGAACCGTCCGCCGGCTCAATTCGTCAGGGCGAGCCCTGACACTGGGTCCCGTCCCGGGTTCCGCCAAAACCGCCACGGCCTCAGGTCAAGAGGCCGAGATGATTCTGTTCGTACCCCGTCTATGCCGGCCATGTGGCGCAAACCACACGATTAAGCCGTTCCAGCGCCTGCAGTCTCGGACAGGTTTACGCGCCAGCCGCCGGCTGACGGTTGGCACGCTCTCCAGACACCTTCGTGCCTGAAACTCGAAGGCCGCCGAACATCCGGCGGCGTATGCCTTTTCGCTATCTACCCCGCTTGCTGTGCTCCTGTGAGCGTCGCCGGTTCGATACGCACGCCAACTCCCATGCTGGAACTGAGCGCAATTCTCTTCACATAGGTGCCCTTGGCGCCACTTGGCTTGGCTTTCATCACTGCGTCGGCAAAGGCGCGGGCGTTTTCGAGAAGCGCCTCCTCGCTGAAGCTCGCCTTGCCGATGCCGGCATGGACGATACCCGCTTTCTCGGCGCGGAACTGCACGGCACCGGCCTTGGCTGCCGAGATGGCGCCAGCGACGTCGGCCGTGACCGTTCCAACCTTCGGGTTCGGCATGAGGCCGCGCGGCCCGAGCACCTTGCCCAGGCGGCCGACGAGCGGCATCATGTCCGGAGTGGCGATGCACCTGTCGAAGTCGATATTGCCTTTCTGAATCTGCTCGACGAGATCTTCGGCGCCGACGATATCCGCGCCTGCCTTTTTTGCCGCCTCGGCGAGCGCGTCCTTGGCAAACACAGCGACGCGGACCGAGCGGCCCGTGCCGTTGGGCAGATTGCAGACACCGCGGACATTCTGATCGGCGTGACGCGGATCAACGCCGAGATTCAGGGCGATCTCGATCGTTTCGTCGAACTTCGCTTTGGCCCGTTCCTTCAAGAGCTTCACAGCCTCTTCCACCGGATAGAGTTTGAACGGGTCGATCCCTTTGCGGACGGCAGCTAGTCGTTTACCAGAAGTTGCCACGGCGCTCACCCTTCAACTCTCAATCCCATGGAACGTGCCGAGCCAGCAACGATCTTCATCGCTTGCTCCACATCATTCGCGTTCAAATCCTTCAGCTTGATCTCCGCGATCTCGCGAATTTGCGCCGAGGTGACCGTTCCGACTGGCGCACTTTTGCCCGGCTCCTTCGAGCCCGCACCAACCTTGGCCGCCTTTTTCAGAAGGTGGCTCGCCGGTGGCGTCTTCATCTGGAAGGTGAAGGATTTGTCCTGGTAATAGGTGATGACCACCGGGACCGGCGCGCCGGGCTCGAGTTCCTTCGTCGCGGCGTTGACGGCCTTGCAAAACTCCATGATGTTGAGGCCGCGCTGGCCCAGCGCCGGGCCGATCGGCGGCGACGGATTGGCCTGCCCGGCAGGCACCTGCAGTTTCAGTGTCCCTGCTATTTTCTTTGCCATTTCATATCCCTTCGAACCCGACGGGTTCCTTGTGTTAAGGGTGCCGCGGTACGGACTCCCGGTCTATGGCTTGACCGGACGCCCTCCCGCATATGCTTGCACATCAATTTTTGCCTGGCCCCGCCAGGATTGATGCAATGCCTGCGCATCAATTTTGTCCGGCTCCGCCAGGATTGATGCGACACGAACAGATCAGACCTTTTCGACCTGCCCGTATTCGAGTTCGACCGGGGTTGCCCGGCCGAAGATGGAAACTGCTACTTTCAATCGCGCGCGTTCTTCATCGACTTCCTCGACATGGCCGCTGAACGAAGCAAAAGGCCCGTCCGCGACGCGCACCTGCTCGCCGATCTCGAACGTGACTGACGGTTTCGGACGCTCGACGCCTTCCTGAACCTGTTGAAGGATACGCCCCGCCTCGGTTTCGGAAATCGCCTGGGGCTTGTTGTTCGCCCCCAAAAACCCGGTCACTTTCGGGGTGTTCTTGATCAGATGATAGGCCTGATCGGTCATCTCCATCTTCACGAGTACATAGCCGGGAAAAAACTTCCGCTCCGCGCTGACCTTGCGGCCGCGCCGGACTTCGGCCACCTCCTCCATCGGCACAAGCACTTCATCGAACAGGTGCCCAAGGCCCGCTGTCGCCGCACGCTCCTTGATCGCCTCGGCTACCTTCTTCTCGAAATTCGAATGAGCATGAACAATATACCAACGCTTCGTCATGGTTTTACTCGTTGTTGTTTAACGATGCGTTTAAGACTACCGGGCCAGCCCCAGCAAACTCACCACCCCCCAATGCATGACTGTGTCGGCAGCCATAAAGAAAATCGCGGCGATCACCGCCATGATGACCACCATCACCGTGGTCACGATCGTCTCGCTCCGCGTCGGCCAAGTTACCTTGGAGACCTCGGACCGGACCTGCTGAACGAATTCGAAGGGGCTCGTCTTAGCCATGCGGAAAATCAAACCTCTTGCGCCTGCCGTCCGGAGCACACCTCAGCGGCCAGAACTTACGGCAACTCCTGGCAGGAGTGGAGGGACTCGAACCCCCAACCCCCGGTTTTGGAGACCGGTGCTCTAGCCGATTGAGCTACACTCCTTCATGGAGCAACATTGCGCGCCCGCCGACAAAAGCATAACGCACCAGCCAGCGAACCACTAATTTCTCAGAGGGTTCCGCTGGCGAGATGCCCAAAACCTAGGTCATTTAAAGGCGCTGAGGGTGGTTGCGTATCACAATCAACGCAGGCTGACTAGAGCCAAAATACAACATTTGCCGCCTTTGGCGGACATTCGCATACGATATTTAACAGATTTTGGCGACATTATGAAGTTTTTCGCCCTGCCCGCACCCGGAAGCGCCCGGGCATCACGAATCCGTGGCTAAGGCTGAAAACCAACTCGTCCAGATGACATGCACCGACTTGCAAGTATTCTCGTGGAGGAAACGAGACATGCGGCTCTGGATTCCATCAAGAATGGGCTTGCTTCACGCCGCGAGCGTATTGAATTCATGCCTCTTATTTTGATCAGCGTCACGAAATACTTTAACGGTTCTGTGAACTAGTTTGCCGGCGGTACGCAGGCCAAGAGTGCAGCGCGCTGGAGACTGCGCAATGCGACGACGAACACAACTCAAGCGAGATGCGCTTGTCTGCGCTCAACCGAGAGGATGCTTTATCCAAGAGAAATGTTCTACGCATTCATACGGATCGCGCCTTGGCTAGCAGTGGCGTATCTCGTAGGCGCGTACGGCCAGAGTGGCGGGTGCGGGGGCGGCACCCGCCTTTTTTCGCCATTACTCCATCACGATCTTCGGCGCGCTGCGCTGAGCGCCTCCGGAGACGGCCTGCCACACCGCCGTGGCGATGTCGCGATAGGCCCTCGCATGCGGCCCTTCGGGGTCGTTGAGGACGATGGGGTGCCCGGTGTCCGACGTCTCGCGGATTTTGATGTCCAGCGGGATTTCGCCCAGGAGCGGCACGCCCAGCTTCGCGGCCTCCGCTTTGCCGCCGCCGTGACTGAATATGTCGGTGCGGCCATTGCAGTGCGGGCAGACGAAGTAGCTCATATTCTCGATGATGCCGAGCAGGCGGACATTGACGCGCTTGAACATGTTCAGGCCCTTGCGCGCATCGATCAGCGCCAGATCCTGCGGCGTCGAGACGATGACGGCCCCCGCCAGCGGCACCTGCTGCGCCATGGTGAGCTGCGCGTCGCCCGTGCCGGGGGGCATATCGACGACCATGATGTCGAGCGCTCCCCAGTTGATGTCGTTGAGAAGCTGCGTCAGCGCCGACTGCACCATCGGTCCGCGCCAGATCATCGGCGTCTCTTCGTCAACGAGAAAGCCCATGGACATCACCTTAATGCCGTAATTCTCCACAGGGGCCAGCGTATCGGTGTCGATCTGCGCGCCGGTGAGCGCCAGCAGCCGCGGAATCGACGGTCCGTAGATATCCGCATCGAGCAGTCCCACTTTGAGGCCGTTCGCGGCCAGCGCCAGCGCCAGATTGACGGAGGTCGTCGATTTCCCGACGCCCCCCTTGCCGGAGGCCACGGCGATGATGTGCTTGACGTCCTTGATACCCTGAAGGCCGGCGCCTTGCGGACCGTGGGTATGGGCATGCTCGCCCGCACCGGTGCCCGCGCCATTTCCTGACGCGGCCGTCGGGCCCGTCTGCTCCGCGGTCATGGTGACGATCACGGCCTGGACACCCGGAACCAGCGCGGCGGCACGCTCCGCGGCCTTGCGCATCGGCTCCAGTTCTCCGGCACGCTCGGGCGCCACCGAGATCGAAAAATAGACTTTGCCGCTCTGGACCACGATCTCCGAGACCAGCCCGAGGCTGACGATATCGCTCTGCCCGTCCGGTCCTTTTACCTTGTTCAACTCCGCGATGATCTGCTCTTTCGTGGGGGTGGCGGTCATAATGCTCCTCGGCGTTTGGTGGACGCTCGCGCATCTCTTCGGGAAAGGATGCGCTGGCAAATTGGAACGATTGTGTGGTTGAGTGCCAGGATGAAGTCCTGACTGCAAGCGATATATAGGGCAAGGAACGGCATGTGCCAAAGCGGCCAGGCGGGCATCGATGTCGCGGGGGTCATACTGGCGGGCGGGGCGTCGCGGCGCATGGGCGGCGGCGACAAGGCTCTTCTGCATCTCGCGGGCCGGCCGATGATCGCGCACATCATCGAGCGGCTGCGGCCTCAAACGGCGGCACTGGTCGTGAATACCAATGGTCCCGAAGACGATTTTGCACCGTTTGGCGTGGCCCTCGCGGCGGACATTTACGGTGACTACGCCGGACCGCTTGCGGGGATCCTGACCGGCATGCGCTGGGCAAAGGAGCATTGCCCGGCGGCGCGATGGATTGCCACCGCCGCCTGCGATACGCCGTTTCTGCCGGGAGATTATGTCGCAGTCCTGCAACGGGCCGCGAGCGGGGCAGGGGCGGCGATCGCCGTTGCGGCGTCGGGCGGACGGTCCCATCCCGTGCTCGGGCTCTGGGATATGGCGCTGGAGAGCGATCTCGCCGCATATCTGGAGGGCGGCGGGCGCAAGGTGCAGCACTGGGTCGAGTGCTATCCGCATGTCGTAGTGAACTTCCCCGCCGCAGCCACGGGCGATCCGTTTTTCAACATCAACACGCCGGAAGACTTCGTCCTCGCCACGCGGCTCCTGGGCGGCGAGGCCGCGTGAGACCTGATAAGGGTTCTCCCTTATTCGAAGTTCTGAATTTTGTCTTAAAATTGCCCTGCTTCCGCGCCCCGCGAGCGATGCTCCGGCAGGTGTACGGCGTGTCAAGGAGTCGGGGCGATGCCATTTTCGGCAGGACGAGCAGACGTTTCGTGGAGCACGTTGGCGCTTCTCGCGGGGCTGAGCGTGCTGTCCTGGCTTTCCATCTATGCCGGGCTGATGGAGCTCATCGCGGCGTCTTCCGGCGGCGACGGCGGGGCGGACGCGCGCGCGGCCGTGGCGTTCGCCGCCCTCATGCTGCAACTGATGATCGTCTGCGTGTTGGACGCGCTGTTCTCGCGTTCCCTGCGCTGGTGGCTGCGGCCACTCTTGTTTCTCGGCTACGCCTTGTTGCTCACGGCGGGGGTCGGCTTCGGCTTCGCCTTCTACTGGAAGCATCTCGAAGGGGACCGTGTGACGGTGTCCGCCGCCGCGGCGCAGTCGCACGATGTCTGGCAGATTCAGCAACTCGGAGCGCGCCGCCTGGACCAGTTGCTGACGGCCTTCACCACGCTCGAGTCGATTTCGGCGGCCAGGGCAGTGAAGGAACGCAAGAGCGGCGGTACCTGCGGGGGCGGGCGCGGCGGAAAAGGGCCGCGGCAGCGCCTGCGTGAGAGCGACGCGCGGCGCTTCCGGTCCGCCAGAGCCCATGTCGGGCGGCACGTAGCAAAAATGGACGCCGAACTCGCCCTCCTCGGAGCCGGGCTGCGCGAGATGGCGGGCGGTGCCCCGGCCACGACGGCGGCTCTTGCCGCAACCGGGGCACGCGGAAAAAAACTCCCCGGCCTCGAACACCGGCTTGGGCCCATTGCTGAACGCTATGACGCTCTGCGCAGGGATCCACAGCTCCTGCGGCTCCGCGATACGCTCCGTGAGCGTGCGGCACAGACCATGTTCTCCGAAGCGCGTGGCCGTGCTTTCCATTGCCCCGATCGACAGCTGCAGACGGCACTCCTTGGCGCGGTGCGGGCGATCGGTAACCTGCCGGAGTTGCATCTCCCGGTGCTCGCGAGCGCCGAAGGGTCCACAGCGGTGAGCGCGGCGTTCCGGCGTCTGACCACGAGCGGCTTCGACGCCTGGCACCGCATCATGACCGACGCTCAAGCCATTCTGGCGCGGACGGGGATCCTGCCCGCCCCGCGCCCGGCACCCGCCGTCGTGGGGGGGCTCGACGAACGCGACTATATCCCGCTGCTGATCGCCGTGCTCGTGAACTTCTCCCTCTCGCTGGTCTCCGTCAACCGCCCGGTCGGACGTCTCTTCGACGTGCTGATACGTGTCGACAGGGTGCCGGAAAGCCGCCTGGTAGAGCTTTTGCGCCCCGGCTACCGCATTTTCGCCCGCAATTTCGATCCCGCCTTCCAACCCAACGCTGCGGAAGTCGTCTCACCGCTCGTGGACGTGGTGTTCGGCCACAGGGGGAAATATTACGCGGCCGTCCCCGTCGATTTCGGTGCGCAACGCGATCCGTCCTGGGTCCATGCGGCTGCAGACCGCGCGCGGCAGCGCGGTGAGATGTTCGTTTACACGCCGGTCCCGCGCGGTGCGGTCGAACGGTCCCGTTATATTTCGAGCGCGCTCGTGGTGCTGCAGGGCCAGCTTCTCGTGACGCCCCTTCGCAAGCGCAGGGTCTTGAGCGACGATGTGGTGCGGCGGAAGCTGGAGCGACAGGCAAGCCTTCACGCACAGGCCGACAGCTTTCGCGTCTACGCTTTCGCGCCTGGGGTCTGGGAGGAGGTTCTGGAGAGCACGGTCGGGAGCAGCGACGGGGCCGGGCAGCGCGCGAATCAAAGCCACGGCGCGCACCCCGCGCAGGCGCCGGAAGCGGAGGCGGGGATTCTGAGGCCCTTCGAGAAGACTAAAGTATGGAACGCCCCTGAGGCGGACGCCGTCCTTGCCCCCCGGAACGCATTCCGGCCTTTTCCGGCGATTGCCGCAGCTATCCACGGGAATGCGGCGCTGTCGGCGCCCTCCTTCACCACGCATGCCGCTGATGGAAGCGTCGATTTCGACCCTGGCGAGGCTTTCTACGGCACCCTGAAATTCAATCGCGGGGGCTGTGATCCGACATAAGATTTTGCCGGTCTCGACAATTCGCACACGGCATCAATCGTTCTTTAACCTTGCCGGCATAATTTGCTCTTCACGCCGCCGTAAGACGCGGCAGTCGCAGCAGACGGCACTGCCGCCCGCCACTTCCCGCCAGATCAGGAATGATGCCTCATGGGTTTTCTCTCCGCCTTGCAAAAAAGGTCAACGAGCGAACGGCAGCAGCCCGTTGAGAGGTTTTCGGCGATATTGACTTCATATTTTCAACGCCTTGAGACGAATGGCGGCATGACGTGCGAACGGGCGGTCACGCTGATCGCGCGCTCCCCGGCGGCGGCGGCGGCGCGTGCGCTGGCGCAGCATGCAGAGGATGTCGAGCGCCAACAGGTTTCCGTCCAGATCATCTTCGCCAAGCTCGCGCCCGTCGAGTTGCTCGCTGAGCTGGCGACCGCGCTCGGTATTCTCCCGCGCGAACACACGCCCGAGTCCGTTCGCTTCATCAAGAAGACGCCGCTCCTGAACGCGCATGAGCAGCTCGTTCTCGGTTCGTCCACCTGTTGGACCGGAGATATGCTTCGCCGCTCCGAGGAGTATCGCAACGGCCTGGACATCCTCGAAGAAGAGGCGCCCGGCTCGGTCCGTCTGGCGCAATTCGCCTTCAACGCGCTCTGGTCCACAGCCAGACCCGCACCCGCACGCGCCTTCGAACCGCCGCGGCGTCTGTTCCCGGTGCCTGCCATGGCGCCCGCCGTCGCCGCCGCCGAACTGGCCGGAGAGAACACCGCCCCCATCCGGCGCACCACCCGGCTTTTAACGCGGCATTAGTACAGCCCGCGAGCCAAGTTCGTACCCAGTTTGCTGCACGCGCATCAGGATTTTCTGCGGGGCGTACTAATACGCTCTGCGAGAAGTCCTGACCCATTTGCCGCGAGTGCTTTCAGGACTTCTCGCGGTTCAGGCGTACTAGCAACATATTGAATCTAGTACAGCTTATCCGCAGCAAGTTCGTATAAGCGCGTGCGGCAAACGGGGTACGAACTTGGCTCGCGGGCTGTACTAGCCAGCGCGCCTCGCCGCCGCGGCGCGGAGGTCTCGCGTGGCCAAAGCGGCCGTGCGAACAGGCGCCGGTTGTCATCATCGTGTGAGACACGGGAAGGAAATTCTCCACGACCTTCTGGCAACGCACCGGGCGGTTCGTCACGGTGCCGTGTTCTGCACCATCTCCAGCCGGCCGCCTCTCAACTCGAACCCTGACAGCCGGCTGATGAAGCTCATGCCCAGCAGGTTTTGCGTCATCTTGCCCGGTTCCGCGACTACCGCCTTTACGTTGCGGACGATGATGCTGCCGATGCGGAGGTAGTCGAGATTGACGGGTGCCACCCGGGCAATGCCATTGGCCGTGGTTGAGCGGCTGGTAAAATCCATGTTCCGGTCATTGAATCCCAGCGCCCGCGCCGTCTCGTAGTTCAGCGCCACATAGGTCGCGCCGGTGTCGGTGAGAAGATCGACCTTCACGCCCATGATTTCCGCCTTCACCATGAAATGCCCGTAAGAATTGGCGGCGAGCATCACCCTGCGGCCCGGCCGCGTCGCCTTCAACACGGCGGGGTCGAAGCCGGTCAGCGACGAGCGCAGATCCGCGACGCTGTAGGCTGGATCGGTAAACGGATCGCTTGCCCCTTTCAGCGGCGACGTCGAAGCGACCACCTCCGGCTCGTCCCGGACGGCGGGCGCCAGGCTCGGGTCGAGCCTCGGCCACTGCTGCTCGATGGCCCGGTAAATATCTTCGAAGAAATAGAAACTTGCTGCCCCTGCACCGGCGAACGAGAGTCCCAACACAACTCCGTTCAGGGCCCGACGCATCCCGCCACGGAATGCCATGCCCGCTTGCTCCTCAATACTTGAAGTTTGCCAGAAGAACGCGGCAAACCCCGGCCTCAGCCCCTTAGCACCAGGAAGTCCCCTGAAAACTCATATGAGCGCAAACGGCTTAAGAAACTCATACCAAGAAGACTCTGATGCAAACTTCCTCGCTTCGCAACGAGTGCCTCCACGTTGCGAAGGCCAACGTTGCCGACAAATATGTCACTAAGACGTACACGCGCGGCATAGGATGAACCATTCGCCGTCTGCACGGGCACGGTGTAGCGCAGGGCTTTCATATTGACGCCCAGGCGCCTGGCATCTTCATGACGCAGGACCACGGTGGACGCCCCCGTGTCCACGATCATGTCGATGCTCGTGCCGCCGATAAGGGTGTGCGCAATGAAATGCCCGGACCAGCCGCGTCTGATGCGGACGGCTTTGCCGATCCCGTGCTTTCCCGAAATATTGACGTGTGCCCCTTGCGGCGTGAGTTCGCCGATGACCCGGTCAGCGACCAGGGTCAGTTCGCCGCGATAGGCGTAGAGCCCGACCAGCGCAACCAGCATCGCCGACCAAGTGACGATATGCTTCACCGCCTCCAGCACCCTGCCGCGATAGGACTGCGCTATACTGCCACTGAGGAAGATGAGGAGGGCCACGAGCGCCGCGGTGCGCGCAATGGCATCATTCGACATCCCCGCAATGGAACCGGCGTCGTGGGACACCAGCAGCAAAAGCGCAGCAATGATCAGGAAAAATATTGCAACCCACGCAGCCACAAGCGCCCCACCTTACAAACGGACATCGTCCCGAATATATAGCAATTGGCATATGAGGCGGAAGGCTTGTCTTTCAGTATTCGGGATCACGCTGTTGTTGCGACGCACCTCTGTTGCGTCAATGCCTCGCTCTGTCCTGTCCTGGATCAGCCGTGAATGGCTGGCGCGGCGGCAACACGCGGTAAAGCCAGGACGATCGGCGCCCCGCCCGTCCGCGCTGTGGCTTTCATGACACGGTGAGGCGGAAACGTGATCCGCACCTCGGTTCCCTGCCGGAGGCGGCTGCGCAACTCGAAACGCCCGCCATGGAGATCCACGAGGCCCTTGACGATCGGCAGGCCGAGGCCGCTGCCGCCCTCGGCGGCGTGCTGCGCCAGCGAGCCCTGGCCGAACGGGCTCATCACGCGCGGGATCTCCGCCTCGGGGATGCCCGGCCCGGTATCGCGCACGCTCAGGAACTGTCTGCCGCAACGCGTCCGCCCGACCGTCAGGGTGATGGTGCCGTTGGGCGGCGTGAACTTGATCGCGTTCGACAGGAGATTGAGGCAGATCTGGCGCATCGAGCGCTGCTCGGCCCACAGGGGCGGCAGGTCTTCGCTGAAGTCCTCGACGATCTTCAGGCCCTTGCTGTCGGCGCGCAGTTTCAGCAGGCCGCGGCAGTCGTCCATCACTCCGGCGAGATCGACGGCCTCTTCGATGAGTTCATAGCGTCCCGCTTCGATACGCGACAGGTCGAGGATCTGATTGATGACGTTCAGCAGGTGCTGGCCGCTCTTATGGATGTCCGTGCAATAGGATCTGTAGGTTGGGTTGTCGAGCGCGCCCAATATCTCATCCTTCATCACCTCCGAGAAACCGAGAATGGCATTCAGCGGCGTGCGCAGCTCGTGGCTCATATTCGCCAGGAACCGCGACTTGGCGAGATTGGCCGCTTCGGCGCGGCGGCGTGCGTCGTCGGAGGCCGCCTTGGCCTGTTCCAGCTCTGCCACGAGCGCATCCTTCTCGGCACGGTATTCGAGCATGGCCACGACGGTCGATTGCAGACCGCTGGCGAGGAAGATGAGATAGACATGGATGCCGACAGCGACCCCCGCCATCGCCCAGTAGAACGGATCGCCGGTCAGTGCGAAGCGCAGGGCGAGCGCGAAGGTCATCGGGATGGTGCCCGCATAGAGAATCGGCAGTACGGTCGAGGCGAACATCGTCCGCATCGCCACGACGACCATGATGGCCGCGAAGATGAAGAAGAACGCTGTCTTCTGGTCGCCCCCCGAGACGTCGACGAAGGCCACGGACGCCCAGGTCACGCCGTAGAAGAACTCACCCAGCGCCAGCGTGCGGCGCCAGCGCAGCGAATTCGCCTGCTTGCGAGGCGTCATCTGCAGGCGGCGGCACAGGAATATGAGCACGCCCTTGGAGATGAACAGCGTGGCCAGCCAGCGCAGAATGCTCTCGAGCGGTGCCCAGGGCAGCAGGCCAACGGCCACCACGACCGCCAGCACGGGAATGGCCAGCGATGCAGTGAGTTCGGATTTGACGAAAATTGTAAGCAATTCGTAATGGAATTCGGGACGCGCGCCGCTGCGGGCGTTCAGCTTCTCCCGCGTCTGACGCACGCGCGCAGACGTAGCCGCGGCGGAAATCGCGTTTGCCCTCGGTAGCAAGACCGGGGAGGCCAGATCGGCACTCATAACACTTACCCTACTGACAAAAACATCGTGAACAGCCGTTCCGACATGCGACGCAACTGTCTCACCTTGGCACCAATGTCCCCATTGAAGTCCGAAAAGGTAAATTCCTCCTTAAGCTTCCTCGCCAAAAAGTGAAATGACGCGTGGGCGGTTGCACAAATAGGTTTAACCGGTTGCAAATTGCCGGACACACGGCCGAGGAACGCCCACAATGAAGATCATCGAAACGAGACGCGCGCCCAATCCGCGCCGGGTTCGCATTTTTCTGGCCGAAAAGGGGATCGAAGTCCCCTTCGAGCAGGTCGATCTGATCGGGATGGAGCACCGCACGCCGGAGTTCGGCGGCCTCAACCCGATGCTCCAGGTGCCGGTCCTCATTCTCGACGACGGCACCGCCATCTCCGAGACGATGGCGATCTGCCGCTATTTCGAGCGTGTCAGGCCGGAGCCCTGTCTTTTCGGCAGCGGCGCCAAGGAGGAGGCGGTCATCGAGATGTGGCACCGGCGGGCCGAACTGGGCCTGATGCTTGCCGTCCAGCATGTGTTTCGTCATCTGCATCCGGCCATGAGCGAACGCGAGGTACCTCAGGTGCCGCAATGGGCGGAGGCCAACCGGCCGCGTGTCGATACCATGCTGCGCCTTTTCGACGCCGAACTCGCGCGGCGCGAATTCATCGCCGGCAGTACTTTCACGATCGCCGACATCACCGCGCTGGTCGCCATCGACTTCATGAAGACCGCGCAGCTCAGCCGTCCGGAAGGGGTGGAGCATCTCGACCGCTGGTATAACGCGGTGGCCGCGCGGCCCAGCGCCGCTGCGTAGGGGGGGCACGGATGCCAGGAGGTTGAGATCCGTGGGCTGACTCGCCACGGTCCGGACCTCGACTGTTCAGGATGTGGCACAGAGAATCAGTGATCGTCACATGCCTGCCTAAATTGCTCCTTAGGGGGATGCGCTCAAGTTACCTACTAGATATGGGGGATGTAATGGGTCTGTTGAAGTTGATTTTTACCCCGCTGGGCTTCGTGCTCATCGGACTGATCGCCGGCGGCGTCGGCATTTCCATGGCGATGGAAGGCCGGGACGGGAAAGTTCCCGAACGCACGGAATTGAAGCAGGTGGCCGGTTCGGTCCAGAAGATCACCAAGACGTGGAAAGAGAAGCGTGGCGTCAAGCGCAATGTGAAATATGAAGTCGAGATGAAGGCTGCAGATGGTGGCAGCTTCAAGCTCATCGTTCCGGAGAAGCGCCTCACCGAGCAGCAGGCCGAGATGCTGTATCGCGGTCCTGTTACCGCGCTCCTTCGCGATGGCGACAAGAGCGATGTGTGGGAGCTGTCGGTTGGCGGGAACTCGCTGATCAATTACGCCAGTTCGCGCACTGCGCGCATCCGGCAGCTCGCCTCGCAGGCCAAGAACGGGCCATATTTGGCCGGTAGCGGCGTCGTTCTGGCGCTGGTCGGCGGCGTCTGGTTCTTCCGGCGCCGGACGAAAGACGAGGTGGCCTGAGCACACCGGTGTTGCGCCGCAGGCCGAGCGGGGAAGGCCGCGGTGACTGGCGGGGGGCGGTGCTATCCGCACCGTCTTCCCGCATTCGCACGATGGCGGTTGACGGCGCTGCGGCGCTGCGTCAGAACCTGATCGCATGCAAGATACGGGCGCATATGAGGACGCATCGGCGCTGCCGCCGGTTCGTCGCCAGCTTCATGGCCGCCGGGTCGGACGTGGGCTGTCGCAGGCAACGGTCCGTCTGTTGAAGACGCGGCTGCCCGAATTGCGGATGGATTTGACTGCCCCTCCGCCCGCTCCGCTCAGGCGGCTGTTTCCTGTTCCTGTCGACGACGTCTGGCTGGAAGTCGGATTCGGCGGTGGCGAGCATCTGTTGTGGCAGGCCCGGCACAATCCGCACATCGGCCTCATCGGGTGCGAACCGTTCATCACGGGCGTGGCACGCGTTCTGCGCGCGACCGAGGACGCTGGCCTCGCCAATATCCGCCTTCATGACGACGACGCGCGCCAGCTCATCGACTGGCTGCCGGAGGCCAGCGTCGGCCGCGTTTTTGTGCTTTTCCCCGACCCCTGGCCCAAAAAACGCCACCACAAACGCCGCTTTCTCCACGCTTCGGCGCTCGACGGCCTCGCCCGCGTCATGCGGACCGGCGCACACTTGCGTTTTGCAACCGACATCCCCAGCTATGCAGCGATGGTGATTGAGGGCATGGCGGGCCGCACGGATTTCGCCGCCAGTCCCGGACTTCTGTCCTCCCGTCCCGCGGATTGGCCCGCCACGCGCTATGAGGCCAAGGCGATAGGCGCCGGCCGCACATGCCAGTTCTTGGTCTTCGAGCGGGGGTGACGGAGCCGCCGCGCGCGGTTCTAAGTAATTCGCTCGTGAAAATCACGGGTGCCATGCAACGCAGTCTTGCGCGGGCGGGCAAATACGCCTAGATTATGTCCGCTCATGATCATCTCGACTGTGAAGAGTGGGCCCGTCCGGGGTCCGCTCTTTTTGTTTAGGCAATTCGACAACCGTTCGAACGGGACGAGGCGCAAGGCGATGGCTGAATCCGCCAAAGGCGATCCGTCGGGCAAGGAAGAACTGCGGGAACGCTTCATCCAGGAAAGCGGTCTGGCGGCGCGTATCGCTGCGCTCGCCGAGCCGGTCTTCGAAGACCTCGGTTTCCGGCTGGTGCGCGTGAAGATGTCCGGCACGGGCGGCGTGACGCTGCAGATCATGGCCGACCGGCCGTCAGGCGGCATGACGGTGGACGATTGCGCGCTGCTCAGCCGGCGCTTGTCGCCGCTGCTCGATGCGCATGACCCGATCGCCGGGGGCTATCATCTGGAGGTGTCTACGCCGGGCATCGACAGGCCGCTGGTGCGACCCTCGGATTTCATCGACTGGGCGGGCCACGAGGCCAAGATCGAGATGCGCGAGATGATCGGCGGGCGCCGCCGTTTCCGCGGCATTCTCGATGGTTACGAGAACGGCGAGGCACGGCTGGTGATGGAGGTGGACGGGTATAGTGAACCGCAGGTCATCGGGCTGCCGGTGGCGCTCATTGGTGAGGCAAAGCTCGTATTGACCGACAGACTGTTGAAAATGGCCCAGGCCGCGACTGCGGAACCGGAAGCGGAACTGGAGCCAGGCAGCGATAATTTGGAGTGAAGATAAATGCCGCAGCAAGGCGTTAGCGCAAACCGGCTGGAACTGTTGCAGATCGCGGACGCGGTTGCGCGCGAGAAATCCATCGATCGCACGCTGGTCCTCGCCGCCATGGAGGACGCCATTCAGAAGGCGGCCAAATCGCGCTACGGCAGCGAGAACGAAATCCGCGCGGAGATCGACGCCAAGACAGGCGAGATCCGGCTGGTGCGCCTTCTGGAAGTCGTGGAAACCGTGGTCCAGGACGCCATCGAGATCTCGCTGAAGGATGCCCGCAAACGCAACCCGGAAGCCGATATCGGCGACTTCATCGCCGAGCCTCTGCCGCCCCTCGATTTCGGCCGGGTCGCCGCGCAGAACGCCAAGCAGGTCATTGTTCAGAAGGTGCGTGAGGCCGAGCGCGAGCGCCAGTTCGAAGAATACAAGGACCGCGTCGGCGAAACCTGCAACGGTGTGGTCAAGCGCGTCGAATATGGCAATGTCGTCGTCGATCTTGGCCGTGCCGAGGGCGTGATCCGGCGCGACGAGACGCTGCCGCGCGAAACCTACCGTTACGGCGATCGTGTCCGCGCTTTCATCTACGACGTACGCCGGGAGCAGCGTGGGCCGCAGATCTTCCTGTCGCGCACGCGCCCGGAATTCATGGCCAAGCTGTTCGCGCAGGAAGTGCCGGAAATCTACGACAGCGTGGTCGAGATCAAGTCGGTGGCGCGCGATCCGGGCAGCCGCGCCAAGATCGCCGTGGTCTCCAAGGACACCTCGATCGATCCGGTCGGCGCCTGCGTCGGCATGCGCGGCAGCCGCGTGCAGGCCGTCGTGAACGAATTGCAGGGTGAGAAGATCGACATCATCCAGTGGTCGCCAGACGCCGCGACGTTCATCGTTAATGCGCTCGCGCCTGCCGAGGTCGCCAAAGTCGTGCTAGATGAGGATCTGGAACGCATCGAGGTCGTCGTCCCGGACGACCAGCTCAGCCTCGCCATCGGACGCCGCGGCCAGAATGTGCGCCTCGCTTCGCAACTCACTGGCTGGGACATCGACATTTTGACCGAGGCCGAGGAATCGGAGCGGCGCCAGAAGGAATTCGCCGAACGCTCCGCCACATTCATGGACGCGCTCGACGTGGACGAAGTGATCGCGCAACTGCTCGCATCGGAGGGGTTCGGCAGCATCGAGGAAGTGGCATTCGTCGACCTGCATGAGATTGCCGCCATCGAAGGCTTCGACGAGGACACGGCGAAAGAAATTCAGGAGCGCGCGAGCGACTATATTGATCGGCGCGAGGCCGAACTCGATAATAAGCGGCGAGAATTGGGCGTCGCCGACGATCTCTCGGCCGTCACCGGGCTGACCACCACCATGCTCGTCGCGCTGGGTGAGAACGGCGTGAAGACCCTGGAGGATTTCGCCGACTGCGCGACGGACGATCTGGCCGGCTGGAACGAGAAGAAGGATGGCTCGGTCACCCGGCACAAGGGCTTCCTCGAAGATTTCGATGTGAGCCGCGAGGACGCTGAGCACATGATCCTCGATGCCCGTGTCAAGGCGGGCTGGATCGAGCCTGAGCCGGAACCCGAGCCAGAGCCAGAGCCCGAGGCGCCTGCGGAAGATGAGGAAGCGGAGGCTGCTGCGGAAGATGAGGAAACGGAGGCGGATCAGGCTGCCTCGTAACGAAATTTGCAGTCACTCTGTGTCGTCAAGGGAACAGCTCGGCGGCTTCGGTCGCCGGACCACAAACAGAATTAGTGAATTTTTTGTACGAAGAGGCTAAGAATAAGGCGAGACCTGTCCGAAGCTGCGCGTTGGAGCGCAGGCGCGGCCAGGAAGATGGACTTTTGCGCTTCGTTCTCGATCCGGAAGGCCGGGTCGTCGCCGATCTCAGGAGAAAGCTCCCCGGACGCGGCGTTTGGATTACGGCAACACGCGAAGCCGTTGCCGAAGCCGTCCGGAAGAGGGTGTTCACCCGCGGGTTCCGCCAGTCCGTCAGTGTCGATCCGGATCTGGGGGGAGCCGTCGAAGTTCTCTTACGCCGTGCCGCTCTGCAGGACTTGGCCATGGCCAATAAGGCAGGGTGCGTCGTGGCAGGATTTGCGAAAGTCGAGAAGGCGCTGAACGGGCGGAACCGGGTCGTCCTCCTCCATGCGAGTGACGCCAGCGCGGACGGACAGCGCAAGCTGGACCGCATAGCGGCAGGACGGTCGGGGCAGACAACCAGAGAAACAGCGCCCGTGGTATGCTTCACCTCGGCAGAGGTCAGCGCGGCGCTTGGAAGAACAAACGTAATGCACGCCGCCATCGCGGATGGCGGTGGTGCCGGTCAGAAATTCCTCTGGTCGGTTGAGCGGCTGAGAACCTATGTGGGAACACATCCGGAAGCCGCACCCGTGGCGGATTCGCCGGAACAGGAACAGGCATGAGCGAAACGAAAGAGCCCCAGGACAAGACTGCAACTGCCGGACGCAAGACCATGACTTTGAACGTCAAACGGACGGTCGAGTCTGGCCACGTCCGCCAAAGCTTCAGCCATGGCCGGTCGAAATCGGTCGTGGTCGAGAAGAAGCGCAGCAAGAAACCACTGTCGATGCAGGAAGCGGTGGCCACGGTTCCGGCCGAGCCGCGCGAACCGGCGAAGCAGCCCCAGCGCGCGTCGAACAAGAAGCGCCCGGCGGCTGCCGAGACGGCGGCCCCCGAAAAGTCGCGCAACGTGCTTCGCCAGTTGTCGTCGAACGAAGTGGATGCCCGGGCACGAGCGCTGATCGAGGCCCGCAAGCGGGCGGAGATCGAGAACCGCGAGCGCGAGGAAGCCGAACGCCTCCGTGCCGAAGAAGCCGTGCTGAAGGCCGAGGAAGAGGCCAAGCGCCGCGAGGAAGAAGCCAAACGCGCCGCGGAAGAAGCGCCAGCGGAGCCTGCCCCTGCGCCCGCCGAAAAGGCCGGGGAGCCAGTCGCATCCGCGCAGGCAGCGCCCGCAGCCAAGCCCGCCGCCGAAAAAGCGAAAAAGGCCACGACCGTGCCGGCCGGACGTGCCGCTGCGACGAAGCCTGCCGAGACAGCAGGCGCCGCAGGCGCGGCCGCGCCCCGTGTCCGTACCCGCGAGGAGGAGGAGGCCGCCGCCGCCCGCGGCCGTGTCGATCTCCGCGCCAAGAAGGGGAAGGTCGCAACGCCGGTCAAGAAGGCCGAGGAAGACCGCCGCGGACGTGCCAAGCTCACCATCACCAACGCCCTGGACGAAGGTCAGCGCGAGCGCTCGCTCGCCTCGCTCCGCCGTCAGCGCGAACGCCTGAAGAAGCAGGCTCTTGGCTCGGCTGAACCCCGCAAGAAGATCATTCGTGAGGTGCAGCTTCCCGAGGTCATCACCATTCAGGAACTAGCCAACCGCATGGCGGAGCGCTCTGTCGACGTCATCAAATTCCTGATGAAACAGGGACAGATGCACAAGATCAATGACGTGATCGATGCCGACACCGCGGAGCTCGTCACCACCGAATTCGGTCACATGGTGAAGCGCGTTTCTGAAGCCGACGTCGAGGAAGGGTTCATCGGCACCGACGATCTGGAGGTGGACATGGAAGCGCGCGCTCCCGTCGTCACGATCATGGGGCACGTCGACCACGGCAAGACCTCGCTGCTGGACGCGTTGCGCCAGACCAATGTCGTGGCGGGTGAGGCCGGTGGGATCACGCAGCATATCGGCGCTTATCAGGTCTGCACCGTATCCGGCGCGCCCATCACATTCATCGACACGCCGGGCCATGCCGCGTTCACGGCCATGCGCTCGCGCGGCGCCAGGGCCACCGATATTGTGGTGCTCGTCGTGGCCGCCGATGACGGCGTCATGCCGCAGACGGTGGAAGCCATCAACCACGCCAAGGCCGCCGGCGTGCCGCTGATCGTCGCCATCAATAAGATCGACAAACCCGACGCCGATCCGCAGCGGGTGCGCACCGAGCTTCTCCAGCATTCGATCGTCGTGGAGAGCATGAGCGGCGACACCCTCGAAATCGAAGTCTCGGCGAAAGCCCGGACCAATCTGGACAAACTCCTGGAAATCATCAGCCTCCAGGCCGAAGTCCTGGAACTGAAAGCCAATCCGAACCGCCCGGCTGAAGGCGTGGTCATCGAAGCCAAGCTGGAGCGCGGCCGCGGGCCGGTGGGTACAGTGCTCGTTCAGCGCGGCACGCTGAAAGTGGGACAGGTCGTGGTGGCGGGCCGTGCCTGGGGCCGCGTCCGTGCGCTGATCAACGACCAGGGCGAGCATGTCGCCGAGGCGGGGCCGTCGGTGCCGGTGGAAGTCCTCGGTTTCGACAGCGCGCCGGAAGCAGGCGATCAGTTCGCCGTGGTGGAAAACGAAGCCCGCGCCCGCGAGCTCACGGAATACCGCGTCCGCAAACTGCGCGACCTGAAGGCTGGCGGCACCGGCTCGCGCAGCTCGCTCGAACAGATGATGAGCCAGCTCAGCGAGGCGGGCAAGAAGGAGTTCCCGCTCATTATCAAGGGTGACGTGCAGGGGTCGGTGGAAGCCATTGGCTCCGCGCTGGAGAAGCTCGGCAACGAGGAGGTGGCGGCACGCCTGGTCCATACCGGCGTGGGCGGCATCACCGAGTCCGACGTGTCGCTGGCTTCAGCGTCGACCGCCGCCATTGTCGGCTTCAATGTCCGCGCCAACGCGCAGGCGAAGGAGCTGGCGGAACGGTCCGGTATCGAGATCCGCTATTACAACATCATTTACGATCTCGTTGACGACATCAGACAGGCGATGTCCGGCCTGCTCGCGCCCACCTTGCGTGAATCGTTCCTCGGCAACGCGGAGATCCTGGAGGTGTTCAACATCACCAAGGTCGGCAATGTCGCGGGCTGCCGCGTAACCGACGGCCGCGTCGAACGCGGTGCCAACGTTCGCCTCATCCGCGACAACGTCGTTATTCACGAAGGCAAGCTTTCCACGCTCAAGCGCTTCAAGGACGAAGTCAAAGAGGTGCAGGCAGGGCAGGAATGCGGCATGGCCTTCGAGAACTATCAGGATATACGCCGCGGCGATCTGATCGAATGCTTCCGCGTCGAGGAAGTGAAGCGCCAGCTTTGAGATATGGCGTCCACACCGGGGCACACCGCATCATGGCCAAGCGCTGTCTGGCCATGAGCGGGTTTTCCCGGACGGAAGCGTTGGTTCAGGAGAACAGCGCTCACGGCTCATAAGTGATCCGGTAGATTGCACCGGCGAAATCGTCCGACACCAGCAGCGAACCGTCCGGCAACTGCGCGACATCCACGGGGCGTCCGCTGTATTTGCCAGTCGTCTCGTCGAGCCAGCCCTCCGCGAAAACGCTGCTCTCGCCCGCGCTGCCGTCGCTCTTCACCGCCGTGAACATCACCCGCGCGCCGATCGGCTTCGTCCGGTTCCACGAACCATGCTGTGCAGAAAATATGCCGCCACGATAACGCGCCGGAAACATTGCGCCGGTGTAGAACGTCATCCCGAGGTCGGCGGCGTGCGCGTCCATCTCCACTTCCGGCGGGACGGCTCCCTTGGGCGGCTCGCCGCCACTGTACTCCTTCGTGCGCACCGTTCCGCCGCCATACCATGGAAAACCGAAATGCCGCCCCGGCCCGCTCGCGCGGTTGAGCTCACCGGGTGGGATCAGATCGCCCATGCCGTCCACCTGATTGTCTGTGAACCACAATGCGCCGTCTGCCGGATTGAAGGCCATGCCCACCGAATTGCGGATGCCGCGCGCGAAGACGTCGCGGTTCGTGCCGTCGCGGTCCATGCGGATGATGCCGCCGATGCCCAGCCGGTCATACAGCGCGAGCTTGCCGCGCGGCGGCACGTTGTAGGGCTGACCGATCGCGATATAGAGCTTGTCGTCCGGCCCGATACGGCAGACGCGCGCGGCGTGGCCGCGGGATTCCTCTGAAGCCGGGATCAGTTCGCCCTGCTTCACGACGATGAAGGCGGGGACATCAGGTTTCGCGTAGGTTGTTTCCGCCGCGGGAAAGACCAGCACGCGGTTCAACTCGGCGACATAAAGCGCGCCATCGGGGGCGAAGCAGACACCGTTCGGGATCCGAAAGCGCACGGCTGGCGCGAACGCCCTCACTTCATCGGCTTTGTGGTCGTGGTCCCGATCCGTCGCCGCCCATACCTTGCTCCGGTAGGTACCCACGAAGACCATGCCACCGTCTTTGCTCACCGCCATATGGCGCGCGTCGGGCACGATGGCATAGGCCGAGATCCTGAAGCCCGGCGGCAGCTTGATGCGGCGGAGTGTTCTGACGATCCTGTCCGCCCGGCCGCCGCGTTGCGGCACGATTTCCGCAGTGCTCGCAGCATTCGCGGTTTGCAGCGGCGGGAGCTTGTCCGGAGCGATCTGCGCCGCCGCGGGGTTGCATGAACAGGCGAGAAGCAGTGCAACGATCATGGTTGCGGTCCCCCGCGGTGTCGTCATGCCGTCAGCCCCCCCTTTTTGCTATCCCATCGTGCCGCGGCACTCATGGGAATGAAGATGATCCGTTTACGGCGCGATGCAAAATGATCGCAGTACATGCGTTTTTCGGGTCCCTTATCACTATGAGCTTGCGCGAATTGAAATATTGTTAACTATTGCGTGGCTATGCCTTGATATATGTGGCGCTCCTCCGAGCGGACACATGCTTATCGATAGACACGTCGCCTCATCATAACTCAGGAGCACGCCTGTGGACGCCGACAAACTCGACATAACTTCGCTCACGTCCGATATCGTTTCGGCTTATGTGGCAAACAATACGCTCGTATATGAGCAGGTTCCTGACCTGATCAGCTCTGTTTACGCAGCTCTGAATAAAGTTGCGGTTCATGGGGCTGAACCAGTGAAGGAGGAACTGAAGCCCGCCGTTCCTATCAAGAAGTCCGTGACGAATGACTACATCATTTGTCTCGAAGACGGCAAGAAGTTCAAATCCCTGAAGCGGCACCTGCGGACGCACTACGACATGTCCCCCGAGGAATACCGGGAGAAGTGGGGCCTGTCGCGTGACTACCCGATGGTCGCACCGGCATACGCGGCAGCGCGTTCGGAGCTTGCGAAGACGATGGGGTTGGGCCAGCGCCGTCAGATGGAAGCCGCTTCCTCGGTGTCGACTTCGAAGGCAGCCAAGGGTGGCGCCAAGCGCGGACGCCCGGCAGCGAAAGGCGCGAGGAAGTAGGGGGCGCATCCCGATCATTCGCCAACGGTCAAGCATGCCGCGGCGGAGTCGATGGCGCGCGCGCCCGCGCAAAACGCAGCGATGAATACCCTGGCCAGCGCCGGTAGCGTGGGATATGGTCGGTGTCCGCTCGGGGTATTGCGCTTGCGCTGCCTCGAAAAATGGCACAGTTGCCGCGTATTTCGGGGGGATGGCTGCAATGGAGCTTGGGGCGACCGCGATCTATCTCGTATCCGGCACCGTTCTCATCGCGATCGGCTATGTGTGCCGCGCGATAGCCTCGCGCTACGACTTCAAGGAAATGCTGCTCTGTTCGGCGTGGCAGGTCCTGCGCGGCAGACGCACGGCGGCGACACCGACGGACATCGAGCAGCGGCTCGGCGAGATCGGCTCGGCGGAAACCCATCTCGGCAAGGTGCGGCGGCTGGGAACCAACGTTGCCGGCCAATTCATCGCGCCGGTGCTGGGTCTGATCGGCCTTCTCTTCATCGTGGGCGGAGTTGCGCTGTACGGGTTGGCGTATTACCTGCGCTGACCGGACAGCGGTTCGGTGCATGCCCGGCTTTCCGTGCGTCAGCGTTCTTCGAAGCGGCACCCCGTGCAACCAGTACGCCCCGCAGAAAATCCTGCCCCACTTGCGGCACGTGCTCACAGGATTTTCTGCGGGGTGTGCCGGCGTCAGACGACGCCGAGCTTCTTCTGCAGGTTGGACGACGACGTCGTGTACTGGAACAGCAGCCGCTTGTCCGGATAGACGTAACGATAGGCCTGCTGCGCCATCAGCGCGGCTTCGTGAAAGCCTGACAGGATCAGCTTCAACTTGCCGGGATAGGTGTTGATGTCGCCTATGGCGAAGATGGCCTGCTCCGAGGTCTCGAACTTGGCCGTGTCCACGGGGATCAGGTTTTCCTGCAGGTTCAGGCCCCAGTCCGCGACCGGCCCGAGTTTCATCGTCAGGCCGAAGAAGGGCAGCAGGCGGTTGCAGGGGACATCATAGCTCTGTTCCACGCCATCCACCGGGCCGCGGATCACCGCCGCTTCCAGATTGCCGTCCGCGCCCTTGAGCTGCATCACCTGGCCAAGGCGAAGATGAACCTTCCCGGCGGCCACCAACTCGCGCATCTTGTTCACGCTGTCCGGCGCGGCGCGGAATTCGTCACGGCGGTGCACCAAAGTCAACGACCGGGCGATGGGCTGAAGACTGAGTGTCCAGTCCAGCGCTGAATCGCCGCCACCGGCAATAAGGATGTCGCGGTCGCGGAAGTCTTCCATGCGCCGCACGGAATAGAAGACCGATTTCCCCTCATACGTTTCAATGCCATCGATCGGCGGCCGTTTTGGCGTGAACGACCCGCCGCCCGCGGCGATGATCGCCACCTTGGCGCGGAAACTCTTGCCCTCGTCGGTTTGGATAAAGAAACCGTCGCCATCGCGCCGGAGCACATCCACGCGCTCGCTGAAATGGAAAGTGGCGCCGAACGGCTTGATCTGCTCCATCAGCCGGTCCGTGAGTTCCTGGCCGGAGACTACGGGGAGACCCGGTATGTCGTATATCGGTTTTTCGGGGTAGAGTTCGGTGCACTGGCCGCCGGGACGGTCGAGAATGTCGATGACGTGGGCCTTGATATCGAGAAGGCCCAGTTCGAACACCGCGAAAAGCCCAACCGGTCCGGCCCCGATGATCACTGCGTCAGTTTCGATAGGAGAATTGCCGTTCATGTCGTAGAAGTCCCTGCCGTGCCGTAAAGCGGATTCGAACATTCCTTTTTTAGGGCGACCACCCGCCCGTTTAGTTAAGCCGCACTGGCAGAAAGCTCAACCTTGACGCTCAGGAATCCGGACGATAAGGCCGTCATGTGCGCTTGTGACGCGGATCTGGCAGCTCAATCGGCTGTTCGGGCGGATATCGAACGCGAAATCCAGCATATCTTCTTCCATTTGCGACGGTTCGCCGGTCGCCTCGCGCCATGCCTCGTCCACATAGACATGGCATGTCGCGCAGGAGCAGGCGCCGCCGCATTCGGCGATAATTCCGGGAATTTGATGTTTCAGGGCCGTCTCCATGACCGTCTGCCCGATCTCGGCGTCGACGGTATGGTTGCGGCCAGTGTGATCGATATAGGTGATCCTGGGCATCACGAGGTGTCCGGGCCGGTTTGAGGGATGGATGCGCGCCGCGCCGCCCTGGCATGAGACGCGTGGCTTGCGTCCCGTGCTATAAGACGAATCGGATGCCGGTTCCAGCCTCAACTCGTACGCGCCGGCTCTCGCTACTCCAGCAGGCCGGCGATGAAGCTGTCCGCCTCTTCGATCTGCGGGCGAAGGGAGGCGAGAAGCTCGTCGCGGACCGCGGGGGATACTGTTGCCGCCAGCCGCTCGGCGGTTTCCGCCGTGGCCAGGATCCGCCAGGCCCCAGCGCTGTGCGCCGAGCTTTTCAGCACGCGGGCCGCCTCGCGCCACGCGTCGTCGTCGGCAGCTCTGCACAGCTTGTCGAAGTAGATGCGGGACTGGCGCCGGAAAAGCTCGAGCACTTCCCGTTCCAGGACGCTGTCACCCATCGTGTATCTCGCCAGATGCGCCAGATCCACCGGACGATGCCGGAAAGCATGTCTCTCGTCTGTCTCGACGTTGAATTCGTCGATGTTCTGTAATGTGAGTTCCATTTCAGCCCTCGATTGCAGTCCTGCGAAGGTGCGCCAGTCTCCCTGGACCGGAAAACAAAAATGCCTCCGCCTCTCGCCGCCTGAGCGGGAGGGGCCGGAAGCCGACACAACAACCTTACGTTGTCAAGATCTGCGGCTGAAGTTCTGCGACCATTGGGGCGTTTTTGTGTTGAGGCCAACAATGATGTATTTTTGCCAGCATGGCGTTGCAGAAAAGTCGATTTGCGTTTTATTTCCAGGTGAATAGCGGTTACACCTTATGCCGTCCGCCCTTGAATCCAACCTTTTTTTGGCCTTAAATCATGGGTAGAAGTATGCAGATGTATATGTGGGGCATGTTGTCTTTTTTTCCAATAGGTAGTGCAAGTTCGCAACGGTAAGGATGTCCGGCGAGGCGATACAGACCGGGGGATTTAATCGTGGTTGTTGATGCCACTCCTTGCAACCCAGGCGTTTGGCATTATAGTTGGCTAGTGTCTCTCACTTGTTGTATGCCAGCCTCGTGACACGCATCATATCAGGACGACGGAATGTCTCAGAAATCGGCCAATCCCCGCGAGTCCGGACCAGAGGATAGCACGGTGGATAATGCTGGTGCTGGCGCCAGCGCCGCTCCCGTAAGCCGGAGAATTGCTCCCGCGAGCGGCGCGCCGGGTTCCCATGCCTCGCTGAAGGGCAACGCCGTCCAGACACAGCAGCGCGCGCATCCCGTGGCGCGCAGCACTCCCGGTGGCCCTGGCAGAGCAGTCGCGGCCAACGACGACATGCCCTCGATTGGCGGGCTGATCTACGCTCTCCAGCAGCGGCCCTCCAAATCCCCGTTCTATATTGCTCTTGCGGCTTCGGGTATCTGGTTCGTCCTCGGCTGCCTCATCGCCTGGGCCGTGATCGCCCGCAACGCCGAAGGCATCTCCAGCTTGGAGGACCTGTTCGCGACGCCGTCCATCGTGGCCTCGATCGCAACCATCATCGTTCCCATTGCCCTGTTCTGGTTTCTGGCGATCCTCGTCTGGCGCGCGCAGGAACTGCGCCTGATGTCGTCGGCCATGACCGAGGTCGCGGTCCGCCTCGCCGAGCCGGACAAGATGGCGGAACAGTCCGTGGCGTCGCTCGGTCAGACCGTGCGCCGCCAGGTCGCTGCGATGAATGATGCCATCTCGCGAGCTCTGGGCCGCGCCGGAGAGCTTGAGGCGCTTGTCCACAACGAGGTCGCAGCGCTTGAGCGCTCCTACGGCGAAAATGAAAACCGTATCCGCAACCTCATCAGCGAGTTGGCCAGCGAGCGTGAGGCTCTCGCCAACAACAGCGACCGCGTCAGCGAGGCGCTTCGGGGTATCGGTTCCCATGTGACGCGGGAGATTTCCGCGGCCTCCGAGCGCGCCAGCCACGCAATGACGCAGGCGACATCCACGCTTGCCGACACACTTGCCAGCCGCGGCAACAAGATTACGGCGGCCGTGACCGCCGCCGGAGCCGTCATTGACGAGAAGCTCGCCGAGCGTGGTTCGCGTATCACCGAGCAGTTGGTGAAACATGGTGCGCAGGCCGCCGACAAGCTGCATCAGTCGGGCCTCGAAGTGACGCGCGCGATTCAGGAAACGTCCGACCGGACCGCCGCCGCCATCTCGGCCAAAGGCAACAGCCTCGTTGCTTCGGTTCTGAGTATGAGCGAACGGGTCGGCCGCGAAATCCCCGTTCTTCTGGAGCGGCTGGGTAGTGAGCAGACACGGCTGAGCGGTATTATCGAAGGGGCTACAAAAAACCTGTCAGCACTTGAAGGAGCGCTGGCGCAACGCACGGAATCACTCGACAGTTCGCTAAGCGATCGAACCAAGATGTTGCAGACCGTGCTCAACGAACACACCAGACATATCGATGAAGCCATGGCCGAGCGCACGCAGGCCCTGGAGACAATTCTGGGCCGCCGTGGCCAGGCCCTTGATGCCGCGCTTTCTGAACGCACGAAGAACCTTGATGCGTCGGTTGCGCGCTACTCGGGCAACATCAGGGAAACGCTGGAGCAGCATAGCCGCTCGATGGAGAAATCGCTCGGACGGCAGGCGGCATCGATCCAGCATGTGGTGACCTCCACGGCGGGTCAGATTCAGCGGGCTGTGGACGAACTTGCGAGCCGTTCGGGAAGCAGTTCCGAGACGCTTACCTCGAATGCCCAGATGCTGAAAGAGGTGTCGAACGGACTGCTCAATCAGGTTCTTGGGCTGACCAAGCGTTTCGAGGACCAGGGCGCGGCGATCATGAACTCGGCGCGGGCGCTCGAGTTACAGAACACCAAGGTCGACTCTGTGATGGAAACGCGCCAGGCATCGCTTGGCAAGCTCGTCGAGACCCTCAATACACGTGCCGGCGACCTCGACCGTATGATGCAGAACTACACGAATATGCTCGAGCAATCTCTCGCTCAGGCGGAAGTGCGGGCGCGTCAGGTTACGGAGCATCTGGCTCGGGATTCGGCCGACAAGTCGCAGAACGCGATGAAAGAGCTGGAGCGCCTCCGCGCAGAGACACAAGCCCACACCTCGCGTGCGATCTCCGAGCTGAAGGCGAGCTTTGGTTCTCTGCAGGATCAGGTTGCCCAACAGCTTTCAGGATTTGCCAGCCGTTTCAACGAAACGACGCGCCAGGTGCGCGACACGGCACAGCAGGCGGCAAGTGAGCTGGAAAACACGCAGAGCGAGCTGCGGCGTCAGGCCAAGAACATGCCAACGGCGACCAAGGAAGGCGCCAAGGCTATGCGTCAGGCGCTTTCCGATCAACTTGCCGCACTTGAGACCTTGAAGGATATCACCACGAGGCACGGCCATTCCGGGCAGGTGTCCAAGCCCGACGCGCGGGCGCCGCATCAACCAACTCAACAGCACCCGCACCCGCAGCAATCTGCGCCTGATGGCTTCGATAGGCCACCGGTGGACAGAGGGCGGCGGGAACCGCAGCCTGGCGACAGTTTCGGCGATCAGTGGAATGCGCCGCCGGAGTCTTTCGAAGCGGTTAGTGCGGGACTCATGGAACGCATGGACGGGCCCATCCCACAAAGTGGTATGCCCGATTTCGATTCGATGGGACGTCCGCCAGGAGGCGGTGCGTCGGCGCCCGAATCGGGGCAAGAACGGCGCGCGGGGCAGTGGACCCTGGGTGATCTCCTGGCGCGTGCCTCTCACCCGGATGACGACCATTTCGCCGATGCCGATCCTTTCACCGGCGGAGATGACAGCTCCTACGGTATGCCGCCCGTCATGGCGCCGGGCGAGCCACGCAAGGCCGAGGGCGGATCGCCAATGGTCTTCGATATGAAGGATATCGCGGGTGCGGTGGACGAAGCCGTCGCGCGTGAGGTGTGGATGCGGTACAACAAGGGGGATCGGCACGTCATCAATCGGAACATTTATACCCGGCAGGGGCAGGCCACCTTCGATCAAGTACGTCGGCGTTATGAGAATGACAGCACCTTCCGTGTCATCGTCGATCGCTATCTGACGGATTTCGAGCGGATGTTACAGGACACGAGCAAGTCCGATCCGAAAGGCCGGAGCGTGCAGACGCATCTCACCTCCGAGACAGGCCGCATCTATCTCGTATTGGGTCACGCCAGCGGACGGCTGCTGAGCTAGAACGGCGAGACATTGGGAAGGCGCTCGCTAGGTTTGGCTGGACGTTTGCCATCTTTGTAGACGGGGGCGGCAGGCGCGTTCGCTTGGCAGGTTGGGCTGTCTGAAGGGACGGGAGGGAAGCGATCCCCAGCTTCTGCGCCGGCAGTCAGGTCTGAAAACTCAGAAAAGCACAACTAAACGGGCCGCCGCGACTTGATCGCCGCCGCCAGCGTGCCTTCGTCCAGATAGTCGAGTTCACCACCCACCGGCACGCCGTGCGCCAAGCGCGAGACTGTCAGTCCCATGCTTTCCAACTCGGCGGAGATGTAGTGCGCAGTCGCCTGTCCCTCGACCGTAGCGTTCAGCGCCAGGAGCACCTCTGTCACGTCGCCCCCTTGTGCCCGCTCAATCAACTTGGCGATATTCAAATCCTGCGGCCCGACACCGTCGAGCGGGGACAGCGTCCCGCCGAGAACGTGATACCGCGCACCGATCACACCCGCTCGTTCCAGCGCCCACAGGTCGCCAACCTCCTCCACAACGCAGATCATTGCTGCGTCGCGCCGCGGGTCCTGGCAGATGGTGCAGGGCGAGATCGTATCAAGATTGCCGCACTCTCGGCAGACGACAATCTTTTCCGCCGCCTCGGCCATGGCGCGGGCGAGTGGAGTGAGCAGTTGCTCACGCTTCTTGATGAGGTGCAGCGCTGCCCGCCGGGCAGAACGGGGACCGAGCCCCGGCAGGCGCGCAAGCAGCGCAATGAGGCTTTCGATTTCGGGACCGGCGGCTTTACGTGACATGGTGTCGGTGCGGCGCTTAGGATGATGCGGGCAACAACGGAATGCTTCGCAAGCGCCGGAGATTATGGCTCCGCCCCCTCGCCCGGCCGCTTCGCATCCCTGTCAGAATAATTTCATACCTGGCGGTAGCGGCAAACCGCCCGCCATGTCCTGCATCTTGTCTTGCAGAATCTGCTCGACCTTCGACTTGGCATCCGCATGCGCGGCGCCAATCAGGTCCTCGAGAATTTCCCCCTCGCCTTCCTTGAGAAGGCTCGGATCAATCTTGACGGCCTGCAGCACGCCCTTGCCATTGAGCGTGACAGTCACCAAGCCCGCACCAGCGGTTCCCGTGGCGGTCACAGCTTCGACCGCGGCCTGCATCTCTTCCATCTTGGCTTTGAGCTGCGAGGCCTGCTTCATCATGTCCATGAGGTTCTTCATGGGCGTCCCTAATGTTTGTGTCCGATGTCTCTTCGACGGAACCTCACCGCTCCGTCAACCTTTTTTCCCATTGTCCCCATTCAGATCGCGTACCGCCGTGATCTCGGCGCCCGGAAAGGTGCGCATCATCTGCTGCACAGCAGGGTGCCGCCGCGCTTCCTCCCGCATCTTCGCCTCACGCTCACGACGGATTTCGCCCAAAGGGCGCTCGCCGTGCGCGTCGGTGATGGAAATTATCCAGCGTTCGCCTGTCCACGCGAGCAGCTTGCGTCCGAGATCGCCAGCAAGATCCTTCGGCGCACCGGAAAGGAGATGCAGTTCGATATGGCCGGGCTTGAACTGCACGAGTTCGGTTTGGTCTTCGAGCGCCATCTTCAACCGCACGTCGCGCTTCTCGCCGGAGAGCGCGACGACATCGGCAAAAGACTCCAGACGCGGTGGCAGGGGCGCGGTCATCTCCAGTCCGGGATCGGGCATCTCATCATCGTCGAGAAGCGGTGCCTCTTCGGCTCCGGCAAAACGGCGGCTGGGTGACGAATCGGACGAATCACGAACTCTAGTATAAGTTGGCGATTCGTTGTTTAAACGTTCACTATTTGTGCGGGAGCCAGAATTCGCTGTCAAGCTGCGAATGATCTCCTCGGGTGCCGGGAGGTTGGCGGCATAGCACATGCGGATCAGCAGCATCTCCGCAGCGGTGATGGCGCGCGGCGCGCGGTTCACCTCCTCCAGCCCCTTGAGCAGCATCTGCCACGCGCGTGCCAGTGCCGCCATGGACACGCGCCCGGCGGCGGTCGTGGCACGTGCGCGTTCATTGGCACTAAGGGCCGGCGCAGCCTTCTCCCCCGCTGCCTTGATGCGTGTTGCGGCGTGCACGGCCTCGGCGAGGTCGGTTACGATCTGCACGGCGTCGGCGCCATCATTGTGAAGGGTTTCAAGAAGGGCGATCGCCTCGCGCGGCTGGCCGCCCAGAACCGCGTCGAGCAGGTCGTAGATGCGTCCACGGTCGGCTAGTCCGAGCATCGCCAGCACGTCGGCGGCACGCACCTCGCCTTGGCCATGCGCCAGTGCCTGGTCGAGGATGGACAGCCCATCGCGCACCGAGCCCTCCGCCGCACGCGCGATCAGCGCCAGAGCTTCCGGCTCCGCCGCCTGGCCTTCCGCCGCCACGATGCGCGCGAAATGCTCCACGAGCAGGGCGACATCCACGCGACGCAGGTCGAAGCGCTGGCAGCGAGACAGGACCGTGACTGGCACTTTGCGGATTTCGGTTGTGGCAAAGATGAACTTCACATGTGGCGGCGGCTCTTCCAGCGTCTTCAGGAGACCGTTGAAAGCCGCCTTCGACAGCATGTGCACTTCGTCGATGATGAAGACCTTATAGCGCGCATAGGCCGGCTTGTATCTTACCGCTTCGATGATCTCGCGAACATCATCGATGCCGGTATGAGAAGCGGCATCCATCTCCACCACGTCCACATGGCGGCTCTCGATGATTGCCTGACAGTGCTCGCCGAAATCCGGCATTTCGATAGTTGGGACCAGATCGGCGCCGGGCTTCGAATAGTTGAGCGCGCGGGCGATGATGCGGGCGGTCGTCGTCTTGCCGACGCCGCGCACCCCTGTGAGCATATAACCCTGCGCGATGCGCCCGGCCTCGAAAGCGTTCCGGAGCGTGCGCACCATGGCGCCCTGCCCGATCAGATCATTGAAGGTCTGCGGGCGGTACTTCCTGGCAAGCACAAGATAGGGTTTCGTCTCGCTCCTCATCGCGAGGCGAGGCTATCAGCAGGCGGGCCGGGATGCAATGGGCGCGGTGCGAGCGGGCAGGGCAATCAGATGAAAACGATATGGACAAGACCGCGGGCTTCGTAGCCGACGCGAAGGACGCTCGCCCAGTTCCAAACGCGCTGCAAAATTGCGGGTGGCTCTTCCCGCCGCCCCAAGCGTTCCCCGGCCGATGTTGCCACTCATCAAATTTCCGTAATCCGGCAGTGTGCGTGGTAAAAGCGGCGTGATTCGGGGAATTTCCTTTGACTCTCATGTAGCCTCGCCGTGCCAGTGCCGACGGAATAATGCGTTGCTGAGGCATCGTCAAGTTAACGGATCCTGGATGAATTTGCGTCAATGAATCGATCATGACAGCAGTTCGTGATCCGCTTTATCGTCGCCACCGTTATCCCGCCGAAGCGATCGGCTATGCGGTCT